>UQKQ01000006.1 GCA_900541645.1 uncultured Collinsella sp.
CCGGTTCTCAAGGTGCACGCCTGGCGGCTGATCCGGTCCGACCGGGCCGCGCGGCAAGGAGATATATTGCCAGACCGGAGGGGCGCCGTGGGCGGGAATCGCGCACTCCATATTTTGTTCACAAATGAATAGGTCCCTCAGTCGCATCACTGAGGCTAAAACTGAAGCATTGGCTTCTGATATTGGCGATGACCAGCTGGTTTATAGGTGTTAAGGCATCGGTCATCTCTGGAGCGCCACTTTACTCCAAAAGCATCAGCTATTTGTTTCCCGTCGGTAAAAGGCAGGTTTTGTTCGCCAAGCGTTCTTATATATAGAGAAGTTCGGGTTCGAACCCGTACACCGGCAACAAAAAAGCGACCAGCCGGAGCCGATCGCTTTCTATTCTATGCTGGATCATCCAGAGGGCGCTTCCGAACTCATTTTCTCGCTGCCATTCATGCTTTCGAGGCATCGTTCGACCTCCACAGCCTCATGTTTTGAGGATCTGCCGTGTTTATCACTGTTATTAATGAGTGTGTGGAAGTGATCCTCATACAGATACGTGCGATCCGCCAGAGAACTGAGAAGCATCTCTCTGCAGCCCTCGTTGCCTATCCTCGCATCTCTCAGGTCTTCCGGAAATTCACAAGCAGTCTTAGAGTCAGTTTGTTTCCGTTTTCAGAGACTTGTTTGAGAGTTTTTAAAGACAGTTCAAAACAATAAGTGAGACACCATAAAGCAGAGCAAGATGTGCCGGATAGAAAATGTAGAAGAAATATTTGAGCTTCAGCCCTCGCTTACCATTATAAAGATTGATAAGCAGCAACGAAACGACCGCGGCAGCAACATCAGGATTAAATACATTAGCTGTAGCAAACTCAAATCCGCCGCCAACTATATGGCATGACGAAAGGAGCACTGCACATACTGCAGCAAAGAACATCTTGGCCTTGCTGTCGTGGAATAAATAGAATGCAGCCACAAGCATAATGCCATACACACCGCCATCTAGTTTAGTGTATTCATCTGCCAGTGCTGTCAAAACAATCAGAGCAGTTTCTGCGATGTATCTTTTCCGTTTTGAAAGACTTTGTATCTTTTCCAGAACAATCAAAAAGACCAAGGAAAGCAGGAGCTCACACATAACATTTTGTTGCCGAAGGTCAAATAGTTGTCCGGTTTGGACGAAATCGTATATGGGCTCCGCAATGATTGCGAAGACAAGCATATTTCGCAGGTACTTCTTTAAGTCATGAGTATGCAAAAATCCCTCAACTATCAAAAAGCAAAATAAGGGAAATGCAATTCTGCCAAGAACATGAAGCATATCCGAAGCCTCGCTTAGAATCGCCCACTGTTCGTCTGATATCTGACTGTACGATGCGTGAGTCATGATTCCATTGGTCAGGACGATCCTGCTTACATGATCGAGAACCATCGAAATGGCTGCTATTATCTTTAATGTGCTGCCGCTAATTCCGTATCTATTTGTTTTCATTTCGTATTCCTTACTTTGGGTGGGCCGTCAGGGGTTCAGCCTGCTCCGCAGGCGGCCGCTGCGGCGCTTCGCGCCTTGCGCGCTGCGCTGGCAAACGCTCACGCGTTTACTCAGCTCCGCGCCCTTTCGGGTTCGAACCCGCGTCGCGGCAACAAAAAAGCGGCCGGCATCCGCCAGTCGCTTTTCCATTCTATGGTGGGCCGTCAGGGGTTCGAACCCTGGACCTTGGGATTAAAAGTCCCCTGCTCTGCCAGCTGAGCTAACGGCCCGCGGGTGGCATTGTACCACGGTCTGGGACTATTCCCAACTCCATTGGCCGTTCTGGAAAATCACAACTTCACGTCCATCAGGCGTAATGCCCGTAATATCGATGTCGTCCGTGCCAATCATAAAATCGACGTGCGTGCTCGAGACGTTAACGCCATGCTCCAGGAGCTCTTCCTTGGACATGTCATACCCACCCTCGATGCATTCGGGGAAACCGACACCTAGCGCGAGATGGCAGCTAGCGTTCTCGTCATAGAGCGTATCGTAGAACAGTACGCCACTTTCGCGGATCGGAGTGTTCTTGGAAATGAGCGCGGCCTCACCCAGATGAGCGGCACCTTCATCGGTGTCAATAATGCTCGCAAGCGTCGCCTTGCCCACACGGGCGTCGTAATCCACCACGCGACCGTTCTCGAACTTAATCCAAAAATCGTCAACCTTGTTACCGTGGTGAATGAGCGGCATAGCCGAATACACGATACCGTCGGCACGCATACGATCAGGCGAGGTGAAGACCTCCTCGGTGGGGATGTTGGGGAAGAAGGGATGTCCATCGGGCGTCTTACCCTTGCCGCCGGCCCACTCGTGACCCTTCGTCATGCCAATCGTCAGATCGGTTCCATTTGCCGCGGTGTAATGCAGCCGGTCAAAACGATTGTCGTTCAGGAAGCGCAAGTTCTTTTCGAACGCCGCGTCATGAAGCTCCCAGTCGCTCTCCGGGTCCTGGCCATCGGCGCGAGCGGTGTGCAGAATCGCATTCCACAGCTTATAGATTGCAACCTCATCGGCGTCTCCCGGGAACACCTCGCGCGCCCAAACCACGACCGGAGCGCCGGCGATGCACCACGGATTGATGTTGTAATCCAGTCCACGGCGGAAAACTTTGCACTGCGTATTCCTCGCCTTGGATGCCGCAGCCGGCTTGGCTGGATCGATGCCCTTGAGGGCTGCAGGATCGGCACCCTCGATAAAGATAAAGCAGGCACCGTCCTGGGCCAACGAATCCAACTGCATGCGCTTCCACTCGGGCGTCTGCTCAAAGTAACTTTTCTCGACATGCTCGTACGTAAGCCTCGTCACGGCGTCGTCGGCCCAGATGACCGTCACGTGACCGGCACCAGCGTCATAAGCCTCCGCAACCACCACGCGCGCAAATGACGCGCACTCGACGGGAGACTGAACGACGACCTCCTGGCCGGGCTTAACGTTTACGCCCTTGCGGACAACGAGACGTGCATAATTTTTGATCTTGGGCTCCAGGGCCTTCATGCCCTCCAGAGCCTCTTCGACCGTCAGGGCAGCTCGAATCATGTGCCACTCCATCTATCTATAGGACAGTAAAAAGGCGCGCCGCAAAAAACGACGCGCCTTATATCTTAGCGATATCTATAGGTTGTAACGCTACTACTTCTTCTTGGAGGCCTTCTTGTCCTCCTCGGCAGCCGCACGCTCAATAAGAGCGTTGAGCTTGTTCTCGGACATGCCCTCGGCCTGCGTGCGATACCTGTTGCGCAGAGGACGAATACGAACGAAGTCGTAGATAAAGTCACCCAGAATGATGACATAGGACAAAATGATGCCGACCATCTGGACGGGACTGGACACCGTGCCGCCGGGAGCGAAGTAGAGCGAGGCCCCAATTGCCACGACGAGCACCATGCCGATAGCGAGCACAGCCCACCAAATACGGCGGCGCTTGGTGTAGTCCTCATCCTGCTTGAGAAGAATATTCGACACCGTGTAGATACGATCCTCGCGAGCACGCTGCTTGGCCTTGCGGGCGCGCTTCTCCTCCTTGGAAAGGCCGTCCAGGTTTTCACCCTTCTCGAGCTCTTTGCGGCGTGCCTTGGATGATGCTGGCACGACGCGGACAGAGCTCGCTGCCTGACGGGCGGGCTTAGCAGATGCGGCGGACTTGCGCGCAACCCCGGTAACCTCGTGGGATTGCGTGCGCTTGTTCGTGGCGCTACGGGTACTCACTTATGCGTTCTCCTTCATGCTTGTGAACTGGGAGCCCGTGATGATCTGGAAGGCCTCGCGATAGCGCTCGGACGTGCCATCGATGACCTCGGCGGGCAGGTGCGGGGTCTCCCCCGTCATATCCCAGTTGGCCTTGAGCCAATTGCGGACGAATTGCTTGTCGTAGCTAGGCTGGATCTTGCCCTCCTCGTAGCTGGCAGCAGGCCAGAAACGGCTGGAGTCGGGCGTGAGGCACTCGTCGATCAGCGTGACCTTGCCATCAATAACACCAAACTCGAACTTGGTGTCGGCAATGATGATGCCACGAGTCGCTGCATACTCGGCAGCAGCCTTGTAGATCTTGAGGGACAGATCGCGAATCTGCGTGGCGATGTCCTCGCCAACGATCTCGCAACAACGCTCAAACGAGATATTCTCGTCGTGATCACCGATCTCGGCCTTCGTGGACGGGGTGAACAGCGGCTCGGGAAGCTTGGAGGCCTCGGTCAGGCCCTCAGGCAGCTGGATGCCGCAGACGGTGCCGTTCTCGTCGTAGGTCTTCTTGCCCGAACCGGTCAGATAGCCGCGGACGATGCACTCGATAGGAATCGTCTGGGCCTTCTTAACCAGCATGGCGCGGCCGGCGAGGTAGTCACGATACTCAGCAAACTCCTCAGGGAAATCCGCCGGGTCGATGGAAACGAGGTGGTTGGGAACGATGTCGGCAAACTTATCGAACCAGAATGCCGAGATGCGGTTGAGCACCTCTCCCTTAAACGGAATCTCGTCGGGAAGAATGAAGTCGAACGCAGAAATGCGGTCGGTGGCGACCATCAGCAGGTTTTCACCGGCATCGTAGATATCACGAACCTTGCCACGGGAATCCGGACGACGCTCCATCGTTGTCACGTGAGTCACTCCTTACCAAAATACGACAGTAATGCGGGTTCTTTCCCGCACGTTTTCGCAAACTCGGAGCGGCAGGGACGAAACCCCTCCTTCACCGAATAGCGAAAAGCTAGTGCTCCATTGTAGTAGATGCCGCGTCCGCCGTGTGCTCGCGAGGCAGATGAATTGTAAAAGTCGTACCCTTTCCAAGCTCCGACTCCACGGAAATGTAGCCATGATGGCGCTCGACGATTTGTTTAGTCACGGCGAGGCCCACGCCCAGGCCACCCGCCTCGCGGGCGCGACTGGCGTCGGCACGCCAAAAACGACCAAAGATGCGCGACAGATCGTCCTTGGCAATACCGATGCCGGTATCCGAAACGGCAATACTGACATGCTTGCGGTCACTGAGCACCGACACCACGACCCAACCGCCCTCGGGGGTGTAGCGCATGGCGTTGCTCATGAGATTGATGACACACTGCGTGATCATGTCGGGATCGGCCTCGACGACATCGTCGTGACCCTGGGTTTCATCTGCAAAGCGCAAGCGCAGATCGCGGTCAACAAACAGGCGCTCCTGAGCGTTGACGATGGAACGCACGAAGGGAACCATGTCCACCGGCTCAAGGTTGAGCGGCGCTGTGCTGTTTTCCATGCGCGATAGATCGAGCATCTGCTGCACCAGACGGGCCAGGCGACGTGTCTCGGATGCAACGGTTTCCAGATGCTCGTCGTCGGTGGGATACACCCCATCCTGCATGGCTTCGACTGTCGCGAGCATGGCCATAAGCGGAGTACGAAGTTCGTGAGCCACGTCTGAGGTCAGGCGCTTCTCGTGTTTCATATCCTTCTCGAGCGAAGTGGCCATCTCATCGAAGGTCTCACCCAGCTGATCAATCTCGTCATCGCCGCGCAAGCCCGTACGAGCAGACAGATCGCCATCGCGAATTTGCTTGGCCGTGCTGGTAATACGGTGAATCGGCTTGGTGAGCATGCGCGACACGAGTGATCCGATAACGACCGAAATGCAAACTGCAACAACCGCAGCAAGGGCCATGGCGTTAAAGGTCTTCTCCCTAAACGCAGAATCTGCCTTGGTGAGCAAGGCATCGGAGCCGATGGCCCACAGCTTTACCTGTCCGACATGCTCGCCGGAAGACGTTATGATTTCGACGTTTGCAACGCTATCGGAGCCGGTGGGAGCCGACGAGACCGGACTATGCGATGCTTTTTTCCCGCTCGAGCTGCTCGACGGCGATTCGTTCTCGCGCACATCGGCGGTCGCGCTTGCCGAAGGCCATGAGTCGTCATAAACGACAACGCCTTTCTTGTTGACGACCTGCATACCCAAATCGTCGGACACCAAACTCGATGTCGCGACCGTACGTAGCTCGCCCGCAGTCCAATTGCCGTTTTCCTCATACGACGTCGCAAGCTTTTCGGCAGCGGAATTTGCGATTTCGACGATATTAGAGCGCGTGTAATCCGAAAAGACCGTGCCCCACACAACAGAGACCACGCCCACCAGCACCAATACCGTCATGAGCGATGTCAGAGCAAAAGCAAGTGCCATGCGCGAGGGATAGCTCATCGTTGGCCGTGAATCGGAACGAGGCGTGTTCCAACTAGCCTTGGAACCCGCCTCGCTCTCCTGCTTGTGCTTTTGTCCGATTTCAAAGCGCGCAGGTGTCATATGTGATTTCCCTATTTCTCGTCCGACTTATCGGTCTTGGCCGGAGCCTCGAAACGATAGCCGACACCATGGACGGTGTAGAGCCACTTGGGCTTCTTGGGATCATCGCCCAGCTTGGCGCGAAGGTTCTTCACGTGGCTATCGATGGTGCGCTCATAGCCCTCAAAGTCGTACCCAAGCACCTTCTCGACCAGCTCCATACGGTTGTAAACACGGCCGGGATGACGAGCAAGCGTGGTGAGCAGCTTGAACTCGGAAGCCGTCAGATCGACTTCCTTGCCCTCGACCAAGATCTTGTGGCCCGAGATATCGATGACCAGATCGCCGAAGTCGAGTACCTCGACGGCGGGCTCGTCGGCCTGATGGGCACGGCGGAACAGAGCGCGAACGCGGGCGACGAGCTCGCGCGGCGAGAACGGCTTAATCAGATAGTCGTCGGCGCCGAGCTCAAGACCGATAATACGGTCCTCGATCTCGCCCTTAGCCGTCAGCATGATGATGGGGACATCCGAGGTATCGCGAATGGTGCGGCAAACACGCTCGCCGGGGATCTTGGGGAGCATAAGGTCGAGCACGACCAGGTCAAACTGATGCTTCTCGAACTCCTCGATCGCGGACTGGCCGTCGCCGACGCCCACAACCCAGTAGCCTTCGCGCTCGAGATAGGCAGCGACGGCGTCACGGATTGCCTTCTCATCCTCGACCAGCAGAATCTTTTTTGCATCTGAAGCCATAACACGGCCCCCCTGTCTCAATTAGCTAAGAACAAGCCCATTTTAACGCACCTGAGCCCGCCGGATGCCGCTATGACGCGGCAGCTCGGCGGGCGGTACTCACAATTACAACGCGCTTATTCCCCTGTTGGCGCCTTTTTAACCCCTCTAAGCTTAAAGAGAGAATAGGCGTGCGGTGACCGTCTCTGGTATACCCTGGCTGTTGCGCACCGTGGCGTACGTAAGGAATGAGTCCGATTTTCCCGCCGTAGCTGGATAATCGCCATACTCCAGGGCTCGGTCGGGCGACAGAAGCGAGCCGTAGGTCTTAGCCGAAGTGTCAATCAAAAAATGCGACGCCTGGACTTTAACCAGGTATTTATTTTTCCTTCCCGCAACGCACGCGAGCGGCTCACGCGAAAGGAAGAGGTACGGCCCGCCCTCGTTACCGATATAGGTGCCCATATTGCCCAGGCTACCCACACCGTTATACGTCGCCTCAATGGAGAACACGAAGGTGTCGCCCATATACACGGCCTCGAAAGGCGAAACCGACGAAGGAAGCACCAGCTGAGCTCGCTTCGTATTGTTGCCGTCAGTCAGGTCGATCGCCGTCATACCGTAATAGACGCCCTCATCATTGTGCACGCGGGGCGAGATGGTCAGGATGCCGTCGCTCACACGCGGGGCGGATGCGAAGCGGCCCGTCGACTTCCAAATAGTCTCAGGCTTGGACTCGCTAGGCGACTGACGGTAGCAGTACGAATCGTTACTCGTCTTGCTGCCGCCGGACGAGGGCATCTTATACCAGATGACCGACGACCCATACGCTGTGAAGAGCGGCGGATCGTAATTTTCGCCACCGCGATCGAGCTCGACAGCGTTGCCGGTAAGGGAGGAGCCTGCAAGGTTTTGCGCATAGAGTTTCCAAGACGCATTGGCAAAGTTCATCTCGACCCACGCGAACACGCCATCACCCGCGCGAACGTCGTAAAACGCATAACCGGTTCCCTCAACGGGATCCTCGATAAGTGTGGTAAGCGAGCCATCGCCCAGGTTGAGCACACCAAGCGTATTGGCATGCAGGGCAGAAGCAGGCGCCATCATCGCGGCAGCGTAGTCGCCATCGCAGTAGTACAGCAGCGTGCCCAGCGGCAGCGTCCACGACGCCGCCGGCTCAAGATCGATATCAACAGCTTCGTACTCATCAGTGATCGAGACAATCTTCGAATCGTCCTTGATAACTTGCGGCTCGCCGGCGGCATCGTCGCTGGTGCCCGTTTTTTTCGAGCAACCGGCAAGCACCGTGGCAGCGCCCGCGGCAGCACCGCCGAGCACAAAGCCACGGCGCGATATTCCATTCTTGATGTGGTCGGCGATACCCATTAGGCGATCTCGGCGCGAGCGGCCTCGATAGCGCGCGTAAGCTGATCGGCGCAAGAGGTCTTTTTCATACCGCAGGTATTACCGGCGAGAACCTCGATTACGCGATCGGCAGGAGCACCCTCGACTAACTTGGAGATTGCCTTGAGATTGCCGTCACAGCCGCCGGTAAACTCAACGCCCAGCACCTTGCTGCCATCGTCAGAGAGATTGAGGTGAATATTGCGAGAGCATACACCCTGCGGCTTGTAGTCAAAACTAATCATTGAGATCCCCTCTCAGAAAGAAATTTCAGACGTCTATTATCCCCGCCTGGGCCGACTTATTATCGCAAGCACCGATTCAACATCCTACGATGCATGGACTCGCGGGGGCAAGATTAGCAGTCCGCACCCTGTGCGTGGACCGTGCGCTTCTCCCGATACATATTGTGGTCGGCGACACGATATACATCGGCCAGCGTATTTCCAGCCGTCTCGACGGTCGCCACGCCAATCGATGCGCTGACCGTCAGGGCCTCATCGCTTACCGCGGCAAGACCGAGACGAAGATCCTGTTCCAGCCCGAGCGCAGACTCGTTGTCAGTATGGGGGCAAACCAGCAAAAACTCGTCGCCGCCAAGGCGCATCGGCAGATAATCCGCACCAGCCACCCGCCGCAGCACGGACGCCGTCCGTCGCAGCAGTTCATCCCCCATCTCGTGACCATAGATGTCGTTGGTCCGCTTGAGATAATTGCAGTCCAACATAATCACGCTCACGGGCAAGTCCTCGTTTACCAGGCTATCTCCGCGCGATTCAAGATAGTTGCGGTTGCGAAGCCCCGTCAGTTTGTCTTGATATGACAGCTCCTCGGCATGCTTGACCATCGATATGTTGTGCGTCGCCACGACGACCGACTCCAGCCGGCCTTGCTCATCGCGATGCTGGGGGACAACCTGTAGCGAGTACCAAGCGCCTCGACAATCTCGCACCTCGGCAGCCAAGTACGGTACGCCCTCCATACGTTCACGAAGCGAACTTACATCTACGAGGCCCACAACCGCTTCGCGGCTTTCGGGGCTCACGATATCCCGGCAGACCGTGTCCATAAAGTCATATGCCTCGCTGTGCTCGGCAAATATTTTCGCTATCGCCGGCGACATATTGATCCCCTCGATCTCGAGGGTGTCGAGATGCAAAAGGAAGGTCGAATCGTAGATGGCGCTTATGGCATTGATAATGCCGAGCTGTTTATCCTTTTCGACCAAATTGCGGTGGTCAACGATATTTCGAGCCAACAGCACCACGACCCAAAACGCAAGACACACCAAGACGCCGACGGCGACAAATGAAATCCTGTCAGACATGACCTCAGATTTGGGATATAGCGCAAACAGGCGGTAGTCCTTATATGCCGCACGCACGGCATACCATTCGTCTCCTCGATATTCGATGCGCGTCAGGCCGTCGTCTTTCCACTCAACTCCTACGCTGGTGAGGAGTCGGGCGAGCGACACGTCAGCATCGGCACTGTTGGATGAGACAATCTCCGCATCCTCCATAACAAGCACCGTGGGACCCTGGTGGAAGGTACTGTTCGAAAGCACGTCGGCTATGGCATATGAATAGTCGTCCGCCGTATCGGAAACAAGTGAGCGGTATGCCAGGGCAACGCCGTCGCCATACGGAACAGCACAGACGGCAAAAACGACACCACGGCGCTCATCGACAGTTGAGTAGGTCACTTTGGAACCTTGATACATCGATGCGACCGGCGAACAGGCCAACTCATCTCGCCACAACATGAGCGGATCGCGACCATCGATGTCGTAGTGGGCAGCCATATGGCCATCGGAGTCCATGACCATCAGCCCCGAAAGGTTCTCGGCATGGACAAATTGCTCGATAAGATCGTCGTTAACCTCAACGCGATCAGAGGACAGGAACGTCGCAAACGATTCGACCGCGGCGAGCAAATCGTGCGTCGCCTCGGTTTTTCTCCCCTGTTCGTAGCGGTCATATTTTTCGCAAGCGTTCTCCAAAAACACCATGGTTTCTTGGCCAAACCCAAGCGTTTTTTCGAGGCAGCGATGGGTTCCAACCGTATACAACAGGCCTAACAAGACGGCGCTGACAATAACGCTGGCAGCTATGACGTTCAGAGTCTTTCGACTCAAGCGGTGCTCATCAGTTGTCATGAATTTCCTCCTTGCCCGCCCGTCGTCGCTCCTGTCTTGTAATTGCCCACAATACGGTCAATCGTGCCATCTCGATCCATGTCGAACAGCGCGGTATTGAGATCCTTTACGACCGATCCTTCATAGCTGTCATCAAACGCGACGCCCAGGTCAACCGTCATAACATTGTCGGCAAACACACGGTAAACGCCGGGATACTGAGCAACGAGTCGGTCAAGCGACTGGACATCCGCCATCCAGCAGTCAACGTACCCTTTGACTAGAGCGGCTTTGCAGAGTTCGGCAGAGCCATATGATTTGATTTGAACGTCCGACGAGACCCCCAGATCCCCCGCAAGCAATCGGCGTTCACTCACCGAACCCGCAATCACCGCAATGGTCTTACTTCCATCGAGATGTGCCAAGGACTTGATGCCACTCGTTTTCTTGGCGGCAACCGAGACCGTCACGGTTAGATACGGCTCGGTCCAGTAATACTTATCCTCGCGATAACAGGGAGAATAGTCACACCACAGGCAATCGATATCACCGTTTTTGAGCAGCCGGTCGCGATCGTTCCAGTCAATATCGACAAACTGTGGCTTGAGCCCCGCACGCTTGCAGGCCTCGCGGGCGATGTCGATATCGATACCGGCGTAATCGCCCGTGGTATCGACATACACATAGGGGTCGTTATCCGTAACGCCGATTTTGAGCACCGGGAGATCTCTATCGGCTTCATTCGAGGAGGAAGAACTGCTTCGAACGGTATACGTCAGGGAGCCCGCACAGACGGCAACAAGGAGTATGAGCGTAAACGAGACGATGGTGGCCCGCTTGATGCGTCTGGGCACGTGCCCCCTTTCATCGAAACAGCAGTCGGAGTTCATTTTATTACCCGGGCGCATATGCGACAGTAAAAAAGCGCCTCGCCCAAGACGGGCAAGGCGCCAAAGGTTGAAATGCATCCGCAAGCGGTCGAATTAGGTTAACCCTACTCGAAGCTCAGCTGCTCCAGGCGATCGAAGACCGTATCGATGCGGGTGAGGAAGTCCCACGGATCAAAAATCTCGTCGAGCTTCTCCTGGCTGACGGTGCAGCGCGGATCGGCCTCGAGACGCTCCTTAAAGGTGGGGCCAGAGACACAATCCTGCACCTCGTGCCAGGTGGCCATGGCGTTCTCCTGCACAATGGCGTACGCATCCTCGCGGGTGATACCCGTATCGACGAGGGCAAGCAGGACCTTGGAGGAGAAGATGAGGCCGCGGGTCTTGTTGAGATTGGCCATCATGCGGGCCGGATACAGCTGCAGGCCGTCGATAACGCGAATGAGGCACTGGAACATATGGTCAAGCGCGATGAAGCTATCGGCCTGGGCGACACGCTCGGCGGAAGAGTGCGAAATGTCGCGCTCGTGCCACAGGGCGACGTTGTCGAAGGCGACCTGGGCGTTGGACTTCACGACGCGCGACAGACCGCAGACCTTCTCCATGGTGATGGGGTTGCGCTTGTGCGGCATGGCGGAGCTGCCCTTTTGGCCCTTGCGGAAGGGCTCCTCGGCCTCGAGTGTATCGGTCTTCTGCAGGTTGCGGACCTCGGTCGCGATGCGCTCGCAGGTGGCCGCTGTAGTGGCAAGCACGCCGGCAAGATAGGCGTGGTGATCGCGGCTGATGACCTGCGTGGACAGCGGGTCGTGAACCAGACCCAGGTGCTCACAGACGTACTCCTCGACGAACGGCTCGATGGAGCTGTAGGTGCCGACGGCACCGGAGATGGCACCGAAGGCAACGTTCTTGCGAGCATCCTCAAGACGATCAAGGTCGCGCTTGAGTTCCCATGCCCAAGAGCCAAACTTCATGCCGAAGGTCATCGGCTCAGCATGGATGCCATGGGTGCGTCCGGCGCAGAGCGTATTGCGCTCCTCGAAGGCGCGGCGCTTGCAGATCACGCCGAGCTTCTTGACGTCCTCGATAATCAGGTCACACGCCTGAGTAAGCTGATAGCACAGAGCAGTATCACCCAGGTCGGAGCTGGTCATACCGTAGTGAACCCAGCGACTAGGCTTGGGCTCGCCCTCGGGAACATCGGCGTCGATATATTCCTTCATGTTGGTCAGGAAGGCGATGACATCGTGGCGCGTGACCTCCTCGATCTCATCGACCTTCGCCTTCTCAAAGTTGGCATGGTCGCGGATCCACTGGGCTTCGTCTTTAGAAATGCCGATCTTGCCGAGCTCCGCCTGGGCCTCGCAGGCCAGAACCTCGATCTCCTGCCAAATGGCATACTTGTTCTCGAGGGAGAAGATATGTCCCATCTCCGGGCGGGTATAGCGATCGATCATAGCGGCTCCTTTTTGGTTATTGGCACGTTGGTCGTAACTTAACCATTGTACCGTGCGCGGGTGCGAGTATGGGCAGCAGGCATTAACCTAACATTTTGGAATTGGAGCGGGCATGGGGACATCCGCGCATTTGCTTCGCAAATCCGCACCGGCTGCGGTCGATCTCCTCGGATTCACGGAGACGATGGGGAAGACTTTGTTGAATTGGCCGTCCCAAGGTCTCCCGCGCTCGATGGAGCGGGCAACGGGACGTCCGCGTATTTGCTTCGCAAATCCGCACCGGCTGCGGTCGATCTCCTCGGATTCACGGAGACGATGGGGAAGACTTTGTTGAATTGGCCGTCCCAAGGTCTCCCGCGCTCGATGGAGCGGGCAACGGGACGTCCGCGTATTTGCTTCGCAAATCCGCACCGGCTGCGGTCGCCTATCGGCGACCTTGCCTGCTCGCTATAAACGCTTCGCGTTTATTTAACGCTCGCACCCTGTCGGGTTCGAGTCCCGGCACTTTATTGAAAAAGGCACAGTAACGAAACGTTACCGTGCCTGAAATTCGAATGGAGCGGGCAACGGGACTCGAACCCGCGAGTGTCAGCTTGGGAAGCTGATGCCTTACCACTTGGCGATGCCCGCTTGTGTGTTGGCTAGTATAACGCGGTTGTCTTGTTCGATACAAGGGTGGCGATACTTGTTTTAGCTGTGGAGATTCGTTTGAAAATCGCGTCAATTGTGGAGACGAGGACCTTTGACTTCCTGTTCACCTTATCTTCTACCTGCGCTTTTGCTTGATTGTTGTATTTGAGCTCAATTTGTCAGGAATTGGGCAAGCTTTTGGTCAGGCTCCGGTACTTACCCGCATGAACCTCGGGGGTAGCCTCATCCTACGCGTCGCAACGTCCCCATGCGGCGCACGAGGGATAAGGAGCAGCCATGTCCAACGCACCCACGCACTCTGTCCACAGCGCAATCGCAACAGGTCCGCTGCTCCTGCTCCTCTTCCTGCTGTTCGGCTACCTGGCACCGGGAGCCGCATTTGCCGTCGATGGCTACGACCAGCTCGGCTTCCGCACTATCAGCGATGATTGTGGGCCGTTCTTCATCGGCAAGTATGAAGCTCAAGACGCCTCGATTGCCTACTGCATGAACCAGGAACGCCCCGGGCCCACCAAGCCGGGCGGCCCATGGCTCAACTTTGATCAAGGCTGGGTGTGGCTCGACGACGAGTTCGCGGCAATCGTTTGTCACGGATATCCTACCGCCACGTCGTTTGGCGGTTACCATCTTTCACCCGATCGCGCCCGCGCCGCCACCCAACTCGCCGTATGGATGCTCAACGGCACTACCCATGTCGACGGCACCTACTCCTACACGACCGCTCAGGGCAAAACCAAGAGCGGGCACTTTACCGCCGACGATGAAGTCGTGGCGGCTGCGCGGTGGCTCCACGACAGCGCAAAATCAGGAAGCATCAAAGCCGCTCCGCACCGCGCGCGACGCTATCTAGGAACCGTATCGGGCGGCAGCAGACGTCAAGACATGCTCTATGTACTGCCGGCGGTCTCTGTTTCCTTCCAAAAGCAGTCTGCGAACACTGTTATTACCAGCGGAAACAATACCTATCAGTTTACCGGGGCAACATTCGATGTTTTTGAGAGCGCCGGCGACGCACATGTCGGCACCATCAAGATGGACGGCAACGGTCGAGCACAGGCAACACTTCTGCCCAATACGGCATACTACCTAGTTGAAACGAAGGCGCCGGCCGGCTATGTCCCCCGTCGTGATCGCATCGCCTTTACCACGGGGAATGACGGTGGACAGGTCGCCATTGATGAACAGCCCGGCACCATCAACCTGTGTATCGTAAAACTCGATGCCGCGACGAATGCCGGCCCCCAGGTGGGATCTTCACTCGCAGGAGCAGAGTTCACGTGTGTGTCGCAATCAACCCCTGGATGGGCGCAAATCCTCACGACCGACGAAAGCGGTCGAGCCACCCTCACCGATGTCCCCCTAGGAACCTTTACCATCTATGAATCAAAAGCCCCCGAGGGCTACCTGCCATCCAACGATAGCTGGTCCTATACCGTTAGAGCCGACCAGCTCGGTGATTCAGGCGTGGTCGAGATCGAATCGCGCGTTTCCGATATCCCCATTGCGTTTGACCTTGAGATTTCCAAATTCAAGGACTACGGCAATAGCGATCAATCCGGCCTGGAGCAGCCGGCAGGAGGTGTTGTCTTTGAGGTTGTCAGCAACAGCTCTCAGCAGGTTGTTGGCACACTGACCACAAACATCTATGGCTTTGCCTCCACCAAAGATCAGCCCGAAGCATGGTTTGGCGCAGGCAAGCGACCCGCCGGTGTCCACGGAGCCATCCCATACGACCGCGCCGGCTACACCGTTCGTGAGGTTCCGGAAACCGTCCCAGAGGGTTTTAAACGTGCAGGGGAATGGACCGTCGAGGCCAATCAGATTTCCGACGGCGCCGAGCTTCAATATATCGTGGACAACCACGCTCTGTCGACGCATCTCCAGATTGTAAAACGCGATGCCCAAACAGGCGCTTCTGTTCCCCTAGCCGGATTCGCCTTCCAACTCCTCGACAGCAATCACGAACCTGTCTCACAAACTTGCTGGTATCCAGCACATAACGTAATGGATACCTTTACGACTGACGCGACCGGGACCGTCACACTGCCCGAATCGCTCGTGCCGGGCACCTATTATGTACGCGAAACCTCGGCCAAAGAGCCCTATCTTGTCGGCAAAGAGATCGAGGTAAACATACCCGCCGACATGAACCTAACGCCCGTTGCAATCGCCTCGTATTATGACCACGCCGCGACCGGAAACATCAGGATCGTTAAAACCGATGTCGTAGACGGCAGCAGCCTCGCGGGCGCCATCTTTGAGATCCGTGCCTCGGGTGATATCGTGCGCCCCGACGGTAGCATTGCCGCGCTCGACGGTGAGACTGTCGCTACCGTCACAACGGATGAAACTGGAGAAGCACGCGCGGACGACCTCCCGCTGGGATCTGGCACCGCACGCTACGAGGTTGTCGAGACTCAAGCGCCGGCAGGCTTCTTACTCGACCGGACGCCCCATATCGTAGACCTCGCTTATGCCGACCAGAAAACACCCGTTGTAGAAGCACGGCTTAACGTATCCGACGATTACACCAAGGTTGATATCTCCAAGGTCGATGCAAGCGGAGAGCAGGAAATGAAAGGCGCACAACTCACCTTATATGGTCCCGATAAAACCGAAATAGACTCCTGGACCTCATCCGACAAGCCGCACCGCATCGAACATCTTGCACCCGGCACCTACTCGTTGCGCGAAACGATGTCTCCGCGGACCTATGACCTTGCCGAGGAGATAACGTTTGAAATAAAGGATACGGGAGAAGTCCAATCCGTCGCGATGAAGGATGCGCCCATCGAGATCAAAGGACAGGTCGACAAGCGTCAGGAACTTGTCCAACCTATCGGGAAGGGTCTGTTGGCTAACGGCGATGGAAAAAACCGCGCCGCGATGCAAACCAATACGGATGGGCTTTTCTCCTATATCATCGATGCTCGAAACGATTCCGCTACTTGGGTTGATGAGTTTACGATTACCGATGATCTTGAGTGCGCCAAAGACGGCACGGCGAGATTCGTCTCAATCGAAACCCCCGTCGCCATCGGCGACCTCAACGGTCTGTGCAACGTGTGGTATCGCACGACGCCGTTGGACTCGACAGACATCGATGAGCCGGCAAACGCGACGCTTGACGATGGGCACGAAAATCCTTGGCTTGAGTCCGACGAAGTAAAAGAGAGTCTGGGTGAGGATTGCCGCCTCGTCGATTACGACGGCTGGCACCTCTGGAAGGCGGATGTCTCGACCACGGAATCCACCACGCTCGAGGCGAAAGAACTCGACCTTGCATCCAATACCGTCGTGACGGGCATTCGCATTGAATACGGTGCAGCAGCCGCCGACTTTACGACTCGAAGCGATACGGATTCTTGGACCCGCGATGATCTCAAAGATGAGCACGACGACCTTGACGATGCCAGAGCAATCCTTGGCACAGACGCTCGGGGCGCAGTCGTGCACATGCAGGCAACGTCGGCTTATACACCCCAAACTGCACTCACCAACAGCGCACGCGTCGATCTTTGCCGCAACGGCGGCGGCGATAAACTTGAGTCACATGACGAGGACAGTGTCATTCAACGCTGTACCCTACCGCAGGACCTACCGGCAACAGGATCAGCCCCCATCGCCGCTTGCATCACCGCGCTCCTGACCTCGGGTGCCGCAGCCCTATGGTTCGCTCGCCTTAGGTCAATCCCAAAGAAGCGCTAGCGCGATGAAAAAGCGGGCGAGCCAGTCCCCCGGCTCGCCCGCTTTCAATCATTTAAATCGCCGTATCTACTCTGCAGACGAAGATCCACCATCAACGATTGCTTGCTCGGACTCAGGAATCCCATCGGCACCCGTGCTCTGTTCTTGCTCCACCTCTTCGCTGATTGCGGAGGCGGGGGTCGAGCCCTTCGCGCCCACGATATAGGCGGCTCCAAACCCCAACGCAATGGCAATCAAGGTCAAAATCACGTAGACAGGCCAATGGCGCTTAATATACGAAAACACGTTGACTCCTTAGAGCTCCGTCTACGAACGGCGGATAACCTCGGTCACGACCTCGGATACCGTGGCAATGTTCGTCGGGTTGACATTGTGGGGCAGGTCGTCCTCGGTACGAGCGCAAGCCAGACGCGTGCCGTCCACGCCGGCGATGGTGAGGGCTCGGCGGCTCGCCTCGAGCGCGGCGTAGGTATCGGTCTTGGCATAGGGCATCTCGAGCGCGCCACAATCGACATGGAACGACTTGCACACCTTGCTGACCAGGTTCATGATGCGGCGATCGCCCTTGAGCAGCTGCTGTTCGCCCTCAACCGTCACCACCGAAAGCCTACCGGCGCCGACGGATTCAAGATTGATGAAGAAGACGCCGCGGAGCTTATCGCGATGCGAAGCCAAGAAGGCCTTCATACCGGCGCCATCACAATCCGAGGCGCCCGTTGCCACAAACCAGATATCGTGACCGAGCAGCTCATCGTCGCCCATAGAGGCGACAGCCGAGAGCATATCTTCGGAAGAAGCGCCGTCGGAAGACGTAGCGCCGCCCTTCCAGCCATCGTTATCGTCCTCGAAATTATCCCACGAACCGATGCCGCGACCGGACTTCTTGGCATCGTAATCGTCTTCGACGCCCAGCCAGTCACTCATGCTGTCCTGTTCGTTTTTCTTTTTACGACCGAACAGGCCGCCCAGGCCGCGCTTGCGAGACTTGGGTGCCGCAGGGGCGGGAGCCGAAATGGTCTCGATCGGCTGTGCGCCCGACGTAACGGGCATAGGAGGCGCAACGGGTGCCGATGTGGGTTCGGGACCCTGGGCGGTAGCGAAGGGGTCGTTGACCTGTGCGGAGGGATCGGGAAGGTCGAACAGCGACGTGCGAGACGCAACGTTTGTCTGCTTCATCGACGGCAGCGACGGATCGGGGACCGAAGCCAGCGGAGACGAGGAGGGTGCAGGCGACGGTGCCGACGCCGGATCGGGAACATTCATCTGCGGACGCGGCGATGCTTGGGAGGAAATCTGGGCCATAAGGGAATCGACCGTTTCGTCCTGGGTGGGAGCGACATTGGCAACCGTGGCACCGGAACCACTCGGGGTCGGCATGGTGAAAATCTGCGTGGAGTAAGGCCTCGACTCATCCGTCTCGGGAGTCTCGGAAACCGCAGGCACCTCCTCCTGCTCGACCTCGGCCGAATCACCTTGATCGGCTGCCGCGTATTGCTCTTCGTCAGAGTTGGCCTCGACGGACTCGTCCTCGGCAGCATCCTGAATTTCGGCAGCATCAATGGGCTCGTCATCGTCTGCCGCGTCGCCCTGCTCATCGGAAACAGGAAGGGGCTCGGCAATCGCGGTGCCTTGCTTTTCAAACGTTATCGTGGAATCGAACTGCGCGGCATCAAACGACATGGTGCTATCGACGTGCTGCTGAGCCTCGAAAGACGTCGCCTCAACAACATCCGTGGACGCCGGTTGCTGGGACTCAAAGGACGTTGTAGCTTCGGCAGCGTCGACGGGCACGGACTGCATAGCCTCGTTCTGCTCGAGCTCTTGCGCCGCGCGCTCACGTGCCGCCTCGGCTGCCTGCTGCTGAGCGATAGCCTCCTGCTCGGCAGCCTCGCGTGCGGCAGCGCGCTTCTCCTCGAAATCGTCGACAAATTTCTTGCCCTTTGCAAGCGCACCCTTAAAGAAGTTGGAAGCACTGGCGCCAATCGAAGAGAACGCGGATGCAATATCGGCATGGGGCGTTGCCGCGGGAATCTCGGCCGAAAAATCAGTATCGCTCTCGTAAGACACGCGCATCGGCTGTTCAACGTAATCGTCGTCAGGCTCGTCCGCAACGTCTTGCGCCGGCGCGGCGGGGGCCAAAATGTCCAGTCCTGCCGCGGGATCGATCGCGGACACCGCCTCGGGCTCGGCAACGGCAGCGGTAACCGCGGCAGACTCATCATCCACGGTGACGGCGGGCGCAGGTGCAGTCACGACGGGGGCAGGCTCGGGCTCAAACGTCGGCTCCTCGCCCTCCTCGTAATCGAGCGTGCAGGACTCGGGAAGCATCCCGAGCGCACGGATGGCATCCGAACCAAAGCGGATGTTGCCGGCGGCATTGCGATAGAGCTTGGGCTCGGGCTCGGCCGCGACAGGCTCCTCCGCCGGCTCGGCAGCGGAAACCTCGTCATTGAACTCTTCGGCCTGGACAGCCTGATTCTGATCCTCGGGCACAATGGCGCCAATCAGCGTCTCGTCGGCAGACGCACCCTCAAAGCCCTCGATCTGCTCGTCGAAATCCTCACCCTGTTCGGGCTCGGCCTGAGCGTCGGGAGCAATCGGCTGACCGAACTCATCCTCGGCGTAGGTAGGCTCTTCATACTCGATGGTGTTGCCGTAGTCGTTTTGCTGTTGGGCCGCGGCATACTCCGCTGCTGCGCGCGCCATCTCCTCGGCACGACGCTTCTGCTCCCCAAAATAGGTATCGAACGGAACATCGTCGGGAAACTCGTTTTCGCCATGGAAGGGAGCAACGTTGTCCATAACGCCGAGCATAGCGGCGACAGAAGACTTGTTGCACACCGCGCCGGACGTATAGGGAAGAATGTATCGGTTAGAAATGATGTTTGCCGCGTTGGCGAGCGCAACGAGGGAAGCGAGGATCGCGACAATCCACAACAGAACCTTGAGCGCGCCGGGGAGCGGCAGGATACGCAAGATGGCAACGGCAGCAGGGGCAACCGTGGCAACGGGCAACAGCTTGGCGATGAGCGCACGATACGAAGCATAGGGCTCGCGGGCGAGCAGCTCGGCACGGGGAGAGTCGTAGTGTGCGACAACGACCACCGGGCGGTTGCGCGGAGACGCGAGCGGGCCCGAGGCCTTGTGGTAGGCGATGACATTTTGGCTCACGCCCGTCTTTCCCAGGCGTGAAACCACGGGGTGGCCCGTGCGCTCGAGCACGTAAAGAACGGCGCCGACAATGGCCAGCAAGGTGCCGACCAAGCCGATGCCCATCAGCAGGGCGCCGGCAAACGCAAGAATACCGGTAACGGCAAATGCCAACCTACTGGGCGCCGGGGCATTGAACTCCTGAACCTCGGGATCAAAGCCGTGGTTGCGGAAGATCTGAGCGATATCCTCGGCAGCCAAGCGCTCTTCTTCGCTGCATGCCGGCGTAATGCCGGTGTTCTGCAGCAGGTGGTTAATATAGTTCTGGGTGTTCGCCATGTGCGCTCCACATCCATAATCCGACAAATAGGCCCAATGCATGCACATTAGAACCGTATATAGTCGAAAGTATACCCCGAGCGAGCGCAAACGACCGAATTCGGGCCATCTTAACGCCCCGAGCGGACAAGGATATAGCCTAATCTCCATATCGGACTAAAATCATGGCAGCAAACCACCTTCTCATGCGAGGACTCTATGACGGCAAGCGACGCGACCGCGACAATTAAAAAGGAAAATTCGGAGCCCAGTTTCGATAAAACGGCTCAGCGCATCCTCAATCTTTTCTTTGTGCTCAACAGCTCCCCCGAACCGCTGACGACCGAGCAGATCGTCTTGGATTCTGACCTGGGATATGGCTCGGGCAACATCGACTCTGATAAGCGCAAGTTTCGGCGCGATCGTGACAAACTGCTCGAACGCGGCATCCTAATCAAGGAGGTTCGCCCTGCCGGCGCGCAGGAGACCGAGGAAAGCTCGTGGACAATCGACCGCGAGCACACGTTTGCAGCAGGTGGCCTCATCACCGCAGACGACGCCGACATCCTACTCAACGCCATCGACCAAACGCTTGCAAGCGGCTCTTCCACCTTTGCCGCACCACTTGCCGATATTCGCTCCAAGATTGCCTACCTCACCGGCAGGACGACGGCGGACGAGGCGACGATCAGCCGCTCTCCCACCGTCGATGCGGTTTGGAGCGCCTTTGCCGAGCGATGCGCGCTGCGATTTTTATATCAGAACGGACGCGGTGAGCAAAAAGAGCGTACCGTCTGCGTCTACGGCATGTTCGAGCGCGAGGGCGTGGCGTACTTCTGCGGCCTCGACAATGCCACCGACGACATCAGGACATTCCGCTGCGACCGTATCGTTCGCGCTTGGCGTCCTTCGAAGGCCTACACCATCCCTGCGGACTTCAACCTCAACGACTACCTGTTCTTTGAATTCGATTTTGCCGACCGACCGCCCGTTGCAGCTACGTTCTCATTCGCCCCTCAGACGCAGATCGATATGATCAACGGTCTCACGCGCGGGCGAGGTAAGCTCGCACACACCGATGCGGGATGGATCTGGACCGTTGACGTGCGCGACCTTGAAGCCGCCGCCTCATTTTGCATGGCCCACGCCATGGACGGCATGAGGCCCATGGCCCCCAAATCGCTCAAACAGGCGTGGAACCACCTCATCGAAAGGACGGTGCACGAGCATGCCCGTGCGTAAACTCACCAGCGAGCAGAGGCTCTCGCGCGCCATCGACATCATGGAGGCCCTCTACGCCGCCGGCGAGAACGGCATGACTCGAAACGAGATTTGCAGTCGCTTTGACATCACGGGGGCGTCGCTCGACGAGATTCTCGAGATCGTCTCGACGCTCGCGGACCGAGAATCGGGCGCGCGCATCATCTGCGAATGCCACGGCGAGCGTGTGGTCCTCACCGGTGACGCCGGTCGTGTGCTACCGCTGCGCCTGAGTGCCGCCGAGGGCGCCGTGCTCAACCACGAGCTTGAATCGTTGGGGATCGAGCCGCAGACGGCGGCTCGGATTCGATTTGCTCTTCTACCCGAAGAGCTCGGCTATAACCAGCGCGTCTTTGACACCGTCAACCACGGGTCGCACTGGCAGCAGCTGAGCTGCGCCATTCAGGACGGCGTTCGCTGCCGTATCTCGTATCGCTCGATGGACGATGCACGGCCACGCGAGCGTCTGGTCGACCCCTTGCGCATTACGGCAAACGGCGACCAAACATACCTGATTGCCTGGGACATCGCAGTCGATGAGCAGCGCACCTATCGCATGGATAAAATCGAGGGACTCGCCTTAACGGAAGACTCCGTCGTGCCTCACGCACCGGACGTCGCATCCCTCCACGATTCCCTTGCCCGGACGCAGCGCAGCGCAAAGCTCTTGATGCCATTCGATATGGCGGAGCATCTGGACTGGGCCGGCATCACCCTAATCAAGCGCAGCGGGACAGACATGGCAACGGTAACCGTACATTACGGCTCCGAGCGTTGGCTGCTGAGCCAGATAATCGCAGCGGGCGGAGCCATCCGCATCTTGGATGACCCCGCCCTGTCAAAGCGTCTGTGCGATATGGCAAAAACCCTCGTCTGTCCGCTTTAGCGCCGCCGCTCGTGGCGTGCACGCCACAGCTGTAGATAGTGCCCAATCTGCGCCGATTCGATGCGCTGGTAGGAGCTCGTGGGCAGCGACGTTAAGAACTTCTTGCCATAGCCCTTCGTCACCAGGCGAGGATCCGCCAAGATCAGCACACCGCTATCGGTCGACGAGCGAATCAAACGCCCCGCGGCCTGCTTAACCTCGAGCACCGCCTCGGGCAGCGAATAGCGCGCCCATGCGCGGTCTTCGCGCAGGTTGCGCTCGCACGAGAGCGGGTCCGTGGGGCTTGAGAACGGCAACTTGGGAATGATGACGCAGCGCAGCGTCTCGCCGCTGGCATCAAACCCCTCCCAGAAGGCCTTGAGCGCAAAAAGCGACGAGGTCGGTTCGTTGATAAACCGGTCGCGCAGGCGACGAGGAGATGAGTTGCGCTGCTGGCAGTTGAGCTCCAGACCCGCACGGGCCATCTTGGGCTCAACGCGGGCGTATAGGTCCTCCATGTCGCGCCGATTGGTGAACAACGTGAGCACCGATCCGCCCATGGCAAGATGGGCGTCGACCAGTACGCGCTCGAGCGCCGTAAGATAGCTCTCACGATCGCGCGGATCGGGGATATCGCCCGCAACGACTACAGCCATGTTCGAATCGAAGTCGTAGCTCGAATCCAAGTGCAGCGATGACGACGTTGAAGCACCGATGCGATCAAGGCCGACCGCATGGTTAAAGTGCTCAAAGCTTTTGGACACCGTCATGGTCGCCGAGGCAAAGATAGCCGTGTGAACCTCGGGTAGCCACTCGGTTGCCAAAGCCTCGCCAATGTCGATGCGCTCTGCGGTCATCGACTCTCCGCCGGCACGAAGTCTGCGATTGACCTGCAGCGAATACACGTAGTGCTCATCGGTGCCATCAATGATGAGTTTGAGGTTCTCGGCCAGCTCGTGCAGGCGGCGCGAGATATCACCCAGGTCGACAACAACCTCGGGCTTGTCGGCGGCGACGGCTTGCACCAGCGCGTCGACGCTCTTGTCAGCTTGTTCCAATGCGTCGATGCCAGTGTAGGCCGACTGTAAGAAATCATGCCAGTCGTCTGATTCGCGCAGCTCGGGGCCAATCCATAGATTGGCATTGTCATAACCCCCACGCGCACGGCGGCCGAGCTCGCGAACGCCATCGAACACGTCGGCGATTGCCATGCTCGCGCGGGCAACCGTCGACGTCGCCTTGGCAGTAAGGCCCAGATAGAGCGTAGAGCCCTCGGAGGTTGCCAAATCACGGGAAACCTGGCTTAGCGCGCCGGTGCTCGAGCCACCCAGGCGCTCGAACAGGACGCGTGATTCGTCCGCCGACACCACGCGCGCCCACTGACGGCGCGCCTCGCGCTCGATGGAATGGGCCTCGTCGATTACCCAATGACGAATCGGAGGCAAAATCCTGCCCTCGGCCGCGACGTTGCGGAACAGCAGGGAATGGTTGGTGACCACCACATCGGCATGCGCCGCACGACGGCGAGCACCGTGGACCAAACATTTATCAGGGAAAAACGGGCAGAGGCGACGAGCACACTCGCGCGAGGCCGTCGTAAAGTCGGGACGGTTGACGCTGCGCCACCGAATGCCGAGCGAGTCGAGGTCGCCATCGGCTGATTGGCAGACGTACGCCATAATGACCGCGACCGCCGTGAGCGTGTCCGCCGGATCGCGCTTGGTGGTAATCTCGACCTGGCCGCGGCTCATGCGCTCAAGCTTGCGCAGGCACGGATAGTGGTCATACCCCTTGAGCGCGCAAAATGACAGACCACCGTCCAGTTGCTCGGCAAGTTTTGGCAGCTCATGGTACATGAGCTGGTCGGCAAGATTGTTCGATTTGGTCGCAATACCAACCGTGATGTTGTTACGGCGCGCTGCCTCGGCAAAAGGCACCAGATAGGCCATCGATTTGCCGACGCCTGTGCCTGCCTCAATTACTCGATGAGTGCCCGTGACCAGCGCATCGCGGACCTCGAGCGCCATCGCGATCTGCTCATCACGCGACTCGTAGGTGGGATACATGCGATTGACTAGGCCACCTGGCGCATAGTCTGCCTCAATCTCCTCACGACTCGGCATCTTGAGAACCGGCAGTTCATCGGCGTCCACCCGATCGTCGGCGCGATCGGCCTTGAGAACGTCAGCACGAGCGGCGCTGAGAGAGAAGATAGAACCAGGGTTCTGCCCTGCCAAGAATGAGAAGATAGGACGATAGGACCAAGGCACGTCCGGATGCATGTCGGCTAGGCGCGCCATGAGGCCCTGGGGCAAGTCGGTGAGCGCCACGAGCAACACGCGCCATACGCCACACAGGGCGTCGACGTCGGCATTGGCACGGTGTGATACCGAGTCGCAGCCAAACAGATCGGCCATAAAAGACAGCTTGTGCGAGGCCAGGCGCGGAAGCGCGATGCGCGACAGCGCCAACGAATCGATCCAAATATCGCTCACGTTGACGCCGCCTTTGACAGACTCGATAAACGAGCGGTCGAACGTGGCGTTATGTGCGATCACCGGGCAACCACCGACAAAATCGGCGAGAGCGGCGACGGCCTCAACGGCCGACGGGGCATCTGCCACATCGGCATTTGTAATGCTCGTGAGCTCGGTAATCTCGGCGGGAATCAGCTGCTTGGGATGCACGAAGGTATCGAAGCGGTCGACGATCTCGCGGCCCGAAAGACGGGCCGCCGAGATCTCGATCAGCTCATTGTCCTGCACCGAAAGACCCGTGGTCTCGGTATCGAGGACAATCACATCTTCCTCGATAAGACCGAAGGACTGCGTTTTGGCGCGGTCGGCAAGCGTGGCATAGGAGTCGATGACAAACTGCGGCGTTCCTGACGAAACCGCGTCCTCGATTAGCATGCAATGCCCGCTCGACGAAGGCCCATACGGATCAGGCTGTCACAGACCTGCGGGAACGTCATGTCGTCGGTGTGGCGGATCTCATCCGGATACAGCGACGTATCGGTCATGCCGGGAATGGTATTGGTCTCGAGGATAACGGGGCCGTCCTCGCTCACAATAAAGTCGCTGCGCGAGATACCCAGGCAACCGAGGGCCTTGTGAGCGGCACAGGCAAGTTCCTGAGCGCGAGCGTAATTCTCGGGTGAAATCTGCGCCGGAATGCGATGGATATCCGTAGGGTCGACATACTTCACGTCCAGATCGTAGAACTCGCAGTCCTCGGGCTTACGAATCTCGACAATCGGCAGGGCGCGCACGTCATCTTCGCCGTATACGCCGACGGTGATCTCGGTACCCTCGATGCACTTCTCGACCAGCACTTTGTCGCCGTACTCAAACGCCTTGGCGATTGCCGCGGGCAGCTCGGAGGGCTCATGGACCAGGGAAATACCATAGCTGGAACCGTTGACGGCCGGCTTCACAAAGCAGCGCTCGCCACAAACCTCGACGATATGATCGATATCGACTTCATCGCCCACCTCGAGCGCAAGGCCGGGGGCAATGGGAATGCCCGCCTTGGCGTATAGGAGCTTAGAGACCTCCTTGTCGGCACCGCAGGCGCTGGCAAGTACGCCCGAGGCCGTGTAGGGGATACCCAGGGTCTCCATGGCACCCTGCATGGCGCCATCCTCACCGCCGGCGCCGTGCATGGCGATAAATGCCACATCGAATCCGCCGGTCGCCATGGTTACCATAAAGTCATCAGCGGCCGTGTCAAGCAGCTCCACCGAGGTGTAGCCGGCTTCCTTCAGTGCCACCACAACGTTCTTTCCCGAATCGAGCGAGATCTCGCGCTCGGCGGAATGACCGCCCGCCAAGACCGCTACGTGCATGTTCTCTAGGCTTTTACCCGGCATGGGCAGACTCCTCCTCTATAATTTCTGCAGCTGATACCATATTGTAGCGATACCCTCTACGTTTCCCCAAAATCGAAAGGCTTCCATGAATCCCAGGACTAAATCTCAGGACATTCGCGACTTGAGCCAAAACGATATTCGCGAGCTCGTGGCCGAACTTGGCCAGCCCGCCTTCCGCGCGAAGCAGCTCATCGAATGGGTCTTTGAGAAGAACGTTTGTTCGTTTGACGATATGACCAATCTTCCCAAGGCTTTCCGTGAGCAGCTTAAAGAGGCTTTTGCCTTTGATACGCCGACTGAACTCACCAAGCAGGTTTCCAAAGATGGCTCGCGCAAGTATCTGCTCGAGTACCACGATGGCATTTCTGTCGAGACTGTCGGCATGCCCCGTCGCAACAAGCTTTCCGTCTGCGTTTCCACCCAGGCAGGCTGCGGCATGGGCTGCGCCTTTTGCGCTACCGGTCTCAACGGCCTCAAGCGCTCTCTGACCGCTCAAGAGATCGTCGACCAGGTGCTTCATGTATCCAACGACTTTGGCGAGCGTGCCACAAGCGTTGTCTTCATGGGCCAGGGCGAGCCGTTTGCCAACTACGACGAGGTTCTCAAGGCACTGCGTATCCTCAACGACCCCGATGGCATCGGTATCGGCGCTCGTCACCTCACCGTCTCTACCAGCGGCGTTATTCCCGGTATTCGCAAATTTGCCGATATCCCCGAGCAGTTCACGCTTGCCGTTTCCCTGCATTCCGCCATCCAGTCGACGCGCAATAAGCTCATGCCCGGTGTCAAGAAGTACACGCTGCTTCGCCTTCACGAAGCGCTTCAGCTCTACACCGAGAAGACTGGCCGCCGCCCGACCTATGAGTATGCCATGATCGAAGGCGTCAACGATACGAATCCCGAGATGCAGGCACTCTGCGACTTCTGCGAGGGAACGCTGTGCCACGTTAACCTGATTCAACTTAACGACATCGAGGGCAGCCCGCTCAAGCCGTCGCCGATTCATAAGGTTGAGGATCTTCAGCGTCGTCTTGAGTCCCGTGGCATCGAGACCACGATTCGTAACTCCCGTGGTAACGATATTGACGCCGCTTGCGGACAGCTGAAACAGCGCTTCAAAGTTCAGAAGAACGCATAGGGGAGTCGCACTCCAAAACGTTTCATGTGAAACATCGAACGGCCCCGGTTGCAGGATATGCAACCGGGGCCGTTTCATTTATTGACCTCAATTTTGGACCAGCTGCTACCTTTCCCATTTTTTACGGACAAAATAAGGGGCCCATGTCTCATGAATCAGACAAGGGACCCTCAAAATATGCAGGGTAATTGTTAGGTACCTAATAGCCTACATTTTCCCATTGGTTGCTAACCCAACCTTGATTAATCTTAGGATTTTTTGTTACCTGAGCAGTGCGCATGGCAACATCTTCTGTCATAACATCCATTTTCTTCTTGGAAGTATCGACAATATCTTGCGCACCACGAAGCAAACGACCTCGAAGTTCATCGTCTGTCGCGATCTTATAGCCAGCAAAGGCACCGGCCGCGACAGTCGTCACCAATGCAATCGCAGTTAAAATCTTATTCCTCATCTTGGCCTCCTTGATCAAACTGAATCATTTCACCAAGAATACGAGAGAGCTCTTCCTCGTCTTTAAACTCAATCTCAATCTTATTCTTTCCACGCGAGCTTTTCACGCGCACGTTGGTATTAAATACCTGACGAAGTACACGCGCAGCCTTTTTAAAAGACTGCGGCGTTGCGGGCCGCGGCGTCTTAGGTGTCTCTCCGGCAGAAAACAATGGAGCAAGATTTTCTGTCGCTCTTACGGAAAGGCCCTCCGCAACAACCTTCTCTGCAAGTCGAATTCGAGCATCCTCATAGGGAACTGCAAGAATCGCACGTGAGTGACCAGCAGTAAGTTTACCCTCAAAAATCATCTGCTGAACTACTTCGGGGAGATCGAGAAGGCGCAGCGAGTTTGTAATTGCAGAGCGTGACTTGCTTACGGCCTTCGACAATGCCTCCTGGGTCATTCCGCTAGCATCGATGAGCTGGCGATAGCCCTTAGCCTCTTCGACGGGATTCAAATCAGAACGCTGAAGGTTTTCGATAAGAGCAAGAGCCAGCATCTCTTCATCATTAACATCTTTAATGATGACAGGCAGTTCCTCAAGACCAGCAAGCTTTGACGCCTGGTAACGACGCTCACCAGCGATGATCTCATAGCCGTTTCCATGCTTGCGAACCAAGAGCGGCTGCAGAACGCCATGTTCTTGGATTGACTCGCTCAACTCGCGAAGTTCAGTTTCATTAAAGTGAATTCGCGGTTGATTAGGGTTGGGAACGATATCCTCAATAGGTAGTTTTGTTTCAGATGCGGCATTTGAAGCAGATGCAGCAGAACCACCGGTCTCATACTCAGCCTCTGAGACCAAAGCATTGAGTCCGCGTCCCAATCCACCACGTTTCTTTGCACTAGGCACGCTTGATCACCTCTTTTGCAAGGTTCATATACGCTTTTGCACCCTTATTTTGAGGTGCATAGGTAATTACCGGTTCTCCAAAAGACGGAGCTTCAGAGATTTTAACCGTACGGGGAATCAGCGTCTTAAACGCCTTATCACCAAAGTACGATTGAACTTCCTCAACAACCTGATTCGACAAAGAAGTACGTGAGTCATACATGGTCATAAGCACGCCATAGGTGTCTAAGCCCTTATTCAGACGTGATTTGACCATCTTCATTGACTCAAGCAGCTTCGTAACGCCCTCGAGTGCGTAATACTCACACTGGATTGGAATCAAAACGCTATCTGCTGCGGTCAAGGCATTGATAGTAAGCAGGCCGAGCGAAGGAGGACAGTCAATGAATATAAAATCGAACTCGTCCTGAATCGGCTCAAGCAAATCTTTGAGGCGGGTTTCACGAGCAATTGCGCTTACGAGCTCAATTTCGGCACCTGCAAGCTGAATCGTAGCTGGAATTACGAATACCTTTTTGCAATTTGTATCAAGAACAAGCGATTCTGCCGGCACATCATTCAACAATGCATCATAGATGCAGTGATCAAGGTCTTCTTTTTCAATTCCAAATCCACTGGTGCTGTTTCCCTGCGGATCAAAATCGACAATCAGGGTCTTACGACCCTGCTCACCCAGTGCTGCTGCAAGGTTTACAGCAGTCGTTGACTTACCGACACCGCCTTTTTGATTGATGATTGCAATGATACGCGTGTCTTTTGCGCTCTTAGAACGCTTAACGTCGCGAAATCCCACGGTCCCTCCTGGTGTGTATTAAAGCTGTCAAACGGAGGATGTTTCACGTGAAACATTCCGATTCGATATCAACCGCCATGTTTCACGTGAAACACTGCAAGTTGTTAGTATCCATTATGTTTCACGTGAAACATCTAGGCAAGCGGATTCTTCTTTGCCATGCCATTTGCACGAGGCAATGAAACGGATGCTGGATGACTCTTTTTAAGAACAATGAACTCCCTGTGGCCCAAGCCCTCAGGCAAATCGATTGCGTCATTCAGAAGCAAAGTGAAGCCACAAATCTTAGCTGCTGACATGCCGGAAGCAAGCTCCTCAAACGAAGGATTACCCTTGGTGATAACAAATAGCCCTCCGTCTTTAATGAACGGAGCCGCATACTCAACAAGAATCGGTAGAGGAGCCAGTGCACGGGCGGTTACGACAGAAAACTGCTTCTTATGGCTTCGAGCATATTCTTCAAGGCGATCATGAACCGCATGAGCATGTTTCAATCCAAGAGCATCAACAAAAGAATTGACAGCATCAACCTTCTTCCCAACAGAGTCAATATAAGTAGCTTTACGATGCGTGGTTATGGTTAAAGGAATACCAGGGAAGCCCGCACCTGTTCCCATATCGAGCAAAGCTCCCTCAGGAGCCTTATTGATATAGGGAAGCAAAACAAGTGAGTCGAGGATATGAAGTACTGCAGCATCTTCTACGTTAAGAATACGGGTAAGATTGGTTGTCTTATTTTTTTCCAGAACCAAATCCAAATGCTGAATACAGTTCCTCAGCTCAACATCAGTTACGCTCAAGGAAAACTCTTTGCAATAAGAAGTTAGACGACTCAACATCTTGTCAGCCTGCTGATCAGTAAGTACTAACAACGAAAGCTCCTTTCTGACAAAAATCAGTGTATCGAGAACTTTTGACAAAAAAAGGGGACGTGGAAACCACGTCCCCTTAGCATAAGCTCGAGTAGATTATCGAGCAACAATCACCACATGGCGATCAGGGTCAGAACCCTCAGAATGAGTATCGACGGCATCATTGCCACGAAGTGCAATGTGAACCAGTCGACGCTCATAGGCATTCATGGGCGGAAGCGAAACACTCTTATGAGTGCGGATGGCACGCTCGGCTGCAGACTGAGCCATGGACGCAACCTTGTCCTGACGGCGGCTCTTGTATCCCTCGACGTCCACTACAACCGGATACCTAAAGCCAAGCTTGCGGCTCACTAGCAAAGAGAACATAACCTGAAGGGCATCAAGGGTGCGACCATGACGGCCAATGAGAACAGCAAGGTCGGGAGCCGTTACATCCAGAATCAGTTCACCCTCGTCGCCCTCATACTCATCGATAGGAGAGTTGGCGGCATCGAAGTGCGAAAGGATGGAACGCAGGATGGAAATCGCGACATCGGCAATGGTGTCGAGCTCCTCGTCGGTCAGCTCTTCACCGGCCTTGTAGCGCTGTGCAATCTCTGGATAATCGCCCGCGACCTGCGGGGCAACCTCCTCAAGCATATCCTCGATGATCTCTTCAGACATAACGTACTCCAAAAGTTAGGTACCTAAATAAGATTGATATCCCGCTACTTCTTCTTGTGCGGGCGCGGCTTCTTTTCGCGACGAGTGACCTCAACCTGCAGCGGCGCGTTCTTAAGGCGCTCCTCCTCATCGGCCTTCGCCTTGTCGATGACCTTCTGCGTCACAAAAATCTGCTGGATAACCTGCCAAGCAGACGAGACGTCGTAGTACAGCAGAACACCAACGGGAAGGCTCCAGCCCATCCAAAGCATCATGACCGTCATGACAACGGCCATCATACGCATGCTCTGAGCCTGCTGGCCGGTCTGGTTGCGCGACATATAGAGCTGCGGAATCAGGGTCAGGACAGCGAACAGGATCAGGCAGACCAGCGCAGGCAGCGCGACCATAAAGCCATCGGCAAAGGAGGCACTCGGCGTGGTGGTCAGGTCGGGCAGAATATTAAAGAACGAGAACGCGCCGTCGTTAAAGTAGTCCGGCAGGTTACGCAGCAGCGTAAATAGGGCGAACAGGACAGGCATCTGAATCAACAGCGGCAGACAACCAGCCATCGGGTTGAACTTGTTCTCGCTGTAGAACTTCTGCATTTCCTCGGCCTGACGCTGGGGATCGTCGGCATAGCGCTCCTGGATCTCGAGCATCTTGGGCTGCAGCACCTGCATGCGTGCCGTCGACTTAGTCGACTTGAGCATAAGCGGCGTCAGTAGCAGACGGATGATGACCACCAGGATGATGATGGACAGGCCCCAGTCGACCGCAAAGGTCTGGATGAGCTTGAGCAGCTCGAAAAGGATGTTAACGATCCAATCCCACATGTAAGTTTTCCTCCGATAGCGAGTGCCCGCTAGGGCACAGGGTCATAACCGCCGACGTGCAGGGGATTGCAGCGAGCGATGCGCCTCACGGCAAGCCAGCAGCCTCTCAAAACACCGTACTTCTCAATCGCCTGGACGGCGTATTGCGAGCACGTTGGGTAATAAATGCAGGCGTCAGGCAATAAGGGCGAAATAACCTGTTGATATATGCGAATAGGAGCGATGGCAACACGTCGCAAAACGTGATTGCTCATCGCTCCTCCCCGGCAACGCCGGCGCGTTTCATAAGCGAACGCAATGCATTGTCCATCTCCTGAGGCGAAGAAACCCTCGTCTTGGGAGTTGCGAACAAGATGATGTCATAACCCGCAACGGGAAATCCACAGCTGCGGGCGGCCTCGCGCATCACACGCTTAGAACGGTTGCGCACGACAGCACAACCGAGCCGTTTAGCACCAACGAAGGCGACCCTTCCGGAGTCGCCTTCGCCAACCGATTCACATATGGTCATTCGAATCAGAAGGTGATTGAAACGACGCCCCTGACTGAACACATGCTCGAAATCTTGCCGAGACTTAATAGTCTTCATGCGAGATGTGTGTATCGCTGCTAGACAGTGAGACGCTTGCGGCCCTTGGCGCGACGACGGGCGAGCACGGCACGACCACCCTTAGTGGCCATACGGGCACGGAAGCCATGGGTCTTGGCACGCTTACGCTTATTAGGCTGATACGTACGCTTCATCTTAAGTTCCTCCTGCTGCATTTCGAGTGTCCGCGGGGGCGCGGACGCAGATATAGACACGTGAGCTTGAAGATTGTAGGGAAATCAATGTTCAAATGTCAAGAAATCAAAGGTAAAAGGTTGCGCAGTTCACACGGTTCCCCCATAAGCCGAGCTCGATTTAGCGGTGCATGGCAACTTTTCACGATATTTCATCGAGTTTTCAACAGGTCGTGTTGGCAATGTTGAGAACTTTTCGTCCGTTTTCCAAAGTTTTCAACAGGTTTTGAAAAGTTGTCGAAAGATGAGAAACATTGCACGGTGAGCTACTATTTGTTCGAAACCTTTTGAAAGATTGCGAGCGGCATGTCTGACGACTTTTACACCATGGTCGATTCCGGAGACCCGGCACCCGACAACGAGCACATCACCGGCGTGCGCGAAGAGCGTGAGGAAGGCGAGCAGACGACCACGCAGGCGCCAAAAGCCATGTACGCCGCGCGCATCGCCGTCTATGACGACATGCTGTCGACACCGCGTGTGATCGTCATTGATCCGCAGGATGTCCGCACGTATTTGGAAGAGACGACCAACACCGTCTACCAGTGCATGAAAGAACAAGGTGGCCATATCTCGCTCATGGTCATCCGCGAGATTGTCGAAAACTTTATCCACGCGCACTTTGCCGAGCCCATCATCTCGATTCTGGACGGCGGAGACACCATCCGCTTTGCTGATCAAGGACCCGGCATCGACGACAAGGAGCGCGCTTTCGACTTTGGCGTTACCAGCGCAAGCAGCAAGATGAAGCGCTATATCCGTGGAACCGGAGCAGGGTTTCCCATGGTGCAGGAGTATTTGGAAAACGCCGGCGGGGCCGTGTCCATCGAGGACAACATGGGCAACGGCACCGTGGTTACGGTAAGCCTGGATCCTAAACGCGTGCAGGAAATCGAACGCGCCGGCGGGCGCGGTGCTGCCGTGCGGCCCGAGACGGAGCAGCCCGCATATCCCCTGCCGGGAGCTTTTGCGCAGCAGCCCATGGCAACGCAACAGATGCAGCCCCGCGTGGGACAGATGCAGCAGCCCGGAATGCTTCCTACACAAGAGTCCCAGGCGGCGTCGATGTCGATGCCGCCAAACGTGCCAGAGGCCATGCCGCTGGCGGATCAGGATGCAGCAGCAATGCAGCAGGCGACGGGGGCACCGGGTGGCCAGCAAATGGGATATCAGCCGTACCAACAGGGATATCCATATCAGCAGATGCCGCCACTGGGGTATGGCCAGCAGTTTCCACAGCAGTACCAGCAGGGATATCAGCAGCCGTACCAGCAGATGCCGCAGCAGCAGTACAACCCCTGGGCCCAGCAGATGACTCCGCAGCCTTACCAACAGTGGCCTCAAAGTTTTCAACAGCAAATGCCGCCGATGCAGAGTTCTCAACAATCAGCAGCTCAAATGATGTATCCTAATGCAGCAAATCAGTATGCGCAGCCACAGCCGGACGTGTTCGTAAGCGATCGCGGCAACGCCGCGCTGGGCTATCTGGCGCAAAATCAAGCGTGCGGTGCAACCGATCTGGCGAGGGCGTTTGGAAACTCGGCCCCCACTTGGTCACGCACGCTCAATGACTTGGCGCAGGCCGGCTTGGTCATCAAGCATGGCCAGAAATACCATCTGACCGAACTCGGCGCCGCTCGCGTGCGAGCTCAGAGCTAAAGAACGGGAGAGACAGTGGACGAGGAAGCAAGCATCATCCTGGGGGATGCCATCGCCTTTTGCCAGCGCGACGGCCAAGATGCACGCCTCATCAACATGCTGGGGCAATCGCGCGCCATAAGCCTGACCGAAGATACGCTCACGATCGAGGCCCCCTCGCGCTTTGCCATCGCGCAGCTCAAAAAGCATCAGCCGACTATTGAGGCCTATCTGGAAGAAATCGCCTTTGCTCCGATCGCGCTCGACATCGTGGCACCGCAAGGCGCAACGGCCGAATCTGCTGCCGCGACGGTGCCCGCCACGGCTCCCGCTGCTTCCCCTGCGGCGCCAGCCTCCGCAGGCGACGTGCCGACAATCGAGCACCAGCACAGCGATGTTTCCCGTGAAACCATGGCACCGTTGCCGACCGCCGCTGCGACGTCAACGAACGCACCCGTCACGCACATGCCCATCGCTCATGACGCAGCGGCGGGCGCGGATTCGGGCATTGCAATCAAGAACACGCTCTCGGCCGATGATTTTCGTCGCATGATGAACCAGATGAAGGGCGGAGCGCCGACTAAGTCCACGCAAGCCGCGACCCCCGCTTCACCCATGCCAGCACCGACCGTGCCGGCCGAGCAGAATGCGGATGGAGCCCCGCTCGCCGCGAACTCAAAATTCACCTTTGAGAACTTTGTCTACGGCCCCGAGAACAGCCATGCCTATCGCTCGGCACTCAAGTTTGCCGCCCTCGCGGACGAGCGCGGCACGTGCACATCACTGTTCATCTACGGCAAATCGGGCCTGGGCAAGACGCACCTGCTGCTTGCCATCAAAAACGAGCTCGCCGAGAAGTCGCCCGAGATCAAGGTCAAGTATGCCAACTCCCAGGCATATCTGGACGACCTGATGACCGAGTTCGACCGCCAAAAGAAGAGCAACGCCCCTATCATGCAGGCATACCACGGCGTGGACGTGCTCATCATCGATGACATCCAAAACATCATCGGCAAGCGCGCGAGCGTGGACTACTTTTTCCAGCTCATGGACGAGTTCATCCGCAACAACAAGAAGGTCGTCATCGCGGCAGACCGCGCCCCCAAGGACCTGAGCATGGACGAGCGTCTGACCAGCCGCTTCAACGCCGGCATGCTCTGCCTGGTCGCAGAGCCCAGCTACGAGATGAAATACAAGATCTTGCAGCGCTATTACGAGAACACCATCGTCGCCGCTCCCGAGGCAGGCGACGACTCGCTGCTGGCGGCCTATGGGGGCGACAGCGGGCACCTGACCGACGAGCACTTTAAACACATGGCCGAGGTCTCGGGCACCAACATCCGCGAACTCGAGAGCTTTTGCGAGCGCTGCGCCGGCGAGGCGGGCGACCGCGAGCGCGAGGGCGGGGAGCTCACCTTTGTCGATATCGACGCCATCGCCAGCCAGTACTTCGACACATCGGCCAAAAAGATCAACGTCCAGACGGTTCAGTCCGTCATCGAAGAGCAGTACGGCGTGACGCACGAGGAGCTCATCGGCCCGCGTCGCAACGCCAATATCGCCAAAGCACGCCATATTGCCATCTATCTGGCCATCGAGATGTGCGAGATGACGACCACGGCGGTGGGCGCCGAATTTGGCAACCGCAACCACTCGACCGTCAGCACGAGCTACAAAAAGGTCCAGAAGATGATCCAGGAAGACCGGACTGTTACCGAAGACCTCAAGTCGCTGCGCGATAAAATTACACTGCGCTCGTAGGGAAATAGAGACACCTGTTGAAAACTTGTCGAAACCACGGGCATAAGGTGTCTAAAACCCAACCCGCGGTGATGAAAAGTTTTGCGCAGGTTTTGAACGTGGAAAACCACCCCTGTTGCACACAGGTTGCTGTTGATTCTCTTTCTGGGTCTGACCTGCGTCTTTGGGAGTAATCAACAGTTTCGTCAGTGCTATTACTATTATTAAGAAATTTATATCTATAGAAAGGTATTAAAAGATGAAGTTCACCGTCAGCCAGAGCTCGCTTACACAAGCCATCGGCGTCGTTATGAAGGGTGTCGCTTCGGCATCCACCCTTCCCATCCTGTCGGGCGTGCTCGTTAAGGCCCAAGACGGCATCTTGGAATTCCAGACCTCTAACTACACCATCTCGATCCGTCATCGCATCGCGGCGCATGTCGAAGAAGAGGGCGAGATGGTTATTCCCTGTAAGATGCTCTCCAATATCACCAAGACCCTCCCCGATGCCCCGGTTACCTTTGAGCTGCCCGAGCGCCAGGTGCTGATTGGTTGCGAGAAGAGCTCTTTCCGCCTGAACACGCTCGATGCCAATGACTTCCCCGAGTTTCCGGCCTATGCCATCGAGAGTGCCGTGGAGCTGCCGACCGATGTCTTGTCCGAAATGGTCGGCCGCGTGTGGCGCGTCACCTCGACCGACAAGGCTCGCCCCATCCTGGGCGGCGTGCACATGAAGGTCGAGAACAACACCGTACGCCTGGTAGCGACCGATTCCTTCCGCTTGGCCGTGTGCGATACGCAGGTCGAGACCTCGACCCTCGAGGGCTCCTTTGAGCTCAACGTTCCGGCTGACGCCTTTAACGACGCGCTGAACATCATGGCCAGCCAAGCGACCATCATGATCGGGGCTACCGACACCCAGGTCGTCTTCGAGGCCGGCAACACCACCTACGTGTCGCGTCGCATCGAGGGCGTGTACCCCAACTACAAGCAGCTCATCCCCGATTCGTGCGTGACGAGCATCAAGATCGACGTCGCCGCCTTTAACGCCGCCCTCAAGCGCGTGGCCGTTATCGCGAGCGCCAACCCCGCCGTCAAGTTCGAGATCGATGTCGAGAACGGGCAGATGGGCCTGTCCTCCATTTCCAATGACCAGGACCTTGCGCAGGAGACGATCGATGTCGAGGCCGAGGGCGAGTCGGGTACCATCGCCTTCAACTACCACTACATCTTCGGCTGCCTCAATGCCCTGTCCAAGGAGAAGGAGATCACGCTGGAGCTCAAGAGCTACTCGCAGGCGGGCATCTTTAAGTCCTACGACAAGATCAACTACCTGTACCTGGTCATGCCGGTCCGCATCTAGCGCTGCGCCATGACCATGTTCGCCCGCGATCTTTCCGTCGCGCACTACCGCAGCTTCGATAGCTATCACATTGCCCTGGACGAGGGCGTGACGATACTTGCGGGACCCAACGCGGCGGGAAAGACCAATCTCATAGAGGCGCTGCAGCTGCTGACGAGCGGCGCCTCGTTTAGGCATCCGACCGCAGCCGAGCTCGTCCATGACGGCGTGGGCTCGTGCAAGATCGAGCTGAGGCTCGAGGGCGACGGCCGCGTGCTTGATATGGGATTGAGCGCGGAGGACGGTAAGCGCTCGTTTAGCCGCAACGGCAAGAGATGCTCTGCCGCCGGTGTGCGCGGGGTTCTTCCGAGCGTGCTGTTTTGCCCCGACCATCTGGACATGGTTAAGCGTGGCGCCAGTGTGCGCCGCGCCGCCCTCGATGACTTTGGCATGCAACTGAGCGCACGCTATGCCGAACTTGCGAGCACCTATGGGCGCTGCGTGACCCAGCGTAACGCCTTGCTCAAGGAGACCTGGTGCTGCCGCGAGATGCTCGGCGCGTGGAACGATTCGATTGCCCGCGCGGGCTCGGCCCTGCTCGTGCACCGGTTGGCTCTGCTCGACCGGCTGGCGGGCCATGTGCACACTGCCTACGGGCAAGTAGCGTCAGGTGAGGCCGCCAACGTGACCTATGCGTCCACGCTGGGGGCTTTGCCCCAGGTCGAGGATCGCGAAGAGCTGAAGGGTTGGGCGTACGAGCGCATGCTGGCCGCCCTTGACGAGCATGCCGACGAGGAAATTCGCCGCGGCGTGACGTTGGTGGGACCGCATCGCGACGAGATTGAGTTTACCGTGGCGGGTCGCTCCGCCCGTTCATTTGCCAGCCAAGGACAGCAGCGCACGCTGGTGCTGTCCTGGAAGGTGGCCGAGGTTGCCGTGGCTCGCGATGTCCTGGGCACCGCCCCACTGCTGCTTTTGGACGACGTGATGAGCGAGCTCGACGGCGAGCGTCGCGGCGCTTTCCTGCGGCTGATTGGCGATGATATCCAGACGGTCATAACTACGACCAACCTGGGGTACTTTACCGATGACCTGCTTGATCGAGCCAAGGTGGTGAGCATGGGTGAGACGTGCTAATTACGAGCGCGAGAGCGAGACAGTCGCCTTCAGCGGGTTTTTGAACGCAGAGCGCCAGCGCATCCTGGCGGCTGCAACGCCTAAGCGCCGTGCGCAGATGGAGGCCGCCGAGGAGTCGCGCACGGTCTATCGCGCATGGAACGCGGTGTGCTCGGGCACGCGCGAGGGGCGGCATGTGACGGGACTGCGCTACCTGCCCGAGTCCAATGAGCTGCTGGTGTATCTCGACTCGCCCTCGTGGACGCAGGAAATGACGTTGTTGCGCGAGATCATCCGCGCGCGCATGGAGCGCGCCGGTGCGCATGTGGACGGCCTGGTGTTCAAAACCACCGCGCCCGGTCACACGCCGCCCGCCGCCAAGGAGCGCCTGCGCCCGGCGACGACCGAGCGCCCGCCGGCCCCGCACGCCGACCTAAGTGAGGCCGAGTGCACCGAGATCGAGCGCCAGGTGGCGCCCATCGAAGACCAAAAACTGCGCGAGGCCCTCGAGAATGCCATGAGAGCCAGTGCCGAGTGGGCCAAGGGCGTGCAAAGCAAAAAAGAGCCTTAAATCGCATCTGGTGGCCTTGTAGAGCCAAATACCCTCGGTCCCGAGGGTATTTTTTTACGATAAACTAGTAAGGCTGTACACATTTTCTTGACTGAAGGAGGACGTGTGGCAAACGAAAACGATTACGATGGCGGCGAGATTAAGATTCTCGAAGGTCTCGAGGCCGTTCGTAAGCGCCCGGGCATGTATATCGGCTCGACGAGCGCCAGCGGTCTGCATCACCTGGTGTGGGAGATCGTTGACAACTCCGTCGACGAGGCCATGGCCGGTTTCTGCACCGAGATCCAGGTGACGGTCCACGCCGACAACTCCATCACGGTCGTCGACAACGGGCGCGGCATCCCCGTCGACGAGCACCCTGTTAAAAAGATCCCGACGCTCGAGGTCGTCATGACGATCTTGCACGCCGGCGGTAAGTTCGATAACTCGGCCTATAAGGTCTCGGGCGGCCTGCACGGCGTAGGCATCTCCGTCGTCAACGCACTGTCCAAGCGCGTGGTCGTTCAGGTTCGTCGCGATGGCAACACCTACGAGATGGAGTTCTCGCGCGGCAAGACCGTCAAGAAGATGGAGGTCGTGGGCACCTCGGATTCGACGGGCACCACCGTCACCTTCTGGCCCGACGACGAGATCTTCGAGACCTGCATCTACGATTTCGATACGCTGCACAACCGTCTGCAGGAGACAGCGTTCCTCAATAAGAACCTCAAGATCGTGCTGACCGACGAGCGCGAGGCGACTCCCCACGTGGAGGAGTTTTGCTACGAGGGCGGCATCATCGACTTCGTCAAGTTCCTCAACGAGGGCAAGGACGTCCCCGAGGCCTTTAAGGAGCCCATCTACATCGAGGGCAAATCGGACCCGGACGCTCCCGTGGCCAAGATGGGCGAGGTCGAGGTTTCCCTGCAGTGGAATAGCGGCTACGGCGAGAACGTCATGTCGTTTGCCAACGACATCTACACTCCCGAGGGCGGCATGCACCTTGAGGGCTTCCGCACCGCGCTCACCCGCGTGATCAACGACTACGCGCGCAAACAGAACCTGCTCAAGGAAAAAGACGCCAACCTGACCGGCGACGATGTGCGCGAGGGCCTTTCGGCCGTTATCTCGGTCAAGCTGCCCGATCCGCAGTTTGAGGGGCAGACCAAGGCCAAGCTCGGTAGCTCCTATATGCGCGCGCTCACGCTCAAGATCGTGACCGACGGCCTCGCCGATTACTTGGAGGAGCATCCCAAGCCCGCCCGCGAGATCGTCAAGAAGGCGCAACAGGCCTGCAAGGCGCGCAACGCCGCCCGCAAGGCGCGCGAGGCGACCCGCCGCAAGAGCCTGCTCGAGACGGCGTCCCTGCCCGGTAAGCTCGCTGACTGCTCAGTGCGCGATGCCGAGCTGACCGAGCTCTTCATCGTAGAGGGCGACTCGGCAGGCGGTTCGGCCAAGGACGGCCGTCGCCGAGACATCCAGGCGATTCTGCCCCTGCGCGGCAAGATTCTGAACGTCGAACGCGTTGGTGACCATCGCGCGTTCTCGAGCGACACCATCCAGTCGCTGATTACCGCGATCGGCTGCGGTGTCACGACGAGTGCCGGCGACGGCGGCGACTTCGATATCACCAAGGCGCGCTACCACAAGATCATCATCATGACCGATGCAGACGTCGACGGTGCGCATATCCGCATCCTGCTGCTGACGTTCTTCTACAAGTACATGCGTCCGCTGATCGATGCCGGCTACGTCTATGTTGCCTGCCCGCCTATCTTTGGCATTAAGGTGCGCAACAAGATCCACTACGTGTATCCCAACGGCCGCCAGCCCGAAGACGAGATCCTGCGCGACACCATTCAGAGCCTGGGCCTGAACCCCGACGACAACGACGAGGACGGCAAGGCCAAGGACGGCAAGATCACCAAGAAGCGCAAGGGCTATACCGTCCAGCGCTACAAGGGTCTGGGCGAGATGGACCCCAAGCAGCTTGCCTCGACGACGATGGACCCCAAGACCCGCATCCTGCAGCGCGTGTCGATCGAGGACGCCGTGGTGGCGGACCGCGCCGTGCGTGAGCTGATGGGTTCCGAGGTCGGCTATCGCCGCGAGTACATCGAGAAGCACGCGCATGACGCACGCTTCCTAGACGCCTAGCTTTCCCAGGCACCCCATCTTGCCCTTCAGGATTTCGGGCGCCGCACGCAAGGCGTGCGCATCCTTCAGGGCAACCTGGGGCACCTGGAAAACCTAGGAGGGTTATCCGGCATTCCCGGTAATCCGTCTCCGTGGTAGGGAACTAATGGACCACGCAAACCATGAGGAGGTAACGTGGCAGACGATATCAACAATAACGAGGGCATGGGCGAGGCCGGCGATGCCGGCATGCCCGACGATTTGAAGCGCCTGCTTGCCCGTGCTGAGCAGGGCGAGGACGGCGATCCTGACGCCTATAACCCCGATGCCGATGATGACGAGGAAGAGGACGACGACGGTGAGCTCGAGGAGAGCTTTGGCGAAGTCGACCGTGGCGCCTCGGCCGGCGAGGATATAAACGGCGGCCAGCTCCAGATTTCGGAGTTTGGCCGCGAGATGAAGCAGTCATTCATCGAGTATTCGATGTCGGTCATCACGGCGCGCGCCCTGCCGGACGTGCGCGACGGCTTAAAGCCGGTGCACCGCCGCATCCTGTACGCGATGAACGAGAGCGGCATCTACCCCAACCGTCCGCACAAGAAGTCCGCTTGGACGGTCGGCGAAGTTATCGGTAAGTACCATCCGCACGGTGACTACGCGGTCTACGAGGCCATGGTTCGCCTGGCGCAGTGGTTCTCCATGCGCACGCCGCTCATCGACGGCCACGGCAACTTCGGCAACATCGACGGCGACGGCGCGGCGGCCATGCGTTACACCGAGAGCCGCCTGGCAAAGCCCGCCATGGAGCTGCTGCGTGACCTGCAGAAGGATACCGTCGACTGGCAGCCCAACTACGACGAATCACTCGCCGAGCCCGTGGCACTGCCTGCGCGCTTCCCCAACCTGCTGGTCAACGGCAGCCAGGGCATCGCCGTCGGCATGGCCACCAATATCGCCCCGCATAACCTCACCGAGGCGATCGAGGCAACCTGCTACCTGATCGATAATCCCGACGCTACTGTCGACGAGCTCATGCAGATCATGCCCGGTCCGGACTTCCCCACCGGCGCCATCATCATGGGCAGCGCCGGCATTAAGCAGAGCTACGAGACCGGCCGCGGCTCCATTACCGTGCGCGCCAAGGCCCACGTGGAATCCACCAAGACCGGCCGCAACCGCCTGGTCTTTACCGAGATTCCCTACATGGTCAACAAGGGCACCCTGCAGGAGAAGATCGCCCAGCTCGTCAACGACAAGCGCATCGAGGGCATCTCGGACATGCGCGATGAGTCCAACCAGAAGGGCATCCGTCTGGTCATCGAGCTCAAGAAGGGCGTCATTCCGCAGGTCGTGCTCAACAACCTGTATAAGTACACCTCGCTGCAGACGACCTTCGGCGCCAACAACCTGGCGCTCGTCAACGGCGTTCCCAAATGCCTGAGCCTGCGCGAGATGCTGCAGCACTACATCGATCACCAGGTCGACGTCGTCACCCGCCGCACCCGCTTCGACCTTAAGAAGGCCCAGGCCCGCGCGCATATCCTCGAGGGCTACCTGATGGCTCTCGACCATATTGACGAGGTCATCAGCATCATCCGTTCCTCGCAGACCGATTCCGAGGCCAGCAGCCGCCTGATCGAGCGCTTTGGCTTTACGCCCGAGCAGACCACGGCCATCCTCGAGATGAAGCTGCGCCGCCTGACCGGCCTGGAGCGCGACAAGATCCAAGAAGAGTTGGACGGCCTGCGCCGTGCCATCGCCTACTACGAGGACCTGCTGGCGCACGAGGAGAAGATCCTGGGCGTCATTAAGGAAGAGATGCGCGAGATCTCCAAGAAGTTTGGCGATAAGCGCCGCACCGAGATCAGCCAGGTCGAGAAGGACCTGGACGTCGAGGACCTCATTGCCGACGAGGACATGGTCGTGACCATCACCCACACCGGCTATGTCAAGCGCATCCCGGTGGCCGCCTACCGCGCCCAGAAACGCGGCGGCAAGGGCGTGTCGGGCGTCAACCTCAAAGAGGACGATGTCATCGACGAAATGTTCATCGCGTCCACGCACGAGTACGTGCTGTTCTTCTCGAGCAAGGGCAAGGTCTATCGCCTGAAGGTGCACGAGCTGCCGGTGGGTACGCGCCAGGCGCGCGGTACCGCGATCGTCAACCTGCTGCCCTTCGAGGAGGGCGAGAAGATCGCGAGCGTCATCAGCTGCCGCGAGTTCCCTGCCGACGAGTATCTGATGTTTGCCACCAAGAGCGGCATGGTCAAGAAGACCGTGATGAGCGCATATGACCGCAGCCGTCGCGACGGCCTGATCGCTATCAACCTGCGTGACGACGACGCGCTGCTGAACGTGCGCCGCGTGCGCGAGGGCGACAAGATTATCCTGGCCACCACCGCGGGCAAGGCGATCATGTTCTCCGAGGAGCAGGTGCGCGCCACCGGCCGCGATACCAGCGGCGTTCGCGGTATCGGTATGAAGGACGGCGTGAGCGTTCTGGGCATGGAAGTCACTAACGGCAACGGCGATCTGTTCGTCATCACCGAGCGCGGCTACGGCAAGCGCACGCCGGTCGCGGACTACCCGGAGCAGAATCGCGGCGGCCAGGGCGTCTACACCATCCAAATGACCGAGCGTAAGGGCAACCTCGCGGCCATGAAGACGGTGGGCCCGCAGCACGAGCTGTTCATCGTGACGGAGGGCGCGACGGTCATTCGCGTCAAGACCGACGAGATCAGCCAGACTGGCCGCGCTACCCAGGGCGTCAAGATGATGACCGTCGACGACAACGACCGCATCTGCGCCGTAGCCCGCATGACGGCAGCCAAGGAAAAACCCGAAGGCGAAGGCGCCGAGGCCGCAGCCGACACCGAAGAGGCCCCAGTCGACCTAGGCGACGGCAACGACATGCCAGAGGATCTCCTAGACGAGTAAGAGGCCCTAGCTGGTAGAAAATATCAGACCCCATATATCGGCGGTCGGCGCACCTGCGCGCCGACCGCTTTTTTGACAAGCTTGGAGCCCCGTGTCAGACGGCTGGGCGAGATGGGTTAGGTTTGTCGCGAGTTCCGCACGCAAAGAAGGCCACTTAATGTGGCCTTCGTCTTGCGCAGGACTGCCCGAGCAGCAAACCTAACCCATCTCGCCCAGCCGTCTGACACACCCCTCAAAGATTTTCAAAAAAGTTGTTGACGCGCGCGTAACGACTCGTCTAATATATCCCTTGCGCGATGGACCTGTAGCTCAGTTGGTTAGAGCGTCCGGCTGATAACCGGGAGGTCACAAGTTCGAATCTTGTCAGGTCCACCATCAAAACTGTGAAGAGCCTTGGGGCGTTGCCTCAGGGCTTTTTTCTTGTCTGCGATAAATCTCATTTTGGTTTTGTGTGCTGTGCGAAAGATTGGGTAGTATAGCTATTCAATGCGGCGCGCTGCCGCGTGTTAACCGCTACGTACCGGAGGTGTTCCATGGTTCGCGTCGACATAGAGACCATCGTCATGGCCGCCGGTCCCGTGCCATCGCTTATCGTACTTCGTGAGCGCAGCAGCAAATCGGACTCGCCCGCGCCGCTGCGTTCCCTTTCCATTCAGACTGGTTCGTTTGAAGCTGCTGCCATCAGCCGCGGCATCGATAGCGGCCGCGCCGAGCGCCCGATTACCCATGACCTGCTGCTCGATACCGTTGACGCCCTAGGAGCCAAGCTCGAGCGCATCGAGATCGTTCGTGCCGAGCCGCCGGTGTTCTATGCGACGATTGTTGTGCTGGTCGATGGTGACGAGCGCAATATTGACGCCCGCCCCAGCGACGCCATCGCCCTTGCCGTGCGCAGTAATGCCCCCATGTTTGTGGAGGACGACATCATGAATCGCCTGGGTACCGTTTCTGCCCATGCCGAGGAAGTTGACGACGAGCAGGAGTTCGAGAAGTTCGACGAGTTCGTCCATACGCTCTCCCCCGATGATTTCTAAATGTCTGGCACGCGAGCGGAGAGGTCGCTGATGGGTACCCGCGTATCGGCTGAAGCGGCCGCCATCGCGCGTGAAGCCCAGATGCGCTCGGAGGCATCCGAGGCGGCTCGCATTGCCTATGTGACGCAGGCCCGCACGCTTCGCGAGCGCCGCGGCTCGTTTATCAAGATGGTTGTCGTCTCCGCCCTTGTCGCGGCAATCTGCTCGCGCCTTCGTGGTACAGTTGGTGCGCTTGGGTTTTCGATTTCAACAGGCTTGGTAATCTGGGGTGTGGTCGATGCGGTAATGCTGACCAACCAGATCAAGGTACTCGACAAGCGCGCGATGGATATGATGCGCGCCCGCGACGCTGCCGCCAAGATTGCTGCCGAGGCACAGGAACTGTAACGACGCCGGACTCGATGGGAAGGTCTAAAGATGGCACAGGATATGCAGGACGCCGGTAACGTCTCCGCCGAGCTCGACGCCATGGTGTGTGACCTGATTGGTGCGTTCTTGGACGACCTTGCCGCCGGCGAGAATCCGGGCGTAGTTGTGGCGATCGAGGACGCTGCTTCCAACCGCTATCTGGCCGCACTCGACGAGGATGGCGAGGAGGCATGTCTGGAGGCTGCCACCAACTTTATCTCCGAGCACAAGATGGGTCTTAAGGACGAGGGCCTGGGCCGTATCGCCCGCTATGCCATCGGCTATACCGGCTGTGTCGAGATTGACGGCGGCTACCACGACGCTCTGCTCGTGAGTTTCTTTGAGACGACGCTCGAGAGCGGTTTTTCGGCATATGTGCTGTATGAGGGCATGGGTGCCGGCGATGGTTTTATGTGGAGCGACCCTGAACCTGCAGGTGAGGAAACCCCTCTCATCTAAAATCGCTAAAATAAACGAGTTTTCGGTAAAAGGCTCAATATTCCCGCTGAGCGTTGTATCGCTGGGCGGGCCGCATACGCGTGCCGTTTGTATATGGATAGAAGATAGGGGAACTACATGCGCGTAGACAATCTGAGGAACATCGCCATCATCGCCCACGTCGACCACGGCAAGACGACGATGGTCGACAAGCTCCTGCGTGCCACGGACGCCTTCCGTGCCAACCAGCAGGTCGAGGACCGCGTCCTGGACTCTAACGACCAGGAGCGCGAGCGCGGCATCACGATTCTCGCCAAGAACATCTCTATCGAGTACAAGGACGTCAAGATCAACGTCATCGACACCCCGGGCCACGCCGACTTTGGCGGCGAGGTCGAGCGCGTGCTGCGTATGGCCGACGGCGCCCTGCTGCTGGTCGACGCTTTTGAGGGCCCCATGCCCCAGACCCGCTTCGTGCTGCGTCACGCTATCGACACCGGCCTCAAGATCATGATCGTCATCAATAAGATCGATCGTCCGGGCGCTAACCCCGAGAAGGCTTACAACGACTGCCTGGACCTCATGGCCGACCTGGGCGCTACCGACGACCAGCTCGAGTTCGCCATGGAGCACGTGGTCTACGCCAGCGCCATGAATGGCTTTGCCCGCCTTGACCCCAACGACGGCAACATGGACATGTACCCGCTGCTCGATATGATCATCGACGACATGCCCGCGCCCGAGGTTGACGAGAACGCCCCGCTGGCCATGCAGTGCGTGACCATCGACCACTCCAACTTCGTCGGCCGCATCGGAATCGGTCGCGTGTATTCCGGCACCATCCATCAGGGCGATCAGATCCTGGTTGTGAAGAACGACGGCTCCAGCGCCACCGCTACCGTCAAGCAGCTCTTTACCTTCGACTACCTGGGCCGTACCGAGTGCCAGGAAGTCGGCGCCGGCGATATCGCCGCCGTCGTGGGTATCGACCGCACCGATATCGGCGATGTTTACACCGACCCCGAGAACCCCGTCGAGCTCGAGCCCATTGAGATCGACCCGCCGACCCTGTCCATCGTCTTTGAGGCCTCGACCTCCCCGCTCGTCGGCCGCGATGGCGACATCGTGGGTGCCCGTCAGCTCAAGGAGCGCCTGTTCAACGAGGCCGAGAACAACGTGACCATGAAGATCGAGGAGCTCGAGGACAAGAGTGGCGTCGAGGTCTCTGGCCGCGGCATTCTGCACCTGTCCGTTCTGATGGAGTCCATGCGCCGCGAGGGCTTTGAGTTCCAGGTCGGTCGTCCCCGCGTTCTGTTTAAGAAGGACGAGAACGGCAACAAGATGGAGCCTGTCGAGCAGGCCGTCGTCGAGTGCCCGGACGAGTACTCGGGCAAGGTCGTTGAGGTCTTCGGCACCTCCGGCGGCATCATGACGAGCATGGATACCTCGGGCATCGTGACGCACCTTGAGTTTAAGATCCCGACGCGTGGCATCATGGGCCTTAAGAACCGCATCATGAACGTCACCCACGGCGAGGGCGTGTTCTACCACACCTTCCTGGAGTATGGCCCCTACGCCGGCGAGATCGGCAACCGCCAGAACGGCGCCATGATCTCCATGACCACCGAGAAGGCCGTTGCCTACGCCCTGGGTACGCTGCAGGAGCGCGGTCAGCTGTTTGTTGAGCCGGGTACCGAGTGCTACGAGGGCATGATCGTGGGCGAGCGCAGCAAGGCCGGCGACATGGTCGTCAACATCGCCCGCACCAAGAACTTGGGTAACCAGCGTTCCTCGACCTCCGACATCTCCGTGCAGCTGGTGCCGCCTCGCACCTTCTCTCTGGAGGAGGCGCTGGAGTACATCGCCGACGACGAGCTGGTGGAGATTACTCCCAAGAACATCCGCCTGCGCAAGCGTCTGCTCAACGCCACCGACCGTAAGAAGGCAGCCGTCCGCGCCGGCCAGGTCAACAAATAAGCGCTGGGGCTTATAACTGCCAATAAGAAAGGGCGTCGACCGCAATGGTCGGCGCCCTTTTTGGTGCAATGGGATCAGGTTGCTTTGCGCCACCACAAAGGTGCCTGGCCCTTTTGTGGTGGTTGGCGGCTAGGCGGTGGGGAGTCCTGGCGTGTTAGCCGGCTGCTGCGGCTTGAGGTGGGCGTTGCGCCAGATGATCTGGATGGCGTAGCCGAGCGTGAAGACGAAGGCTACACCGCTGACAAAGTTGCCCATAAGAGGAAGTGCCGTGAGTGCGCCCGCGACGATACCGCCCACGGCGGCCATGGCGTAGCGGTTTTGGTTGTGTCCGACCATGCGCGCGACCGCGGTGCCCGTAAATGCCGCCGAGACCAAAGCGATGCCGATGACGCCGCACATGAGGGCGGCGGCGAGCGACAGGCCTGCAATCGAGATGATGAGCAGCAGCACGGCGGGAGCGACGGCGACCGTGCCCAGAAGACCACTTACCCACAGCGGCATGGGACGCTGATGGAGCATGCCGGCAGCGCTGGCGGTTGCGCGTGGAAAGACAAGCTCAAGCAGGATGGCGACAAAGCAGGTGGAAAGCGCCGCGGCAACGATGCCGCCGATAATGTCGTTGGCCGTAGAGGTGTTCTCGTTCTCGGTCCGGTCGATCTTGAGAGCTCCGACCTGGGCGCCCTCGGCCCGCTCGGGGTCCTGTGAGACGTGGGCGTTCACCGTGCCGGTGATGCGGGCGTTTTTACCCAGGATGAGCTTGTCGGCCCAGACCTCAACATCGCCATCGACGGTGCCGTCGATGGTTACGGTGTCGCCGACAAGCGCCGCCGATTTGGCGGAGCCGCGCAGGGCGACCGTTTCGCCTGCCGCGTAAAAACAGTTGGCGGTGCTGCCGGTGTTGAGCACGACGTGCTGGCCGGCCACCGTGACGCTGCCATCGATTGCGGTTTTGGCGATATCGATGGTGCGTGCCGCCAGACGAACGGCGCCGCCTACGGTGCAATCGCGAATCGACAGGTTCTCACCCGCCGCGATAATATCGCGGCCGATGGAGGCGTCGTCTAGGTTGAGACTTTGGCCGGCCCAGTACAGGTCGCCTTCGATACCGGACGGAGTTGAGTCAACTTCGGTTGCGAGCACGTTTCCCGCGGTGTCGGTGCCGGCGAACGACACCGTGGGAAGTGCGGTGAGCGCGAGCGCAATCAGCGCGAATAGGATGGTGATGCGGGCCTGCGCTTTGTGGCGCCGGATCGACGGTACTTGGTTGCAAGGCATAGTGAATCCTTCGTTAGATACTCGACAGGTATCTAACAGGGTACCCAACGCGCGGGCGCTCTAAAAGAATCTCTCGGTTGCATTTCGAGGGGTTGTGCTGTGCTACCTACTTTTTACGGTGCAAAAAGCGCGCGATGTCTTCCTCGGTAGGGCTTTTAATGTCAAAGCGCAGTGATAGCCAACGCAGCCCCATGGTCACCACAACGCATACGACCAGCGCGGCAACATTGCTCATGAGGCCGCTCATGACGAGGGCTACATAGCTTGCCGATCCGGCGATGGCCGCGATGGCATAGAAGTTGGTGCGTTGGAAAATGCCCGGGACCACGCCCATAAAGCCGTCGCGCAGCATGCCGCCGCCCACGGCGGTAAAGAAGCCCATCATGATACATACGGCGGGCGCAAATCCGTACACCAACGCCTTGTCCGCGCCGGTTGCTGCATAGATGCCGACCGAGATGATGTCGAGCAGGGGAATGAGTTTTTCGGGCTTATCGACGATTGCCGGGAAGATATAGATGATGGCGGCTGTGGCGATGGAGAGCGGTAGTGCCATGGGCTGGTTGAGGATGTAGACGTTGCCGACCTGGAGCGTCATATCGCGCAAAAGACCGCCGCCCAGACCGCAGACCACCGCGAGCGCGACCGCGCCCACCAGGTCGAGCTTGTGCTCGCGAGCGACCAGCACGCCCGAGATCGATGCCGCGACAACGGCGAACATCTCGAGCCAAAATGGGATAGCGACCATGGCATCCGAGGCGTGTGAAGTAACAGTCATAGCGGCGACGACGGGCAAGATGAGGTCCTTTGATTCTCGGGTTTGAACAATGCCCGTACATAGTACATGGTTGGCGGCGATTGAGACCCTATTGCTCGGCAAACGGTAGGGACTGGGAACGGTCATGGGTACCAAACATGTACATCAGCCTCCAAAGATGCCGAAAAATGTCGTTTTTGGAGGGTGATGTACATGTTTGAGATTCAAGGTGAAATCGAAAGCAATGGGGGACGTGGCTGAATAGGAGGGATGTCCAAATTTTGAGCGGAGCTCAAAATTTATTCGGTCGGCTTGCGCCGACCGCGCTGCGCTAAAAACGCGCCACTGGCGCGTTTTCTTTACGCTCCGCGTCCTGACGGGTTCGAATCCCTCCTCCTCCGCCGTATTTGCTTGTAAGGGACTCTAAACAAAAAAGCCCCCGTTTTCGGGAGCTTTCTCAACCAAAATGGCGGAGGAGGAGGGATTCGAACCCTCGTGACCTTATACAGGCCAAACGGTTTTCGAGACCGCCGCATTCAACCACTCTGCCACCCCTCCGCGTGGGGTAAAAACAAAGCAGGCTCGAAGGCCTGCTTTGGAATTAACTGGCGGAGAGTCAGGGATTTGAACCCTGGAGACGCTTTTGACGCCTACACGATTTCCAATCGTGCTCCTTCGGCCACTCGGACAACTCTCCGTTAAATGCGAAAGTCAGTATACACGAGGAATCGCAAAGTGCAAACAGAAAAGTTGGCATTTTTTAAAACGCTTGGCCGTGCTTGGCGCTGCAGTGGGGCTTGAGGTCCCAAAAAACGGCTTCCGACCAGCGTGGTTGATCAACTCAATTGTTCAAAAAAGGGTATTCATAAGCGACTTGGCAATGAATTTAAAAATCTTTGGGTGGTGCTGTGGGCCACTGGTATGCATTTTGCGACCACAGCCTTGTGCCCGCTGACCTGCGGCTTGGCTCAGCTTGTCCCCACGGCACCGTATCTTGAACACAGATCCGTCAAGCATTTGGTCAGCATTTGGTTGGAATGCGCATGAAGTGCCGTGTGAGCATGGACATATGTGGAGGTCATGAGGTTGTAGCTGCATATTCTTGCAGCCTAGGAGGTTGAAAGATATTATTACCAAGTCTTTTCCTGCTTCAGGCGCACCTTCACGACCTGAAGCCACATTTGCCCAGAGGAGGTGACAATATGAAGGCTTATGAACTGCTGTTCTTTGTTGACCCGTCGCTCGACCCCGAGACTCGTCTCGCTGTTATGAAGCGTATCGATACCACGATCGCTGAGGGCGCTGGCAAGGTCGACTCCGTTGACGAGTGGGGCAAGCGCAAGCTCGCCTACGAGATCAACGACCTCACCGATGGTGACTACACCCTCATCAACTTCCACGCAGATCCTACCCAGATCGCCGAGCTTGATCGCGTCCTGCGCATCACCGACGCTGTGGTCCGCCACATGATCGTCCGTCGCGACGACCAGGAGTAAGACTGTCGTTTTGGACTGGGCTTGTGCCCCAAGAGGAAGTAGTGAGTTATGAGCATCAATCGAGTGAACATCACCGGTAACCTCACCCGCGATCCCGAGCTGCGCGCCACCGCCGGCGGAACCCAGGTTCTGTCCTTTGGCGTCGCCGTGAACGATCGTCGCCGCAACGCGCAGACTGGCGAGTGGGAGGACTATCCCAACTTTGTCGACTGCACCATGTTCGGCACCCGCGCCGAGGCCGTGAGCCGTTTCCTGGCAAAGGGAAACAAGGTCGCGATCGAGGGCAAGCTGCGCTACAGCTCTTGGGAGCGCGACGGCCAGCGCCGGAGCAAGCTTGAGGTCATCGTCGATGAGATCGAGTTTATGAGCTCCCGTGGTGGCCAGGGTGGCTACGACCAGGGCGGTTACGCCCCCGCAGCTCCCGCGCCCGCAGCACGTCCTGCCGCACCGGTGGCTACGCCGCCCGCGGTCGACGTCTACGATGAGGACATCCCGTTCTAAGGGTTGTTCACCTATTTTTGAGTGAGAGGCGGCTTCGGTTCGCCGAAGTTGCCAAACGAAAGGTATTTTGACATGGCTAATGATTTTTCTGCACGTCAGCCGCGTCGTAAGTACTGCCAGTTCTGCAAGGAGAACACTGAGTTCATCGACTATAAGGACACTCAGCTTCTCCGTAAGTACATGACCGACCGTGGCAAGATTAAGCCCCGTCGCGTCACTGGCGCTTGCACGCAGCATCAGCATGACATCGCCAACGCCATCAAGCGCGCCCGCGAGATGGCTCTCCTGCCGTACACCGTCCCCGTGGTTTCCTCTCGTGGCAACCGCGACCGCGGCTAAGAAGGGAGACGCATCATGAAGGTTATTCTTCTCGATGAGATCAAGGGCAAGGGCGGCGAGGGTGACGTCGTAGAGGTCGCTCAGGGTTACGCTGAGAACTTCCTGTTCCCCAAGAAGCTCGCTGTTGCCGCCACCAAGGGCAACCTCAAGCAGCTTGACGAGCGTCGCAACAACATCGCCAAGCGCGAGGCCGTCCGTCTGGCTACCGCCAACGAGACCAAGGCTGCCTTCGAGGGCAAGACGGTCACCGTTGACGTCAAGGTCGGCGACGAGGGCATCCTCTTTGGCTCCGTTACCGCCGCTATGATCGCTGACGCCATCAAGGCTCAGCTCGGTATGGACATCGACCGCAAGCGCGTCGAGCTCGGTAAGCCCATCAAGGTTGCCGGTGCCCACACCGTTGCCATCTCGCTGTACCGCGAGATCAAGGCCGAGGTTGTCGTTCTCGTCGGCGTTACCGCCGAGGAGCTCGCTGCCGAGGCTGAGGTCGAGGAGGCCGCTGAGGTCGCCGAGGCCGAGACCGCCGAGGTCGAGACTGAGGCTGCTGCCGAGTAGCATTTGCTGCAACGCAACAATCTTGTTCTAAGAAGGGCGCTCTGGGAAACCAGGGCGCCCTTTTGTTTTTTGCGCTGAGTGAGTGTCATGGTGAACGTTGCGTCGAAGTCCTATATACAGGACCGTTCATCCGTTTGGTTCGGTGATGATTGGCGGCGCGCGGCGCGTTTTGGGACCGTGGCTGATACTATGGATGCTCGCAAGCGATATGAATGAGGATGCTCATGGCATACGACGATAGGGAGACGGGGCTGACGGTTGAGGACCGCGGCTCCAAGTTGGGTCTCCCTCAAAACCAAGATGCAGAGGCCAATGTATTGGCCGCCATGCTGCTATCGCCCGAGGTGGTCGAGGAGGCCCAGGTCGAGCTGCAGCCCGATGACTTCTACCGGCCCATTCATAAGACCATCTACACCGCGATGGTCGATATGTACAACAGCCGCATTCCCATCGACTCCATCTCGCTGATCGATTACCTGCGCAGCATCAACAAGCTTGATGCCGTGGGCGGCGAGGCCTACATTTTGGAGCTGATGGGTCAGACCCTGTCGCTCGTGAACTGGCAGCACCATGCCGCCATCGTCCGTCGCGACTCGATGCTGCGCGAGCTGATCGGTGCCACCAACGAGATCAACGCACTGGCCTATAACGCCCCTACCGACACCAAGGAGGTCGTGGAGCTGGCCGAGAGCAAGCTGCTCAAGGTCACGGCGCGCGAGGTCAAGTCGAGCTACAAGACGTTGACCGAGTTTATGGTCGAGGCCTATAACGAGGCCGAGGAAGTGTGCCAGGCAGGCGGCCAGGCTGCGGGCGTGCCCACGGGCTTCCCGTCGCTCGACCGCATGCTCATGGGTTTTCGCGAGGGCCAGCTCATCATCATCGGCGCCCGCCCTGCTGTGGGTAAGACGTCGTTCGCCCTGAATCTGGCGCTCAACGCTGCCGCGGCCGGTTATACCGTCGGCTTCTTCTCGCTGGAGATGTCGGGCAAGGAAATTGCCCAGCGTCTGATTTGCGCCTACGCCATGATTTCGATCAGTGACTTCCGCATGGGCCGCATTAGCCCCGAGCAGTGGGCCAATATCAACGAGGCCACGCAGACCTTGTCCAAGCTCGATATTCTGATTGACGATACGCCCGGCACCACAGTGACCGAGATTCGCGCCAAGAGCCGCCGCATGCTCCACAACAAGGAGAAGGCCATCATCATCCTGGACTACCTGCAGCTGGTGAGTCCTCCGCCGGGACGCCGCTCCGAGAGCCGTACCGTCGAGGTCTCCGAGATGTCGCGTGGTCTGAAGATCATGGCCAAGGAACTCAAGATCCCGCTCATCGCGCTGTCGCAGCTCTCGCGTCAGGTCGAATCCCGTACCGGCAAGCGCCCGCAGCTTTCCGACCTTCGTGAATCGGGCTCCATCGAGCAGGACGCCGATATCGTTATGTTCTTGGACCGCTCCGCCGACGAGGCCGAAGCCTCGCGCGACGATCGACCCGACGAGGGCGTTACGCGTATCGTCGTGGCCAAGAACCGTTCGGGCCCGATCGGCGACGTCGACCTGATGTTCCTGCCGGCATCCACCAAGTTCTATGAGCTTGATGGGGCACATGCCGAGGAGTAGGACAGGCGCCCGTTGCACGGGTATACTGGGAATGTTTTGTGCTTCTGCGTGCCGGCGTGGCGCGTAGACAGTCCATGAATGTAAGGAGTAAACATGCCGTCAACCGTTTTGGTCGGTGCCCAGTGGGGCGATGAGGGCAAGGGTAAGATCTGCGACCTGGTCGCCGGCGACTTCGATGCCGTCGTGCGCTACTCGGGCGGCAACAACGCCGGCCACACCATCGTCGTCAATGGCAAGAAGTACGGCCTGCACCAGGTGCCCTCCGGCATCATGTATTCCGACCACGTGTCGGTGATCGGTAACGGCTGCGTCGTCAACCCCAAGGTTGTCCTTGAGGAGATCGACATGTTCGAGGCCGACGGCATCACCACCAAGAACCTCAAGATTAGCGGCAACGCGCATGTCATCATGCCGTACCACATCGATCTGGATGGCGCCTTTGAGCAGAAGCTCGGCAAGAAGAACATCGGTACCACCAAGCGCGGTATCGGTCCGTGCTATCAGGACAAGATGGCCCGCATCGGCCTGCGCATGCAGGACATGCTGGACGAGGCACTGTTCCGCGACAAGCTGGAGACCGCTCTCGCCCGCGTGAACCCTGAGCTCGAGCTCATCTACAACCTGCCCACCTACACCGTGGACCAGATTTGCGACGAGTACCTGCCGATGGCCGAGCGCCTGCGCCCCTACATCACCGAGACGAGCCTGCTGCTCAACAACATGATCGATGAGGGCAAGGACCTGCTGTTTGAGGGCGCCCAGGCGACGCTGCTCGACATCGACCACGGCACCTATCCGTACGTGACGTCTTCTAACTGCACCGCCGGCGGCGCCATCACCGGTTCCGGCGTGGGCATGAAGAACGTCGACCGCGTGCTGGGCGTCATGAAGGCCTACATCACCCGCGTCGGTTCGGGCCCCATGCCCACCGAGCTTTCCTATGAGTCCGAGGCCGGCCACACGCTGACCGAGGAGGGCTATGAGTACGGCGTGACCACCGGTCGCCGTCGTCGTTGCGGCTGGTTTGACGGCCCTATCGCCAACTATGCCTCGCGCGTCAACGGCCTCACCGACATCGCCGTGACCAAGCTTGACGTGCTTTCGGCTTTCGACACCATCAAGGTGTGCGTGGCCTACGACGTCGATGGCGAGCGCTACACCAGCGTGCCCGAGCATCAGGTGCGCTTTGAGCATGCCAAGCCCATCTACGAGGAGCTCCCCGGCTGGAAGTGCGACATCACCGGTTGCCGCAGCTTTGATGAGCTGCCGCAAGAGGCTCAGGACTACGTGGCGTTTATCGAGGATCTGGCACACACCCGCGTGACGTTTATTGGCGTTGGCGCTGGTCGCGAGCAGATCATCAACCGATTCTGGAAGTAATCGGGACTATTTGGTTATTGCGATATACCCCTTTGCAGCCCGGACGGGCGGCCGAGGGGTATATTTGCTTGCAAAGGGCTCGCGCGGAGCGGGCCATTCATCCATAGAGGAGGCACCCTTGAAGGCGGACACTCAAACCATCGACATCCTGTTGTTGGGCAGCGGCGGCCGTGAGCATGCTTTGGCAGCTAAGCTCGCAGCATCACCGCGCGCCGGCAAGCTCTACATCGCGCCGGGCAACGGCGGCACCGCGAGCTGCGGCGAGAACGTTGTTCTCGAAGACTGCGATCCCGCGGCCGTGGCGGCGTTTGCGCAGAGCCACGGATGCGGACTCGTGGTAATTGGCCCCGAGGCTCCGCTCGTGGCGGGCGTGGCCGACGCCGTGCGCGCGGCGGGTATTCCCTGCTTTGGCCCGGGTGCCGAGGGCGCCCAGATGGAGGGCTCCAAGCTGTTCTCCAAGCAGCTCATGGAGCGTGCGGGCATTCCGACGGCAGCCTATGGTTCGTTTACCGACGAGGCTTCGGCTCTCGCCTACGTGCGCGAGCAGGGCGCCCCGCTGGTCGTCAAGGCCGACGGCCTTGCCGCGGGCAAGGGCGTTATCGTGGCGACCGAACTTGAGCAGGCCGAGGAGGCCGTGCGCGAGTGCTTTGGCGGCACCTTTGGCGATGCCGGCAGCACCGTGGTCATCGAGGAGATGCTGACCGGTCCCGAGTGCTCGCTGCTGGCCTTTACCGACGGCAAGACCGTGCGCCCCATGGCCACTTCGCAGGACCACAAGCGCGCGCTCGAGGGCGACAAGGGCCCCAACACCGGTGGCATGGGCGTCTACAGCCCGGTGCCCATCGTGACCGATGAAGAGCACGCCACGATGGTGGCGGTCATGGAGCAGACCGTGGCCGAGCTTGCTGCCGAGGGCATCGACTACCGCGGCTGCCTGTATGGCGGCTTTATGCTCACCCCCGCCGGCCCCAAGGTGCTGGAGTTCAACGCCCGCTTTGGTGATCCCGAGACTCAGGTTGTGCTGCCGCGCCTTAAGAACGACCTGGTCGAGGTCATGCTCGCCTGCGCCAACTGCGAGCTCGATCAGATTGAGCTCGACTGGCGTGACGAGTGGGCCGTGGCCGTTGTCCTGACGAGCGCGGGCTATCCCGGCAGCTACGAGAAGGGCAAGGTCATCACTGGCATTGAGGATGCCGAGGCCATGGAGAACGTGACCGTTTACCACGCGGGTACTGCCGTGGTGGACGGCCAGCTCGTGACCAATGGTGGCCGCGTGCTTGCCGTGACCGCTCTGGGCGACACGTTTGAGAACGCTCGCAACCTTGCCTACGAGGCTTGCGAGAAGATTGATTTTGAGGGCAAGACCCTGCGTCACGACATCGGCCTGCGCGCGCTGCGCGGCCGCGACGCCTGGGATGCCTAAAATCCGAGAGGAATGAGACGGATGGACGAGAAGAACGAAGAGCTCGTGGACGCGCAGATCGTCGAAGAGGACAGCCGCATGTATGGGCACGCCGAGGGCGAGCCTGGTGGCGAGGTCGCTGACGAGCCGGCGCTGGTGCTGGGCGACGACGACCCGCACGATGCCGAGCTGCACGAGAAGATTCTTTCGGAGGAGTGCGCCTGGAAGGGCAAGATCCTCGACGTCCACCGTCTTGAGGTTGAGCTGCCCAACGGTCGCCGCAGCGCCCGCGATATCGTTCGCCATCCGGGTGCGGCGGCCGTCGTGGCGCTGACCGAGAGCGGCAAGATCGTACTGGTGCGTCAGTACCGCACCGCCATCGACCGCGTGACGGTCGAGATTCCCGCCGGCAAGCTCGATCCAGGCGAGGATCCGCTCGATTGCGCCAAGCGCGAACTGCATGAGGAGACGGGCTTTAGGGCTGGTCGTATTCGCTTTTTGACGTCGATTGTCACGTCCTGCGGTTTTTGCGATGAGATCATCCGCATCTACTTGGCTACCAAGCTCGAGTTTGATGCGCCCAACCCCGATGATGACGAGTTTGTCAACGTGGACCTGGTGCCGCTGCACGAGCTGATCGACGCCGTGCTCGACGGCAAGATCGAAGACGCCAAGACCGTCGTAGGCGCGCTTGCCTGCGACAGCATCGCGCACCGCTTGGGTGGGGCCGATCTTTAACGAGCGGGGATGATCCCGCAGGTTTGTGTAAGTCAGCGAAAGTGCTCCAATTGAGACAAGGTGGCCTAAAAGAGGAGGGAAGCGTATGGATATACGCGACCGACGATTGAAGGCCAGATTGTCCAAAAGGAGCACTTGCAGCGTCGAGACGAAACGCGGTTTGGTAAAACCGCGTAAGGTGACTATGTTTAAGAGGTTTCTTTCTTACTACGAGCCCCAGATGGGGCTTTTTGTTGCTGATACTGTTTGCGCTCTGGTGCTTGCCGCCATTGACCTGGCGTTCCCCATTATCCTGCGCAATTTGACCGGTGGGCTATTTACTCAGGGTCAGGCTGCCATTATGCAGGCGCTCGGCATGATCGCGGTGGGCTTGGTGTTGATGTATGCCGTCCGCTGCGCCTGCCGCTACTTTGTGAGCTATTGGGGTCACGTGATGGGCGCGCGCATGGAGTCCAAGATGCGCGAGGACCTGTTCGACCAGTATGAGCGCTTCAGCTTTGCGTACTTCGACCGCAACAGCTCGGGCGACATGATGAGCCGCGTGGTCAACGACCTGTTCGATATCTGCGAGGCGGCGCATCACGTGCCCGAGTGGATCATCATCTGCGGCATCGAGATTATCGGCTCGTTTGTGATCCTCTTTACCATCGCCCCGGTGCTGGCGCTCGCCATGGCCGTGGTGACGGCGGCGTTTTCGGCCATCATGTTTTGGCAGAACATGCGCATGCGCGAGGTCTTTAGCGACAACCGCAAAAAGATCAGCGGCATCAATGCGCAGCTGCAGGATTCGCTGGCGGGCATGCGCGTGGTCAAGAGCTTTGCCAATGAGGAGACCGAACGCTTCAAGTTCCGCGCCTCAAACAATCGCTATCTTTCGTCCAAGGAGAACATGTATCACGCCATGGGCGTCTATACCGCGACGTATGGCCTGCTTTCGGGTGTGCTCTATGTGATCGTGGTGCTGCTGGGCGGCTGGCTGGTCGCCCAGGGGCAGCTGCAGGCGGTCGATATGGCGACCTTTGCACTCTATATTTCGCTGTTCTGCACGCCGCTCGAGACACTCGTCAATTCGGCCGAAACGTATCAGAAGGCTATCGCCGGCTTTAAGCGTATGGACGAGGTGCTCTCGACCGCGCCGGATATCCAGGACAAGCCGGGCGCTACGGATCTGCAGGTGACTGCCGGCGCCGTGGAGTATCACGACGTGTGCTTTAACTACGAGGATGTTGAGCTGGGCGAGGGCGATGCCGACGAGCGTCCCGTTATCGACCATATGGACCTGTCCATCAAGCCCGGGCAGACCATCGCTTTGGTTGGCCCTTCGGGCGGTGGCAAGTCCACGACCTGTTCGCTGCTGCCGCGCTTTTATGACGTGGCCGCCGGATCCATTAGCATCGACGGCCAGGACGTGCGCGATGTGACGCAGCAGAGCCTGCGTCGCGCCATCGGCCTGGTGCAGCAGGATGTCTATCTGTTTGACGGCACGATTGGCGAGAACATCGCCTACGGCAAGCCGGGCGCTACGGCAGGAGAGATCGCCGAGGCCGCCCGTCGCGCCAACATCGATGCCTTTATCGAGTCGCTTCCACAGGGCTATGACACGGTCGTGGGCGAGCGCGGCAGCCGTCTTTCGGGCGGACAGAAACAGCGCGTTGCCATCGCGCGTGTGTTTCTCAAGAATCCCAAAATCTTGATCTTGGACGAGGCGACGAGTGCTTTGGATAACGAGAGCGAGGAGGCGGTCCAGGAGTCGCTCGAAGAGCTGGCACGCGGCCGTACCACAATCATCATCGCCCACCGTCTCTCGACCATTAAACACGCCGATGAGATTGCGACCGTTGAGCATGGTCGCGTTGTGGAACGTGGCACGCATGAACAGCTTCTCGCCCGTGGCGGCACCTATGCCCGTTACTATCGAATGCAGTTCGAAGGTGCGCGTGCGCACGAGCTCGACTGATTGATATGACAGGAAGTTTATGGCTGACAAGAACCCTTTGACTCCGGAAGAAGTGACGGAGTTATTCTCCGAAATCGATGCATCCGGTGTCTTGGATCCCACGCTTGCCAAAAAGCGAACCGAGCGCATGCGTGAGAAGGAGGCTGCGGCCAAGCGCGGTGACAAAGCGGCGCTAGCGCAGCTGCGCAGCGAGGACCGCGCGAGCCAGGCAAAACATATCGACCCACTGTCCGAGGATGATCCTTCGGGTTCGCAGGTGAGTCATACCATTACGAAGACCGCGATGGCCGTGGTCATTGGTATTTTGGTGCTGATCGTGGGCATGCAGATTGGCTACGGCGTGATGCGTCGCCTGAACACCGCCAACCTGTCCGAGAGCGTTTCGGTCGATACCGTTTCGACGGCGCTGAAGGGCGGCCTTGAGTGGGGCAACGGCTTTACGCAGTTCCCGCTCGACTTTACCGTCGATGAAGCCGATGAGCGTACGGGCACGGTCGAGGTGACGGTGTTGGACACATCGTCTGCCAACGAGCTCGAGCTGCTGTCCAACGGGCAGATTCAGGCCGCGGCGCTTGCGACCAACGCGTTGCTCAACGATAAGATCGACCGCGTGGTGTATAACGTTCACGCCTATATCGACGAGGATAGCAACATTCAGCACGATTCCTTCTTTGGCATGTTTCCCGCCCAGGGCCACCAGAGCGCCATCCTGACGTTCGTGTGGACCAAGAGCTCATCCAACGCTACGAGTATCGACTGGAAGATGCGCATCGTGAGTATGGATGACACCATCGCCGAGCGCATTCAGAAGCAGGTGAACTCGGTGTCGTCGTTGATTGAGGACCCGGTGGTGAGCCAGACCAAGATTGACGAGGAAAAGGCCGAACGTGACCTGGAGCATCGTCTGCATGGCCGCGAGATTTTCCGCGGCGGCAAGCCCGATCGCACACCGTCCGAACTGCTGGAGCAGGACAAGATAAAATAAGACGCCATCATCCCGCGTGAGCCACAAGCCCCGCGGGATGATTTTTCCGGGACGGGGATTAAAAAATCATTATGCATAGAAAGTCATAATTATCATTTCGTAAACATTTCGATGAAATTAACGCCATGAGGCATGCTTGCGGTTACAATACCGCGAGGCCTAACTGCACACCTTTAAGCCGGTCCTGTGAGACCGGGAAGGAGAACTATGGCGAACAACCATATTGCGGGCGCTGCCGCCCGCACCATCGCGCCCACCGAGCTGTGCCAGCGTATGCTGGCCAAAACCAGCAAGGGCGCTTGCGGTCCCTGCACCCTGTATCTTGAGGATGGGACCATTTTTTATGGACGCGCATGCGGCGCCGAGGGCACCGCGACCGGCGAAGTCTGCTTCAACACCTCGCTCGAGGGCTACTTTGAGGTCATGACCGACCCGAGCTATGCCGGCCAAATCGTAACCATGACCTATCCGCAGATCGGCAACTACGGTATCGACGAGACCGATGTCCAGTCGGCCTTCCCCGGCGGCGCCGTGCGCCCTGCGAGCGCTCCGGCCATGCGTGGCATGATCGTTCGCGACATGTGCGCCACGCCTTCTAACTGGCGCTCGGCCGTCAGCGTGCCGGAGTACCTGCGCGCTCACGGCATCGTCGCTATCGAGGGCGTCGACACCCGCGCTCTGGTGCGCCACCTGCGCGACAACGGCTCCAAGATGGGCATTATCTCGACCGAGATCTTCGACGTCGACGAGCTTGCCGAGCGTCTGGCCGCAGCGCCCACGCTGGTAGGCGAGAACCTGGTCAAGACCGTAAGTTGCCCCGCGCCTCACGAGTTTGTGGCCGCCGACCTGCCTGCCACGCATGACTTTGCGCTGGCTCCTGCTGCTCCCGCCCGCCACAACGTGGTCGCGTACGACTGCGGTGTGAAGCGCGGTATTCTGGAGGGCCTCGTCCGCGCCGGCTGCGGCCTTACCGTCGTGCCGTGGGATACGCCCGCGAGTGAGGTGCTCGACATGAATCCCGACGGCGTCTTTTTATCCAACGGCCCCGGCGACCCCGACGCCGTGGTGGAGACCTATGAGCAGGTGCAACAGCTGATCGGCAAGGTGCCGGTCTTTGGTATTTGTCTTGGTCACCAGATGATCAGCCTGGCCTGCGGCGCCCAGATGGAAAAGCTTAAGTTCGGTCACCGCGGTGGCAACCAGCCGGTCATGAACCTGGTAAGCCGTCGCGTGGAGATTACCGCACAAAACCATGGCTTTGGCCTGCTGTTCCCCAGCTTGGGCAAGCTTGTCCCCGAACTTTCCGGCGGCGAGACCGAGCATGCGGTCGATGGAGATCTGCGCGTTTGGGTGCGCCGCGGAATCGCGCCGGTCGTGATGAACGAGCGCTTCGGCCGCATTCGCCTGACGCATGTGAACCTTAACGACGGCACCGCCGAGGGCATCCAGCTGCTCGAAGCCCCGTGCTTCTCGGTCCAGTACCACCCCGAGGCTTCGCCTGGCCCCACCGATGCCCACTATCTCTTTACCGCCTTTACGCGACTCATGGACGGCGAGGAGAACTACCTGGACATCGACACCGCGAAGGACCGCCTCGCCGGCTGGAATTTCGCCGAGTCCGAGAACGCTGCGACCGAGGAGAACTAACATGCCGAAACGTACCGACATCAAGCGCATCCTCGTTATTGGTTCGGGCCCCATCGTTATTGGCCAGGCCTGCGAGTTCGACTACTCCGGCGCCCAGGCCTGCAAGGTGCTCAAGGAGGATGGCTTTGAGGTCATCCTGGTCAACTCCAACCCGGCGACCATCATGACCGACCCGGGTCTTGCCGACCGCACCTATGTCGAGCCCATCACCGCCGAATTTATCGAGCGCGTAATCAAGAAAGAGCACCCGGACGCGCTGCTGCCCACGCTGGGCGGCCAGACCGGTCTGAACGCCGCCGTCGAGCTGGCAAAGAACGGCACGCTCGACAAGTATGGCGTCGAGATGATCGGCTGCGACCTTGCCGCTATCGAGCGCGGCGAGGACCGCAAGCTCTTTAACGAGGCCATGGCCGAGATTGGTCTGGAGGTCGCGCGCTCGGGCTATGCCTACAGCGTGGCCGACGCCGAGGCTATCGCCGAGCGCGTGGGCTATCCCTGCGTGCTGCGCCCGAGCTTTACCCTCGGCGGCGCCGGCGGCGGCATCGCTCACACTCACGAGGAGCTCGTCTCCATCGTGAGCCAGGGCCTGGAGCTCTCGCCTGCCCACGAGGTGCTGGTCGAGGAGTCCATCGAGGGCTGGAAAGAGTACGAGATGGAGGTCATGCGTGACCACGCCGGCAACGGCATCATCGTGTGCTCCATCGAGAACCTCGACCCCATGGGCGTGCATACCGGCGACTCCATCACCGTGGCGCCGGCGCAGACGCTCTCCGACCTTGAGTATCAGCGCATGCGCGTGGCCTCGCTCGCCATTCTTGAGAAGATCGGCGTCGAGACCGGTGGCTCCAACGTGCAGTTTGCCGTGAACCCCAACACCGGCCGCCTGATCGTCATCGAGATGAACCCGCGCGTGAGCCGCTCGTCCGCACTGGCCTCCAAGGCCACGGGTTTCCCCATCGCCAAGGCCGCCGCGCGCCTGGCCGTTGGCTATACGCTCGACGAAATCGTCAACGACATCACCAAGGCAACGCCCGCCTGCTTTGAGCCCACGATTGACTACTGCGTGGTCAAGGTGCCGCGCTTTGCCTTCGAGAAGTTCAAGGGTACCGACCCCACGCTCACCCCGCGCATGAAGGCCGTGGGCGAGATTATGGCGATCGGCCGCACCTTTGAGGAGGCCTTCGGCAAGGCCATGCGTTCGCTGGAGGACGGGCATCAGGGCATCTGCGCCGGTGGCAAGGAGGGCGCTGACAAACTGAGCGATGATGAACTCGCCCAGGCCGTGGGCACCCCGACTGAGCACCGCATCTTCTTTGTGGTCGAGGCCCTACGTCGTGGCTGGGACATCGCCCGCATCCATGCCATCTGCGGTATCGATCCGTGGTACCTCAACCGCATCAACGACATGGTGCAGGTCCAGGAAAGCATCCGCGGCCTGCGTGTGGAGGATATCGACGCCGACGCGATGCGCCTGCTCAAGCAGTATGGCACGAGCGACGCCGAGATCGCCGCGCTGACCGGCTCGGACGAGCGCTTTGTGCGCGCCTACCGCAAGGGCTTGGGCGTGGTCCCCAGCATGAAGACGGTCGATACCTGCGCTGCGGAGTTCTCGAGCGCCACGGAGTACCACTACAAGACGTACGAGAACATCTACCGCACAAGCCCGGATGCCAAGAAGTGCGTGGCTCCCGACGAGACCACGCCGGCGGGCAAGCCCAAGGCGATGATCCTGGGCGCCGGCCCCAACCGCATTGGCCAGGGTATCGAGTTCGATTACTGCTGCGTGCACGCGAGCTACGCGCTGGCGGCCCGCGGCTTTGAGACCATCATGGTCAACTGCAATCCCGAGACCGTTTCGACCGACTACGACACGTCCGACCGCCTGTATTTTGAGCCGCTCACCTACGAGGACGTCATGGACGTCATTGACGTTGAGCGTCCCGACGGCGTCGTGGTGACGCTCGGTGGCCAGACCCCGCTTAAGCTGGCGCGCATGCTCGAGAAGAGCGGCGTGAACATCATGGGTACTAAGCCCGACGCCATCGACTTTGCCGAGGACCGCGAGCGCTTTGCCGCCCTGCTCGACAAGCTGGGCATTATGTATCCGCCGGCGGGCCAGGCAACCTCGTTTGAGGAGGCCGAGGCCGTGGCCGCGCACATCGGCTACCCGCTGCTGGTGCGTCCGAGCTACGTGCTGGGCGGCCGCGGCATGATGATCGCCTACGATGCCGAGCATCTGCGCGATTACATGGCCGAGGCCGCGCGCATTAGCCCCGACTACCCGGTGTATCTGGACCGCTTCCTGGAGGGTGCAATCGAGTCGGACGTCGACGCCCTGTGCGACGGCGAGGAGGTCTACATCGGCGGTATCCTGGAGCATATCGAGGAAGCTGGTATCCACTCCGGCGACTCCGCGACCTGCATTCCGCCGTTTAGCTTTAGCGAGAGCCTGCAGGCAAAGCTTCGCGAGACCACGCGCCGCATCGCGATGGCGCTGGGCGTGCGCGGCCTGGTCAACGTGCAGTACGCCATTAAGGGCGAGACCGTTTACGTGATCGAGGCCAACCCGCGCGCAAGCCGTACCGTGCCGTTTATCTCCAAGGCCACCGGTGTGCCGCTGGCCAAGTGTGCCGCACGTATCATGGCGGGCGATTCCATCGCGAGCTTGGGCCTGCCGAGCGACGAGCGTCAGCTCGATTGGTTCTGCATGAAGGAAGCCGTCATGCCCTGGGGTCGTTTCCCGGGCGCCGACGTTATCCTGGGGCCCGAGATGAAGTCGACGGGCGAGGTCATGGGTATCGCCAAGAGCTATCCCGAGGCATACGCCAAGACGCAGCTGGCGATCGACTACAAGCTGCCCGACCCGAGCGCCGGCAAGGTATTCATCAGCGTGTGCGACCGCGACAAGCGCCACATCCTTTCGGTCGCGCGTATCCTGCGTTACCTGGGCTTTGACATCTGCTCCACCGAGGGTACGGCGCGCGTGCTGCGTGGAGGCAACGTGACGTGCGAGATCGTGGAGAAGATTAGCGGCCCGCACGACGGCGAGCGCCCCAACATCGGCGACCTCATCGCCGATGGCAAGATCGCGGTGATCATCAACACGCCGTACGGTCCGGGCTCGCGCGGCGACGGCTATCTGCTACGTACCGAGGCCGTGCGACGCGGCGTGACCTGCGTGACCGCGATGTCTGCCGCCAACACGTACGTGAGTGCCATCGAGGCGGTGCGCGAGGACCAGCAGGGTCACGGCAGCGCCAACGACATGGGAATGGACGTCATCGCCCTTCAGGACCTGCCGCAGCACACGGTGTAGTGTGACCTGTCCGGCCGGGGCGGAGGGGGCCGAGTTCCCCCTTCGCTCCGGCTGCAAGCAGAGTCGCTCAGTGGGAAGCTCGGCCCCCTCCGCCCCGGCCTTCGGTGACTTGGGTGCACCGTGTGCTGCCGAAGGGGCTTTGTGCGATGACTAAGGCTAAATAGAAAATGAGAGTGGGCCCTGCCGTTCGTTCGAGCGGCAGGGCCCACTCTTTGTATGGAGGCCTTTTTGCTGTTAGTCGAGGACGCCTCTGGACAGTTAGTTCAAATTCGTATTTATTAGAGAGTAGGAGAAGATCGATTTGGACTCATTCGGCCTACTTTTGGCAATCTGAATCGATCAAGATGCTCAGCCAAGCCGGGAACGGTCCAATACTGGGTCCGCGTCGGCTTCCAAGCGGCAATTTCGTGCCCAAGGCCACGGCCAAATTATACGTATCTGAACTAACCGCCCATCACTCTCCGTCAACCTTTTTATCCAAACCAAATCAGTCAACGTACGTCATGGCAATATCCGGTAGGTCGCAGGGTGGCGGCTGAGCCTTTCTCTCGGGAAACTTCGCGAAGCCCAGCTCCCGAGGGAGAGGTACGGTCTGTGTAATACCAGATAAACAGTACATTTTTGCTTAATTGGTATTTGACTGAAGAACCAATTGGTATGGCTTATTTAGCCCACCCTGCCATTGACGCTCATTTTAATACCACTGGGAGAATTCCGAACTTGGTTGCGCAACTGCTCCCGTATGCTGATTCGACCTAATAGGTGGATATCTGGTTACTACCAGTTGACCCCTTGGTAACGGGTGGGCCCACTGCACGGAATGTACCGAACACCCCCCCGTTTGATGCGTTCGCCCATGCTGCAGGGCGTGCGTCCGCGACGCTTCCGCATGTCGGAGGAAAGGAGTCCAGGTGTGTAGGAATTCCATTTTTACGAAACGGTGGGTGAAGGGAAGCGCGGTCCTCGTTGCCACTGCAGCGACGCTCGTGTTTGCCAATCCCCAGCAGGCGATTGCCACGCCACTCAAGGGCGTCGACTCAGCGACCGTGTCTCAGTCTGCCTCGAACGTCGTCGACATCGATTTCGCTGACGGCATCAAGGGCCGTATTACGTTCCTCGAGGACGGTATTTTCCGTTATAACGTCGACCCCAAGGGTGAGTTTTCCGAGTACGCCACGCCGCGCAGTAAGTCCCACACGGCTAAGATCCAGGCTCAGCCCGATACCTCGGACACCTACAGCAAGCCGAGTGCGACGGTTGCCGACAAGGGCGACACTATCGAGATCACCGGCGGAAAGGCGACCGTGATCCTGGACAAGGCGACTGGCAAGATGAGTATCAAGTCAGGCGACCGTGTCGTGGTTTCCGAGTCCGCGTCCCTCGACCTTGATAAGAAGGGTACCGTCCAGACGCTCGCCAAGGAGAAGTCCGAGAACTTCTTTGGCGGCGGCACCCAGAACGGACGCTTCCTGCACACCAACCAGACCATCGCCATCTCCAACACGAACAACTGGACCGATGGCGGCGTTGCCTCGCCCAACCCGTTTTATTGGACGAGTGACGGCTACGGCGTGCTCCGAAACACGTTTGCAGAGGGTTCCTACGACTTCGGTTCCACGGACTCATCGACGGTCACGACTTTGCACAGCGAGAATGAGTTTGATGCCTACTACTTCGTGGCGACCAACGAGGGAGCTTCGAACGTGGCAACTGAGATGCTGCAGGACTACTACAAGGTGACCGGTAACCCGGTACTGCTGCCCGAGTACGGGTTCTACCTTGGTCATCTTAATGCCTATAACCGTGATGGCTGGTCAACGACCTCGGGTCAAAAGAAGTGGGAGACCAAGGGCAGCAAGTCCTCGAGCGAGAAGGGCGACGTTAAGTACGAGTCTGGCATGTCGACGGGCTACAAGCTCGACGGCACACTTGCGGCCGAGACGCTCAACGGTGAGGGCCCTACGGTTGATACCGAGAACATGAAAGCGACCGATTTCGACCGCCAGTTCTCTGCTCGGCAGGTTATCGATGACTACGAGGACAGCGACATGCCGCTCGGCTGGTTCCTGCCGAACGACGGCTACGGCGCCGGCTATGGCCAGAACGGTTACTACAAGACCGGCGGCGTCAACTCCGACGGAGCGAGCTCGGCCGACCGTCTTAACGCTGTGCGTGCCAACGTCGACAACCTTAAGAAGTTCACCGAGTATGCCAACTCAAAGGGTGTGAGCACGGGCTTGTGGACCCAGTCCAACCTTGAGCCCGACAGCAACCCTGAGACCCCGTGGCATCTGCTTCGCGACTTCGACGCCGAGGTCAAGACGGGAGGCATCACTACCCTTAAGACCGACGTTGCCTGGGTTGGATCTGGCTACTCCTTTGGTCTTAATGGCATCAAGACAGCTTATGACACGGTGACGACCGGCGCTAACAAGCGCCCCAACATCATCACGCTCGATGGTTGGGCCGGCACGCAGCGCTTTGGTGGCATTTGGACCGGCGACCAGTATGGCGGTAACTGGGAGTACATTCGCTTCCATATCCCCACGTATATCGGTCAGAGTCTTTCGGGCAACCCCAACATCGGCTCCGACATGGATGGCATTTTTGGCGGCGACCCCATCATCTCTGCGCGTGACTACCAGTGGAAGACGTTCACGCCCTCTATGCTCGACATGGACGGTTGGGGCACCTACCGTAAATCGCCCATGACGCACGGCGATCCCTACACAGGCATCTCGCGCTTCTACCTCAAGCTCAAGGCGCAGCTCATGCCCTATATCTACACGAGCGCGGCCTCGGCGGCCAACATCGACACGGGTAACGGCGATGCCGGCCTGCCCATGATCCGCGCCATGCTGCTTTCCGATAACTCCGAGTACGCCGCAAGCACCTCGACGCAGTACCAGTATATGTTCGGTGAGAACTTCCTAGTGGCACCGGTGTATCAGGATACCCAGGCAGACGAGAACGGCAACGACATTCGCAATGGGATTTACCTCCCCAACTACGGCACCGACGAGAATCCCACCATCTGGATCGATTACTTCTCGGGTAAGCAGTATCGCGGCGGCCAGGTTCTCAACAACTACGAGGCTCCGCTTTGGAAGCTGCCGCTGTTTGTGAAGGCCAACGCTATCGTGCCGATGTACGCCGAGAACAACAACCCCGAGGCCGTGAGCGACACCAACACCAAGGGTACCGACCGCAGCCAGCGTATCGTCGAGTTCTTCGCCACCGAGGGCGACGGCACCTTTACGCAGTACGAGGACGACGGCTCCTCCATCGAGAACAACACGACTGAGGACGATTCCTACGGTACGATCGACAATATCTCCTACGGTGAGCATGTGAGCACCGTCTACAGATCCAAGGCCGCAGGCGGCACCGCGACCTTTACCGCCGAAGCCTCGCAGGGTGGCTACAACGGCTACGACTCCAATCGCACCACGACCTTCGTGGCCAACGTGTCCGCCAAGCCCATGAGCGTCGTCGCCAAGAACGGCGGATCCGCGCTCAACGTGGTTGAGGTCGACTCGCAGGAGACCTTTGACACCGCGACCCCCGAGGCCGGCCAGGCGGTCTACTTCTACAGCGAGACCCCTAACCTCAACCACTACGGCAGCGATGTGGACGGCACCGAGGCCGAGCGGGGCGAGAGCTTTAACAACACCAAGATCACCACGAACCCCAAGGTCTACGTCAAGTTCGCGAAGACCGATGTTGCTGCGGCGGCGCAGACGCTCGAGCTGGGCGGTTTCGTGAACGCCGACGCCACGCTCACAGCCGATCGCCTCAACGAGAGCCTCTCCGCACCCACGAACCTTGCTGCCCCCGAGGACGTCACGACCCCAACGAGCATCAAGCTCACCTGGGGAAAGGTCGATGGTGCTACCTCCTACGACCTTAAGGTCGACGGCACCGTGTTCGCCGTGGGTGATGCGGCCGAGTTCACGCACACCGACCTCGCCTACAATAGCAAGCACACCTACCAGATTCGTTCGCGCAACGCCGAGGGCTACTCCGCCTGGAGCGATGTGCTCGAGGCGAACTCCGCACTCGATCCGTGGCGGAACGTCCCCGACGCCGAGCAAATCACCTGGGAGGGCTCACTTTACGGCAGCCATAAGGCCGAGCTCGCCTTCGACCATGAGTTCCAGTCGGGCGACGGCGGTTTCCACTCCGGTGGCAACGATCTGGGCAAGGCGCTTACCGTTGACTATGGACGCGCTTACAAGCTCGATAAGCTCGAGTACTATCCGCGCGATGACGCCGGCAACGGCACTGTGACCAAGATGCGTGTTGAGACGAGTCTCGATGGCGTCCACTGGACGAGCCAGGAGGTCGATTGGGCACGTTCCGCTGATTGTAAGACGGTAGCGTTTGACGGCACCGTGGCCGCCCGTTACGTGCGCATGACACCGCTCGCCTCGGTCGGCAATTTCTTCTCCGCGTCCGAGATTGCCATCTACAAGACCGACGGCACGGATGGCTTCGCCGTGGGCTCCAACCTCAACAAGGCCACGATCTCCGACGGAGACTACTCCAACATGAAGAACTATCTGGGCCTCGAGAATCGCGAGCCCGATACCCCGACGTTCGGTTCGCAGATCCGCGACCACTTCGCCGACCTCAACGATAACGGCGTTTACGACGTCTACGATTACTCGTTCACCATGGCGGGTCTTGACGGCGGCACTAAACAAAAGGGAAAGGTCGCAGGTTCGCTCGCGGTGATTCCGAGCAAGACCGAGGTCGAGGCCGGTGATGAGATCACCGTTGATGTCTATGCGGCCGACGCCAAGAACGTCAACGCCCTGGGCGCTCTCGTCAACTTCAAGAGCGACCAGTTCGAGTTTGTGTCCGAGAGCATCGCGCAGGACGGCTCGACTGCCGGCATGGAGAACCTGTCTCGCGAGAAGGTCCAGTTCGCGGACAGAACGCAGACTATCAATCTCGCCTTTGCCAACCGCGGCGATGGCAAGCTCTACAACGGTACCGGCGCGGTGGCGAGTTTCAAGCTCAAGGCCAAGACCGCCGGCAAGGTCGAACTGCCCTCGACATCTTGGCTCATCGGTCCGGCATGCGACGCACTTGAGTTTGCGAGCGACGGCACGGTGACGATGCCGGATGTTCCTCAGCCAACGGTCGCCGAGTACGGTCAGGACGCCTTCAACATCACGATGACCAACGATGAGCTCACGACCGACGACGGGACCAACGTCGAGAAACTTATCCAGCAGAAGAGCTATAACGCGCTGTTCGATAATAACGAGGGCGACAACGGCTTTGAGTTCCTATGGAACTGGAGCGGCAACTGGGACAGCGAGGGTAAGCTTCCGAGTTACGTGAAGCTTCCCACCACGATGACATTCGCATTTAAGACGCCGTCGAAACTCGATAGTGTCGAGGTCGTTAACCGCAACGGTGGCAACGGAACCGTGCAGAAGATCAAGGCTGTCGTGACGTTCGAGGATGGCTCGACCCAAGAGTTCGCGGGCGGGGAGTACGATTCCTTCCTGGCTCGCTACGCCTTTGACCTCTCTGCCGAGAACAAGGGCAAGAAGGCGACCAAGGTCGAGGTCACGCCGCTTGAGGCATCGGGTGACCAGATGCTCACACTGCGTGAGGTCAACTTCAACTACACGCAGGGTGTCGAGGCCATCGAGGGTGTCGAGCTAGGCAAGAACCAGACCGAGTTCTTTGAAGGCGACATTACGCCCGTCGACGCCAAGGCTACGCCTGAGAGCGCTGGCTACCCCTATGTGACGGTCGAGAGCTCCGACCCCTCTGTGGTAAGCGTCTCCGCTGTTCAGGCTGGCGATAGCGTGAGCTACTACCTGCGTGCCAACAAGGCCGGCAAGGCAAAGATCACGGTGGCGTCGGTACTCGACCCCTCCAAGACCGCATCCTATGAGGTCGAGGTCAAGGCTGGTGTCGATACCTCTGCGCTCGTAGCAGCGCTTTCCAAGGCCGCGGGCTACAGCGAGTCCGTCTACACCAAGGATTCCTATGCAGCTCTCACCACTGCGGTCGAGGCGGCTCAGAAGCTCCTCGACAGCGGCCAGGGCAGCTATAGCAAGAAGGATGTCGCAGACGCCACAGCCAAGATCGAGAAGGCAATCGACGGCCTCAAGATGCGCCCTGTTGATGAGAAGATTCTCATCAACACGCCCGAGAACCGCAAGAACGTCAAGGTGGCCGGCTTCTCGAGTGAGGCCGACTACGAGGGCAGCAACGCCGTCAACGCTCTCGACGGCGACGAGCGGACGCTTTGGCACAGCGACTGGGCCCATGGGACCGGTATGCCCCAGTATCTGAGTGTCGACCTGGGCCGCGACTACGATCTCACCGACGTTACATTCCTGCCGCGCCAGGACGGCGGCACTAACGGCGATATCTTCGAGGCCGAGATACTGGTCTCCGACACTGCCGACGGTTATGAGAAGGGCACCGCCGCGTCGATGGGTACGTTCGCCTTCGACAACGATGGCCGCGTGTTCACCGACCGTGGCGACTGGAAACAGATGAGCTTTGGCGCCGCGCGCGGTCGCTACGTGACCGTCAAGGTGATTCACGCCGGCGGGGGCGACGTTGATGCCTACTGCAGCATGGCGGAGCTCAAGTTCTACGGTACGGCCGTCCCCGATCCGGTGGCGAAGGATGATCTCACTGCCGCGATCGAAAAGGTTGATGCCGAGCTTGCCGCCGGCGACCTCAAGGCCGGCGACTACACCGAGGCCTCCTGGACGGCGCTCGAGAACGCCCTGGCGAGCGCCCGCGCCATCTTGAGCGACGAGGATGCCACGCAGGACGAGGTCGACCAGGCGCTCAGGGCGCTCGAGAGCGCCCGCGACGCGCTCGAGAAGACCCCGGTGGTCCCGGTCGAGAATCCGACTAAGAAGCAGCTCAAGGCCCTGGTCAAGCAGGCGAAGGAGACTGACACCAGGGGTAAGACGGCCGAGTCTGTCAAGGCCCTGACGGATGCCATTACCTACGCCGAGGACGTCTTGGGTGATGAGAATGCTTCCGACACCCAGATCCAGGCGGCCTATAGCCAGCTCAAGCTGGCCATTGAGAGCCTCAAGGATGCCGATTCCGGCAACCAGGGCGGCTCGGGCAACCAGGGTTCCGGCAATGGCTCGAACGGCGGCAACCAGGCGGGCAAGCCCGCAGGCGACAAGGCCCAGGGCAGCAAGAAGAACGGTTCGGCGATTCCCAATACCGGAGACCAGACGGCGGCGACCGTCGCGACCGTCGGTGGTCTTGGCGCCATCATCGCCGCGATCGGCGCTTTCTTCCATCGTCGCAGCAAGGCTAAGTAGCCCCAGCAACAGCTAAGCAAGCGTGCCCGCCGTCCCACCCAAGGACGGTGGGCACGCTTTTTGAATGTAGGCAGAAAGCTCCGACCCTTCGGCCTTAATCTCGCAAAGCGTTCCGTCTCCCGCCGAACACATCAGCATCGGCGGCTATACTTGAATTATTTGCAGTTAAGGGTCGCGGATTCGCTGCGTCACCGCTCTCAACAGGAGGTCTATGTTTATGGCAGATCAAAAGCCGGTTGTCGGGATCATCATGGGTTCCAAGTCCGATCTGGGCGTTATGGAAGGCTGCACCGCCGAGCTCGAGGCACTGGGTGTGCCCTATGAGCTCGTGATCGCGAGCGCACACCGCACGCCGGCGAAGGTCCACGAGTGGGCTTCGACTGCCGCCGATCGCGGCATCAAGGTGATTATCGCCGCCGCCGGCAAGGCCGCTCACCTGGGTGGTGTCGTGGCTGCCTTTACGCCGCTGCCGGTTATCGGCGTGCCTATGAAGACGAGTGACCTGGGCGGTATGGACTCTTTGCTGTCGATGGTGCAGATGCCCTCCGGCGTGCCCGTGGCCTGCGTTGCCATCAACGGCGCCAAGAACGCTGCCATTTACGCCACGCAGATTCTGGGCGCATGCGACCCCGAGTACCGCAAGGTTATCGAGAAGATGAAGCAGGAGATGGCTGACGCCTAAGCGTTCCGCCGTTTCGCCGCAGTATAAGGAGAGCCATGTCCGATTATCAGGGAAAACGATTCAAGGCTTCTCAGATTCCCGATCCGTCGAAGCCGGGTGCCGCCCATGCGGCGCAGCAGGGTCGGACATCCTCTCCTCAGCAGCCGCGCGCGCCGCGCCCCGTGACACCGGCGACGTATCGTCGACAGGACGCGCCGGCCGCATATCGTCCTTCGTCTTATAGCTCCGCTAAGAAGCCGCCCCGGTCTTCATCGCATGCCGCGCCGTCGGATTACACCGAGCCGCCGCGCAAAAAGCGCCGCTCCATTATTCCCATTCTGCTCATCATCATCGGTATCGGCCTGATTGTCGCCGCCGCCGCTATCTTTATTAATGCCCAGATTGGCTATAAGCAGGCGAGCGATTCGTATCAGAAAATCGAGAAGCAATATGTAAGCGATAAGGACGCCAGCGGCGTGCCGATTATCGACTTTGATGCGCTTGCTCAGACGAACCCCGAGATTGTGGGTTGGATTTACGTGCCGGGAACCAATATCAACTATCCCGTGGTGCAGACCAACAACAACTCCAAATACCTCAACACGCTGTTCGACGGAACGGCTAACGCGTCCGGTGCCATTTTCCTGGATAGCGATGACACCGCGCCGGGAATGGTCGACCAGCAGACCACGATCTACGGCCACCATATGAACGACGGATCGATGTTCAACGTGATTTCGGACACCACTGATCAGGCGACGTTCGATAGCATCGAGTTTGTGTACTACATCACGCGCGATGCGACGTATAAGCTGCGTCCGCTGGCGACCAAGGTGGTCGAGGACACGTATGCCAAGGCGCGCACGACCAATTTTGAGGGCGACGACGGACTCAAGAACTACCTGTCCGAGATGCTCGACGGCGCTTCCGCCGTGGCGAGTGATGCTACCGATCGTGCCGCTTCGGCAACTAAGGTTGTAACGCTTGTGACCTGTCGTTCGCTGTCGCTGAGCAACACACGCGCCGTCATGGTGCTCACGCCGGTCGAGGAATAAGTTGTTCGAGAGTAGCTAAAAAGGCCCCGTCCCAAATTGGCTACTCGACGACGGTAAGGGAGAAATGATGCTCGAGAGTGGCAAATTGATGCCTTCGATTGATGCTTGGCTGCGCGAGGCCAAGGCCGATGCTTCGGCGGCAGGCTGTGGGATGTATCTGACGCATAACGGTGTGGTGCGCGCGACGCCCAAGGCTGAGGTGCGCGGAGTCGAGACCGATGGCGTGGCGCCAGGCCACAGGGTGGGCGGCATGGTCTTTGACTACGACGCCGAAAAGGTACGGTCTGCTATCGAGACTACGCGCGCGATGCCGGGTATCGGCTATGTGCGCGTGTGGCTGGCAAGCGGCGAGCTTACCGTAGGTGACGACATCATGCTCGTGCTTATCGGCGGGGACATTCGCCCACACGTGGTCGATGCACTGCAGGCGCTCGTTGGCACCATCAAGAACGAATGCGTGAGTGAGGTCGAGCGCGAGGCATAGAGGATTGCGTCGATAGAAGGATCGTTTATAAAAATGCCCACCGGTACGTGTGATACCGGCGGGCATTTTGCGTTTTGGGCGCGGCGGGCGCTAAACGCGCGTGGCGTCCTTGGGGCTCATGGTCATGCTCTGGAAGCGGTTCTCCATGTAGTCGTTATCGAAATACTTGCCGTAGAACTGTGCGACGGGAATGTCCGGCTCCGTGCCGTTAACGCGCTGGTACCAGTAGTCGAGCGACTGCAGCGTCATGACGCCGTCGACCAGCATAATGACGGTAAAGATGACGGTGGCCGAGTAGCGGCTCTTCCAGGGGATCTTGTTGATGAGCTTAAGCAGCCTCGGTAGCAGCAGCTTGATCCAGATGAGGCCACCTAGGCCCCACAGGCAGGCAAAGCCCGTGCAGGTGCGTCCGCCCGTGAGGACCACGAGCGGATCGGGCAAACCAAACAGCGTTATGTGCGAGTAGCTCCACGAGACCACGCCAAACGCGGTCTGCATAAACCAGCCCACGAACACCTCAAAGCTCGCGCCGAGCACAGCGCTCACCAGGAAAATGATGATGGGGTTCTTTTTGTAGAAGCGGTTAAGCACCATGGTCATGAGCACGGCGCCAAATCCGTAGATGGGGCTGAAAGGGCCAAACAGCATGCCGGCGCGGTCCTGGTAGACGCCCGGGTCGTTGACCGTCATGTGCCAGATGTCCTCCAAGATAAGTCCCAGTACGCAGCAGACGAAGAATACCCAGAACAGGTTGAAGTAGTTGAGCTTGATGTAGCCCTCGCCGGTCTCATCGCGGCCGAGCATGCCCTCGGCGGCGGCATCGCGGTCGAGCATCTCCTGCAGGCGGCGCTGCAGCTCGCGCTCCTGACGCAGCGTGGGGTCGACGGTGGCCGAAAGCGCGATGAGGATGCCGAGCTGAATAGCGGGGCGCAGCAAGAAGGGCCCGATACCCTGGAGCATCACGTCGACCAAAAGCTCGACGACGGTGAATGCAATAAGGATGTAGGACAGGCGGGCGGCGTTGCGGCGCTGGTTTTTGATAAGGTCCAGGCCAAAGATGATTAGGATGACGGCACTTGCCGCAGAGAGCATGATGCCGGCGACGATAAGGCCGACTGCGACGAGCGTGTTGTCGCCGAGCTTTTCGGTGGCGTTGCCGTTAACAAGTGCCGTGATGACCTGCCACATAAAGGCAGCGACCGACGGGAGCGTGCCCACGCCGGAAAGGATGCACAGGACGGCGTACACCTTAATGATGAGGGGAATCTTCTTGACCTCTGTGGCGCTGGGGACGCTAGGGTCGAGTTCGTTTCGATCCATACAGAACCTTTCTCGCTTTGTTGTAGGTTATAAGGATACGCCGCCGACCTGCCAAAAGACAGGACGAACGTCCCAATTGCAACTTTGTAATCCCCAACGGCAGACGCGGCGGCCATCTGGGGGCGCGGGCACTTACACTGGACAGACCGATAAAATGTTTGGCAACAAAACTGATTATTAGCTCGGTGGGCTTTTAAAAAGCGCTGCTCATGCGCTGGGGAGCACGTCGCGCCGTGCGTATAATAAGGCGGGTAACGCCAAAAATACGAGGCTCTGAGGGGATACCATGTCTCAAGAAACCATCCGCGCGGCCGAGCGTGCCGCGGGACAGGTGAACACCATGTCGACGTATGATCCGGACTCCGACCAGCTGCATGAGGAATGTGGCATTTTCGGCGTATGGGCGCCCGATCGCGACGTGGCTCGACTGACGTACTTTGGCCTGCGTGCGCTGCAGCACCGTGGCCAGGAATCGGCTGGAATCGCCGTGGGTGACGGCGGCACGGTTATGGTCCGCAAAGATCTGGGCCTGCTCGACCGCGTGTTCTCCAACGCCGACCTGTCGACGCTCTCCGGCCAGCTGGCCGTGGGCCACGTGCGCTATGGCACCGCCGGTGCCAAGAGCTGGGAAGCCTCTCAGCCGCACCTCTCTACCATCAACAGCGTCATTATCGCGCTCGCGCACAACGGCACCCTCGTCAACACCGACGAGCTGCGCCGTCAGCTGATCGAGCTGGGCGTGCCGTTCCTCTCCAATTCGGATTCCGAGGTCGCGACCAAGCTTATCGGCTACTTTACCCAGCGTACGGGCCACCTGCGCGAGGGTATTCGCAAGACCATGGAGCTCGTGCGCGGCGGCTACGCCATGACGCTCATCAACGAGCAGGCGCTCTACGCATTCCGCGATCCACACGGCATTCGCCCGCTCGTGCTGGGCAAGCTGGTGGACGAGGGTCTGGACCAGGCCGATGCCGCAGCCGTTTCGCAGCTGCCGTCGCAGGACGGCGCCGCGACGGTCGACTCCGCCGTCCGTGTCACGCGCGCCGGCGGCTGGGTCGTTGCTTCCGAGACCTGCGCACTCGACATCGTGGGTGCCGAGTACGTCCGTGACGTCCGTCCCGGCGAGATCTTGCGCATCAGCGCCGAGGGCCTGGTATCCGAGCAGGGCGTGCCTGCAGCCGAAGAGCCCGCCAACTGCATCTTTGAGCAGGTCTACTTTGCCCGCCCCGACTCCATCATGAACGGCAAGAGCGTCTATGCCTGCCGTTACGACATGGGTCGTCAGCTGGCACATGAGGAGCCTGTCGAGGCCGACCTGGTCATCGGCGTGCCCGACTCCGGCCTGCCGCCTGCGGAGGGGTATTCGCACGAGAGCGGTATTCCCTTTGGCGAGGGCCTTATCAAGAACCGCTACGTGGGCCGTACGTTTATCGAGCCTACGCAGGAGTTGCGCGCCATGGGCGTGCGTATGAAACTCAACCCGCTGCGCGACAACATCGAGGGCAAGCGCCTGGTCGTCATCGACGACTCCATCGTGCGCGGCACCACCATGGTGCAGCTCGTCAAGATGCTGCGCAACGCCGGCGCCAAGGAGATTCATATCCGCATCAACTCGCCCGAGGTCATCTGGCCGTGCTTCTACGGTATCGATACCGACGTGCAGTCGCAGCTTATCAGCGCCAACAAGACGGTCGACGAGATTTGCGAGTATATCGGCGCCGATTCGCTGGCCTTCCTTTCGGTCGAGGGCCTGCTTAAGGTCATGCCCAAGGGCGGTTACTGCGATGCGTGCTTTACCGGCCGCTACCCCGTGGCGATTCCCGAGAGCTTTGGCCGCGACAAGTTTATGGAGGGCTTTAAGCCCCGCAACCTGGACAAGCCGCTGCACTTTGACGACGACGCCGTGATCGAGAAATACGACGACCGCAGCTGGGAAGAGGAGCACGGCGAGGCATAAAACCTGCCATATGGGGACAGGTTTATTTTGGTAGGTTTTACCTGCTGTTTTGTTGATATGACGGCGCGTGCTGTTATGGCATGCACCGAATCGAGGACAACTATGAGCACCGTTTGGCGCCCGCGCGGCGCCACGGTAGTGGGAGAGGAAGGCTCAGATGAGCGACAGCAAGCATGTGACGTATGAGGATGCCGGCGTCGATACCGCTGAGGGCGGCCGCGCCGTCGACGCGATTAAGCAGATGGTCAAGGACACCAATCGCCCCGAGGTTATCGGCGGCATCGGCGGCTTCGGTGGCCTGTTCTCGGCTGCCGCGCTTAAGGATATGGAAGACCCGATCCTGATTAGCGGTACCGACGGCGTGGGCACCAAGCTCGTGCTCGCCCAGATCATGGACCGTCACGAGACGGTGGGCCAGGACCTGGTCGCTATGTGCGTCAACGACATTCTGGCTTCGGGCGCCGAGCCGCTGTTCTTCCTGGACTACGTCGCCATCGGTCACATCGAGGCCGAGCACATGGCAAAGATCATCAAGGGTGTGGCCGACGGCTGCAAGCTCGCGGGCTGCGCGCTCGTGGGCGGTGAGATGGCCGAGCACCCGGGCGTCATGGCTCCTGCCGACTACGACCTTGCCGGATTTACCGTGGGCGTCGTCGACCGTCCCAAGATGCTCGACCCCGCAAACGTCCGCCCGGGCGATGTGATCCTGGGCCTGCCTTCCACCGGCGTGCACTCCAACGGCTACTCGCTCGTGCGTAAGGTCATTGGCGTCGACGGCATTAAGCCGGGCACGCCCGAGGCCGCCGCTAAGGCCGAGGAGCTGAGCCGTCCGCTCGAGGAGCTCGGCGGTGCATCGCTGGCAGACGCTCTGTTGGCCCCCACGCGCATCTACGTCAAGCCGATCCTGGAGCTGCTGCGCGGCGGCGTCAACGTGCATGCTATCGCCCACATCACCGGCGGCGGTATTACCGAGAACCTCAACCGTGCACTCGCCGACGACGTCGACGCCGTGGTCACCCGCAACGGCGCCGAGATGGGTTGGGACGTTCCGCCCGTCATCACCTACGTGTCGCGTCAGGCCGAGCTCGCGCCCAACGAGGCATGCAAGACCTTCAACATGGGCGTCGGCCTGTGCCTGATCGTCGCCCCCGAGGACGAGGCCGCGGTTACCGAAGCCCTGGTCGCGCTGGGCGAGAAGCCGTTCCGCGTGGGCGAGTGCGTCGAGGGTTCCGGTAAGGTCGTGTACTCCGATGAGCGCTAACGAGCAGATGGCTGCTAGTGAGGGCCTGGGCTTTGTGCCCTACACCCGTCCGACCGGCACCGATACGGTCGAGCCGCTCAAGATCGGTGTGCTCATCAGCGGTTCGGGTACCAACCTGCAGGCGCTGATCGATCTGATCGCCGCCGGTAAGCTCAACGCCTCGATTGAGCTTGTGGTGTCGAGCCGTCCTTCGGCTAAGGGTTTGCAGCGCGCTGAGCGCGCGGGCATCCAGACGCTCACGCTGTCCAAGGATGTCTATGCCGACCCTATTGCCGCCGACGAGATCATCGCGCACGAGCTGCTCGAGCGCGGCTGCGAGTACGTGGTGATGGCCGGCTATATGCGCATGGTGCACACACCGCTGCTGGCGGCGTTTCCCAACCGCGTGGTCAACTTGCATCCGGCGCTGCTGCCGAGCTTTACCGGTGCGCATGCGATTGACGATGCCTTTGCGCGCGGCGTCAAGGTAACTGGCGTGACCGTGCATTTTGCCAACGAGGTCTACGACAACGGTCCCATCATCGCCCAGCGTGCGCTGGCTGTCGAGGAGGGCTGGGATGTCGACGCGCTCGAGGAGCACATCCACGCGATTGAGCACGTGCTGTATCCCGAGGTCGTGCAAATGCTCGCCGACGGCCGCGTCCACGTGCTGGAGAGCGGCAAGGTCGCAATTGATGCGCCCCGCGTCTAGCGGCGCACAGTACAATTTAGTTGAGTGGTCAGGGTGGTCATTGGCGCCAAGGCGCGCGTGGCCACCTTTTGTTTTGGGTAGTCATCGGGGACGTTCCTGAATGACTAGGTGAGAGAGGTGAGCGCATGGCGGATAACGAAGCGCTGTTTACGCCTGAGCTGGTGTTTTTTGATTGGGAGTGTGCGACGCCGGGTGAGGTGTTTGCGCAACTCGAGAGTGAGCTTGCTCCGCGCGGCTACATTGCCGACGGTTGGCTCGACGCCGTTCGCACGCGCGAGGATGCCTATCCCACGGGTCTTGCCATGCCGGCGGCAAACATTGCCATTCCGCATACCGATCCGGGGTTTGTGGCCAAGCCCTATATCGCGGTGGTGAAGCCCTCCGCGCCCGTGACATTTAACGCTATGGCTGGCATGGGCGCTCCGGTGCCGGCGCAGATCGTCATCAATCTGGGCATCGCCGAGCCGGGCGGCCAGGTCGAGGCTCTGCAGGCGCTCATGAACATCTTTATGGACGCCGATGCCGCAGCCGACGTGCTCGGCCAGACCACGCCGCAGGGCATGGTCGACGCCATCCGCCGCCACTTCTAAGGTGGGGCTAAGCCGGCACCTAGGGACGTTCCTTATGTGCCGGCACTTAGGGACTGTCCCTAACTGCCGGCAGAAAAGGAACGTCCCTAACTGCCGGCTGCCAGAGCTGTCCCCTTTGCACCAAAATGGTGCAGATTAACCTGTCCCCAATGCACCAAGCGTGCCGCGGGGGCTGCGTTGTGACACAATGGCGTTTGTTCGATTCGTTATGCGAAAGGCCAACTATGGCAAATAAGAAAAAGAACCCCGCACTCGAGCCGACGCCCGAGCAGCAGGCTCGCGCCGCCTCCAACTCTCGCAAGAAGCAGCGCAAGACCCGCGTGTCCAAGACCGTCAAGATCGTTCTGGTGGTCATCGGCGTGCTGGCGATGCTGCTTTCCGTCTCGGCGATGGCGTGCTCCGGCCTTATGTCGCAGGCCGAGGACACCTCGGGCTACAAGCTGACCGGCGGTGTTGCTGCTACTATCAACGGCACCAACCTCACCGAGGACACCGTGACCAAGCAGATCATGAGCATGCGCACGTCCTACGGCTACACCAAGGACAAGGACTGGGCGCAGTATCTGGTCGACAACGACCTCACGCCCAAGAAGTATCGCAAGCAACTCATCGACTCCTACACGCAGCAGATTCTGCTTCAACAGGCACAGAAGGAGAACGGCGTGACGGTGTCGGACGAGGAGGTCGAGAAGGCTTGGAAGGACGCGTGCAAGAGCGCGGGCGGTGCCAAGGCCTTTAAGAAGACCCTCAAGACCTACGGCTATACCGAGGATACCTACAAGGATTCGCTCAAGGAGAGTCTGGCGCAGCAGAAACTCAAGGATGCCGTCGCGCCCACGAGCAAACCCAAGGACAGCGAGATTGTCGATTACATCAACGAAAACCTGTCCAGCTACAACGACGCCCGTCGCTCGTCGAACATCCTGATCAAGGTTGATTCCGACGCTTCCGACGAGGACAAGGCTGCCGCCAAGGCCAAGGCGCAGGAGTGCCTGGACAAGATCAACTCCGGTGAGCTGAGCTTTGAGGACGCCGTTGAGCAGTACTCCGAGGACACCGGTTCCAAGGAGAAGAAGGGCGATGTGGGCTGGGATAAGCTCACCACCTTTGTCGACAGCTACCAGACGGCGCTCGAGGGGCTCAACAAGGGCGACGTGAGCGAAGTCATCGAGTCGACCTATGGCTACCACATCATCAAGTGCACCGACTACTTCCATGTCGATAATCAGGTTGATGACATCAACCAGGTGCCCAAGGCCATCAAGAAGTACGTCTCCAACGTGGTGAAGACGCAGGCGGCCAGTACCGCGTACAGTGAGTGGCTGGAGCAGTACAAGAAGGACGCCGACATTACCGTCAACCCCATGCCCAAGGACGTACCCTATAACGTGAGTCTGAAGGGCATCACCAAGAGTTCGACCGACGATTCGTCGACGACTGAGTAATCATGGGGCGGTGCTCGCGCGAGTGCCGCCCACGCTATTAGAGAGGATTTGCAGATGACCAACGAAGATCTGCAGAAGGAAATGATCGCGGCCATGAAGGCCAAGGACAAGGTTCGCCTGTCCATCATTCGCCAGGTTAAGGCCGAGGTGAAGAATATCGAGGTCAATGAGCGCCGCGATGTGACCGAGGAAGACGTCAACAGCATGATCAAGCGTCTGATCAAGCAGACGAGCGAGACACTGGAGATGTCCATCAAGGCCGGCACCGACCAGGAGCGTACCGACAACCTGACCGAGCAGGTCAAGATTCTGGAGAGCCTGCTGCCCGCGCAGGTTTCGGGCGAGGAGCTCGAGGCTCTGATCGAGCAGGTCATCGCCGAGCTGGGCGCCACGTCCAAGAAGCAGATGGGCCAGGTTATGGGTGCACTCGGCAAGGCCACTGGCGGCAACTTCGATAAGCCGGCCGCGGCAAAGATCGTCGGAGCCAAACTCGCGTAATTTGTTACGCGGTTTTACCAAACCGCGTAACGGCTCGACGCTGCAAACCCGTACACGCGGCAATCTGACGTTCAATTTCAAGGGCGCGACCATAAGGTCTGCGCCCTTTCATTTCACGTCACCTTGCTCGCGTGTACGGGTTTTCGCTGACTTATGCTCAACAAGGGCGGTTGGGCGCTCACTGGGGACAGACTTAAATGAGTGCCCAATGAGTGGGTGGAAGATTGCGGGTTCTTTACGGGAATGTAGTGTGGGCTGCGGAAACGTGGTTCTTTCCGTACAATAGTTCAACTCGTGTAAACGCAGGGAAGGGACATTCATGGCAGACATGATCGAGATCAAGCATCTCAACAAGTACTTTGGCGACCTGCATGTGCTCAAAGATATCAACCTCACCGTCAAGCGCGGCGAGAAGCTCGTAATGATCGGGCCTTCCGGCTCGGGTAAGTCGACGCTCATCCGCTGTGTCGATTATCTTGAGGAGCCCACGTCGGGCGAGGTCATCATCGACGGTACGCCGCTCACTAAGAAGAATCACCTGGAAATGGCTCGCAAATATAGCTCCATGGTGTTTCAGCAGTTCAACCTGTATCCCAACATGACGGTGCTGGGCAATCTGACGCTCGCGCCCATCAAGCTGCAAAAGAAGAGCAAGGAGGAGGCGACCGAGATCGCCGTCGCCGCGCTCAAGCGCGTCGGCATGGCGCATAAGGCCGGCGAGTATCCGCAGAACCTCTCGGGCGGTCAGCAGCAGCGCATCGCCATCGCCCGTGCCCTGTGCACCAAGCAGCCCATCATCCTGTTTGACGAGCCGACCTCGGCGCTCGACCCCGAGATGGTCCAGGAGGTTCTGGACGTTATGATTGAGCTCGCGCAGGAGGACATCACCATGATCTGCGTGACGCACGAGATGGGCTTTGCGCGCCAGGTGGCCGACCGCGTCATCTTTATGGAGGACGGCCGCATCCTGGAGGAGGGCACGCCCGAGCACTTCTTCGATAACCCCGAGAACCCGCGCTGCCGCGAGTTCCTGTCCAAGATTCTGCACTAGGCGCGGTGATGGACATGACGGATATGACGAGGGCGGCCGTGTCGCGCCGTCACTTTTTGCAGCTGGCGGGCGCCGGCATGCTCGCGCTGACGGGGACCGCGCTCACCGGTTGCGGCAACTCCACCAGCGGCGAGGGTTCCGACAAGGGATCCAAGCTTGCGGCCATCAAGTCGCGCGGCCATCTGAATGCCGGCGTCAAGAAAGATGTTCCCGGCTACGGCTATTACGACACCGCCAAAGGCCGCTTTGAGGGCATGGAAGTCGATTTGTGCTACCAGATCGCCGCCGCTGTCTTTGGCGTGAGCTACAAGGAAGCCCGTGCCCAGGAGCTTGTCGAGTTTACCGACGTAACGCCCAAGACACGCGGCCCGCTGATCGATAACGGCCAACTCGACGTGGTCGCAGCGACCTACACCATCACCGACGAGCGCAAGAAGAGCTGGGATTTCTCGACGCCGTACCGCACCGACTACGTGGGACTCATGGTCAAGAAGCGTTCGGGCTTTACCTCGATTGAGGACCTGGACGGCAAGGTCATCGGCGTGAGCCAGGGTGCCACCACGCAGGGCCTGATCGAGCAGATGATCAAGGACAACGGCTTTAGCTGCAAGCCCGAGTTTAGGGCCTTTAGCGGCTACCCCATCATCAAGAGCTCGCTCGACGCCGGCAATATCGACGTCTTTGCCATGGACCGTTCCACGCTGGCCGGTTACATGAACGAGACCGTTGAGCTGTTGCAGCCCGAGGTCAAGTTTGGCGAGCAGGGCTACGGCGTGGCGACCAAGAAGGGCTGCGACCTTTCGGCCGTGGTCGATCAGGTGATTTGCGATCGTCTGGCCGACGGCTGGCTCGACCAAGAGGTCAAGACCTGGGGTCTTGTATAGGCGCATCGTCCAAGGAAGGAATCAAATGCTCGAAGGATTATTTGACGCCGACCGTTGGTCGACGACATTTCAAAACATGGGGCCCTTCTGGGAGGGCTTTGGCGTGACGCTACAGGTGGTCGTTGCCGGTCTGCTGCTGTCGCTGGTGCTGGGCACGCTGCTGGGTGTGTTCTCTACCACCCGTTCGCGCGTGCTGCGCGCCATAAGCCGCGTATACGTGGAGTTTTACCAGAACACCCCGTTGCCCGTGCAGGTGCTCTTTATGTACATGGCTGGTCCGCAGTTTTTGCAGGCCATAACCGGTGCCGACCAGCCGGTGCGCATCGCGCCGTTCGTGCTGGGCTTCTTGGGCGTGGGCCTGTATCACGCGGCCTACATCTCGGAGGTCATCCGCACCGGTATCGAGGCGGTTCCGCGCGGTCAGATGGAGGCGGCGCAGAGCCAGGGCTTCACCCGTGCGCAGGCGTACTGGTACATCGTGCTGCCCCAGACATTCAAGATCATTCTGCCGCCGCTGTGCAACCAGGCACTCAACCTAGTCAAGAACACGTCGGTGCTGGCGCTTGTGGCCGGCGGCGACCTTATGTACCGTTCCGACAACTTTGTGAGTCTGTACGGTTACCTGCAGGGATACATCGTCTGCTGCCTTATGTACTTCATCATCTGCTTTCCGCTCGCCATGCTGGTGCAGTGGCTCGAGCGCCGCTCCAAGGAGCGTCCGCGCGGCGTGAGCCTCGCCGAGCTGGGGCTCGACAACGTAGAGGAGGCCTAGCGCATGGAAATCTTCAACGCGACCAACCTGCTCTACATTTGGGGCGGCTTTGTTAAGACGATCGAGATCTCGGCGCTGTCGATCTTTTTCTCGCTCATCTTTGGCACGGTGCTGGCGCTTGTTAAAAGCTATGCGCCCCGCCCGTTCCGTATTTTGGTGAGTGCCTATATCGAGCTGTTCCGTTGCACGCCGAACCTGCTGTGGATCCTGTTTATCTACTTTACGGTGCAGGGCTTGGACATTGTGATTTCGACCATCGCCTTTACGCTGTTTACCAGCGCTGTTATGGCCGAGATTGTGCGCGGCGGCCTCAACTCGATTCCGCGCGGCCAGTTTGAGGCAGCGCAGAGCCAAGGCTTCGGCTTTTTTGCCACCATGCGCTACATCATTCTGCCGCAGACGTTTAAGACGATCATTCCGGCGCTGTTTAGCCAATGCACGACCGTCATTAAGGACAGCTCGTATCTTTCGGGCATTAACGTGGCCGAGCTCATGTACACGGCAAACGTCGTGATGGCCCACGCGATTGATCTGTCGCAGGTACTTATGCTCTACGGCCTGGTGTTTGCGATGTACTTTATGCTCAACTTTGGTATCTCGTTGTTGGTGAGGGCATATCAACGCCGCATCGTGGCCGCATAGTCCTGCTTCCCCAAGCACGGCACCTTGCCCCTCAATCGTCGCTTGCGTACATTTAGTACGCGGCGCTCCTCTTTCGGGGCAATCTGCCGCACTTGGGAAACCAGGACGGTCGTAAGTGACAAAATGGGAATCAGGAATTGCCTTTTCTCATTTGTTAGAAAGGAATCGCGATGAGCGATCTGGAGAACAAGAAGAGTCCTGTGGTCATTACCATCGCGCGCGACTTTGGTGCCGAGGGCCACGAGATCGGACGCATCCTCGCCAACGAGTTGGGGATTCCTCTGTACGACAACGAGCTGCTGGTGCGCGCGTCGCTGCGCGCGGGCGAGTCGCTCGATAAGATGGCCGCCTACGACGAGCGTCTGGCTGTGGAGAACATGGCGTTTCTGCCCGACCGCTACGACGCGCGCTCGTACTCGGACAAGTTGTTCCAAAAGATGAGCCAGGTGATTTTGGACCTGGGCGAGACCGAGAGTTGCATTATCGAAGGCCGCCTGTCCGATTATCTGCTTCACAACAACCCCAACCACATTGCCGTGTTGGTGACCGCACCCTTTGAGGACCGCGTCGAGATCGTGCGCAAGAAGCGCGGCCTTAACAAAAAGAAGGGCGCCAAGCTGGTCAAGCAGCAGCAGAAGGCGCGCGAGGCGTTCTACAAGCGCTACAGCGCCGGAAAGTGGAAGATGACGAGCGGCAAGGACATCGTCGTCAACCGCGCCAAGTTGGGCCGCGAGGGCTGTAAAGACGTCATCGCCGCAGCCTACCGCTATAAAGTGGCGCAGCTCGAAGGCTAGCCGACCAAAACCACCACAAAGGGGACAGGCACCTTTGTGGTGGTTTTTGTTTTAGGCTGAGGGGAAGGCCTTGGCGGCAGTGCCTATCCTCGGCTTTTGCATAGTCTCGATCTGTAACACCAAGCCAGCGAAAATGGCTCTAACTGTTACAGATTGAGATGAACCGTTCGGCCGTCAGCCCAACGTCTTGATCTGTAACACCAGGCGGCATATTTGGTCTCTAACTGTTACAGATTGAGATGCAGCGTGGCCGGCCGGCACAATATCTCAATCTGTAACAACTGCAGGGCTCAACGGACTCCAGCTGTTACAGATTGAGACAAAACGACCGGGCAAGTCCCAAACCACCACAAAGGTGCCTGCCCCATCGTGGTGGTTTGGGCGGCCGGCATAAAAAAGTCCCCGCCGGGCGTGTGCTCGACGGGGACTTTGCCGTTTGATGGCTAGCACTGCAGGTGATTACTCGCCCAGCAGGCTCTTGGTGATGGAAGCGGCGGCCTTCTTGCCGGCGCCCATCGCCAGAATGACCGTAGCGGCACCGGTGACGATGTCGCCGCCGGCCCAGATGCGGGGATCGGTGGTCTGGCCGGTCTCCTCGTCGGCAACGATGTAGCCCCACTTGTTGAGCTCCATCTTGCCGCCGATCTTCTTTGCGAAGGGGTTGGCGTTGGTGCCGATAGCCGAGATCGCGACGTCGCAGGGAATCTCCTCGATGGCGCCCTCGATGGGCACCGGGCGACGGCGGTCGGACTCGTCGGGCTCGCCGAGCTCCATCTTCTGGACCTTGACGGCGCACACGGAGCCGTCCTCGCCAGCGACAAACTCGAGCGGGGAGACGAGCGGCAGAACCTCGACGCCCTCGGCCTTAGCATGGTGCAGCTCGGCGCGACGGCAGGGCATCTCGTCCTCGGTACGACGGTAGGCGATGATGGCGTGCTCGGCGCCCAGGCGCTTGGCGGTACGGACGGCGTCCATAGCCACGTTGCCGCCACCAAAGACGACGACGTTCTTGCCGTGCTTGGTGGGGGTGTCGTACTCGGGGAACTTGTTGGCCTTCATCAGGTTCACGCGGGTGAGGTACTCGTTGGCGAAGAAGACGTTGGGCAGGTTCTCGCCGGGGACGTTGAGGAACTTGGGCAGGCCAGCGCCGGTCGCCACGTAGATGGCGTCGAAGCCCTGCTCGAACAGCTCCTCGGCCGTGGCCATGTTGCCCACGACGGAGTTGTACTCAAACTTGACGCCCATGTCCTCCAGGCCGTCAATCTCGCGCTTGACGACCGCCTTGGGCAGACGGAACTCGGGGATGCCGTAGACCAGCACGCCGCCGCCGGTAAAGAAGGCCTCAAAGACGGTGACGTCAAAGCCGTTACGGGCGAGCTCGCCGGCGCAGGTGATGCCGGACGGGCCAGAGCCCACGACGGCGACCTTCTTGCCGTTCTTGGGGGCCATCTTGGGCGTGGAGGCGAGCTCGGGGCGGTCACCCAGGAAGCGCTCGAGCTGGCCGATGGCCACGGGCTCGGACTTCTTACCACGGATGCACTTGCCCTCGCACTGGTTCTCCTGCGGGCAGACGCGACCGCAGATGGCGGGAAGCATGGAGTCCTCGCGGATGGTATCGAGAGCGCCGCCGAAGTCCTTCGCGCGGATCTGCTCGATAAAGCGGGGAATGTTGATGTTGACGGGGCAGCCCTCAACACAGAACGGCTTCTTGCAGTTGAGACAGCGCTCGGCCTCGGCCAGCGCCATCTCCTCGGTGAAGCCCTTGTCGACGGGGCGGAAGTCGCAGGCGCGCTCGGCAGCCGGCTCCTCGTTATCGGGGGTGCGGGGCGACTTCATATCGGCAACGAAACGACCGTTAACTAGTGGCATGCGCAGCTCTTTTCCTCATAGGCCTTGAGGGACGCGCCCTCTTCGGAACGGTAAGCGGCCTGGCGGGCACGAAGGTCATCCCAGTCGACCAGGGTGGCATCGAAGTCGGGGCCGTCGACGCAAGCGAACTTGGTCACGCCGCCCACCTCGACGCGGCAGCAGCCGCACATACCGGTGCCGTCAACCATGATGGGGTTGAGCGACGCGGTGATGGGGGTGTCGTACTTCTGGGCGGTGAGGGTCGAGAACTTCATCATCGGAACGGGGCCGACGCAGAAGACCTGGCTCACGGCCTTGTCCTGCAGCAGGCGCTCCAGCGGAGCGGTGACAACGCCCTGCTCGCCATAGGAGCCGTCGTCAGTGGTGATGTGGATGTGGTCCTCGTCGAGGAGCTCGCGGAACTGGTCCTCCATGAGCAGGAGGTCCTTGGTGCGGGCGCCCATGATGGCGTGCACCTCGTGGCCGGTCTCGACCAGGTGCTTGGCGACCGGGAAGGCAATTGCCAGGCCGACGCCGCCGCCAATGACGGCGCAGGGGCCCTCAGCCATCTCGGTGGGAACGCCCAGCGGGCCCACGACGTCGCGCAGCGACTCGCCGGCCTCGTAGGTGGAAAGCATCTCGGTGGTCTTGCCGATCACCATGAAGATGAACTCGACCCAGCCCTCGTCACCGTTCCAGCCGGCCAGGGTAAACGGGACACGTTCGCCCGTCTCGTTGGCGCGAACCATGAGGAACTGTCCAGCGTGCGCATGCTTGGCGATTGCAGGCGCCTCGATGCGGAACTTGAACACCTTCTCCGAGAACTGCGTCTTCTCCAGGATCTTATACATAGAACCCCTCTCTTGTTAGGGCCGCCGAACCGTGCCTCCACGGAAATGGACGGTAGCCCGAATAAAACCGTACGCGCACAGGCGTTGTGCAGACATACGGTGCAAATTATACCCTCATGGACATGTCGCTTACGTGTGTCTTCGGCGGTCGGGAAAAGGGTTTATCCACTTCGGCCTACCAAAGGGGGAGAGGTTTATTTTGGCAGGTTTTATCAGGCAAAACGGCAAGGGGGGCCGGCCTCGCGCATCGGTGAGGCCGGCCCCCTTTGGGGCGTTATGCATGTATGGTGGCAGCGTGTTTATTGCGATGTGCCGACTGCGGCGTTTACGCAGATAAAACCTGCCGAAATAAACCTGTCCCTAAATGGTAGGTTTTAGTGCTTGCCGTTGGCGGAGGCGGAGCCGTTGACGTGGTCGCGGGCATAGATCACGCCGTGCACGATTGCCAGGCCGGCGGCGTCTGCGGCGCGGGCGCAGGTGTCCTGGAAGTCCTCGGCCTCGCGGGCGCGCAGCTGCTTGAGCACGTAGTCGGCGACAGCCATCTTGCCGGGAGGGTTGCCGATACCGGTGCGGATGCGGCTGAAGTCGCGGCTGCCCATCTTGTCGATGATGGAGCGCAGGCCGTTGTGGCCGGCGTGGCCGCCGCCCACCTTAACACGCACATCGCCGGCGGGAATATCGAGCTCGTCGTGGATTACGAGCAGCTCCTCGGCCTTGATTTTGTACTCGCGGCAGAGCTTGGAGATGGGGCCGCCCGAGGTGTTCATGTATGACTGCGGCTTGACCAGCACAATCTGGCGCTTGCCGCCCTCTTCCTCGGCATCGTTGATATTGATGAGCGCGACCTCGGCGCCGGCCTGGTTTTTCCAGTACGTGACGCCGGCCTGACGGGCCAGCTCATCGATCGCCTTAAAGCCGGCGTTGTGGCGGGTCTCGGCATATTCCTCACCCGGGTTGCCGAGTCCGGCAACCATGCGAATCTTAAGCGGCTGTGCAGCTGCCATGTTCATCCTTTCGTTGATTTGTCGCCTGCTATGGTGAGCGACCCTGTTGCCGCTGTCAAATGGAGGGTAATTGAGGGCGTTTGGGGGCGTTTGGACGGACGTCGAAATCCGAGGTGGACAGTTAGTTCAGATACGTATAAGTTCTGAGGACTCGAATTACTCAATTCAATGCCGATACGTTGTTTTGGAGCTTTAGTTAGTCCATATGGCGCTGTTTTGAAGTCTACCCTGCCTTCAAATAGGGCGAATGGTATAGAGATAGCTGCAAAACAGTCTAATTCAATGCGTCCATTTATACGTATTTGAACTAACTGCCCAGCCCTGCTCGACGGCGCACGGGTGATTCGCCGTTTAGACCGGCGCGAGGCCGGTTCCGGCCCGCAGAGCGTTGAGCCAAGCGGCCTGACGCTTGCGATAGCCCTTGATACGGTACCGGAATCGGACTCCTGCGAGTCGATGCATCGTTTGGGCGAAGGCTTCGAGTGCAACAAGGTCTTTCATTTGGTCGCGATTGATAACCAGGACGTGGATGCCCATGGCCTTGAGGCCATTATTTCGATTGCCATCGTGGATGCGAGCGTTTTGAAGCTCATGCCCAATTCCGTTGTATTCGTTGTCGACTCCGGCTGCCGGGCAATATAGGTCGCAGATGGCATAGGGGATGCCCGAGGACATGTTGGCCGCAAGAGTATCGAAGTCGATTCGATGGTTGAGTAGCAGGCCTCCCATGGGCAGGCTGCAACATCCGAATCCGCCAAAGCGCATGGGCGCTCCGAGAACGGCAAACATTAGGGATTCGGCTGGGGATGCGGATCCAGCCCGGGCGAGTTTGACTGCCGTGCGAAACGAGGCGTATGAGCTACTTTTGGCGAACCGTGCGACCGCCTCGAGCTCTTCGATGGTCGTGGCGGGCTCGCATTTGTAGTGCGCCTGTTCATAGCGGGTTTCGTTCTGTTGTTCGGCCGCTGACTGGTTGCCCAGGCAATCAAGATCGCCCGTCGCTTCGTAGCCATCGCCCTTGGGCCAGATGTCGTCATGGGCAATGGGGTATGTTGCCCCGGGAGGAAGGGAGTAAGTTCCGACCAGTTCCATGAGAAGCATCAAGGTTTTGGCGACTGATTCATTTTTAGAACAAAGCATGGCTGTCATGGCAGGAGACGTTGCGTAGATGTCGGCCTCGACGTGCATAATTGCACCTTCAGGAAGCGGAGCGGAGAGAATATGCTGAAGAAGTCGCTTGTCGGGGCGTCGGTTGCCTTCGTTTGAAACGAGAAGATCGAGCAGCTCGGAATCATCTTCATTCCAGGCGTCGAGTATCGAAAGTGCGCCAAAGTCTATCGCGTCATTATTGGGAATGCAGCTAGCCAAGGCCTGTGCTTGCTGTTCACTATCAATGGAGCTCCAGGGTAGGGCAGAGTACGCCCGTCGTGCGCGACGAATTGCGCGGAGGGCGGAGAAATGTGAAATCACGGTCGTCATAGCTATAACGTACTAAGTTGGCGGCAGAATGCGACCGCCATACCGTTCTTTTCGCTCAGCGGGGTGCTGGGCGCCATGAACGGCCGGGTGTTAGGAAATCGGTGGAATCGGTTGAGGGGATTGCAGGAAATTGAGCTCTGCCGAGAAGGTTGACGATGGCTACTGGACAGTTAGTTCAGATACGTATAAGGCGGCGGGCGTTCGAGGTGTTTCTAAGGGCCTTCGAGGGCGATTTGAAGATAATATATGCGGCGGTTGTACTCGAAAACGATGAGCTTCGGGCGGCATGGCATCCGCCGGGGAGCTCAGAAGGCTCCGAACGGACCTTTGGAGCTTTAAAAAATACGTATCTGAACTAACTGTCCAGGGCGGATTGGCGAGGAATAGAAAAAGGGTCGGAAGCGAGCTTCCGACCCTTTAAAAACATCAAAGATGATGCGATACGCGTTGGACTACAGCGCGAAGTCGCCGCCGACGAGCGTGGAGACGGGCTCCTCGTGGTAAACGGCGGAGATGGCCTGAGCGAACTCCTCGGCGACCGAGATGGTCTTGATCTTGCCGCCGACCTCGACGGGGATGGCGTCGGTGACGACGCACTCGACGATGGGGGCATCGTTCAGGCGCTCGATGGCCGGACCGGAGAAGATGCCGTGGGTGGCGCAGACGTAGATGTCGCCGGCGCCCATAGCCTTGAGCTCCTTGACGTTGGCGCACAGGGTGCCAGCGGTGTCGATCATGTCGTCGTTGATGATGCAGGTCTTGCCCTTGATGTCACCGATGATGCCCATGACCTCGGCGGCGTTGTGGCGCGGACGGCCCTTGTGGGCGATGGCCAGGTCGCAGCCGAGCATGTCGGACAGCTTCTTGGCGGCCTTGGCGCGACCCACGTCGGGGGAGACGACAACCAGGTTGTCGGTGTCGAAGTGCATGTCGTTGTAGTACTGGCCAAATAGCGGCAGTGCGGACAGGTGGTTAACCGGGATATCGAAGAAGCCCTGGATCTGGCCCTGGTGCAGGTCGAGGGTGATGATGCGGTTGACGCCGGCACGCTCGAGCAGGTTGGCGACGAGGCGGGCGGTGATGGGCTCGCGCGGGCCGGCCTTGCGGTCCTGGCGGGCATAGCCGTAGTGGGTGATAACGGCGGTGATGGAGCGGGCGGATGCGCGCTTGGCAGCGTCGGTGGCGATGAGCAGCTCCATGAGCATGTCGTTGACGTTGCCGCCGGCCACGGACTGAATCAGGAAGACGTCGGCGCCGCGGACGGTCTCGTCGTAGCGGGCGTAAATCTCACCATTGGCGAACTGCTTTAGCGTAAGGCCCGAAAGCTCGACCCCAAGGTACTCAGCGATCTTCTGAGCGAGGGGACGGTTGGAGGAACCGGAATACACGCGGATGGACTTGCGCATATTCTCCGACTTCTCGGGATCATTAATCGGCATTACCCTTCTCCTTTATATCGAATGCCATATAGATGCCTTGTTGCATTGTAACCGCGCGACGGGGTTTATCGAGTCTTGATAACGTCTTTACCGTCAACGGACACGAACCGACCACTCATCCGGTCGCGCAGGTCAGCATAGAAAAAGGAGCCGTCCCCATGGGAACAGCTCCTTAGATGCTTGGTAAAACGTTATACCTCGTCGTCCTCGCGCAGGCGTCGGCGGTAATCGGCGGCCCAGCCCTCAATATTTACCTGACGGGCGCGGCCCAGGCCAAGTGCGTCGGCCGGGACCGGCTCGGTGATGACGGAGCCAGCGGCCACGAGCGCGCCGTCGCCGATCTGGGCGGGCGCGACCATCATGGTGTCGGAGCCAATGAAGGCATCCTTGCCGATGACGGTCTTGTGCTTGTGCACGCCATCGTAGTTGCAGGTGATGGAGCCCGCGCCCACGTTGACGCCGGAGCCCATGGTGGTGTCGCCGATGTAGGACAGGTGCGGCACCTTGGAGCCCTCGCCGATCGTGGACTTCTTGATCTCCACGTGCGTGCCGGCCTTGGAGCCGTCGAGCATGTGGGTACCCGGGCGCAGGTAGGCGCGCGGGCCGCAGTCGACGCCGTTCTCGATGACGGCCTCGATGGCGATGGTCTCATCGATGGTGCAGCCGCTGCCGACGGTGGTGTCGGTGAGACGGCTGTTGGGGCCGAGCTGGCACTCCTCGCCCACGGCGACGTGGCCGATCAGGTGCGTCTGCGGCCACACGACGGTATCGCGGCCGATAACGGCATCGGGGCCGATCCAGGCCTGCGTGGGGTCGATGAAGGTAACGCCCTCGGCCATCCAGTGCTCGTTGATGCGGTCGCGCGCGATGGCGGTGAGCTGTGCGAGCTGGATGCGGCTGTTGACGCCCAGGCCGTCGCGGTAGTCGTCGCAGTGGAAGATGGAGACTGCCTGGCCATGACCCTTGAGGATTTCGAGCATGTCGGGCAGGTAGTACTCGGCCTGCGCGTTGTCGTTGCCGATCTCGTTAATGTGGGCGGCGAGCTGCGCGCCATCAAAAGCGTAGCAGCCGGCGTTGCACTCCAGCAGCGTGGCGGCCTGCTCGGGCGTGCAGTCCTTCTGCTCGATGATGCGCTCGATCTGACCATCGGCGCCCAGCTTGATGCGGCCGTAGCCGAAAGGATCGGGCGGGGTCATGGTCATGACGGTGCAGGCGAGCTCGCCGGTGGCGACGGTTTGCGCGAACTTGGCGACGGTGTCGGCGGTGATGAGCGGCAGGTCGCCGTTGAGCACCACGACGGGGCCTTGCGTGATGCCACAGGCCTCGAGTGCGACCTTCACGGCGTGACCGGTGCCCAGACGCTCGGTCTGCTCGACGCACTCGACCTTGGTGGCGCTGTTGGCGTAGGCGCCGTCGATGAGGGCGCGCATCTCGTCGGCATGGCTGCCGATGACAACCACGACGCGGCTGCAGCCGGCCTTGATGGTGGCGTCGACGATCCACTGAACCATGGGCTTGCCCAGGATCTTGTGCGAAACCTTGCAGTGGTTCGACTTCATGCGGGTGCCCTCGCCGGCAGCGAGGATAATTGCGGTTGCGTCCATGTGATCTCCTGTTACGTTATAGAGACGTGTGTTTGGAAACGATACACGGCGCAATATGATACCGCAGGCATATGACGAGCGCGTAACGATTGACGCATTGCCGCCGATGTCGGTGCCGTTGACGCGGTGTTTGCGCTGGTTGTGTATGGTGGCGGCGCTGCGGCGTTGACGTTTGAGCGAGGGGATGGGGTGCCCGTGGATATCATGCGAGAGGAATCGGGCAACGAGCCCGTCGCGGCATTCTCGATGTCGCATCCGGCTGTGCCGGCACTCTATATAGCGCTGACGCTGGGGCTCACTATGTTCTCGATGCAGCCGGTACTGATTGCGCTGTCACTTGCGGGCGGGCTGGCGTATGGATTTGCGACGCGTGGGGCTGCCCGCACGTTGGGGGCGCTTCGCTGGCAGCTGCCAGTGATTTTGATTATCGCGCTGGTCAATCCTCTGTTTAGCGCCTCGGGCTCGACGGAGCTGTTCCGTATTGGCATGCGCGCGGTGTATCTGGAGAGCATGGTTTACGGCCTGTGCATGGGCGGGCTGTTTGTGGCGAGCGTGCTGTGGTTTGGGGCCGCGGCGTCGATGCTCGAATACGACAAGGTGCTCGCGCTGCTGGGTAATGCCGCACCGGTGATTGCGCTCATGATCTCGATGTGCATGAGGCTTATCCCGCAGTTTTTGCGCCGCGGTCGTACGGTGCTGGCGGTGCAGGATGCGATTGATGTGCCGGGCCGCGCGCCGGCCGACCCCGTACGCTCGCGCCTGCGGGCGTCGAGCGTGTTGATGGGCTGGGGCATGGAAGATTCGCTGGAGCGCGCGGACGCGATGCGCTCGCGCGGGTGGGGTGCTGCGACGCGTCGTACGACGTATGCGCGGTATCGACTGGGGCGCAGCGACGTTGCCGCGCTGGCCGGGCTCGCACTGTTTGGTGCTGTCGCGGTGGCGGTGGCGTGGACCGCGACGACGCAGTATTCGTTTTATCCGCAGCTCTCGGTTCCGGCGCCGTGGCTGGGCTATGTCGTGTACGCTGCCTGGATGATGCTGCCTTGCGCGTTGCACGCGATTGATGAGAAGAGGTTTGGCTGATGGCTCGGTTGGATAGGGGCCCGGTGTCGGGCGCGGCGTGCGGCCCGGATATTCCGGCGATTGAGGTGCAGGGCCTTAGTTTTGCCTATCCCGGGGCCGAGGCACCGGTGCTCGAGGGGCTTGATTGGCGTGTTCCCCAAGGTGCATTTGCGCTGCTTGTTGGCGGTACCGGATCGGGTAAGTCGACGCTGCTGTCGCTGCTCAAGCCCGAGATCGCTCCGGCGGGCGAGCGCACTGGTGATGCGCGCGTGCTGGGCGAGAACGTTGCCGACATGGACGTGCGGGCATCGGCGGAGCGCGTGGGCTATGTGTTCCAGGATCCCGAGAACCAGATCGTGTGCGAAACCGTGTGGCACGAGATGGCGTTTGGCCTGGAAAACTTGGGGCTAGCACGTGATGAGATGCGCCGTCGCGTAGCTGAGACCAGCTATTTCTTTGGGCTGGAGGATTGGCTCCACCGCGATACCGATACGCTTTCGGGCGGACGCAAGCAGCTGCTGTCGTTGGCGGCCGTGCTGGCCTTGCGCCCGCGCGTGCTGCTGCTCGACGAGCCCACGTCCCAGCTCGATCCTGTTGCCGAGAAAAGTTTTCTGCACGCGCTGTTTCGCGTGAACCGCGAGCTGGGATGCACGGTTGTTGTGGCAACGCACCAGCCGCGCCCGATGCTTGAATACGCGACGTGCGCGTATCGGATTGAGGGCGGCCGCGTGCACGAGGTGGCCGATATGGCTTCTTTGGGACGCCGAGAATCGTTGTTTTCCGACGACATGTTGGGGTGGGGTGCCGTCCGATGTGCAAAAAACGGAGTATTCAGCAGGCGTGAGGACAATTTGGGCTCTCTGGAGCCGCCCGGGGACGTATCGAGCGCGAAAAAAAGTTCGGAATTGGACAAATCGTCCGAATTTGTGGAGCAAACGTCGCTCGAGAACGGCTCGGAAGCCTTCCCGCGCACGGATGGGAGCAGAATACTCCAAAAAATGCACGGCGGGTCGGCTACCACCCTGGCAGGGAGCTGGTTTCGCTACGATCGCGCGGGCGGCTGGGTGCTGCGCGGGCTCGACGTGGCGTTTTCGGCCGGTGCGGTGCATGCGATCGTGGGCGGCAACGGATGCGGTAAGTCGACGATGCTCTCGGTGCTGGCGAAGACCGCCAAGCTGCAGCGCGGCCGCATGGTGCGCGGAGCGGCCTCGGCGGCGCTGCTGCCTCAGAACCCCAAAGCATTGCTGGTTGCCGAGACGGTTCACGATGAGCTGATGGAATGGGCCTCGACCTGCGGATATGACGAGAACTTGGCGCGGGAGCGTGCGGCGCAACTGGGATTGGACGGCCTGGAGACGCGTCACCCCTACGACCTCTCGGGCGGACAGCGCCAGCTGCTCGCGCTGGCAAAGCTGCTGCTGATTGGCCCCGAGCTGCTGCTGCTTGACGAGCCCACGAAGGGCTTGGACCTGGAGAGCCGCCGCATCATCGCTCGCGCCCTGCGTGACCATGCGAAGGCTGGCGGCACCGTCATCATGGCTACGCACGATTTGGACTTTGCCGAGCAGGTCGCCGACGACATCGCCATGATGTTCGATGGCGAGATTGCCTGCATGGAGCCGCCGGCCGACTTCTTTGCCGACAACGTGTTTTATAGGGCGTGATGGGATGGCGGATTATCGCATCGTGCGCCTACTCGCAAAACTGGAGATACCGCTGCTGCTGGCGGTGCCAGCCGTGATGGCTTCGGCGTTGCTGGCGGGCGTTGAGCAGGCGGCGCTCGCCATGCTTGTCGTGGTGGCGCTGGTGCTTGCGCTGTTCTTTGCAGGCTATGAGGCGTCGCGACCGGGCCTGCGCCAGATTATGCCAACGCTGGTTCTGGCGGCGTTGGCCGCGGCGGGGCGCATCTTGTTTGGCCCCATTCCCGACTTTAAACCCGTGAGTGCCATCGCCATTATCGCGGGGGCGACGCTTGGTCGCCGCAATGGTTTTATGGTTGGCGCGCTGGCGGCGCTGACCAGCAATTTCTTTTTTGGACAGGGCATGTGGACGCCGTGGCAGATGTATGCCTGGGGGCTCGTGGGATACGTTGGCGGTGCGCTGGCGCATGCGGGTGCGTTCGACCGCGCCGACGGCACCGTGCGTATGCCGGCGCTGCTGACCTACGGCTTTGCTTCGGGTTTGCTGTACGGCGTTGTGATCAACGCCTACGACATTATCGGTTTTGTTCAACCGCTCACGTGGGCGGGTGCCATGGCGCGTCTTGCCACCGCCGTACCGTTCGATATCACGCACGGCCTTGCGACCTGCGTGTTTTTGGTCGCCCTGTACAAGCCTTGGTGTCGCCGCATCAACCGAGTCGTCGTGAAGTACGGACTGTAGGGCTGGTTGCGCCGGGGCGGGAATCAATACTGCCGAAGTGTCATTTTAAAACTATGCCGGTTTACGGGGCCAGATTGGCACAAGCAGACCATGCCGGCTATTTTTGAAATAGAGCAAGCCGTTTACCTGCGGTTTTATTATTTCGGAATTGCGTATGGTTGGGGGTTCGCGATTTAGCCCCGTAAACTGGCATAGTTTTGGAATGGCCGGCTGATATGACGGGCGTCGTGACCCTCAAGAGCCAAATTGATCCGTTTTCTTCCGTCTCCAGACGTCCCCGGGGAATCAGCTGAACTCGCCCGCCACGAAATCAGCCTATCTACTACGTTTGACCCGACACCCCCAAACACAACCGCGTTTTATGAAAAACCGCAGGCTTTCTACCTGCGGTTTTCTTTTTGCGTTGTTCGCTGTGGTTGAGGGTGGTGGCTTAAACGTAGTAGATGGGCGTGTTTCGTGGCGGATGGGTCACGTGGATACCACCACGAGGCCCAAAATGATTCGTTTTCCTCCGTTCCCAGGGGATCAGCTGGGGCTAGAGCTCTAGCGTGAGGGTGACGGGGCAGTGGTCGCTGCCGAAGATGTCGCCGCGGATGCCGGTGTCGCGTACGTTGTCGGCGATTGCGTCGCTTACCAGGAAGTAGTCGATGCGCCAGCCGGCGTTGTTCTTGCGGGCATTAAAGCGATAGCTCCACCAGCTGTAGACGCCCTCGACGTCGGGGTTTGCCGCGCGCCAGGTATCGGTAAAGCCGGCGTTGAGCAGCTCGGTAAACTTGCCGCGCTCCTCGTCCGAAAAGCCGGCGTTGCCGCGGTTGGACTTGGGGTTCTTAAGGTCGATCTCCTCGTGCGCCACGTTAAAGTCGCCGCAGGTCACGACGGGTTTGCCGGTCTCGCGCTCGAGCGCGTTCAAAAAGCGGCGGTAAGCATCGTCCCAGGCCATGCGCACGTCGATGCGGGCGAGTTCGTTTTGCGCGTTGGGAGTGTAGACATCCACAAACCAGAACTTGTCGAACTCCAGCGCGCAGACGCGGCCCTCGGTTGCGGCTTGGGCGACGAGTACGGCCGCCTCGTTCTCGCCGGCGTAGGGTAGCAGTGCGTCGGCGTGCAGCACGCGCAGCGGTTCCTGGCGGCTAAAGACCGCAGTGCCCGAATAGCCTTTACGCTCGGCGTAGCTCCAGGTTTGGTGATAGCCGGGCAGGTCAATATCGACCTGGCCTTCTTGCAACTTGGTCTCTTGCAGCGCCAGGATATCGACGTCGAGTTCTTGCGCGATCTGGATAAAGCTCGGGTCCTTTTTGAGCACGGCGCGCAGGCCGTTGACGTTCCACGAGGCGAAAGTGTAAGTCTGAGGCATGGTGTCCTTTCGACGGGGTTGGCAGGCTTAAGATTAGCGCAACAGGGGCGGGGTGGGCTCCGCGCATGCTGACTTAAAGGTCGCATGCTGGGACATCGCCCGGCGCTGCCCGACCAGCAGGGACGGAGAACTCATATGACGCAGGCAATAACGGATTCCAAGCAGGGCTCCGCCGCGCTGGCGGAGCTGTTCGACACCCACGAGCGCGTGGTCTTCTTTGGCGGCGCGGGTGTTTCCACGGCGAGCGGCATCCCCGATTTCCGCAGCGTGGATGGCCTGTACCACCAGCAGTTTGCCTACCCGCCCGAGACCATGCTCTCGCATAGCTTTTATGAGGCGCATCCGGCCGAGTTCTTCGACTTCTACCGCACCAAGATGATCGCGCTTGGCGCTAAGCCCAATCGCTGCCACACCAAGCTGGCCGAGCTGGAGCGCGCCGGCAAGCTAAATGCCGTGGTGACGCAAAACATTGACGGCCTGCATCAGATGGCAGGATCGCAGCGTGTGTTCGAGCTGCACGGCTCGGTCCATCGCAACATTTGCCAGTCGTGCGGCGCGGTCTATAGTGCCGAGTGGATTTGCTCGCGCGAGCACGAGGACGCCGCGGGCGTGCCCATGTGTCCTGCGTGCGGCGGGCGCATTAAGCCCGATGTGGTGCTCTACGAGGAGCCGCTCGATGAGTGCGTGCTGACCGGCGCCGTTGCCGCCATCGCCGCGGCCGATGCCCTCATTGTGGGCGGGACCTCGCTCGTGGTGTATCCGGCGGCGGGCCTTACGCGTTACTTTACCGGCGATACGCTGGCCATTTGCAATCTTGCTCCCACCGATCAGGATGCAAATGCCGACCTGCTGATTTCTTGCGACATCGCGGCTGCGTTTGCGTTTTAGCCCGCGTGCGCGGATACAATAGAAAGACTGATTGCAAAGCGACCCCGCCGCCTGCGCCCGAGCGCGGCGGCGCGGGCATTTGAGGAGGATGTTCATGGCGAACGATAGCAAGACATGGCGGTGCGGAAAGTACGAGCTCAGCTTTGACCGTCCGCGCATCATGGGCGTCCTCAACGTGACGCCCGATTCGTTTAGTGACGGCGGGGAGCACTTCGACCCGGATGCCGCCATCGAGTACGGCCTGGCGATGCTCGACGCCGGCGCCGACATCATCGACGTGGGCGGCGAGTCCACGCGCCCCGGCTTTACCCCGGTTAATCCCGACGAGGAGGCTCGCCGCGTGCTGCCCGTGGTGCGCGCGCTGGCCAAAGAGGGCGCCATCGTCTCGATCGACACGCGCCACGTGGCGGTTGCCAAGGCGGCCGTGCGCTGCGGCGCCTCGATCGTCAACGACGTGACGGGCTTCACCGACCCCAAGATGGTCGAGTTTGTCGCGACGAGCACCTGCGGCGTCATCGTGATGCACGCCGGCGAGGTTGCGGCGCCCACCCGCACGCATGCGACGGTGCAGCTCGATACCTCGGCCGCGGCGTTTGTTGCCGAGAAGGCGCGCGAAGCGGCTGCCGAGGCTGCGCGCGAGGCCGAGAAGCCTGCCCGCCGTCGCCGCGGCAAGCTGCTGGGCGAGCCCAAGACGGAGGCCAAGCTTCCGGGAGGCGTGGTGCAGCCCTCACTGCCGTTCGGCGATCCGGAGCCCGCGCCGGAGCCTACGGACGAGCAGAAGCAGGAGACGCCGGCCGCCGAAGAGACCGCCCCTGCTGCCGAGGCCGCCGCGACCCCTGAGCCCGCGCCGGAGCCCAATGACCACCTGGCTGCCATGATGCGCCGCAGCGCCCGCCGCGAGGAAGCCTACGTGCCCACCTCTCAGCTCCGCCGCTTCACCCTGCCCGATTCGGCGCCCATCATGCGCCGCGTCATGGGCTTCCTATCCGACCAGGCCCGCACGCTCATCCATGCCGGCGTGTCGCGCGACCGCATCTGCATCGATCCCGGCCCGGGCTTTGGCAAGACGGCCAACGAGGACATCGTCATCCAGCGCGAGACCGCCAAGATGGCGTCGCTGGGCTACCCGCTCATGTGTGCCGTGTCGCGCAAACGCTTTGTGGGCGCCGTCTCGGGCGTGACCGAGGCCGCCGCGCGCGATGCCGCCACGTTTGGCGTGTGCCTGGGCGCTATCCAGGCCGGTGCAAACATCGTGCGCGTGCACGACGCCACTGGCTTTGCGCAGTTCCTGAACGGTTACTGGGCTGTCGCCAAGCCGCAGCCGCGCCGTGCGTTTGTGGCCGTGGGCTCCAACCTGGGGCATCGTTGCGACAACATCCGCGCCGCACGTGACATGATCGCCGAGATTCCGCTCACCTGCGTGTCCAACTGCTCGCGCATCTACGAGAGCGAGCCGGCCTACGAGACGCGCCAGGACGCGTTTGCCAACGCCGTCATCGAGATTAAGACCGAGCTGGCGCCGTTGGTGCTGCTCGACGAGCTCATGAAGATCGAGGCCGAGCTGGGCCGCGACCGCTCCAAAAAGGCCAAGGCCAACGGTCCGCGCACCATCGACCTGGACCTGCTGTGGATGGACGGCGAGACCCACGGCGGCAAAAAGCTGCGCCTGCCGCATCCGCTGATCGGCGAGCGTGACTTTGTGCTGGTGCCGCTCGAGGACCTGATGCACGACCCGGCGCGGTTCTTCCGCTACAACGGCGTCGAGGTCAAGGAGCCCGAGGATCGCGTGGGCCATATCGTGGGCGAATTGGGGCGTATGTAGATGATTGAGATGAATGCCGTAGCTGTCGGTACCGAGCTCGACACCGCGCGCGACGCTGGTCGCGAGGGTGCGTCTGCGGGCTGGTGTGCTTGGAGCGCGGGCGAGACGTCGTTGACGTTTTCGCTGGTCGTGCGCCCGGACGTGAACATGCATGCCTTCCACGGCCTGCCGTTTGTGGCGGCGATGGGCATGATGGACGCGCTCGTGGGCACGGCGTCGACGCCGGGCCTGGGCCTTGCCGGCAAGGTGGGCATTGAGTGGCCGAGCAATATCGTGTGCGGCGCGCCCGCGTTCGAGACGTCGTTCGCGCGCGTCGCCGTCAACGGCGGTGCCGGTGCCGCGGGCATGTTCGGTGCCGTGACGGTGGATATTGAGCGTTCGGCGCTGAGCGAGCTCGGTGTAGATGTGGCCGACGAAGCGCTGGTCGAGGAGCTGGCTGCCGCCGTGCTGACCCGCGTGGACACCTGGGCGGTTGCCGCCAACACACCACAGGGCGCTGCCGGCCCGCTGGCTCCGGTGCTGGGTGAGTACTTCGATATGGTGCCGCTGCTGGGTCGTCAGGTTGCGGCGGTGTCGCCCAACGGTTTGCCGCTTGCGGTCGGTGTGTTTGCGGGCCTGGACATCTGGGGCCGCGCGGCCATCAAGACCGATGCCGGCGAGCAGGAGTTTCCGCCCGAGGCCGTACGGATTCGCGGACTGTAACGCGAGGCGCCCGCGCTCAAAGATAACGATGACAACGAAGCCCTCTTCGGCCTGTGCCGGGGAGGGTTTCGCCTATCTGGTGAATGGGTTGCCAGCGCCCTATTCCTCAAAATTGAAAATTTTTCAGTTTTGAGGAATAGGCTTGGCGAACGTTTGCGGGGCTGTGACATCGGGCGTGCTCGACTTATGTCCCTGTTTTACCCCCAGCTTCTGCATGCGGCGGTAGATTTCGCAGATGCCCTTGATGGTGAGTTGGCCGTCCACCACGTCGAAGGCATCGGTCGAATCGGCGACGATGCCGGCGAGACCGCCCGTGGCGATAACGGTGGCATCCTCGCGGCCCAGCTCGCGCTTCATGCGCGCGACCAGGCCCTCGGCCATGGCGGCAGCGCCCACCACGGCGCCGACCTTGATGCACTCTTCGGTGTCGCGACCGATGGCGTGCTCGGGCGCCTCGAGCGGCACGCTGGCGAGCTTGGCGGCACGGGCGGCAAGCGCGTCCATGGAGATGCGGATGCCCGGCGCAATCGCCCCGCCAATGTAATAACCGTCCTCATCGATGACGTCGATATTGGTCGCGGTGCCAAAGTCCACCACGATTGCCGGCGCGCCGTAGAAAGTCTCGGCCGCAACGGCGTTGGCTACGCGGTCGGCGCCCACGGCCTGGGGGCGCGCCGCGCGCAGCTTGGTCACGGCGGCCGTCTGCGGCCCGATGACGATGGCGTCTGCCGCGATGCGGTTGGCCACGGCGTGCCATTCGCGCGAGAGTTGCGGCACCACGCCCGCAAAGGCGATCGCGTCAACCGTATCGAGCGAGAGGCCGTACATCTTAAAGAAACCCATCAGGCGCACGTGGATCTCGTCGGCGGTATAGGAGCGGTCGGTGGGCATACGCCACGACTGCACCAGCTCGTCTCCGTCGAACAGGCCCATGGCCGTCTGCGTGTTTCCCATATCGATAGCGAGCAGCATGTCTACTCCCAGTGTTGGCATAAAAGGACGCGCACCATTGTATACGCGCCGTCGACGGCGCTCGGCCGCGATTCGTTTACGGTGATAGGGGCTGAGGGGTTTAAATATGAAGGAATTATGCTCTACGAGATTTTCCTTGCCGTTTACCGAACTCCCGCGTAATATTCTTTCTTGCGCACATGAGGCGCCCAGACATTGCGGGGTGGAGCAGTCTGGTAGCTCGCCGGGCTCATAACCCGGAGGTCGTAGGTTCAAATCCTGCCCCCGCGACCAAGAACTTGCAGCTCGTCGGCCTAGCCGGCGAGCTTTTTTGTTATTCCGGGACCGTGTTTTCGGTCCAATTCCCAACCTCTCAATCAAAGATCTCGATCTGTACCTTCTAGGGTCGTTTTTGGCCTGTAATTGTTACAGATTGGGACAAACCGACGGGCCGCCCCACCCCATCCACCTGCCGCCACCTGCTATCCGCCGATTTCCGTTGCGCCCCTGTGGCTCCATGCCATATACTCTAGACAACTACGCGGCATCATCGCCGCCGCGCCTACAAGAGAGGAATGTCCATGACCACACCTGCGTCTAAGCTGCTTCAACCCATTACGGTTGGCCCCCTTGAGCTCAAGAACCGCATTATGTTCCCGCCGCTTACCACCGGCTACGAGGAGCGCGACGGCTCCATCGGTGAGCGCAGCCTGGCTTTTTACGAGCGCCTGGCCCGTGGCGGCGTGAGCTACATCGTCATCGGCGACGTTGCTCCCGTCATGACCGCAAGCCCCACGCCCAAGCTGGCGACCGACGCTCAGATCCCCACGTTTAAGGCGCTGGCCGACGCCGTCCACAAGCACGGCGCCAAGATCGCCCTGCAGCTGTTCCACCCCGAGTACGACGTCCCCGGCGTCGGCCGCATGGTCATGGGTTCCATGGCCGCTGCGAAAGCTGCGCAGGAGGCCAAGGCCGCCGGCGACGAGGAGACCTTTGCCGCCAAGATGGCCGAGTCCAACGAGATTCGCAATCAGGCCTACGCCAAGCTGCACCACGACATGCAGCACTTTGTGAACGAGGCGAGCGTGGAGCAGCTCACCCAGATCAAGGAGGCCATCGCTGCCTCGGCCGCCCGCGCGCAGCAGGCTGACATCGACGCCATCGAGGTCCACGGCGACCGTCTGGTGGGTTCGCTGTGCTCCGCGATCCTCAACCAGCGCACGGACGAGTACGGTGGCTCGTTCGAGAACCGCGTCCGCTACGCGCTCGAGGTCGTCGCCGCCATTAAGGAAGCCGCGCCGCAGCTGATGGTGGAGTACAAGCTCCCCGTGATCATGGAGAACCCCGACGGCACGCCGCGCGGCAAGGGCGGTCTGCTGCCCGATGAGGCCTGCGAGTTCGCCAAGCTGCTCGAGGGCGCCGGCATCGACATGATTCAGGTGGCGCAGGCAAACCACACCGGCAACATGGGCGACACCATTCCGCCCATGGGCGCCATGCCCTACAACTGGACGCTGCCCGTGGCCGAGCGCGTCAAGGCCCTGGTCTCCGTGCCGGTGGCAACCGTCGGCCGCGTTGTCTCGGTCGAGGCGGGCGAGAAGATCCTGGAAGACGGTTCGGCCGACATCGTCGCGTACGGCCGCTCGCTCATGTGCGACCCCGACATTGCGCTCAAGGCCGCCACGGGTGAGCCCATCCGCGAGTGCCTCAACTGCAACAAGGGTTGCGTCGATGCGATCCAAAACCGCCAGTACATCTCGTGCGTGCTCAATGCCGAGAACGGCGACGAGGCGACCATCGCCATTAAGCCGGGCGAGGGCGACAAGAAGATCGCCGTGGTGGGCGGCGGTATTGCCGGCCTGGAGGCCGCGCGCGTGGCGGCCAAGCGCGGCTACGACGTGACCGTCTATGAGGCGAGCGATCATCTGGGCGGCCAGATTGTGCTGGCGGCCGCGCCTCCGCGCAAGGACGAGATCATGCGCTCGGTGGAGTATTACGAGAAGATTCTGCCCGGCCTGGGCGTAAAGGTTGAGCTCAACCATGCCGCTACGGCCGAGGACCTCAACGCCGCCGACGCCGCGATTGTGGCTGTGGGCGCGCACGACGTGGTCATCCCCGTTCCGGGCGCCGATTCGGACAAGGTCGTCTCGAGCTGGGACGTGCTGGCCGGCAAGGCGGAGCTCGCGGGCTGCGTCGCCGTTATCGGCGGCGGCCTGGTGGGCACCGAGACTGCCGAGTACCTGCTGCAGAACGGCTGCGAGGTGGCGATTGTCGAGATGCTCGACAAGATTGCCGCAGGCGAGTCCGAGACCATTCTGCCGCTGATTATGAACGACTTTGCCGCCCACAACGTTGAGCAGCATGTTAAGACCCGCCTGACCGCCATTACCGACGAGGGCGTGGAGGCCGTTCGCACCACCGAGGACGGCGCCGAGGAGCCGGTGAAGATCGCCTGCGATTACGTGGTGATGGCCGTGGGCTCCAAGGCCAACGGGTTTGACCTGGACGGCGTAACGGTGCCCGTGACCTGCGTGGGCGACTGCTCGGGCGAGCGCACCGCCGACATTGCGAGCGCCATTCGCACGGCGTATCACGCGGCCAACGAGCTCTAAGTAAGAAAGCTATCGCGTATTGAGTGGGCGGGGAGTGCCGTATCGGCGCTCCCCGCCTTTTTTGCCAATGAGGGCGCCCCTGACCAGCGGGTTCAGAAAATCCGAATTTCATGCACCAGAAAATCCGACTCCTTAGAACATGAAAATCCGAATCGCAACCACCCGAAAATCCGAATTTGCTACAGTGGAATAGAGGAATCAGAAAGCAGGAACTGGAAATCTGCGGGGGTGGCTCATGGCGGGCGAAAGGCTACATCGGGACGGATACATCCCGCGTATCGTGGATGCGCAAATCGAACGCTACCTTCGCGTCTTTGGCGCGGTCGAGATTGCGGGCACCAAGTGGTGCGGCAAGACGTGGGCCGCGCTTGAGCACGGGGCGTCCGCCTCGTATGTCGACGAGAATCTCGACCTCGCGCGTGCCGACCCGGCGATGATGTTGCTGGGAGACCGTCCGCATATTATCGATGAGTGGCAGCGAGTTCCCCAGATTTGGGACTACGTTAGACACGAGGTTGACCGCACCCGGGGCACGCGCGGCGCCTATATCCTCACGGGTTCCGCCACGCCTGCGTTTGGCTCAAAGACGGAAGCACCCGCGCATAGTGGAGCCGGCCGCATCGGCCGCGTCCGCATGTACCCCATGACGCTTGCCGAGACAGGTGAGTCCAGCGGCAAGGTGAGCCTGGCGGGCTTGTTTGAGCATCGTTTTGAGCCCTGTCGGTGCAATGGCGATACACCGGGGCTTGTCGAAGCCGCCTGCCGCGGCGGCTGGCCCGAGGCGATCGATATGGTTTCGGCTGACGCCCAGCTCATCGCTCGCGAATATCTCAACACTACGTTTTCGAGCAGCTTCCCGGCGGTTGGTCTCGACCCCGATATTGCTCGTCGAGTCTCCGCATCGATCGCGCGCAATCTGGGACAGGCGACCACGTATAAAACGATTCTTATGGATATGTTCGGTGCCGAGGGGGAACCCGCAGCGTTTGCCGACGAGACCAAGGTGCGCAGGTACCTGGATGCCCTCAAAGGCATGTTCATTCTCGAGGAGGTCCCCGGTTGGGTTCCCGCCGCGCGCGACAAACGACGCTTTACCGTCAAGCCCAAGCGCTATCTGGCAGATCCGAGCCTTGCTTGCGCCTTGCTAGGTATGTCCTTGCAGGCGCTGCTTGCCGACTGGCAGACATTTGGTCTGGTGTTTGAGAATTTGGTCATACGCGATCTTTCGGTCTACGCACGTTCGCTCGACCTGCTGGATAGCACGCCCGTGCGCTATTATCGCGACGATTCGGGCCTTGAATGCGATGCCATCGTGCAGCTAGCCGATGGACGGTGGGCCGCCTTTGAGATTAAGGTGAGCGAAGATAAGGCGAGCGCCGGCGTTGAGAGCCTCAAGCGCGTTCGCAAGAAGGTCTGTGGAAATCCTCGTTCACGCACACGCGAACCGGAGTTTATGGCCGTGATTGTGGGGGTGGGTGAGTACGCCCGCGAGGTCGAGGACGGTATCTACGTGATACCCGTGCGCGCGTTGGGGTGTTAAGGGGCGGCACGCCGTGTGCCCGCTGCCCGGTGCTGCGGATTGGTGCAAGTGGTCAGGTTTGTTTGCACCATGTCCTTGGCATATGGAAGAAGCTGCTATTCGTAATCTTTAAGACATCATTAAGGCTTGCGCTGTGGAGCAAACCGCAGGTCAATGCTATTCTTTTACCTTATCGTACGGTGTTGTATTCTGCCTGAATTCTCTACCTGCGAACAACGGATAAACGCGACCGAGCGGAAAAGGATGGCAAGCCCGCAAGCAGGGCAAACGTAAGCGATGAGTGGCATGGACCGACATAGCGAGCTCCAGCAGCACAAGACGGCGGCCGAGTACCGCCAAGCTGCCGACGAGCACGTGCGGACCCTCAAGGATTTCTGGAAGGATTTCCTGGTGAGCGGTCTGTTTGTGCTGGCCGCCATCGTTGCCATCTTTGCATGCCTGGCCTGGTTTGCCGCGAATAACCGAGTGAGTGCCACGGGGAGTACGATCGGGGCGAAGGGCCCACGGTTTGTGCTCTCGGGAACGCAGGGCGGCACGGCAGGCGAGTACGACGCCCAGGACAACTACGCGTCGGACAGTACAAGCCTTGCCGTGAACAATCTTTTCAACCTCAATAACATGAGTGCCGATGGCAGTCTTTCTCCGGGGTCGGCCGGTCAGCTTCAGCTCAACGTCAAGCCGCTCTGTAATGACCTGCGTGATATCACGGTGGAAATGACCTGGGAAATCTCTGTCCAGACGAGCGCTGCGGGCACGGGCGGCACCGCTACGGACGCATCGAAAAACGAAGAGATCATCAACTCGCTTAAAAATCTGGTGCGCGGCCATATCCTGGTTTTCCAGGGCAAAGAACCCTCTGGCTTTTACTCGAAACCGCTGATCCCCACGACCACCACGGTGACCCAGGACGGGGCTAGCGTCACCGTCATTACACAGAGCTTTACCATCCCAAAGTCGAGCTTTTACGCTGCGGACTCAAATAGCACGACCAAAACCGTACCCAAAACCCTCTACTGGATTTGGCCGGAGCAGTTCAAGAGCTATGTTCGCACGGGTAATGCCGGCTACGGCGGCAGCCTTTTTGCAAGCACGGACGCCGGTTACACTGCCCTCGTCGGCGACATCAACAATAACCACGCGCGCTATTTCCGCGCCGATAGCACGAGCGTGCCAGGTCAGGCGCCTAGCGCGGTTCCGCCTGTCGGAGCCGGCATGTCCTCTGCGGATGTGGAAACCTGCGCCAGCTACTACAACAACGCCGACGAGATTATCGGCAAGAACGTCAAGTACATTCGCGTGCGCTTCACCGCCAAGGAGGCGGATAAATAAATGGACGAGCAGCTTAATGCCCGCGAGCAGGGCGATATCAAACACAACGAAGGAGCGGCAAACCCCGGCGGCAACGGGTTCGGCTCGCACGGCGAAGCGCGTCCGGCTGGCCGCATCGAGCGCATCAAGGCTTGGGTGAGCGACCACCGTCGCGAATCCCTGGCCATCGTGGGTCTGGTGGCCGTGCTTCTCGTGTTGCTGGGATTGACGCTCGGATGGTTCGTCGATGCCAATCGCGGCTCCACCGTTGGCAAGATCAAGGAGCCGGCGGAGCTCAAAGTGCTGGGCCCCAACGCTACGGCAACAGAGCAGGTCGACCTGAGCTACAACCCCGAATACGGCGATACCAAGACCGGCAACACGGTGACGCTCAAGCGCCCGTTTTGCGTGCAGACGGGCGGTGACGGTTTTGAGCTGCAACTCGCGAATACGACCAACATTACGGGTCTCACTATTGAGCTGTACAGAGCCGAGAACACGTCTGCGCTCCAGACGCCCGACGTGAGCGGTACCGCAGACGGCAAATCTTATAGCTGGAAAGCAACCGGAGAGAACCTGCTGACGAGCTTCGAATATATCAACAGGGAGAACGACGGTCTGGCAGCCGTGCCGGGCGAGGGCGCAAGCGACCCTACATTCAAGGACTATCAAAACGTCCAGCGTAACGCGCGCCCGCTCTACCGATACAAGAAATTCGGCAAAGGCGACCTCAACGCTAAGACACTCGACAACTCGACTGGCAATGACACGCTTAACTTTATCATCAAGCTTTCGTGGGACGAGAGCGCCAAAGAGACCGACGTGATTTACCTGATCGCGCGCAACACGAGCGGCAAGTAGGAGAGGGGGCGCACATGGAGAAGCAAGAGAAACAGCAGGATGCCGAGCGCGAGCAGCTGGCAAAAAGCAAGAGCCTAGTCAAGAACAAGCTGGTTGTGGCGGCAATCGCACTTATTTGCGCCGTGGCGCTCGTGACGGGTGGCTACTTTACCTATTCCGCCTACACCGCCAACGGATTTCTAAAGTCCGTCGCCGCAACGGGCACTGCGCAGAGCCTATTTGCAAGCGATTTGCTCACGGGCTATATGAGTGCGCCTAGCCCCGACGAGCTCGCCCGTGCCCAGCGCTCCGTTACGGTGTATCCCAACAACGGGCAGTGCAACTTTACCTTTAGCATCTACAACTACTTGCTGGGCAACAGCAACTTCTGCAACGACAAAAATGTGACATACACCTTGACGGTCGAGGGGCACGGGCTCGATGGCGCCACGTGGAGCTATGCGCCCCAGCCCGGTAGCAGCGTCACGCTTCCGGAGAATCAACCTACCAAGAACGACTACACCGTGACCTTCCCCGAGGCTAAGTTGGGACAAGCATACTTTGTGATTAAGGCCACGGTCGTATCGGAGAAGAGCCCCGGCACCGAGCTAGCCTGTCTGGCGGCGAAAGTCGTGCCGTCAAAGAGGGCCGAGGTCAAGACCGCTGCGGTTGAGGGCGCGCTGGTCGATGAGGCTGGCAAGTTTGCTGATTACGCTGCATACAACTACCGCGTGACGGTTACGGGCGCACTGGCAAACGTCACGCTCGCGTGGGGGGAGAACGTGGAGATCGACCCGTTCTTTGAGACCAACCATAGCGCGACGGTGGATGCTGCAGCTCGCAAGGCTACGTTCACCATGGAGCCGGGTTCGATGGTCGTCAACTTTTACCGAGCGGACGGCAAAACGCCCGGTGGCTGGGGCGACCTGGACATTAGCGTGAGCGGAACTACTCTGACGGGCGCGACGGAGACTCGATAACTCTGGAAGCGGAGTTTTAGGATAAGAGGTACGGAATCGATGAGAACGGCAAAGCGCATATTCGCAGAGTTCATGACGGTGGTCATGGTGCTCCAAGCATGCTCGCCCACGGTGGCTGCTGTGGCGGCAGGCTGGCAGAACATCTCGAACGAGATTGCTGCCGCATCTGCGAAGGCGTTGGATACTGCCGAGAGCGGCGAGACCAACGGCGATGTCACGATCGGGTCTGGGTCGAGTGATGCCGGCGCCGACAGCGACAGTGCTGGGGATGACGCGGTGAAGGATGACGCTGCAGCAGGCGATACCACCGATAGCGCCACTGGTTCCGATTCCACGGGCGACCAGACGGAAGGCGACGATGCCGCTGACGATGCCGCCGCTGACGACGCCGAGCAAGATGCCGATGATGCGGCTTCGGAGGACGCTGATGCCCAGGCGGGTGCGACGATCACGGATTTGAATAAGCTCGTCGAGCTGCTCGAGAAGAACGGCGCGGAAAGCATCGTGCGCAAAGACGACGAGAGCGGAATCCGAAGCCTCGATGTCAAGTCGTCGGAGGCGTTCGCCGTCCTGTCTAACGCCGACGCTTCGCTTTACTATGATGCGCAGATCAAGGTTATCATCACGGGCGATGCGAAGCTCACCGAGTCGGCTAATAACGGCATGTCTTTCCAGGGTCTTGGCAGTGATGAATGTCCGTTTGAAGGCAGGATCTATAGGGACGTTGATAGTCCCGTCGAGCTTACGACTGATCGGACGGTTTTTAATAACCTCAAGCTGTCTGACCAAAACAAAACGGTCAGGATAAAGTGGGTAGGCGCGACTAGCTATAGCGCACCGATGGTCGCTTCGAAGGTCAGCGGTACGGAAAACGGCGAAGAGAGCAAGACACTCATCGCGTCGGTTGACATCGTGGAACCCGTGAACGTTGATGTGAAGGATGCGACTTCCGCCTTGACGGCACCCCTCCTGGGTGCGACGACGGGCGACCTTGCTGCGAACGTTACCTATAGCCTCACCGATTCTCGAAAGAATCTCAACGCGAATGCGACGGGCAACATTGGCTTGATTGCCAACACGGTCGAGAGCGGGAGCTTGACGGTTGAGTCCGTCACGTTCCCCAACGATCTGACCTCAGGCGGAGCCGTCAAAACGAGCTCTGGCAACGCTGGCCTGCTCGTAGGCGAAGTCAAGGACGGTGCGACCCTGAGCATTGGCACTCTGGCAAACGTTCCCACCGCCACCGTCCAGTCTACGAACGGCTCCGCCGGTGGCGTTGTAGGACTCGTTGGCTCGAGCACGGGTGCCATGGTCAACGTCGCGAAAGCTCTCGACCTACACGCGCTCACCGTCAAGGGCACAACTGCCAGCGGCGGTTTTATTGGTAAAGCGACCGTGCTCACACTGGGCGCGGATAATAAGCAGATTGGGTGTCCTCTAAATATTGGCGACGAGAACAGCGCTTGCTCTGGTGGCGTTATCGGCGACGTGAGCTTTGCGCAAGGATTTGCCGTTACGTCCAATATGTTCGACCTGGGCGACCTTGTGACTCTTGGTGCGTCGCAGCGCGCCGGCGCTCTTTTTGGCATGGCCGATATCTCTAATGGAGACATCGTGGTTCAAGGCGGGACGTATAAGAGCAAACTCGCCTTACCAGAAGATGTTAGTGTCAACGGCAGCTACGGCGGCCTTGTCGGCAAGGTGTTCGCGACGAAAACGGACGACGACGGCGCTTTGCGCGCCTTTGTTGTTGAAAAGGATGCAGATAATAAGAATACGTGCTCAATTGAGTTTGACCTTGCGAGCAAGTTGTCCGACGCAGGCGGCGTTGTTGGCTATGTTGGCGATAGCGCAAATCCTAACTCGCAGCCCGTTGCCGTTGTCTTCAACGGCGTGACGGTTGCGTGCAAGGGAGATGCTTCGGCGCGAACGGGTACCGGAAAGTTCGGTGGCGCCGTGGGCGTTGTCGATACGCGCAATGTCCTTGACGTGCGAGATTTCAAACTTACAAGCGACAATCCTATCGGTAAGGCGCAAAGCAACCGTGCCGCGGGAATTGCGGGATCCGCGTGGAATGCTGTAATCAAATTCAGCGGCATCACGGATCTGTCGGGCGCAAGTTTTGCCGAGAACGCCACGACGGGTCAGCTCGTATACGAGAACCACAACGCGCTGATCTTCGCTGCCGGCAATGGCTCTAATGGTGATCTGGGAGACAAGGGCGCTGCGGTCTGGACCTTCAAGCGTAGCAACTCAGCCTCAAAGACGGACGACATCGCGACCTACGGTGAAGTTGTTCGTCTGGGCGGCGACTTCATTAAGCTTGATGTGGACACTCATAAGTTGACCTTGCCGGATTCGCTGACGGCAGCTAACGGTGCCTACGCCCTAACCACAGCTGAGGATTTCGCCAAGCTTGCGATTACCTGGCAAACCAACGGCTACTACTCGATGGTTGACGGCGTTACCGAAAACAACCTTAACGGCTTGCAGTCCTCGACCATTACGGTGAACGGCACTATTGATCTCAAGGGCACGGGCCTGACGGGTTTCACGCAGGATCGTGCAGACGGCTCGCAAGTTTTCTCGGGAACGTTGAACGGTGGCGGCACAATCAATCTTGCCGTCGGCGAGGCGTACGGCAAGCGTGGTGAAGCTGTGCTTGACGGCAATGACACGAGCAACGGCAACGGCAAAATCTACCGCCACGGCCGCTTAGGCTTGTTCGCGGCCGTCAACGGCGCAACCATCTCCAACGTCACAATCGCTGGCTCCATGAAGTTCGATAACGGTTCGGCTATCGATGCCGGGTCGCTGGCGGGTGCCATCGTCGGCAACCTGTCATTGTCTAGCGTAACGTGCAAAACGAATAACGCGTGCGATGATACGTTTGCCAATGACGTGAACATTGGTGGTATTGCGGGCAGCGTGTCGGCGGCTGCCACGGTTACGTTTAAGGGTAACAGCAAGGCGCAAACGACTATCACTGCAGCCGGATCGCTTAACGGCAATAGCCGTATTGGCGGTGCCATCGGCTATGTGAGCGATTGCGCTTCGACATTCAATGTTACGGGCCTCGAAGTCGGCGGCGAAATCAAAACCGGCGATTGCGCCGGCGGCAAGATTGCCCAAGTCGGTGGTCTTATCGGCTGCATCGCACAGAGTACCTACAATGCAGGGACAATAGCCAACTCAGCTGATAAGTACGTGAACATTTCGGGCCTTTCGTTCAATTCATTCAAGATGAACGTCGGTAGGAACGGTGATGCGCTCAACGGTGCCGGTGGCCTTTTGGGCTACAGCTGGGGCAACGCCATCGTCACCATTGGCGATGCTGCTGCAAACACCAGCGGCAGCACCTACGCCCTCAAAACGACCAACAACACGACTGTGGCTGCAAGCGACTCTACCGAGGTCGGCGGCCTCGTATACGCAGCCAGCGGTCACTGGATTATCAACAACTACGCCATCGATCTCTCGGGCACAAAGATTAATGCAGGCGCCGCTCAGACGCTCGGCGTTCTAGTTTGCCGCGGCTGCAAGGTGGATGATAAGACGACATATGGCGTCGAGAGCTACCTAGGCCTGTACTTGGAGGACAGGGCTTATTGGGATACCGCCTATAGGGTGCCCAGCGGCGAGGGGGCCATCGTTGCACCGGGCGTAACGTCCTTCGATGAATGGGTTGGCAGCGGTGTAAAACCAAACAACGGCAGCAAGCTCATGGACGCCGACTGGAACACGGTCGTTTCGCTACACACACAGAAAAACAAGCTGGACATGGACGGCGATTCCACAAAAGACAACAGCTACCATAATCGCTCGTCTTTCGGTCGAAGCCAGAATACGAACGGCAATACCCGCTACTTCTACAACCTCGACATAGCCTCTAAGAATTGTGAAGGCGGCTTTAGTGGCAGTCAAATCGATACAGCGGAAAAGCTGCTCTTATGGTCTGCTTACCGTTATGCTCCCGAAGGTATTCGTTCGACAATCGTTCCCAATGGCACGACAGGGCTCGATGATTCCATAACCATAACGGGTACAATCGATTTGGCCGGCTACAGCTATTATCCCACTCAGCCGAGCGGAGAGGTGACGGTTGAGAATGCGACCATTACCTTCTGTTACTCCAAGATCAAGGCCGAGCAGAATGGCAACAAGCTAAATTCCGATGCTACCCAGCACGAGAACATGCACTGCGGTCTTTTTCGAACGGTGGCAAACGGCGATCTCACAGTAAAAAACGTCACTTTGCGTGGTACTGTTGGGCCCGTTATTAATGACGGAAAGAGCTCTGAAGACACTGATGGAGCAAGCGGAAGCTCTTCGGGCGCGCTCGTGTGCCGCTACGTGTATGGGTCCAGCGACGGCAATGGCACCAAGATTAGAAAGATCTCAATTGATGGTCTTACGCTCAACAATCTGATTGTCGACGGCGCCAACAGCGCCACGGATGCTAACGCCTATATGCCTCTGCTCATCAACGAGATGCAGAAGTACGTGAGCCTGAACGCGAAGAATATCAAGACTACTGGGTACACGAGTGACACCAAGGCGGCTACGTCGCTGTTCGGAAAGCTTGGTGTAGGCAGTGAGGCCGATCAGGTGACGGCAAAGTTTGAGCAAATCAGCTTGCCCAGCCAAAAGAACAAAACGATCTTCACCCATGCGAGCCTGCTGGAGAGTTTTGGCTACGGAAGCACGAGCACGGGCTCTGCGGACTACACCTTTACTAAGGCCGATGCCGATGCCGATGCAGGCAAGGTGACATACGGATCTGAGATTGATGGGAGTACGGAGTACCCGGGCAAGCAGCTTTGGTATTACGACGAAGCGACGTATGGTGCCGTGAGCGGCTATGTGACGGTTGATGGTAAGAAGGACGGTGACGTCAGGCCTTGGTTTGGTGGCTATCTTCCTTATGTTTATAAGGGAAAGGCCACCGAGAGCGGCGTCCAATATCATGAAATTAAAGTCAACCAGCGCATTCCAAAGCTGGTAGAGGGATGCGGCACATATGGCGATCCGTATGCCGTTAAGGACGCGACTGAGATGAACGCCATCGCCAACTACATCAACAACCAAACTGCGCTCGACGGTTGGGAGGTCACCATTGCCGTCAACCAGAGTACGCTCTGTACTCGCCGCAGCGACAATAAAACCGACAATGAGGTTACGTACGTCTATAAGCAGGCGAAAGACACTGGGAAGAAGTGGGAAAAGAAGACCGGCGACACCACTGATCCTTCGGCCACACTTTCCGACGAGATGATGCACCGCTATATCCAAAGCGCGTACTACAGTATTGAACCTACCGGGGGTAATACGATCACCCTCGACGGCGCATCGTTTGGCGGTTTTGGCAACAAAGCCAACCCGTTCCGTGGCGTCATCGTTGGCAACCCTAAAGGTGATAAAAAGGCAACCATCAAGATAGAGAATAACGAGGGTTCGCTTCGCGGCCTTATTCCCTATAGTTACGGCAGCGTGGTGCGCGATCTGAATATTCGCTATGTGAACGCGTCGGCGACTATTACTTATTCTGCCAAGGATGCCGACGGTGTTCCGACGTCGTTCTTCGGTGGCGTTATCGGCTGCATCCTTGGCGGCGATAACATTATCGACGGTGTGGCCGTGAATGGGACAACGCCCGATAACTCCACAACCGGCTTTACGGTTGCTGGTGGCGGAACTAAGCCACATCTTGTTCCCATCGGCGGTTACGTTGGTGCCATTGCGGGCGGCGGTGTGATCTTCCGCAATATGTCAGGGACGTCTTGGCGCGCTGGAACCAGCGACAAGTCTCAGGGTCTTGGAACGGGCAACTTCCGGCAGTACGACAATCCCTACGTTGGTCGTGTGATTGATGGCTATGCCTTTAGCGAGGGCTGCAAAGTCGAAAACGGTAACGCTAACTACAAGATCAACGAGCTCACAAACAAGGGAGCTGCCTGCGTCACTACCACGGGCACCGACAACAAGTATATCGGCACTGATGCCGAGGCACCCGTGACCACGGTGGAAAACGCCCAGGGCCTTTTGGTGCTCTCGGCCATCATTAGCTCGGGTGCGGGTGCTGGAGCGGCACATACTGACTACGCTAATTATGGCGTGTTCCGCGGCTCCAAGGCGTACTGGGGCAGCGATAAGCAGGACCCGGCGATAAACGGCTACCTGTTTGGCAACAAGGAATATGGTAAGGTGCGAAATGCCAGCTACGACTGCGTGGGCAAGCCTGCGAGCGCTTCCGGCGATTTCGAAACCGCCAAAAACGATGACCAGAAGGCCCCGGGCAAACAGGGGTGGCACGGCCCGCTCAACCATGATGACGATGTAAATTCGCCCTACCTGGTGGCGTCCTACGCTGCCGACTACCAAACGGGCTACGTGTGCGCGTCGAAATCGATCGGCATGAGCCTGGAGTTCAGGGAAAATGCCACCTATGATATGACTGGCTACGGCACGGGATACGTGGGTCTCAGCGGCCGTTACTATTCCAATGCTTGCAGCTCGAACGAGGCGTCCACCGATCGCGACCGCATCACGCCGCACGTGGCAACGATCGACGGCAACGGGGCCACCATCACGGTGGGCACCAAAGATGCCACTTACGGCGTCGTCGAATATGCCGATGACGACTATAAGGTCTCGGGCGTGGGCGGCCTATTCAGCACCGTGATGTTCACCTCAACCAATGTGGGGCAGAGCGTCACCGCGAATGACGGCGCTCAGGTCAAAGACCTCACCTTTAGTAACTGCAACGTATCGCTCACGTACAAAGACGCCAACGGTAGCATTGCCTCGGGACCGGCATCGAACGACCTCATCGGCACCGGCCTTTTGGCGGGCGCAACGGCCAACTACGACGGCAACACGCGTGGCGTCTACCGCAACGTACAGATGAAGAACTGCACCGTGTTGGGCGCAAAGAGCGTAGGAGGGCTTCTTGGCAGCTCGGGCCGTACCAGCCGAAGGACGGATAACGACGTGACCTATATGGTCAATTTCGGCTCCGGCACGCAGGCGCCCGCGAATCTCTGTGACTGCTCATACACTGGCCTTAGCGTCACGGGCGAGAAGTACGTTGGCGGCTATGTGGGTGCGATCGCCTCGCCGTGCGGCGTGTGGACAACCGCGTCCACAGGGGTATACGAGAAGACTATTGGCAAAAACTCGACTATAACCGCCACGGGAACAACACCCTACGTGGGCGGCGTGTTCGGTTATACCTCCAGTAACGTATCGGTGAACACCAAAATTGGCATCACGGAAGCCGTCGCATCGAGCACGGCAGTCATCTCTGGGGTAAATGTACTCGCCACCGGGTCGAACACCGATAAGTACATGGGCGCCGGCGGTGTGGTCGGAAGCGCCTATAGAGGCGTTATTTCTATAAGCAACGTGCGCATTGATGCCGGAGGCGATGCCAAGAGCGCCATCATCGGCGATGCCACCGGAACGAACAATAGCATCCGTAATGCGGGCGGCTTGATTGGCGAGGTCACGAGCAGTGGCAGTCCCAACACGTACTGGTTTGAGGGCTGTAGCGTCGAGAATATCAACATTGCCGGCACCGACCAATGCTCGGGCGGACTTATCGGCTACTACTTCAGCAATGTGAACATAGCCTGCAACAATATCGCGATTGAGAGCGCCACGATCAAGGGCAGGTGGAGCGGCGGTCTACTTGGCGCGATTAACAGCGGTGCCGACGTCATCAACGTCACCAACACAAAGGTATCTAACACAACGTTTGGCGGAACCTCCAACGGCGGCATTGCGGGCGACGGACGCGGCCAGTTCCATCTGGTAAACGTGCTCATGGACAGCAATACCTACAAATTGGGCTCTAAGCAGGGCGTGCTCTTAGGCGAGGTTGACACAAACGGCTATAGCCTCTCCGCAGCGGGCGTGAACGTAAAGCTCGGCAACGGCAAGACCACGCGTGATCTGCCGCCGATGGTTTACACGACCAATACGGCCGCCGTAAACAGGAAGACCTACATCGCGTTCGGCGACTATAAGGACACGCTGCGCGCGCCCGACGAGGGCACCACGCTCTACGGTGCGGACGATACCGCTACCACGGCGGCAAGCCCGTACGTGACCACGAGCCCCGTGAGCACGCTGGCGGTGCGTGCCTCCGACAACGACACCACCGACCGCTACCTGTTTGGCGACGGCGCCGCCATCGACACCGCGGCGACCATCCAGAGCGAGGCGGCTGCTGGCGTTGATGGCCGCTACACCTACACCAATATCGGCGGCATTAATGACAACGGCGCCTATCAAAATACCTCGAGCTACGATGCCTCATCCGTGGCGAGTAAGTTCAATTCGAATAATGATACAAGCAGCAACCAGGCCACAACAGATTTCCCCGTTTTGGTGATCTCTGGCAACGACAACACGACGGTCAAGAGCTATCTAAACATCGTCACGAACGGCGGCTTCTCCGACGCTTGCAGATTGAATAACGAGAATGGCACCAATCCGCACGTGACGGCCAAAGCAGAGGTTTTCCAACTCAAGGATGGTGTGTTCGTTAAGGACGATGGCGCGTCGAACAATCCCACGCTTCGCGTGGTGAACAACGGCAAGAACAACATGTCGTTTAGCCCAAGCTCCGATTGGGATAACGGCAAGGGTCGCTTTACGCTCCTGACCGTCACCTTTACCGAGGCGGGTCAGAGCTACAACGTTCAGGTGCCGATCATCGTTAAGCGCAAGCTCGAGATCGATTTCACTGCAACGTATGATTACGGCACTATATTTAAAGAAAGCGACTACGCTAACCTTGGAAAAGATGCACACGTGCTTACGAGCTTTGGCGAGCCGATGACGGGTCTGCTTACCTGGACATACAATTCTGCCAATGGGAAGGAAGTCGACTTTGGCTGGGACAGCTATATGGCTGCTGGCGGCTCGATGAAGGGGCTCGGTAAGAGCATCCTCTTCAATGGTGCCGACGGAAGGTTGCCCCAGGGCACCCAGCTTACGCTCATCGATGCGAACGTTGACGGCCGGGCCGGTGGCAGAGAGTATCACTATACGGTGGGCGAAGGCGGAGCAACGAGCGTTTCCCTGAGCGGGAACGACGGCTTTAAGGATTCTGCGGGCAATCCATATCAGGAGCGATGGCTGAGCGAGATTTTGGATGTGTCGGCCACACAGGATGGCGCCGGCACATGGACCGTGTGTGATAACGTGGCAGAGGCGACCGCTAAAGCGAAACTCGATGGCAAGTGGACGCTGTTTAAGGTTGCGGGTGCTGACGTTCCCAGCAACAGTCGCTATACGCTAAAGGTACCTAAGGAGAAGGATGCCGGCAGAGAGAAGCGTGCATCGGAGAGCGTCTACCTAGTTGTCAACGTGCCCAAGTCGGGCGACGGCGTGACGCAAGCTAGTATCAACGGTTTTACGGCTTCGTCTATTGACTCGAATTCTTCGGGTGCCCGCATATCTTGGAATCTGCATCACGTCTTGCGCACCGGTGGCGACGATAATCAAAACGGTACGGCATCGACATACAGCATCTTGTCCAATTACGGGCAGGAAGTTAACGACGGGGAGTCGGAGGCGCGCACTCCGGTTTCGAAGTCGACGGACGGCGCCGCCTACGTTCTTTCTCTTGACGTTACCGACAAAATTACGTTTAACCCAAGTCAGAACTATGCTGACTCGGACTCGTTGTTCTATCAGCTCGATACGTCACTGTGCAAGTATGGCGCCAACAATACCCTGACGGGGGTGAGTAGTTTCCCGAGCGGAACCTCGGCGATTGCTAAATTCTATGTTGCCATCGACAATCAGAACTATAAGTGGGATGGCGAAGATTGGGCGACGTGTGATTCTTCGACGTCTGCGTTCACGCAGACCGTGACGGATACGGGCGATGACTCGCTGAAGCTCAAGCTCGATTGTGACCTCGCCGGAATCCGCAAGCGTGCAACGGGCGGATCCTTTACCGTGCGTACGGTAGTGGAAGAGATTCGCCTTACGCCGGACGGCTGCAACAAGGTTATCTCCCTGTCCAAGCAGTCTGGCGAGGACGCCTGTACCAAGATGTCCTATACCGCCAAGCTTTCAACGCGTAAGGAAGGCCTTAATACCTCGAGCCTGACGCAGACGAAGCGCGGTAACGTCGGGTACTATCGCATGGACACGGGTGATACGACCATTACGCTTTCTGCGCCAGATAAGTCGCAGCTTGGTATTAACGTGGACGACCTACGTCCGATCGCGAATGGCACGATAGGCCTGGGTGCCACGTATGAACTGGGTGGACTCAGCAACGCCGCCGAGGCAATTGCGAACGCAGGCTCTGTTGTGTTTACGCTCGCGCTTCAGCGCCGCGGAACCGACGGCACGTATGAGAGCGTAACGGATGATATCTCCAACTACGTAACAGTGACGGAGAGTAAGCTTGCCGCGGTCGCTCCCTCCGGTAGCACGATCACCTTCACTGACTCGAAGGAGAACGGCAAGTTCAAAACGAAGAACGGTAATACGACGTTTAGCCTGCCCTTTACCGTTAAGGTCAACACGCAGGTTGAACAGCGTGAGCAGTTCTACGCGAACTATCGCTTGGTGATGACAGCGAGCCTGGTTAAGGGTGACGTGGCGAGCGCAAAGCCTCAATCGCCCGACTATGTGACCTATACGCTCACGAGGGTGAACCTCAACGGCATCGACCACTAGTTCCGAAGCCAACTGGCTTCGCAAAGGGGGCGGCAACCACCCGGTTGCCGCCCCCTTTCTAGTCTGCGCGATCCCAGTCTTGGACTCCGCTGGACAGTTAGTTCAGATACGTATAATTCCAGACCGGAGCAGGCGCATCCGGCGCTCGTTTTGGGGAAGAAAGGGGCTCAAAACTAGGGTTCGGTAGCTATCTGGGCTCGATTTGCGTGCAATGGGTCGCCAAAGAACCCTCTCCGGGGACCATAGCGCAGCTTTATCAGCATAGAAAAATACGTATCTGAACTAACTGTCCAGCCGCCGTTGGAGAAAGGTGTTTTAGCTCTCCCGACCCCTCCACCAACTTTCCAACTTCCCACTTAACTTAACACTTAAGGTGGAAAGCTGGGTAGAAAGCTGGAAAGTTAGGTGGAAAGCTGGTAAGTTAAGTGGAAAGCTGGAAAGTTGGGAGGTTCGGCATGAACGAGGAATGGTTGGCGCAGGTCATTCATCACCTGCGAACAATAGGAAACGACACCCAGCAGTACGAGGTAAAAGAAGCCAAGGGAGCGCTTCCAAAGAGCATCGTCGAGACGCTCTCGGCATTTTCCAACGCGCAGGGCGGCTTTATCATCCTCGGCATTTCCGAAAAGAACGGGTTTACGCCTGTCGATGGTTTCGATGCTCGCAAGATGCAAGACGCTCTCTCTTCTGCGTGCGAAAAGCTGACGCCCGTTGTGAGGCCGGATATCCAAGTGGTTCCCTTTGAGGGAAAACTGGTGCTTTGTGCTCGCATCAAAGAGATGCATCCGCGCGATAAGCCCTGCTATATCACGGCGCGTGGAATGTACGATTCGTCCTTCCTCCGTACGGGCGACGGCGACCGGCGTATGACTCCCTATGAGGTCGACCGCTTTATGGAGGAGCATGTTCAGCCCACATACGATGACGAGCCAGTCGAAGGCGCCACGCTCGAAGATCTTGACGCCGATCTTCTGCAAGGGTTTATAAAACGCCAGCGCGAGCTGCATCCTAGGATTTTGGGCGCCAGAAGCGATGAGGAGATTCTCCTTGACCTGCATGTGACCAAAAAGGTGGAGGACGCAATCGTGCCGACGCTTGCTGCTATTGTTGCGATGGGACGGTTTCCGCAAAAGTTCTTCCCACGTCTCAATGTGACCTTTACGGCGTATCCCGGGACCACAAAAACGCAGCGAGTAAGCGACAACAAGCGTTTTCTGGATTCGCAGACCATTTTGGGGCCGATCCCTTTCATGATTGAAGACGCGCTTGCCGCCGTTGCAAGAAACACCCGAAACGCTGCGGTGATTGAGGGGGCATTTCGGAAAGATGTGCCCGACTATCCGCCCGTGGCACTGCGCGAGGCAGTGGCGAATGCGCTCATGCATCGCGACTACTCTTCCGCCGCGCGCGGCTCACAAGTGCAGGTCAACCTGTATATCGACCGTGTCGAGATTCTCAATCCCGGAGGACTGTACGGCGATGTCACAGTCGATTCGCTGGGAACTTCTGGAGTTTCGTCATCCAGAAACCAGTTTCTTTCAAATATCCTCGAGACCACGCCGTACCCAGGCGGTGGCTACGTGGTCGAAAACCGTGGCACCGGTTATCAGGAGATAGGCGAGCAGCTTGAGCGTGCAAACATGTTGCCGCCCAAACCAAAAAACTCGACGGTTTCTTTTTCTCTGACGTTCGATAAGCGAAAGATAATGCAGGCGGAACAGGCGACCTCCGTAGGGCATGTGGACGAGGCAATCTTGGGTTACCTGGCAACGCATTCTTCGGCTTCGGCCAAGGAGCTCACGGAGGCTTCGGGTTTGAGCAGGAGCGCCGTTTCCAACCACATAAAAGGTTTAATTGGCGCGGGCAAGATTGAACCCATGGAGCCACCGCGCAGCCCGCGACAACGGTATCGACTCGCGCGGTAGGGCTGTTCGTTGTTCTTGCTTCGGCTTTCCGGCTTCCCACCATCTTTCCAACTTTCCACTTAACTTAACACCTAAGGTGGAAAGCTGGGTGGAAAGCTGGAAAGCTAGGTGGAAAGCTGGAAAGTAAACGGAAGACTGACATGCTAGCTCGGAGGCTGGGGGGGTTAATAATTGCACAAACCATACCAAGCCAAACAAAAAGATACCAATCTGGTTGGTAAAACACCGTCAATGAGCCGCGAGCTAACTAGCTGCGTAAATAAAACCTAAAGAACTGTTGCAAATTAATGGCAAATGCCCAGATGCCGCCGTGCGATTTTCAATTAACTGTTACGCGCAAACAGCAAAATGCTACTATCTAACATGCACGTAAGAAAGCAGATTAACGGTTAAGGCTAAGAAGTGGCAGGTATGTCGGAAGCAACAAGGACTCGCACGCATGCGCCCGAGGTTAGGCAGCGCGCCGTCGAGGTCCTCCAAGAGGGGGTCGGTCATCGCGCCCTCGCCGCGGAGCTCGGCATTCCCCAGGCCACGGCTCGTCAGTGGGCCCGCGCATATGCCGTGGGCGGTGCCGACGCCGTTCTCAACGCCGGTTCGCATCATCACACCTATTCGTACGAAGTTAAGCTCGCCGTGGTCAAGGACCGCTTGGAAAACGGCTTAACGGTTCGCGAGGCCATGATCAAGCACAAGATTCCTAGCGAGTCTTCGGTCAAGGCTTGGTGCCGTCAGTACCGCGAGAGCGGTGAGTCCGCACTGGTCGATAAGCCGCGCGGTCGCAAGCCGCGCGTTAAAAAGGCGGAATAGCAAACGGGATGGTGCACCCACAGGGGCGCATTTTTCTTGCCGCCCCTCTGCTCCAATGCGGGCGTGCCCTTACCCCGTACGCCTAAAACTCCCCAGTTGACCGAAAACCCGCCGCCGCTACTCCTCAATTGAGCTATAACGTTAAACAATTGCAGCGTTTTAGCATGGGGGAGTGATGGTATGACGCTACTGTATTTCCTTACCCTGTTTCCGCTGGTACCGGCGCTGGGCATGCTGCTCGCGCGCGGTGACCGCGCCCGCGATGCGCTAGGGCTTGTAGGCTCTGGCATCATTATGGCGGTGACGGTTGTAGTCGCCGTCATGTTTTTTGGCACGGGCCCGCAGAGCTTCGAGGTGGCACCGGGCACCTCGCATGTGCTCTCGATCATCAGCTCCGTCATCGACGTGATCCTGTGCGCCGTCATCCTGTACAACGCGCGTAAATATAAGAGCACGCTCACCACGGTGCTCGGCGTGGTGCAGCTGGTGGGCTCGCTCACCTTTGCAGCCATGACGCTGCCCGCGACCGAAGCCGTCACGGCAACGCCACTCTACCTTGACTACATGAGCGTGATCATGGTCCTCGCCGTCGGCATCGTCGGCAGCCTAATCTGCGTGTATGCCTTGGGCTACATGAAGGACTTTCAGGCCCACGACGAGCACGAGGCTGCGCTGCGCGGGCAGACCGCGCCCGACCGTCGCCCGCAGTTCCTGGCGCTTATGTTCCTGTTCCTCTCGGCCATGTTCGTCATCGTGACGAGCGACAACCTTGAGTGGCTGTTCTGCGGCTGGGAAATCACCACCGTGTGCTCGTTCCTCATGATTGGCTACACGCGCACGCCCGAGGCCATCAAGAACGCCTTCACCCAGATCATCCTCAACATGTTGGGCGGTATCGCGTTTTTGGCCGGACTTATGTACCTGCACGTTAACGGCATGCCGCTGACCATTTCGGGCATGATCGAGCTTTCCGGCGCCGGAACCGCGCAATCCGCGCTGCTGGTGATGCCGGTCGTTCTGCTGTCGCTCGCCGCACTCACCAAGGCCGCACAGATGCCGTTCCACACTTGGCTGTTGGGTGCCATGGTTGCCCCCACGCCCACGAGCGCCCTGCTGCACTCGTCCACCATGGTCAAAGCCGGCGTGTTCCTGATGGTCAAGCTCAGCCCACTCTATACCATCTACCCCGTGACCGGCTTTATGGTCACGAGTGTGGGTGCCATCACGTTTTTGCTCGCTGCACTCATGGCCATCTCGCAGAGCAACGCCAAACGCGTGCTCGCGTACTCCACCATTTCCAACTTGGGCCTCATCAGTGCCTGCTTGGGTGTCGGCGCGCCCGAGGCCGTATGGGCGGCCATCTTCCTGATCTTGTTCCACACGGTGGCCAAGTCGCTGCTGTTCCTGTGCGTGGGCACGGCCGAGCATCATATCGGCAGCCGCAATATCGAGGACATGGACGGCATGTTCAGCCGCATGCCGCACCTGACGCGTCTGATGATGCTGGGCATTATGGGCATGTTTGTGGCGCCGTTTGGCATGCTCGTGTCCAAGTGGGGCGCCCTGGTGGCGTTTGCGCAGACCGGCAACGTGCTCATGATCATGGTGCTTGCCTTTGGCTCGGCCGCGACGTTTTACTTCTGGGGCAAGTGGCTTGCCAAGCTTTCGGGCGTCGACCCCACGGCTCAAAACGTTGAGGTCAATGTCCATAAGACCGAATGGATGGCCCTCAACACCATCGCCGCGCTGCTGATTCTGTGCTGCGTGGCGTTTCCGGTTATCTCGAGCGGTCTGGTGTCGCCTTACTTGGCCATGGTGTTTGGCCGCGTGCCGTACGTTATTGGCAAGGACGCCATGTATCTGATGGTGGTTATCGTGGCTTTTATCGCCGTGGTGCTGCTGACGTCATTCCGCGTGAGCAACAAACCGCACGTCAACGTGTACCTTTCGGGCGTGGGAACCGACAAATATCGCCATTTCCGCGGCTCGATGGGACACGAGGTGAAGGCCGAAAAGCGCAATTGGTACTCGGAGGACGCCCTTGGCGAGAAGCGTATTGGCCCCGCGGGTAGCGTCGTATGCTGCAGCATTATCTTGTTTGCGCTGCTGTGTTGCGCATGGATTGGGCCCGAGCGGCTTGCCATGAGCGCGCCCTCGGTGCTGCGCGGCAAGTATTTCGAAGGTTCGGGCGTCGTGGGCATCTTTATTGGCACCGTGGCGTTTGCCTTGCTGGCGCCGCTTGCGGGCGGCTTGATCGACGGCATTGACCGCAAACTTTCGGCTCGCATGCAGGGCCGCGTGGGTCCGCGCCTGCTGCAGCCCTTCTACGACGTTGCCAAGCTGCTGCGCAAGGCCCCTGCCAGCGTAAACACCATGGACGATACCTATATGGCGTGCGCGCTCATCTTTACCGTCGTGGGCGGCGGTATCTTTGTGTCGGGCTCCAACACGCTGCTGTGCGCTTTTATGGTTACGCTCGCCGCGATCTTTGTGGTGCTGGCGTCCGCCTCGACGCAAAGCCCGTTTGCCCAGGTCGGTGCCGACCGCGAGTTGCTGCAGGTCATGAGCTACGAGCCCGCCGTTCTGCTGATGAGCGTGGGCCTGTACCTTGCCACCGATAGCTTTGATTCCATCGCCGTGACCGGACAGTCGGCGCCCATCATCGTGTACAGCGCGCCCATTTTCCTCGCACTGCTCGCGGTGCTTACCATCAAACTGCGCAAGTCGCCGTTTGACCTTTCGTACTCGCATCACGCGCATCAGGAGATTGTCCAGGGCGTCGCCACCGAGATGAGCGGCGGCACGCTGGCCAAGATGACCCTTATGCACTGGTGCGAGACCGTGTTGTTTTTGATGTGGGTCGGCATGTTCTTTGTTTGGGATAACCCCTTGAGCTGGCTGGTTGCCCTGGTCGTGATGGCCGCGACGTATTTTGTCGAGGTGCTGATCGACAACACCTTCGCACGCAGCACCTGGCGCAGCTGCTTTAAGCTCGGCTGGGGCGTGGCGCTGGTGTTTGGCCTGCTCAACCTTATGCCCATCCTCGTCGACGTGTTTATTTAGGAGGCGGCATCCATGGATCATAAAATGTCGCGCTCGCCGTGGGTTATTCATTACGACGGCTCGAGCTGCAACGGATGCGATATCGAGGTGCTTGCTTCGCTCACGCCACTGTTCGATGCGGAGCGCTTTGGCGTGGTCAACACCGGCAACCCAAAGCATGCGGATATCTTTTTGGTGACGGGGTCGGTCAATGCCCAGAACCTGCCCGTCGTGCGCCAGATCTACAACCAGATGCTCGAGCCCAAGTGCGTGGTGGCATGCGGCATTTGCGCGTGCTCGGGCGGCGTATTCCGCGATGCCTACAACGTGATCGGCGGCGTGGACCGCGCGATTCCCGTGGATGTGTACGCGCCCGGGTGCGCCATTCGTCCCGAAACGGTGATCGATGCCATCGTGGAGGCGTGCGGTATCCTGGACCAGAAGGAGGCCGTGATGCGCGCCGGCGGCGATCCGCTCACCGTGGGCGGCGCCGCCACCTGGGACGGTGGCGTTGAGCTGGGCGAGGACGGGTTTGTGGCTGCGGGGGCCGGGACTGACGGTGCCGGTGACGCGCCTGCCGCTGGCGACGCACCTGCTGGGACGCCCGCCGCACCCGCCGCTGCAAAGGAGGCCGAGTAATGCAAAAGGCTATCTATACCACCGTCGGGATCGACGAGCTCCTGTCGCATGTCCAGGCGCTCAAGGGCGTCGGCGCGCGCTTTGTGCAAATGCACGCCGAGCGCAATGTCGACGACGGCACGTATCGTCTGGTCTATACGTTTATCAACGTTCATGCTGCTCAGGAGCATATTGCGCAGGACGGCAGCTATGCGATTGAGAACCTGGTAGTCGAGGGAATCGACCGGTACCAGGAGATTCCGTCCATCAGCTCGTATTATCCGGCGGTATTCCCGTTTGAAAATGAGGTCCACGACCTATTCGGTCTTGCCATCACCGATATGCAGGTCGACTTTAAGGGCTTTTTCTACCAGGTCTCGACTGCCGAGCCCATGAGCGTTATCACGCCCGAGGTGAAGGCTGCGCGAGAGAAAGCCATGAAGGTCCGTGCCGCTGCCGAGGCCAAGGCGCGCAAGGCCGCGGCCGAGAAGGCCGCCGCTGCTGCGGCTGCTGCAGGGGAGGGCGCTGCCAGCGCCGGCGATGCCGCGGGCGCCGCTGCTCAGCCCGCTGCGGCTGCCAGCTCCGATGCTCGGCACGATGAAGCTGCCGCCGGGGCCGCGCTCAAGGCTGCCGAGATGGAGGCAAAGCTCGCCGCCATGGATCCCGAGAAAGCGGCCAAGGTCCGCGCGGCGCTTGCCGCCAAGGCCGCCCGCGACAAGCAGAAAAAGGAGGCGTAAAGTCCATGGCACATCGCTCCGTTATTCCGTTTGGCCCGCAGCACCCGGTGCTGCCCGAGCCGCTTCATCTGGACCTGGTGATCGAGGACGACCGCGTCATCGAGGCAATTCCGCAGATCGGCTTTGTGCACCGCGGGCTCGAGAAGCTCACCGAAAAGCGCGACATGCACCAGTTTGGCTACATCGCCGAGCGCATCTGCGGCATCTGCGCCGTGGGCCACAGTTGCGGCTATGCCAGCGCCTGCGAGCGCATGCTCGACATCGAGGTGCCCGGTCGCGTGCAGTATGTCCGCACCATTTTGCATGAGCTTTCGCGCATTCACTCGCACCTGCTGTGGCTGGGCCTGCTCGCCGATGCCTTTGGCTTCGAGGCGCTGTTCTATCGTTCGTGGACCCTGCGCGAGCAGATTCTCAAGATCTTTGAGAGCACGTGCGGCGGCCGCGTGATCCTTTCGATTAACGAGATCGGCGGCCTTAAACACGACATCGAGGACTCCGAGCTGGCGGGTATTGTCCAGACGCTCGATGCCATGCGTCCCGACTACGAGACCCTGGTACATACGTTTTTGGACGATGACAGCTGTGGTGAGCGCCTACATGGCGTGGGCGTGATCAGCAAGAAGGACGCGCTGGAGCTTTCGATGGTCGGCCCGTTCGGTCGCGCTTCGGGCGTGGATTACGACGTGCGCATGTTTGGCGACGGTGCCTATGCGGACTTGGCTGCGTTTGAGCCCATCGTGGCGACCGACGGCGACTGCTATGCCCGCTGCCAGGTGCGTTGTGCCGAGGTCACGCAGGCCATGGACATCATCAAGGAGCTTGTGGGCAAGATTCCGCACGACGGCATTGGCGGGCGCACCAAGCTTACGCCGGCCGACGGCGCGCGCGGCGAGGTTGTGATTGAGCAGCCGCGTGGCGAGGCGTACTACTATGTGCGTGGCAACGGCACCAAGAACCTGGACCGTTTTCGCGTGCGAACGCCGACGTCGCAAAACCTGGCGGGTCTGACGCATGCGCTGCAGGGCGTGCTCCTTGCCAACGTGCCAATGATTATCCTGACCATCGACCCCTGCATTAGCTGCACGGAAAGGTAGGCGCGGCATGAGTTTGCTGACATTTGCCAAGACGGCCTTGGGCTCTATGGTCAAGCAGCCGGTCACGGTGTGCTATCCGCAGGAGGAGCTGACGGCGCCCGAGCGCTTGCGCGGGCACATCGTCAACGACATGGACGTGTGCATCTGCTGCGGCATGTGCGCGCGTCGCTGCCCGGCGGGCGCGCTCGCGGTCGATCGCAAAGGCGGAATGTGGTCGATTGATCCGTATGCCTGCGTGGTGTGCGGCGAGTGCATCGAAAGCTGCCCCAAGCACTGCCTGACTATGGACACCGCCCGTACTCCGGTTGCGGCGGACAAGACTCCCACGGTAGAAACTAAGCCGGAATAACGCGTAGACGGGCCGGCGGGGCAAAAATGCCCCACCGGCCCCGCGCGTGAACTCGCGGTTGGGCCGCTACGAACAAAACTATGCCGGTTTACTACGATGAATTCGACATTCCCGACCATGACTGCATTTTTCTAAATATTGCAAACGTTCTACCTGCGGTTTTGGAAGCGCGCAATTTGCCGTGGTCGAAGGTGGTCGATTCATCGTAGTAAACCGGCATAGTTTTGAAATGGCATTAAATCGATGGCAGCCATTTTGCTATGCCGGAGCGGTCGGCCACTGGTCAATTACCCCCGCAGGTAGGCGATGGCGATCTGCGTGCGGTTGCGCAGGCCCATTTTGGCCAGGATCGAGCTGATGTGGTTGCGCACCGTGCCTTCTCCCATATAAGCCGTGGCGGCAATCTCCTTGTTATCGAGGCCGCGGGCGATGAGCTCGGCGACTTCGAACTCGCGGTCGGTCAGGCTGGCAAAGGCTGCGGGCCGGCGGGTCGTGCCGGCATCGACGCCCGTCCCATCAAAGTTGATATCCTCGATCGCCTTGCCCTCGAGCACGCGTTTGCCATCCATGACCTGTGCCAACGCTGGCGGAATGGCGGCGACATCGGTCTTGATCAGGTAACCGCGGGCGCCCAGCTTGAGCGCCGACACAATGTACTCGTCATCCGAGAATGTCGTCAGAAACACCACGCGTGCCGCGGGGTCGTGCTCAAGGATCTCGCGCGCCGCCGAAAGGCCGTCGCGCCCCGGCATCTGAATGTCGAGCAGCGCGATATCGGGCGCGTGCTCGGCGTAAAGTGCCACCGCGTCGTTGCCGTCGGCTCCGGTGCCCACCACTTCGATCTGCGGCTGGGCGCCCAGGATAATCTTGAGCGAATCGACTACCAAGCGGTCGTCATCGACAACTATGAGCCTCATCGGGTCTCATCTCCTTGCTGTTTGGGAATGGTGGCAAACACGCGCCAGCCGTGGGAGCCGGCGCGCGGACCGGCGGTGAAGGTGCCGCCCAACGCCTCGACGCGCTCGCGCATGGAGCCGAGCCCCATGCCCTCCGCGGCGCCGCGACCATTTGCTTGAACCCCGCCCGCGCCATCGTCGGTAACGATGAGCTGGTAAAACGACGGATGCTCCATGCATCGTACGGTGACAGCATGGGCGCAAGTGTGGCGCATGGTATTGGAGAGCGCCTCGCGCAGGACCGCTGCAAAGCAGTTGGCGACGTTTGCGGGCGCATGTTCGGCTAAAACTTCAAGCTCAATCTGCGGGCCGCCGCCCGAGCGCGCGCCTTCAACAATACGTTCGAGCTGCACGGAAAGGTCGACAGCGTTGTCGTTGAGCGCATGGACGCTGGTGCGCACAAGCTGGAGCGCCTCGTCAACCGTGCGTTTGACGTCGGCGAAATCGGCGGCAACCCTGGGCTCATCGGCGTGCACGACGCGCAGGGCCTCGGTCTGCAGCGAGGCGCGCGTGAGCTGATGACCGACGTTATCGTGGATCTCGCGCGCGATGCGGGCGCGTTCGGCGAGCGTCGCGAGCTCGACTTCGTAGTCCTGGCGGTCGGCAAGATCGCGGTTGCGCGCTTCGAGTGCGAGGGCTCGTTCTTGCAGCTCGTCGCGGGTACGGCGCATGCGCTGCTGCTCGCGCTCCAACTGAGCGGTGCGTAGCGATAGCAAGGTGGCGGCAACCGAAAGGATGGCGGTCAGCAGAAGTGTTCGGGCGGTGAGCGCATCGGCGCGAAGGTCCGCGACGAGCGCGAAGACAAAGGCGACGCCAATGCCCAGTGCGACCCAGGCGTGCTCGCGGCGCGCGCGTCGCGCGATGTCATAGAGGGCGAGAGGTGCAAACGGCACAAACGGCGGCACGAAGACGGCCGCGATGATGTAGACGTAGCTCGCGGCCTCGCTTGCACGGCGCGTGCGTCCCCCCTGTACGACCTCGGCCAGCGAGGTGGCAATAACGACAAGGCAAAACGCCACAACCAGACGAGCGTCCGCGGCAAGACCCATGGCGGCCGCAATACAGCACGCCAGCACAATCGATTTGTCGAAAAGCCTGTTCATACGGGTATTGTACGCGATGCTGCGCGCGGGGGAGGCGCCGCCCGGGCAACCGTGACATTCCTCCCGCGCGGCAAAGCGGCGTCGATCGCTCGCGCGAGCGGGGGTTTCGCCTCTGCCCCCTCGCACTCGTGACAAAGCTCACTGGTGCGCGCCGACGGCTCCTGCGATGATGCAATCGTACCGGGCCACAATCAACGGAAGGGCCACCTCATGACAGACATTGTCCACGTCGAAAACCTCGTCAAGCGCTACGACGATCTTATCGCGCTCGACCACTTTAACCTGAGTATTGCCCCTGGCGAGATCTTTGGCCTGCTGGGCCCCAACGGCTCGGGCAAGACCACGTCCATCAACTGCATCCTGCAGCTGCTCGCTTACGACAAGGGCACCATCGAGCTGTTCGGCGAGCGCATGACGCCCGCCCGCTACGACCTCAAACGCCGCATCGGCGTGGTCCCACAGCAGGTGGCGGTGTTTGACGAGCTCACGGTGCGCGAGAATATCGACTATTTCTGCAGCCTTTACATCAACGACCGCAAGCGCCGCCGCGCGCTGGTCGACGAGGCGATCGACTTTGTCGGCCTGGGCGACTTTGCTAAGTTCCGCCCTGGCAAGCTCTCGGGCGGCCTGGCGCGTCGCCTCAACATCGCTTGCGGCATCGCGCACAAGCCTGAGCTCATCTTCTTTGACGAGCCCACGGTGGCGGTCGACCCGCAGAGCCGCAACGCCATCTTGGAGGGCATCTGCCGCCTGCGCGACGAGGGCGCCACGGTGGTGTATACCAGCCATTACATGGAGGAAGTCGAGCAGATCTGCAGCCGCATCATGATCATGGACGGCGGCCGCGTGCTGGCGCAGGGCACCAACGACGAGCTCAAGCGCATGATCCAGATGGGCGAGCGCGTGACCGTCGAGGTCGGCGCCGTCGAGGCCGCCACGGTCGAGCGGCTGCGTGCCCTCGAGCACGTGCTTTCGGTCGAGCTGTCCGGCGGCGAACTTGTCTGCACCTGCGAGGCGAGCCCGCACAACCTGGTCGACATCCTCGACACGCTGCGCGCCGCCGACGTGGCGCTCGGCCGCGTGTGGAGCGAGCCGCCGACCCTCAACGACGTGTTCCTCGAGATCACCGGCCGCGAGCTGCGCGACTAGGGGGCGGCCATGTTCAACACCATCATCACCACGGTCAAGACGCTGCTGCGCCGGCCGAGTACATGGGTCTGGGGCGCGATCTTTCCCATTGCGCTTTCAACGATGTTCATGTTTATGTTTGCGAACCTCAGCTCCGACGGCAAGATCGACCCGGTGCCGGTTGCCATCGTGGCGGACGAGGCCTGGGACGCTTCGACCTTTAAGGACGTGGCGGCTTCGCTTGCCAAGGAGGGCGACGATCAGCTGCTCGATGTGAGCGAGTACGAAGACTTGGCTGCCGCGCGCAAAGCACTCAAGTCCGGCAAGGTCGCGGGCATCTACACGGTCGATGCCGCGGGCACACCCAGGCTCACGCTGCTCTCGAGCTATGACGGCTCGCGCGCCTCGTCGGTGCTCACCGACCGCAGCATCCTTGAGACGGTGGCAAGCTCGTATACGCAAAATGCCGCGCTCATGTCCCAGATTGCCCAAGACAACCCGGCGGCGCTCGCCGACCCCGAGGCGGTTGCGCGCGCTCTGTCGCTCGAGGGCGGCACCCGCCGTGTAAGCCTGACACGCACCACGCCCGATGGCACGGTCATCTACTACTACGCGCTCTTTGGCCTGGTCGCGATGATGTCTGCCGAGTTTGCCGCTTTGAGCGTCGTCGATTTGCAGCCCAATCTGTCGGGCCTTGGTGCGCGCCGCTGCGTGGGCGGCCTTTCCAAGACGGCGTCGCTGGCCGGCATCTTTGTCGGCTCGTGGCTGGTTTCCTTTGCCTCGATGGCGGTCGCGATTGGCTACGTGCGCCTAGTCGTTGGCGTCGACTTTGGTGGGCGCGAGGGGCTGTGCCTGCTGGGCGGTGCTGCATCCGCGCTTGCCGCCACGGGCCTGGGGCTCTTTGTGGGCACGCTTCCCGTTAAGGGCGGCAAGGCGTCCAAGTCCGGTATCCTCACGGGCTTCGCTACCACGTGCGCCCTGTTCGCCGGACTCTACGGCGAGCCGGCGATGGCGCTTGCCGACGATGTCGCCCGCGCCTTTCCGGCCGAGTGCTGGCTCAACCCCGTCAAGCTCATCTGCGACATGTTCAACCGCCTGTATTTCTTTGAGGACCTGGGGCCCTTCGCCGTCCGCGCCGGCGCGCTCGTCCTGATGACCCTGGTGTTTGTCGCCGCTACGCTGATCTTTGGAAGGAGCCGCTATGAGCACCTTTAAGACCGCGCTTCGCATGGCGCTGGCGCACCCGTTCTACCTGCTCATCTATACGGTGTTCATCTCGCTCATGGGCGTATTCATCGCGGCCTCGGTGAGCTGGAACTCGTCGCAGCTTACCGAGTACAAGCCCTACGACACCAACGTGATCGTGGTCGACCGCGACAATAGCGACCTTTCGCGGGCGCTTACCAAGCACCTAGGCTCACGCTTTGACCTGGTCACGGGCGTTGGTGACGACACGTACGACCTTGCGGATGCGCTCGCCAAGAGTAACAGCGCCAAGGGCAGCGCCGATTGCGTGTTCTTTATCCCGGAGGGGTTTGAGGACGACCTCGTTGCGGCCGCCCGTGCGGGGAAAGAACTGCCCAAGCTCGATGTGACGTACGGCTCCGGCACCATGGCGGCGGCGCTCTCGTCTGCCGAGGCCTCGCGGTGGATCTCGCTTGCGGGCGCTGCGGCGGCACTTGAGCCAGCTGCTTCCGACGGCGAGGTCGCCAAGGCCGCCGAGCACGCTGCCGCCAAGCGCGCCGAGGTCCAGATCGAGCAGGTCAAGGTCGAATCGACTGCCGTCGCCCCACTCGAGTCGTACTTCAACTTTGGCGCGTACGCGATCATCTCGTCGGTCATCGTGTCGGTGGGATTGGTGTTCTCGGGCATGAGCGAGTCCGAGCGCGTGCGCCGCATGGATGCCGGCCCAATCCCCGAGCGCCAACGTTCGCTTGCCGTGTTTGCGGCCGCCGCCGTGCTCACCGTCTGCATCTGGTTCGTGTCGAGCATGGTGGGTGTCGTGGGCTTTGCCGGCGCGGTCGCCGAGGTCGGTGTGGGTCGCGTGTGCCTGGCGCTGGCGGCGACGCTTGCCCTGGCGTGCACGCCGCTGGCCGTTGGCTTTACCCTGTCGAGCTTGGGCGCGCGCGAGGAGCTGCTCAATGGCGTGGGCAACTTACTCGGCATGCTCATGACGTTTTTGGGCGGCGCCTGGATGCCGCTGTCGCTGATGGGTTCGGCCGTGCAGACGGTGGCGCACTTTGTGCCGACGTTTTGGGTGAACGACGCGATCGGCAAGGCGCTTGCCTCTGATTTGACGTCCACCGTGCTGGGCGACATCGCCTGCGACCTGGGCGTCACGGTGCTCTTTGCCGCTGCCATCGCCGCCGTAGGCCTAGCCCTCGCGCACAACAAATCCCGCGCCTAACCGCCTAGCCATTGGGGACGTTCTTAAACGACTAGCTGTTGGGGGACAGTCTTTGCCGATTCGCCGGCTCGCCGGCCGGACGGGCAAGAGCTGTCCCCAATGACTAGGTTTGAAAAAAGTCGCACACGTCGCATAAAAATAGTTCACCTGGATTTACTATTAGCCTAGAAAAGTAGCAGAAGGCTAACAGCGGGGGATAGCATGGCGACAAAGCGTGCCTACGTCCAGGTCAACGGGCTCAAGAAACACTACGGCGATGGAGATGCACGCCTGACGGTGCTCGACGGCATCAACACGTCTATCAACCGCGGCGAGATCTGCGTCATGCTGGGGCCCTCCGGCTCGGGCAAGTCGACCTTTCTCAACCTGATCGGCGGCCTGGAGGATGCCGACGGCGGCTCCATCATGGTGGACGGCTGCGACCTCACGGTGCTCAAGCCTGCCGACCTGGGCGAGTACCGCCGCCGCGAGCTGGGTTTTGTCTTCCAGTTCTACAACCTGGTGCCCGATCTCACCATCAAGGAGAACATCGAGGTCACGGCGCACCTGTCCAAAAACCCGCTCAACATCGACGACCTGCTGCGTTCGCTGGGCCTCTACGAGCACCGCAACAAGTTTCCGCGCCAGGTCTCGGGCGGCCAGCAGCAGCGCTGCGCCATCGGCCGTGCGCTCGTCAAAAATCCGGGCCTGCTGCTGTGCGACGAGCCCACGGGCGCGCTCGACTACAAGACATCCAAAGAAATTCTGCAGCTCATGGAGGACGTCAACCGCACCTACGGCTGCACCATCATCATCGTCACCCACAACGCCGCCATCGCGCGTATGGCCAACCGCGTGCTGCGCCTGCGCGACGGCCGCATTGTCGAGGACGAGCTCAACGCCGATCCCGTGCCCGCCGCCGAGCTCGATTGGTAGGCGGCGCCATGACACCTCTCGCAAAACGACTCCCGCGCGAGCTGCGCCGCAATATCGGCAAGTACCTGGGCATCTTTTTGCTTATGTGCGGAAGCATCGCCCTCACGTCGGGCTTTTTGCTCGCGGCGCATTCCATCGGCTGCCTCATCGACGACATGCGCGACGAGTACACGATTGAGGACGGCCGCGTGACTACCTCCTTCGAGGCCACCGACGAGCAGCTCAAGGCTGCCGAGGACGCGGCAAAGGACGTCGGCGGCGTTACGCTCTACAAGAACTTCTCTATCGACGCCATCATCAAAAAGGCGTCCGGCGACGACGGCACCAAGCGCACCCTGCGCACCTATGCGCACCGCACCAAGGTCGATATCGCGTCCTACTGTGAGGGCAGGCAGCCCAGGGCGGACGATGAGGTGGCAATCGACCGTGTCTTCGCCACCAACAACGACCTCGCCGTGGGCGATAAGGTCGAGCTTGAGGGCCGCACCTACACCATCTGCGGCATCATGACCCAGCCCGATAGCCAGGCGCTGTTCCTCAACAATTCGGACTTTACGGTGAACACCATCACGTATGGCGTCGCCGAGGTCACCGACGCCGGTTTTACCGCGCTCGAGGATGCCGGTGGCGCGCCTGCCTACACCTACTCCTTCACCTTTGCCGATCGCGACCTCCCCACCGCGGACCGCGTCGATGCCGAGCAGGATATGGTCGAAGCGCTGGCGGATGCCGATGCGCGCGTCGACGATCTGATCGATGCCGATTCCAACCAGGGTATTGGCTATGCGCGCGATGACGTGGACGGCGATTCCATGATGTGGATGACGCTGCTCAACATTATCATCGTGATCATGGCATTCGTCTTTGTGGTCCTTACCGACGCCACCATCGAGGAGGAGAGCGCCATCATCGGCACGCTGCTCGCCAGCGGCTATCGCCGTCGCGAGATCGTGCTGCACTACCTGGCGCTTCCCGCCATCGTGGGCGTGCTCGCGGCGCTTTTGGGCACCGCACTCGGCGTCGCGTTCTTTACCGAGCCCATGCGCGGTCTCTACTACGGCTCGTACAGTCTGCCGCCCTTCCAGGTGTATTGGAGCTGGGAGATCTTTGTGAAGTGCGCCGTGGTCCCCGCCGCCGCGCTCATTCTCATCACGCTGGTGGGCCTGCTCCGCAAAATGGGCAAGACGCCGCTGCAGTTCCTTCGCCACGAGGCGAGCGGCAAATCGGGTACCAAGCGCGGTCTGCAGCTGCCGGAGCGCATGGGCTTTGTCTCGCGCTTCCGCCTGCGGGTCTTCCTGCGCAATCTGGGTAACTTCGCCACGCTCTTCGTGGGCATTGCGTTTGGGTCGCTGCTTTTGCTCTTTGGCCTGGCGATCCTGCCCACGATGACGCACTATGCGGACAACCTGGAGACGAGCCTGGTCGCCGAGCACCAGTACACACTCAAGGCTCCGCTAGAGCTCGAGGGCACTGCCGAGGAGCGCGAGCAGTGGTCGGCGCTCGAGCTCTTGCAGTCGGTTGACGGCGCGCTGCTTTCTGCCGCCCAGGATGCCGATGACGAGCTTGACGACGCGGCCGATGCGGCGCAGACGGCAGCCGATGCCGCGACCGCATCTCCGTCTGCCGAGAGCCTGGCCGCGGCGCAGGACGCGCCCGCCAAGGTCCAGGACAAGAAGGATGCGCTCTATGCGTGCCTCGATAAGCTTGCCGAGGCCCTTGGCTGCGACCGCGACGAGGCTATCGACCTGATCGACAAGGCCTCTAAGATCGACACTGGCAACGACGATATCCATCCGGTCAATACGACCGACAACGGCGCGGGCGCAATCGCGCAGGCCGAGAAATATGCCGTTTACCAGCTGCAATACGACCGTGGCGATGGTAATGGCGAGGAGACGATTTCTGTCTACGGCATCTCGGCAAACTCGCGCTACTGGAAGGACCTCAACGTCGGCGATGGGCGCGTCGTCTTTGGCGGCGGTCTGCTCGATAAGTTTGGCTGGAGCGAGGGCCAGAAGGTCACGCTCAGCGACAAGTACGAGGGCGAGCATTATTCCCTTGAGTATGCGGGCAAGGACTGTGCCTGGGGCTCCAAGTCGGACATGAATATCTATATGAGTATCGACGACTTTAACGAGCTGTTCGACAACGACGCCGCCTACTTTAACGGCTATGTGAGCGACGAGAAGCTCGACCTCGACGCGCGCTACTTTGCCGGCGACACCACGCCCGACGACATGCGCGCCGTGGGTGACCAGTTCATCGGCATGATGAGCGACATGATCGGCATGATGGTCGGGCTCGCGGTGTTTATCTTCCTGCTGTTTATGTACCTGCTAACCAAGGCTGTTATCGACCATAGCGCCCGGTCGATCAGCTACATGAAGGTCTTTGGCTATCGCGATGGCGAGATCTCGCATCTGTACATCCGCTCGATCACGCTGTGCGTGGCGGCATCGCTCGTGCTGAGCCTGCCGTTGATTATCTGCTCGCTTACGGCTATTTTCCGCTCCATGTTGCTCGCCTATAACGGCAATATCGAGATTTATGTGCCAAGCTGGTCCATGGCGGCGTGCGCAGGGATCGGCTTTGCAACGTACCTGGTCGTGGCGCTGCTGCACATGCGCTCGATCAAGCGCGTCAGCCTGGCCGAAGCCCTCAAAGTTCAAGAGTAGTCATTGGGTGTTCCTATAGTTTTGTCAACCTTCGACGCTACTCCCGGTAGGGCACCCGGTCGCGCATCACGGCG
>UQKQ01000007.1 GCA_900541645.1 uncultured Collinsella sp.
GGTGCACGCCTGGCGGCTGATCCGGTCCGACCGGGCCGCGCGGCAAGGAGATATATTGCCAGACCGGAGGGGCGCCGGGGGCGGGAATCTGGGCGTACACATTTCCTACATATCTTGTGATCCGACTAACGTTTGCCAGCCGTTAACTACCGCTCGCCGAGCATCTCTTTATATAAGGCAGTCTCATGGTTAAAGCGGATACGTCCCCCTAGCTAAAGCACAGCCAGCATCGAGCAACTCATCACGTTCTTCCACCGAGAACCCCTCGGCGTAGACGCGCACCACTGGTTCGGTCCCGCTAGGACGGACCAGCAGCCACGTGTCATCCTCGAATGACAGACGCAAGCCGTCCATATGACTAACGTTTTGCGGCACCTTGCCACAAATCGACTTGGGGTTTACGCCCGGCAGCAGGGTTCGTAACGTTTCGGCATCTTCGGCCTCAAGGCGCAAATCGCGTCGACCGTAACTCGTCTTACCAAAACTGTCCTCGAGTTGGTCGACCAGAACGCCCAAAGGCGCGTCCGTCTTTGCCATAAGCTCACACAGAATCAGACAGGCGAGGATTCCATCGCGCTCGGGCATATGCGCGGCGATGCCGATACCACCGGCTTCCTCGCCGCCTATGAGGACGCCACCCTTCTTCATCTCTGCCGCTATATATTTGAAACCGACTGGTTTGACGGTCACGCGGCAGCCAAGCGCCTCGGCAATGCGACGCACGAGCGTCGAGCATGAAAGATTGACGACGACGCGCCCCTCCAAATTACGAAATTGAACCAAGTCGCCCAAAACGAGCGCCATGATCTGATGCGGATGTATATATCTGCCGCGCTCGTCAACCGCGCCGATACGGTCGGCGTCGCCGTCGGTCACCAGGCCAGCGCAAGCTCCGTCCTCGATAACCGTATGCTCGCAAGCGTCCACCCAAGGCTCAACGGGGTCGGGGCAGATATCTTCTTGGTCAGACGCCTGCCCGGCGTGAATCTCGTGCACCTCAACGCCAAGCTCGCGCAGCAAGTCGGCTAGATAGCCCTGGGCTGCGCCGCCCATGGGGTCGACAACCACGCGCAAGTGCGCGGCGCGGATGGCTTCGGCATCGACAAACGATGCCACCGCTTGCATATAGTCAGGAATGATATCCGCGGTGCGATATTGCCCCTCGATCCCCATTGGCTCGGGAGCCATGGTCTCTTCGAGCTCTTCGATGACATCCTGGTTGGCGGTCGAGCCGTCACCCATGCGAATCTTGAGGCACAGATAACCCTGCGGATGATGGGACCCCGTCACCATGAGCGCGCCGCACGCCTCACCGTCATAAGCCGCCGCCCACGTAAGGGCAGGGGTCGGAACAGGTCGCGAAGCGAGCACGGCGTCTAGCCCGTGCGCTGCTAGCACGCCCGCCGCAAGCTCAGCGAACTCGCGCGCCAGGGGCCGGGTGTCGAACCCTATATATACCGTTTTGCCCGGATTGGTCTTTTGCCACAACTCGCCGACGGCATCGGCGATACGGGCAACGTTATCGGCAGTGAAGTCCTCATCGACGCGAGCGCGCCAACCGTCAGTTCCAAAATGAATTATCGCGCACACGCGCAGACACCTCACAGTGTTTGGATCATGTTACGCATGGGGTATACCCGCAACATGCACTCGGCAACCTGCCGGCACCAGCATTCACCATTTGGGCAAATGCTGCCAAGGACATGCAGGCAATAAAAAAACCGCCCCGTATGGAGCGGTTTTGCCCTTTATATATCGAGCGCCTCGGCCATTGCTGCCGTAGTGATTGCCGTGGTTCCACAGCAACTGCCCACCATTGCGGCACCGGCATGTCTCCATTCGATGCATGCGCGCGCGAAAGCTTCAGGGTTCTCGTGCCATACGGGGCCATCCTGAGTCTGGACCGGATCGCCTACGTTGGGACGCACCGTGACGGGAGTCGTCGCCGATGCAACCATCCTGGGCACCGCCGCATTCGCGGCCGCAAGCGAACAGCAATTAACACCAACCGAGTTTGCGCCGTGTTTTTCGGCGTACAAAACGGCTGCCTCGATGTTGAGGCCATCGCCCAGCAGGTCGCCTTTATCGTCAACGACAAAACTCACCAGAACAGGCATGCCGTCGGCGGCATCTCGGGCGCCGGCAAGCATGGGCTGCAGATTACGGATAGACGTCACCGTCTCGATCAGCAGACCGTCAACGCCGGCATTGAGCAAGGCGTGCGCCTGTTCGCGCGCAATGCCGCGGATTTCACGATACTCGGCAGAGTCCTCGGCAAACCACTCAATACCGATCGGGCCCATCGAGCCCAGCAGCAGCTGAGGGTGCGCCTGGCGAGCATCGTCGACGGCCCCGCGATTGACCTCCGCCACGGACGGCGCAATCTGGTCGTGCTTGAGGGCATAGCTTGATGCCTGAAAGGTGTTGGTAATGAGCACCTGCGCACCGGCGGCGACATACAAGCGATGGATACGAGAAACGGCCTGCGGCTCTGCCAGATTCCAAAACGCCGGTGGAATGTCTGCGGCGTCGTACTCACTCAACAGAACACTGCCCATGGGGCCCTGCGCCAACAAGGTCTCGCTCGACAAGCGGCGCGTAAGTTCCTCGGCACCAAAGCGATTGTAATAACTCGTATCCATATATATCCCGCTATTCCTCGACGCTGATTCCTTGCTTTTCGAGATAGGCGAGCCAGCGGTTCATCGTGTCCTCGGATAGCGCATGCTCCATCATGCAGGCCTCGGAATCGGCTCGCTCAAATTCGACACCGAGCTCCTGAACCAAAAACGTGCGGATGAGGCGATGACGGTACCAGATAGCCGTGCCAACCTCGCGGCCGCGATCGGTCAGGATTACCTTGCCATAGTGCGATTGCTCGACAAGCTCGGATGCCTTGAGCGCCGAAACCGCTTTATTGACCGATGCCTTGGAGACGCCAAGGCGCTGCGCGATGTCGACCGATCGCACGCCGTTGGTTTCCCCCTCTTCGCTTTCAATGCGAACCATGCACTCCAAGTAGTCTTCGTTCGCCACCGTCAGATGTAGTTCGCGCGAGCTATTTGTCGTATCCATGATCTTCCGTCCCTTCTGCATTCAATGGCTGATTCTACCCCATCCAAGCGTCGCGGTATGCCGTGGCATACCGTGCTAGAGTTCTTGTTGCACACGACGACCAAGATTGGAGCGGTCTTTATGGAAAACACCACCACAAACCCCGATGTCCTCGAGCGCTTTTTGCGCTACGTCCAGATCAACACGCAGTCCGAGGATGCAAACTGCGACCAGGTACCCTCGAGCGCCGTTCAGTTTGACCTTGCCAACGTGCTGGCTGAAGAGCTGCGCGAGCTTGGTGCGGAAGATGCCCACGTGACCGAGCACGCCTATGTCTGCGCGCATATCCCCGCAAGTGCGGGCGCTGAGGACAAGCCCGCCCTGGGCCTGATCGCCCATCTCGACACCACCGAAGTTGCACCGGGCGCCGGCGTGAAGCCGCACATCGTACACTACGAAGGCGGCGACCTGGTCTGCGGCACGGTTGACGGTAAGCCCGTTGCCATGAGTACCGCCAAGCTTCCCGCCCTGAATGACCTCGCGGGTGAGGACCTGGTCTGCAGCGATGGCACCACGCTGCTGGGCGCGGACGACAAGGCAGGCGTCGCCGAGATCATGTCACTTGTCGCGCGTATCGCTCAGGACCCTTCTCTGCCCCATCCCGCACTCGGCATTTGCTTCTGCCCTGACGAGGAGATCGGTCACGGAGCCGAGCTGTTGGATATCGATACCTTTGGCTGCAAGTACGCCTACACGGTCGACGGCGGCCCCATCGGCGAGCTGGAGTGGGAGTGCTTTAACGCCGCCGAGGCGACCATCCGCTTTGAGGGCCAGTCCATCCACCCGGGCGACGCCAAGGGCCGTATGGTCAACGCAGGCAATCTGTTCTGCGACTTCAACGCGTTGCTCCCCTACGTGCAGCGCCCGGAGTATACGGAAGGCTACGAGGGCTTTTATCACCTTGAGGGTGTATCTGCGACCGTCGATCACGCCACGGCGCGCTATATCGTCCGCGACCATGACGCCGCCAAGTTCCAGCAGAAACTCGACCTTATTGATGCCGCCGCCTCGATGCTCAACCAGCGTCTGGGTGAGGAGCGCGTAACGGTCGAGATTAAGCAGCAGTATCGAAATATGGCCGAAATCGTTCGTGACTATCCCGAGCTTATTGATGTTGCCAAGGAAGCCTACCTTGCCTGCGGCGTTGAGCCCCAAGTGCTGCCGATTCGCGGCGGCACCGACGGCGCGCAGCTGTCGTTCCGCGGTCTGCCCTGCCCCAACCTTTCCACCGGCGGCTATTGCTATCACGGCGTCAACGAATTCGTCCCGGTCAGTTCGCTCGTCAAGATGACCGACGTGCTCCAGGAGCTCGTCGCCCGTTTCGCATAAGCCTGGCTGCATAAGCCCAAAAGACGAATCGCCCCGTCCTCTACAGAGAACGGGGCGGTTTTTTTGCTGCAATGAGAACAGGTTGACGCACGCCAGCCTCTTAACGCAAGGAGTGTTCCAAACTGCCGGCACAAAAGGAACGTCCCCAAGTGCCGCAAAATGACGACATCCACTCTCGCTTTGTGGGTAGTCATTGGGGACGTTCTTGTTTGACTAGTCGTTTAAAAACGTCCCCAATGACTACCCAACGACTAGTCCGGACCAAGGCAACGCCGATGTTTTGGCAACGACAGCGAAAACCCGCCAGAGCGAGCAAGGTGCCTTGAAACGAGGCGGCATTGATCTTTTGATCATGCCGCCGAAGTTGAAAGGCAGATTGCCGCTCTGGCGGGTTTGCAGCGTCAACTGGTTACGCGGGCTGGTAAGCCCGCGTAACCCTAATAATTGGCCTCGTAACCGTTGCCGTCGCCGGTGGGCTGTTCGTAGTAGTCCGAATCGCTCGAATCGCTTGAGTCATCGGAATCGTCAGAGCTGACCGATGAGGTTGCGGTACCGTTTGCGTAGTCGTCAGACGTGTTGTTGTTCAGGTCACCGATCGTAGAGCTGGAGCCGTCGGAAAGACCCATGGTGTTGGGACCCTTGGGATCCTTGCCGGCATCGACGCGCTCCATCATTTCCTTGAGCTCGTCCTCGTAGACAAAGACATAGCTCACGCCGTCGATCATGGTGCTGTCGTCGGCGTACGAGGGCAGGTTGGCCGAGTAGATACCGTCGACATCCATACCGCGCATGGCATTGACCGTAGCCACGATATCCTGAACGCTCATATCGGTTACGAGCATATCGGACAGCGAATTAACCAGGCCAAAGATCTTCGTGGCATCGAAGTTATTGAGAATCTGGTTGGCAAGGGCGCCAAGCACCTGACGCTGGTGGCGCATGCGCGTGTAATCGCCGTCGGCATAGGTGTAGCGGCAGCGGGCATAGGTAAGGGCGGTGGCACCGTCCATATGCTGCTGGCCAGCGGTAATCTTAATATCCAGGTGCTCGGGGTCGTCAACATCATCGGTTGCGTTAATGTCGATACCGCCAACCGAATCAATCAGCGCCTGCATACCGTCGAAGCTGACCTCGGCATAGTGGGAAATCTGAACACCGCACAGCTCGTTGACCGCCTCGACCATGGCCTCGGCGCCGCCAACGGTATGGCAGGCGTTGATCTTCATGGTCTCGCCCTTGTACACGACCTTGTTGTCGCGCGGAACGGAAATAAGCGTCGCCTGCTTTTGCGTGGGGTCGATGCGTGCCAGGATAATCGAGTCGGCACGATACGTATCCTCGCCCGGACGGCCGTCGGTGCCAAGAAGCAGCACGTAGAACGGATCCTTTGCTTCATCGGTGTCAACCAGAACCCGACGCAGATTGTCGGTAATGACATTAGAATCGCCGAGCTTGCCCATAATGGTGGCAAACCACAGGCCGGCAGCGGTAGTGGCGCTCAGTAGCACGCCAAGCACGACAATGAGCGCGACGTGGCGAATCGTGTGGCTACGACGACGTTGGCGAGCTCGCTCGGAATAACGAGCCACGTTATCGCGACTGTAGATCTTGGCCTGCGCACCAGTTGAGGGTCTTCGGGTGGTGGTATCCGCGAGGGGCTTTTTATTAAACATAGGCAACCTGTATTAGTAGATGACGGGATCGGGGACGGTAGCATGCTCGACATGCGCGCCAAGCGCCTGCAGCTTTTCGACAAACTGCTCGTAGCCGCGCTTGATGTGATGGATAGCCGAAACCTCGGTCGTCCCGTCGGCGATCAAGCCCGCTACGACGAGGGCCGCTCCGCCGCGCAGATCGGGCGAGGTAACCTGTGCACCCGAGAAGCCCTTGACGCCATGAATCATGGCATGATGGCTCTCGATACGAATGTCGGCACCCATGCGCACCAGCTCAGAGGCAAACATAAAGCGATTCTCGAAGATGTTTTCGGTAATAACGGAACTGCCGTCGGCAAGGGCGGAGAGCACCATAATCTGCGCCTGCATGTCGGTCGGGAAACCGGGGAACGGAAGCGTCTGGATGTCGACCGGCTTGATACGCTCGGCACGGTTCACATGGACGCCATCCTCGACGCGCTCGCAGTCGATACCCATGAGCTCCATCTTCTTGAGCACCATGCCCAAGTGAATGGGGCAAAAGCCCGTGACATCGACACCGCGATCGTCGGCCATCAACGCACCGGCAACGATAAAGGTACCGGCCTCGATGCGGTCGCCCACCACGCGATGGGTAACGGGATGGAGCTCTTCCACGCCTTCGATAGTCACGACGGGCGTACCGGCGCCAACAATCTTGGCGCCCATCTCGTTGAGCATGTTAGCGAGATCGACGATCTCGGGCTCGCGGGCGGCATTGTCGATAACCGTGGTGCCCTGTGCGCGCACAGAGGCCATGATGAGGTTCTCGGTCGCACCGACGCTGGCGAACTCGAGCGTGACGGTGGTACCGCGCAGACCTTGGGGCGCATTAGCGTTGATGTAACCGTGGGCGGTATCGAACTCAACGCCCAGGGCCTCAAGACCAAGAATGTGCATATCGATCTTGCGAGCACCCAGGTTGCAGCCGCCCGGCATGGCAATTTTGGCGCGATGGAAGCGGCCCAGCAGGGGTCCCATGACGGCGGTGGAAGCGCGCATCTTGGCAACGAGCTCGTAGGGGGCCTCCCATGAATCGACCTGAGAGGTATCAATCTCGAGCGTGTGCTCGTCGAGAACATCGATCGTAGCGCCCATGCCCTTGAGCACCTTGCCCATCACGTGGACATCGGAAATATCGGGCACGTTCTGCAGCGTCGTCTTGCCCGGCGCCAGAAGCGTTGCCGCCATGAGTTTGAGCGCGGAGTTCTTGGCACCCGAGACGGGCACGGAGCCTCCGATGGCGTGGCCACCCTCAACGCGGATAATATCCAAGGTCTACCCTTTCAAAAAGCATGCCCGGGGTGGCTGGGCCATCCCGGGCATGATGTGTTCGCAAATGGTCGAACGCTAAATCGTTTGACTATTGGGCAAGCTTGAGCTTACACCATGCGATTTCATTATAGAGGTAGGCGCGGCGTGCATCATCCTCCGACAAATTACCCAGCTTCTCTTCAAAACCTTGAATATCAGCTTTAAGCTTGTCGGCATCGACGGTCGCCAAATCGCAAGCGCGCTCGGCGAGAACGGTCACGACATCGTCCGCAACCTGGGCATAGCCGCCGGCCACGGCAAACGTGTGGTCGACAGTGCCCATGGCCTTATCGGAAACGCGAACGTAACCGCGGTCGATCGTGCAGATCTCGCTGGAGTGAGCAGGCAGGACGCCAAACTCGCCATCCGTGGACGGAATCGACACAAACGCAGCGTCGCCCTCATAGGCGCAGCTCACGGGGCACACGATGCGGATACGCATAACCTACTTCTCCCCCATCTTGCGGGCGCGCTCGCGCACGTCCTCAATCGTGGAAGCATAGCGGAAAGCCTGCTCGGGCAGGTCATCGGCCTTGCCGTCGACAATCTCGGCGAAAGAGCGGACGGTATCCTCGACGCGGACGTAGACACCGGGGTTACCGGTGAACTTCTCGGCGACGTGGAAGGACTGCGAGAGGAACTGCTGAATCTTACGGGCACGATTGACCGTAAGGCGCTGCTCCTCGGACAGCTCGTCCATACCCAGAATGGCGATGATGTCCTGAAGGTCGGAGTACTCCTGCAGGAGCTCCTGGACCTTGACGGCGACACGGTAGTGCTCCTCGCCGACGATCGAGGGATCGAGAGCGTCGGAGGAAGACGCGAGCGGGTCGATAGCCGGGAACAGGCCGAGCGACGAAATGCTACGCGAAAGAACCGTGGTAGCGTCGAGGTGCGTAAACGTCGTGGCAGGCGCCGGGTCGGTCAGGTCGTCTGCGGGGACGTAGACAGCCTGGACGGAGGTAATGGATCCCGTCTTGGTCGAGGTAATGCGCTCCTGGAGGTCACCCATCTCGGTAGCCAGTGTGGGCTGGTAACCAACGGCGGACGGCATACGGCCCAGCAGTGCGGAAACCTCGGAACCCGCCTGGGAGAAGCGGAAGATGTTGTCGATGAACAGCAGGACGTCCTGGCCGCGATCGCGGAAGTACTCAGCGGTGGTAAGGCCGGCCAGACCGATGCGCAGACGCGCTCCAGGCGGCTCGTTCATCTGACCATAAACCAAGCAGGTCTTGTCGATAACGCCAGACTCGCTCATCTCGAGGAAGAGGTCGGTGCCCTCGCGGGTACGCTCGCCGACACCGGTGAACACCGAGGTGCCGCCGTGCTCCTGGGCGAGGTTGTTGATAAGCTCCTGAATCAGAACGGTCTTGCCGACGCCGGCGCCGCCGAACAGGCCGGTCTTGCCGCCACGGATGTAGGGCTCGAGCAGGTCGACGGCCTTGATGCCGGTCTCGAAGATCTCGGTCTTGGTGGTGAGCTCGTCAAAGCGGGGCGCTGCATGGTGGATGGGGTAGAACTCCTCCACCTCGGGCATGGGCTTGCCGTCGACGGGCTTGCCCATGACGTTCCAAATGCGACCGAGCGTCTTGGGACCAACGGGCATCTTCATGGGCTCACCGGTATCGGTGGCGATGAGGCCGCGCTGCAGGCCGTCGGTCGAGGACATGGCGACCGTGCGGACGACGCCGCCCGGAAGCTGGCTCTCGGCCTCAAGGATCGTGCTCAGATGACCGATCGGGGTCTCGGCCTCGACCGTGAGCGCGTTGTAGATCGGGGGCACCGCGCCGTCAAACTTGACGTCGACGACAGGGCCGATGATTCGCACGATGCGACCATCACCGGCAGTCGTCTTCTTGGTGGCTTCCTCGACCGCAAGCTTTACGGTGTTATTAGCCATTACTGTTCCTCCAATGCTGAGGCTCCGCCGACGATCTCGTTGATCTCGGTCGTGATCGAAGCCTGGCGCACGCGACTATACGTGCGGGTAAGGGTCGAGATGATCGCGGTGGCGTTTTCCGTCGCGGAGTGCATGGCCTTGCGGCGTGCACCCTGCTCGGCAGCCGCCGAATCGATCAGGGCCTGGTAGATGACCGTCAGAATATAAGACGGCACAAGCTTGCCGAGAACATGCTCGGGAGAGGGCACGAACTCGAACGTGGACGAGATGCGCTTAGGGGCGTCGGTCTCGTTCTTACGCGGACCGTGGGCCATAGCGATCATCTCGGGGTCGAGCGGCAACAGATGCTCGACGCGAAGCTCCTGATCCACGCGGTTCTTGGCGTGGTGGTAGACAAGCTCGACACGGTCAAGCTCACCGGCACGATACGCATCGCAGATATGAGAGGAAATCATGCGGGCCTGATTGAAATCGGGCTCAGAGGAGTTGCCCTCAAAGTGCATGACAACGTTTGCGCGGTCACGGAAATACGTGGCCGGCTTACGCCCGCACGCGATGATCTCGCACTCGATGCCGTCGTTCGCCCAAGAAGCGGCGAGCTTTTCGGCCGTGCGCTCCACCGTCGTATTGAAACCGCCGGCAAGGCCGCGGTCCGAGGCAATAACGACAATCAGGCCATGCTTGACGCTCTCATGCTTCTGCAGCATGGGATCGGTGCCCGAACAGGAGGCGTCGCCGGCGACCGTCAACATGACGTCGGTCAGCGCCTCCTTATAGGGCTCGGCCTGCTTGGAGCGATCGAGGGCACGACGGATCTTGGCCGTAGAGACCATCTCCATCGTGCGCGTGATCTGCTTGGTCGTGGTAACCGAGGAGATTCGCTTCTTAATGTCGCGAAGGTTGGCCATGGGGCTTAGTTCTCCTCTGATCCAGAAACATCCGAATGGTGCTTGGCCATGAACTGCTGCTTGAAGTCGCCGATGACGCGCAAGAGCTCAGCCTTGGTGTCATCATCGATCTTCTTGGCGCGAACCTTGTCGAGCAGCGAGCCAAAGCCATTGTCCATGTACTCGATGAGCTCGGCACGGAAGGGCAGCACGTCGGCGATCTCCAGGTCATCCAGGAAGCCCTCGTTGCCAGCGAACAGCGTAACGATCTGCTCGCCAACCTCAAACGGCTTGTAACGCGGCTGCTTCAGGAGCTCGGTCATGCGAGCACCATGGGTCAGCTGCTTCTGAGTAGCCTCGTCGAGGTCGGAGCCGAACTGCGTAAAGCCAGCGAGCTCCTGGTACGAAGCGAGGTCCAGACGGAGGTTGCCGGCGACCTGCTTCATGGCCTTGGTCTGCGCATCGCCACCGACGCGGGACACGGAGATGCCCACGTCGACTGCCGGGCGCTGACCCTGGAAGAAGAGCTCGGACTGCAGGTAGATCTGACCATCGGTAATGGAAATGACGTTGGTCGGAATGTAGGCCGAGACGTCGCCGTCCTGGGTCTCGATGATCGGCAGTGCCGTCATGGAGCCGTAACCGTTCTTCTTGGACATCTTGACGGCACGCTCGAGCAGACGAGAGTGCAGGTAGAAGATGTCGCCAGGATAGGCCTCGCGTCCGGGCGGACGATGCAGCGTCAGCGACATCTGACGGTAGGCCACAGCCTGCTTGGACAGGTCGTCGTAGATGACGAGCACGTGGCCGCCGGGGTTGGTCTCGCTGGCGGGCTTGCCGTCCTCGCCGTTGTACATGAAGAACTCGCCGATAGCGGCACCGGCCATAGGCGCGATGTACTGCATAGGGGCGGAATCGGCAGCGGTGGCCGAAACGATGATGGTGTAGTCGAGCGCACCGTGCTGAGCGAGGGTCTCGCGGATGTTGGCAACCGTGGAGGCCTTCTGGCCGATGGCGACATAGATGCAGACCATGCCCTTGCCGCGCTGGTTGAGAATAGCGTCGATGGCGATGGCGGTCTTACCGGTCTTACGGTCGCCGATGATGAGCTCACGCTGACCGCGGCCAATAGGCACCATGGAGTCGATAGCGAGCAGACCGGTCTGAACCGGCTCGCACACCGGGGTACGGTCGATGACGCCGGGGGCCTTGAACTCGATGGGGCGACGGTGCGTGGCGACGATGTCGCCCAGGCCGTCGATGGGCTGGCCGAGCGGATTGACGACGCGGCCGAGCATGGCACGGCTCACGGGGATATCCATAATGCGGCCAGTGGTGCGGCACTCGTCGCCTTCCTTGATGGAGTCGACGGCACCAAACAGAACGGCGCCGACCTCGTCACGGTCAAGGTTCTGGGCAAGGCCGAAGACGGTCTCACCGGTATCGGAGCTCTTGAACTCCAGAAGCTCGCCTGCCATGGCGCTCTTGAGGCCAGTGACGCGCGCGATGCCGTCGCCTACCTCGTCGACCGTTGAAACCTCATGCGTATCGACCGTCGCGGAGAGGCTCGTAAGCTGCTCCTGCAGTTTCTTGGCGATATCCTGGGCATTGAGGGTTTCGGACATTAGGCTTCACCTCCGTACGAATTAGCAGAGTTTGCGAGGGTCTCCTGTGCGATGCGCAGCTGCGTCTTGACGGAAATGTCACGACGCTCGCCGCGAGCCTCGAGCACCAGGCCGCCCACGATAGACGGGTCGACCTGCTCGATAAGGAATACCTTGCGGCCGAAGTCCTGCTCGCATTTCTTAGTGATGGTTTGACGCAGCTCGTCGTCGAGCGGGATCGCCGTGGTGACGGTCACGCCCACTACATCCTCGTCTTCCTCGGCAACATACTTAAAGGCAGCTGCCACCTTGGGAAGAAGGTCGAGCTGGTCGCGCTTGGACATGGTGTCGAGCACGGCGATGATCTCGGGGCTGGCGGAAGCCAGGCGCTCGATCATCTCGAGGTCCTCGAACACATGGTTCTCGGCCTTGGCGGCTTCCAGAAGGGAGCGCGCGTAGGTCTCGAGCACCTTGTCCTGATAGCGGCTAGTCGGCATTCAGGCTACCTGCTTCCTGGATGTAGCGCTCGATGAGCTTCTTCTGCCCGGCCTCGTCCTCGAGTGCCTCGCCCACGATCTTGGTGGCGACGGCAACGGACAGGTCGGCGATGGAGCTCGCGGCACCGGCGTAGATGGACTTGCGCTCGTCCTCGACGGTCGTATGGGCCTTGGCGATGATCTCCTCGGCCTCCTTGTGAGCAGCCTCGATGATACGGGCGCGCTCGGACTCGGCGTCCTTACGGGCCTCGAGAACGATGTCGGCAGCCTGACGACGGGCGTCGGTGACGATCGAGTCGGACTCAGCACGCTTGGCGATAGCCTCCTGCTTGGTCTTCTCGGCCTCGTCGAGGCTCTCCTCGATCTTCTTGCCGCGCTCCTCCATGGTTTTCATGATGCCCGGCAGGGCGACCTTGGCCAGCACGATCCAGATGATCAGGAAGGCGATAAGCGCCGGGATGAACTCCGCCATCTTAGGGATGAGGATGTCCGCACCGGCGGCGCCGTCCTCGGCGAACGCGGAAACCGGCATGAGCAGCGCGGCCGCGGACGCGGAGAGTGCGATCGCGCTCTTCTGGGATGAAAGATTCATACTTGACGCTCCGTGCTATTTAACGATCAGCGCGACAACGAAGCCGATCAGAGCCAGAGCCTCGCCGAAGGCGGAGCCCATGATGAAGACGGTGAACACGCGGCCCTGGACCTCAGGCTGACGGGCCATAGCACCCGTAGCACCCAGAGCAGACAGGCCGATAGCAAGACCAGCGCCGATAACACCGAGACCGTAACCGATAACTCCCACGATTCCTCCTTTGTCGTGCGTGTCTTATTTCACGCAGGATAACCTTTTTATAACTGCCGGGCTCCATGGGGACGGGCACCGGCGGTTTAACGAATTGCCTTACCTTTAAGGCGCGAACGGAAGACTACTCCTCCTCCGCGACCTCCTCTGCCTCGGAGACGTACACGGCGGTAAGGACCGTGAAGACGTAAGCCTGGATGGCGCCGACCACAAGCTCGATCGCATAGATCAGGATGAGGATGGCAAGCCAGGCCAGCGAAGGCAGGGCACCGACGGCGTGGGCCGCGGAAACCTGCTGAAGCAGCGGCTGCATGAACATGCTCGCCATGATGGCGAACGAGCCCATGACCACGTGTCCTGCGAACATGTTGCAGAACAGACGGACGGCGAGCGTGATGAGGCGCAGGAAGGTCGAGAAAAGCTCGACGACCCACACAAGCACGTTCATCGGGAAGCTCACGCCCTGCGGGGCGAGGCTCTTGATGTAGCCGATCACGCCGTGAGCCTTGCATCCGTAGTAGATGAAGTACACGAAGGCGAAGATGGCGAGCGCGGCGGTGGAGCCGATTGCGCCGGTGCCGGGCTTCATTCCCGGAATCAGGCCGATCATGTTATTGATCAGGATGAACAGGAAAAGCGAGCACAGGAACGGGAAGTGCTTCTTCCAGTTCTCACCCACGACGCCCTTGCCGATATCGTTCTCGACGTACTCGATGATGTACTCGAAACCGTTGACGAAGAAGCCCTTGGGAACCAAGGTCTGCTTCTTCTTGAACACGGCCAGGACGATCAGGAGCACGATCGTGGAGACGATCAGCCAAAACGAGTACTGCGTGATGCCGCAGCTTAGATCGCCCACGACGGGGGTGGAGCTGAACTCGCTGACCAGATGATTAATCTCATCAGGCAGCTTTTCAAAAATTTCCACGACTTACCTTTCGACCTCATGAGGATCTCGCAGCGCCTTGGCGACACGAACCGTGCAGGCGGCCATAAAGGCCACGAAGCCGATCGCCTCGCCCAGAAGGAACATGCGAAATGCCTCTCCGAACAACGCAAACACAACCAAGGTAAAGACGAGCAGGGCGATTGCCGAGACCGCCAGACTCACCATGCCCTTGAGCATGTCCGCATTCTGCTTATCGTCAAGAACCGGCTTGAGCGTAAAAACAAAGGGAAGAAAGGCGATTGCGCCCGCGATGGCGCCTGCAACGATAGCGAGCAGATCGGCTACCTGAAACACTGGCGTCCTCACTTTCCTTTTTAACGCTTCACAGAACAGTTCCCGCCAAACATTGGTGACTATTGTACGAGCCAATCGCTAAAGTACAACCGAAAAAGCATCGGTTAGTACGCACCTGTTCGTTTTCTTAAGACCTTCTTTATGCCGCAGGTACGGTAACGCGTTTTTCCGTACCCTGCGGGGCGAAACGTCCGTTAACAGGGGTGAGCGCGGTCGCCTTTTATTTGTCCGCGCGCACCGTTTCTTCGTATTTTCGACGTTAGCCGGTTTGGCCCAGAGGCTACAGCGTGCCGTAGATGCGGTCGCCGGCATCGCCCAGGCCGGGGACGATGTAGGCGGCCTCGTTGAGGTGGTCGTCAATGGCGCAGGTATAGATATGCACGTCGGGGTCTTTCTCGGTCAGCGACTTGAGGCCCTCGGGGGCCGCGACGATGCACAGCATGCGAATGTCCTTGACACCGCGCTCGCGCAGATAGCCGATAGCCATCTCGGCAGAACCGCCCGTGGCGAGCATGGGATCGACGACCAGGCAGATACGTTGGTCGATATCCCTGGGCATCTTGCAGTAATACTCATGCGGCTCGTGGGTGACCTCGTCGCGCTCCATGCCAATGTGGCCCACGCGGGCAGAGGGCACCAGGTCGAGGATGCCGTCGACCATGCCAAGGCCCGCGCGCAGAATGGGGACGATGGCGAGCTTCTTGCCGGCAAGCTGCTTAAACGTGGCAGTGGTGATGGGAGTCTCGACTTCGACATCCTCCATGGGCAGGTCGCGCATGGCCTCGTAGCCGTCAAAAAGCGCGAGCTCGCGCACGAGCTGGCGGAACTGGTTGGTGCCGGTCGACTTATCGCGCAGGATCGACAACTTGTGCTGGACGAGCGGATGGTCGACAAGCGTCACGCGGGACGCATCGTAGGTAACGGTCATGGGTTGATTGCCCCTTTCGTTGCGGCCGCAAAACGACCTTGCTGACATGACGCACAGCGATGTTGCCGCCGCCCGCCATGCATAAGTTTAGCGGTTTGTTGTATCGAACGCTCCGTCACAACCCTACTGAGTGGTGCTGAGCGAACGCCTGACCGCATCGTGCCAACCGTCCAGGTTGCGCTCGCGACGCTCAACGGACATATGGGGATGGAACGTCTTGACGATCTGGGCGTTTTGCTCCAGCTCCTCCAGATCCTCCCAATACCCAACCGCAAGACCCGCCAAGTACGCGGCACCGATTGCCGTGGTCTCCACCGTCTCGCATTGCAGTACAGGGATATCCAGCAAGTCTGCCTGGAACTGCATGATGAACTCGTTGCGCGAGGCACCGCCATCGACGGACAGGCGCTCAATCGAAAGACCCACATCCTGCTCCATGGCACGCAGCACGTCATAGCTCTGATAGGCCATGGACTCGCAAGCGGCGCGCACGATGGTCGCTCGAGTCGAAGCTCCAGTCAGACCGCATACGATGCCGCGGGCGTGCGCGTCCCACCAAGGTGCACCCAAGCCCGCAAAAGCGGGGATAAAGTAGCATCCCTCGTTATCGCCGATCGAGGAGGCGAGCCGTGCCGATTCGGATACGTTGGAGATAACGCCCATGTTGTCGCGCAGCCAGTTCATCGTTGAGCCGGCGGCAAAAATAGAGCCCTCGAGCGCATAGCTGACCTTGCCGTCCGCAGCGATACCGATGGTGGAGACCAGGCCATTCTTGGATTCGACGATCTCGTCGCCGGTATTCATGAGCATAAAGCAGCCCGTGCCATAGGTGTTTTTGGTCTGGCCGGGATGGAAGCAGCAGTGACCGAACAGCGACGCCTGCTGGTCGCCCGCCACACCCATGATGGGCGGCATGTTGGTCATGATGTCGCTCGCTACGCGGCCGTAGTCACCGGCGCTCCAACGGACCTCGGGCATCATGGCACGCGGGATGTCGAAGAGAGCCAGCAGGTCATCGTCCCAGTCCAGCGTATGAATATTGAAGAGCGCCGTGCGGCTGGCGTTGGTGTAGTCGGTGGCGAAGGTTTGGCCGCCGGTGAGGTTATAGATGAGCCAGGTATCGATGGTGCCAAACATGAGGTCGCCCGCTGCCGCGCTCTCGCGCGCGCCGTCGACGTTGTCGAGAATCCACTGCACCTTGGAGGCCGAGAAATACGGGTCGAGCGTAAGGCCGGTGCGGGAACGCACCAGCTCCTCGCGGCCCTGCTCGGCCAGTTTATCGATTGTCGAGGCGGTGCGGCGACACTGCCACACGATGGCGTTGTAGATAGGCTGGCCACTCACGCGGTCCCACACCACCGTGGTCTCGCGCTGGTTGGAGATACCGATGGCGGCGATGCGATCGGAATGGATGCCGCTCTTAAACTGGACCTCCATCATCACGCCGATCTGGCTGGCAAGCACCTCCGTGGGATCCTGCTCCACCCAGCCGGGGCGCGGGAAGCTGGTTTTGACGCTACGACGTGCCTGGGCGACAATGCAGCCGTACTCGTCGACGATGGTCGCGAGCACCGAGGTGGTGCCGCAGTCGAGCGCCATGATGTAGGAACCGCCAAAGTTAAACGAGGCATCTTCCATGCCCAGGCTGCCCAGATTCAACGACATCGCTTACACCTTTCTATTGCATCGGGTCGGACAGAACCCGCTCGATCTCTGATGCGGGAAGTGCGCCTTGGCGCAGGATCTGAAGCTCGCCATGCTTAAACGTCACGATGGTCGAAGCGTCGCGGCACGGGGTCTCGCCCGCGTCGACGGCCAGATCAACCCCCTCCAGAATACGGTCCTCAACGTCGGCAAAGCTTGCCGGCGCGGGCGTGCCATGCGTATTGGCGCTGGTGCAGGCAAGAGGGCTGCCGCAGGCGCGGATGAGCGCTTGCACCACGGGCGAGGCCGAAGCGCGAAGTGCCACCGTGTCGTCGGCGGCGCGCATAAAGGTCGGCACGCAGGGGGCCGCCTTGACCACGATAGTCAGGGCACCCGGCCAGCATCGTCGGGCGAGCACGCGGGCCTCATGAGGGATATCCACGCCATAGCGATCGAGTGCCTCGGCATCATCAACCAGCCAGGCGACCGTTTGCGTGAGCTCGCGCTGCTTGAGGGTAAAGATACGACGATAGCCGGTACCGAGTGCGGGGACCGCGGCGCCGTTGACGGTGACCTGCGGATCGCGCGGCCACGGCAGAGGTTCACTTGTATCTTGTGGAACGGCATCCGAGAAGACGTTGACTGCCACGGCGACACCGTAGACCGTCTCGGTTGGAATAAGCGCCAGGCCACCGCGACCGAGTAGCTCGGCCGTACGCTCGACGGCGAGCCGATGCGGCTCACGCGTTCCCTCGAATACCCGATAGACCGTCTGCATGTGTATGCCAGCCCCTTACGCTCTGGTGCAAGTTTATTTACTGTGGGGCATTCTCGCACGAAACGTTCAACCTATTTGCCCAGAGCGCATGTTGGTTTGGTGAGCGGCTCTAGTAGTCGGTGAAAGTGAGGGGGTTATTGGACTGCGACGAACTTCTTTGGCCTGCCGGCGTGGCGTTCTTGGGCGGCGTAGCGCTCGATGCTGTCTATCGTTATCATCCGACGGCCGTCGACGAGTTCAACATCGAGCTTTCCTGCTTTGACCAGCGCGGTAATCCGCGAAGCGGAGACTTTGAGGTCCAGCGCTGCGTCTTTAAATGTTCGGCACGCCGCTTCCCGAGCGTCATCGTGGTCGATTTCGACTGAAAGGGCCACGACCTCGGCCGAGCGTTCGTACCCTGCCGGAGTCAAACCGTTGTTGAGGTCGTCGGCCAAAAACGCCATCAGTGCCTCGGTGGCATGGGCAATCGCTTCTTCGCGCGTGTCGCCATCGGCAAAGGTGCCAGGAATCTGCGGGAAGCTAGCGCAGTAACCGTCGTCTTCTTTTATGAGAACGCAGTCATAGGTAAATCGCTGCCTCATTTTGCCTCCAGCTACCATCCAGCTTGGCGACGAATACTTGCCCACGTGCCCTTCTTTGGTCGATCACCACCAGAGCCGTTCGCGGTGACAACACGGTCACCAGAAACATGCTTAGCATGACTACCGACTTGCGCGACCTCCACGAATCCATCGTGCTTGAGTAGGGCAATGATTTCCCGAAAGGTAGGAGGTTGCATGGGCCGACCTCTTTCAGCCGTCCTAATTATAAACTAATTTATAATTTTTGCTAACCAGTTAATAAATATTACTGGCGCTGTTTGGGCTCGGTGACGATGGCTCGGACGATGCGGGGACGATCGGTGAGGTCGCGGACGATGCGCACGTCCGAGAGACCCGCCTGGCGACAGAGCTCGGCCGCGGCATCGAGGGCGCCCTCGTAGAGCTCGCAGGCAAACAGGCCGCCGGCGCGCAGCATATAGGGCGCCGCATTGAGCAGGCGGCGGAAGATATCGAGGCCGTCGGCGCCGCCCTCGAGCGCTAAATCGGGCTCGAAGTCCTTGACCTCGTGCGGCAGCGAGCGCATGACGTCAGTCGGAATGTAAGGCGGGTTGGAGACGAGCACGTCGAAGGTGCCCCATTCCTCGCGGGGGATAGAGCTCACCAGGTTTGTGAGGCTGAAGGCGACCTCATCGGACGTAAGCCCGAGCGCGTCGCGGTTTTTGGTGGCCAGGTCAATGGCACGCGGTTCGATATCGGTAGCGGTGCAGGTGACATGGCCGCGGCGCTCCCAGGCAAGGGAAAGCGAGATGCAGCCCGTGCCGCAGCCGACCTCGAGAACGCGGGCGATACGGGGCTCGACCGGAGCGGGCGCGGCGGCATCCTCCGTCAGAGACGCCTCGTGGTCGGCGCCTTCGATGGCGATGCCGTATTCGTCGAGCTCGGGCTCGGCGGCTTCCGCGGCTTCGGCTTCTGCTATCTGCGTGGCGGCTTCCTCGGCCTCGCGGTCGGCCAGTTCCTCGGCATAGGCACGGCTGCCCAGTACGTCGCCACCCAGCGCAGCCTCATCGGCAGCCGTGAGGTTAGCGGCACGGCGCTCGGCCGTCGCTCGCTCGTCGGCCAATGCGGCTTCGACTTTGCGCGCTTGCTCGACCTCGTCGTTCCAGGGCAGCTCAACGCGCTGACGGGCGGCAGCCTCGGGGCTCAGCACCTCGGCATCCAGATAATTGAGGACTTCCTCGACGAGCATCTCGGTCTCGGGGCGCGGAATGAGCACACCGGGGGCGCACGCGACGTCGATCATGCGAAACTGCGTGCTGCCCGTGATGTATTGCAGCGGCTCGCCCTTAGCGCGGCGGACAACGGCCGCATGCATGGTCTCGAGCTGGGCCGCGTTAAGCGTCTCGTCCATACGCATATATAGGTCAATGCGCGCCAGGCCCGTGGCGGCGCACAGCAGCCACTCGGCAGAAAGACGGGGGTGCTCCTCGCCGCGCTCGGCCAGGTACTCCTTGGTCCACTCGAGACAACGCTTGATGGTCCAAATCTCGTTTGCCATGGGGCCCTCCCCTCTTAAGCGCCGGACGGCGCGCGAATGTCGGAGCAGATTGTAAGCGAGGCCAGCGCTTGGCAAGGGGCGATTGAAGGCGATTATCGAGAATCAGCCCAGAATTTTGCACCGAGCTCGCTCAAAGTGTTCATTCGCTGACGTCTAAATTTGCATTCGTCAAGCTTTTGGCAAGGTTGTCCCAAAACTGACCAATATCTAACCAAGAACTTGCCACATCGCTTGACGCACGACCCATCAAAAATCGCTCCGCGACTTCTTGAACGATATTTTGAGCAATATTTTCGATAGCGGACTTATGCCGTCAATTACCTTAAGCAGGTAAGCAGCTCAAATGACATCACAGCCGACTGAATAAAATATCAAGGCAATGTCACCAATGACTCCCTACGAATCATTTGACAACCAAGGAAACGCCGATGTTTTGGCAATGTCAGCGAGCGACGTCCAGAGCGAACAAGTTGGCATGAAAAAGGCAAGGCATAGACCTTCTGGTCATGCCTTGCCTTTTGAATGACAAATTGTCGCTCTGGGCGGCGCGCAGCGTCGAGTCGTTACGCGGTTTGTAAAACCGCGTAACCTACACGGCCTGTGCCAGCTTCTCGGCACGCTCGGCGGCGGCGAGCGCCTCGATGACGGTGCCGAGCTGGTCGCCCAGGAGGACGCCGTTGTAGGTGGAGTTGAAGCCGATGCGGTGATCGGTCACGCGGTCCTGGGGCTGGTTGTAGGTACGGATCTTCTCGGAACGGTTGCCGTGGCCGATCTGGCTCTGGCGCTCGGCACCGAGCTCCGCATGCTGCTTCTCGAGCTCCATCTCGTACAGACGGGCGCGCAGCATCTGCATGCAGACTTCGCGGTTCTGGATCTGGGAGCGCTGTTCCTGCGACTGCACCACGGTGTTGGTGGGCAGGTGGGTGATGCGCACGGCGGAGTAGGTGGTGTTAACGCACTGACCGCCAGGGCCGGAGGCACAGTAGGTATCGATGCGCAGGTCGGACTGGTTGATCTGAACGTCGATCTCCTCGGCCTCGGGAAGCACGGCGACGGTTGCCGTGGAGGTCTGGATGCGACCCTGGGACTCGGTCTTGGGAACGCGCTGGACGCGGTGCACGCCGGACTCGAACTTCATGACGGAGTAGACGCGGTCGCCCTCGACCTTGAACTCGATGGACTTAAAGCCGCCGGCCTCGCTGGGGCTGGAGTCGAGCACGGTGGTCTTCCAGCCGCGCGACTCGCAGAAGCGCTGATACATCTTGTACAGATCGCCGGCAAAGATAGCCGCCTCGTCGCCACCGGCGGCGGAGCGAATCTCGACGATGGTGTTCTTGTCGTCGTTGGGGTCGCTCGGGATGAGCATGTACTTAATGTCTTCCTCGAGCTGGGGAAGCTTGGCCTCGTTTTCGGAGATGTCCATCTGGAGCATCTCCTTCTCATCGGCATCGGTCGTATCGTGGAGCATTTCCTTGGCAGCCTCGATGTCATCGAGCGCGCCGATGTACTCGCGCGAGGCGGCGATGAGGTCGGACTGGTGCGCGTACTCCTTGTTGAGACGCGTGAACTCCTTGATGTCGGAGGCAACGGCCGGGTCGGAAAGCTTCTTCTCGAGCTCCTCATAGGCCTTGATGATCTTTTCGAGCTTGTCGCGCATGGCGGGACTCCTTTATATGCGTGAAGGTGAAAATCGGCAGAGTTGATGGGGCGCGCGGCGCCGCTGCGGGGGTAAGCCCGGCTAGAACATGTCGATCTTCAGATACATGCGCATCCCTTCGCGTATGGGGTACATAGTTGCGGTCTAACCCATACATGATAGCGTGCGCAGGCAAACCTGCATATAACCCGCACGGAATGAGTGGACATAGCCGTTGGGGACGTTCATTAACGACTAGTCGTTTAAGAACGTCCCCAACGGCTAACAAAGGGACTGTCGCTTTGTCACATTCTAGAGCGTTTGAAGCAGAGCGATGAAAAAGCGTACGCCCTGGAGGTAGGCGCGGCGGGTGATGCGCTCGTTGGTGCCGTGGACACCGCGCTCGCACTCGTCATCGTCTACCACAAAGGCCGAGAAGCGAATGCACTCGGGGCAAATGCGCTGGTAGTTGGCAGCATCGGTCGCGCCAATCACGGTCGAGGGAACGATACCGATAGGAGCTCCGCCCGCCGCTGATGATCCGTTTTCCTCCGTCCCCTCTGGATCACGGAAATAGCGGGCGGCGATGGCGCGGACGGTCTCGAGTCCCGGTCCGCCGATGCGCGGAGACGGCGAGGGTTCGGAGCTGCCAGGACCGAGCTCGATCTCGACACGGTCGGCGAGCCCCGCCTCGGCAACGGCGACGCGGCAGCAGGCCACGACATCGGCCACACTCGTGCCCTCGAGCATGCGGAAATTGATATTGGCCCACATATCCTGCGGCATCACGTTAGCACCGGTGCTACCGCCCTCGATTTGGGTCGGTGCACAGGTGGTGGTCACGAGCGGATAGAGCTTCTTGCTGGCGAGGCACTCGCGCACGATGGCGTCCTTGTTGGAAGCAATCTCGTCGGCCGTGTAGAGCTCCAGCTCGACGAGCTGTGCGGCAAGCAGGTCCGTGACGAGCGTCGGCCACTCGATATCGCAGATTGCGGTGATGGCACGGCTCAACACCTCGAGCGACGTGCCGCCGTAGGGGTTGGAAGAATGCCCACCCGCGCTCTTTGTCTTGAGCACAATGTCGGCATAACCCTTCTCAGCCAGGTCGGCGTGCATGAGCCAACCCTCGCCCGCGTTGTACTCGGCAGCCGAAACAATACGGTAGTCACCCTCGTCGATCAGATATTCAAGTTCAACACCGCGCTCCTCGAGCACGCGGCCGATAGCTCCAGCGCCGTACTGCGTGGTTTCCTCGTCCTGGCCAAAGGCGAGCAACAGCGAACGCTTGTGCTCCCAGCCGTGCGCCAACGCATACTCAACCGCCTCGAGAATGCCTGCGACCTGATCCTTCATGTCGATAGCGCCGCGACCCCAAATGTAGGTGTCGTCCACCTGTCCGCTAAAGGGGGCGTGCGTCCAGTCGGCCTCGGTACCCGGCACCACGGGGACCACGTCCATGTGGCCCATGAGCATGACGGGTTTGAGGGCGGAGTCGGAACCGCCAAGCGTCACCAACAGCGAGTGGTCGATAAGCTCGACCTCGCCCGCCGCAAACACGCGCGGCCAGGCCTGCTGCATATAGGCGCGCAGGTCGTCGAAGGGCTGCCAGTCCACCGCCTCGGCATCCATGCTCGAGATGGTCGGAAACGACAGCACGCGGCCCAAGCGCTCGCACGCGCCGGCCTCGTCCATATCGGCAAAATCGTCCTCATGCGCAAAGAAGCGCCAAACCTCGGCCATGACATCCTTTCGATTGTGACGACAAAGGCCGCCCCACGGGAGCGGCCCTGCAACGTAGGCGTTTGCGCCGGTTATTTGTCCTCGAGATAGCGAGAGAGGAACTCGCGAGTGCGCTGGTGCTTGGGATTGCCGAAGAGCTCGGCCGGCGCGGCGTCCTCGAGTACCACGCCCTTGTCCATAAAGACCACGCGGTCGGATACGGTTCGGGCAAAGGCCATCTCATGCGTGACGACGACCATGGTCATGCCGTCGGCAGCGAGCTTGCGCATGACCTCGAGCACCTCGCCCACGATCTCGGGGTCGAGCGCCGAGGTCGGCTCGTCAAACAGCATGATCTGCGGATTCATGCACAGGGCACGAGCGATGGCCACACGCTGCTTTTGACCACCGGACAGGCGACCCACGGCGGCGTGCGCGAACTTTTCGAGTCCCACGCTCGCCAGATGCTCCATCGCGACCTTCTCGGCCTCGGCCTTGCTCATCTTTTTGAGCGTGACGGGCGCGAGCGTGCAGTTGTCGAGCACGTCCATATTGTTGAACAGGTTGAAGCCCTGGAACACCATGCCGATGTCCTCGCGCAGCTTATTGATATTGCAGCGCTCGGCCGTAAGGTCCTGGCCGTGGAACCAGATGTGGCCCGCGTCCGGGGTCTCGAGCAGGTTGAGGCAGCGCAGGAAGGTCGACTTGCCCGAGCCCGAGGCGCCGATAATGGTGACGACCTCGCCGGGATTGACAGCGAGGTCGATGCCCTTAAGCACCTCGAGCGAGCCAAAGCTCTTGCGCAGGCCCTCGACGCGGATAAGCGGCTCATTGGTCTGTGCGGCGGCCGCGGTGCCGGTAGTGGCGGTATCTGCCATGATGATTCTCCTCGTCTTGAGCCTAGTTGGAGCTGGGCAGCGTTGCCGGGGCCTCGGCGCCAAGCTTTTTGCCAAAGGCCTCGAGCAGGCGGCTCGCCACGAGCGTCAGGATCAGGTAGACCACGAGCGCCACGCAGTAGACCTCCATCTGGCGGTAGTACACGCCGGCGACCGTGGTAGTAGCGTACATGAGGTCAAACACGCCGATGACCGAAAGCACCGACGAATCCTTGATGTTGATGATGAGCTCGTTGGTGAGCGCCGGAATCGCATTTTTAATGCCCTGGGGGAACACGACCTTGCGCATGGCTTGCCACTGTGACAGACCCAGCGAGCGCGCCGCCTCGGCCTGACCGGGGTCGATGGACTCGATGCCGCCGCGCAGGACCTCCATCATGTAGGCGGTAGAGTTGAGCGAGATGGTGACGAGGCCGGCAGTGAAGGTACTCCAGATCTGGTTGGCCTGGGCGGTCTCGAAGCCCATGCCGCGCAAAACGGTGAAGCCCGCGTAATAGATGAGTAGGCCCTGGACCATCATGGGCGTGCCACGCACGATGGTGGAGTAGATGGTCGCAAAGCCGCGGCCGACACTCTTAAAGAAGCGCACCAGGTCGTTGTCCACGCGATCGAAGGTCTGAATGCGCAAAAACACAAAGAGCAGCGCAAGGAAAAAAGCGATGACGGTACCGAAGGTCGCAAGTGCGATGGTGATCTCGATGCCGCGGATAAAGAAGTCCCCGCTCTTGTAGGTCATGTAGACCAGGCTCGACAAAAAGTCGCTGGGGTTGGAGTCCGAGACAATACTCACCTGCACCAGGTCGATAAACGACATGACGCAGCGGTCGACAAAGAAGATCGCCGCGATGACGACCACGACATAGCTGCCCAGGCGCGCGCCGCGACGGAAACGCTCGGATGCAAACGGTGACTTTTCGCGATAGTCGCTCCAGTGCATAACCTTGGTGACGAGCGCTGCCGCCGACACGACGATCCAGGCCCAAAGAATCGCCCAAAGGCAATCTTGGAAGATGCCGGTGGGCGCCAAAAAGCTCAGCGGCGTGGGGTTGCGCTGGCTAAATGCCAAGCCGAGCGCCGCGATAACGCTCGTGCCCAGGTACACATAACGGTGGTCGGCCTTGATAAAGGAGGCCAGACGATTGATGCCTTTCATGCTGCCTCCCTATGCCGGCTGACGGTCGAGGCACGCGTCCCACATTTGGTCGCGCTCCTCTTGGCTAATGCCCTTGAGTGTCTTGTCGATGAGCTTAAGCAGTTTGTCCGATCCCTTGCGGCAACCGACATTCGCCGTGACCTCCTGCTTAAAGCCCTCGCCCTCGGCAAAGTGGATGGGGACGATACCGGGATTTTGGGCCATATAGCCCTTTTCGTTCTCAGTGTTGTAGGTCACGGCGTCGCACGTGCCCTGCAGCAGATTCGAGAACACCGTGGGGACCGAATCGACCGGGTTCTTGTGCACAACGCCCGGAATCTCGTCGATGACGGTATCGAGCATGGTGTCCTTTTGGCCGAGCACCGTGGCACCGCTGAAGTCGCTGAGCTTGGTGGCGTTTTGGTAGGGCGAGCCCTCTTTTACGAACAGGCCAAAGTAGCCAATGAAGTACGGGTCGGAAAAGCCGACGGACTCCTCGCGCTCGGGCGTGGCGCTCATGCCGGCGATGATGAGGTCAATCTGGCCGTTGTTGAGCGAGTCGATAAGGCCCGAGAAGCTCTGCTTGACGGCAACGGGCTCGCCGCCGAGAGCCTTGCAGACGATCTTGGCGATCTGCACGTCGTAGCCATCGGCGTAGGCTCCCTGCACGTTATCGATGGGGATCGTGAACTCGCTGGCCTCGGAAACCTGCCAGTTGTACGGGGCGTAGGCCGCCTCCATGCCAATGCGGATCTTATCCTTGCCGATCACAGAATCGGACAGGTCGTCGCGACCGCCGCCCGTCGTGGACTGAACTACTTCCAGCGTGGAGGGACGCTGGCAGCCGGCAAGTGCGCCGGCGACGACAGAAGCGCTCGCAGCGAGAGCGCTACCCAAAAAGATGCGACGGCTGCATACCGGCTGTGGATGCGCGTCGCGTTGATGGGGAGAATGCATAATCTGCCTTCCCTGTTGAATCGTATGCTGACGACTTAACAGGATATACGCCAGCGACCAGCAGCGCAGCACAAGCTCGAAAAATTAATAGACACACGGTAGTCATTGGGAGCGTCGATGTTTTGGCAATGCCAGCAGGCGCCACCCAGAGCGAACAAGTTAGCATGAAAAAGGCAAGGCATAGACCTTCTGGTCATGCCTTGCCTTTTGAATGACAAATTGTCGCTCTGGGCGGCGCGCAGCGTCGACCGGTCCGCCGTTCGTCAGAACGGCGGAACCTCTAGAGCAGGGTGACGCTAAAGGAACGGATGTCGGTAGCGCCCGGTGCCAACGTGATGGTGTTGACCTTGTGCTCAAAGACATCGTCCTCGGTGTCCATGGTGGTGTGGCCGGTCCAGGGCTCGAGCGCCACAAACGGAGCGTCGTTGGCGGCAGACCACGCGCCGATGTACTTAAAGCCCTCAAAGTCGATCTTGACGCCGTGGCCCGACTTGCGGCCGCGCAGCGTGAGCGTGGAGCCCGGAGTATCGGTGAACATGATGGCATCGTTATCGAAGCTGCGGTGCGTGATGGGCAGCACGTCCGAGTTATCGGGAGCCTTGTAGCTACCCTCGAACGTCATGAGACCGTCGGGCGTGATGATGGGAGCCTCGTTCGTCCAGGCCTCGGTAAACGCCAGCTCGTAATCCTCGAATACCTCGTCCTCGGCACCGGGGGCGGGCACGTTAAATGCGGGGTGGCCGCCCACCGAGAACGGCAGGTCCACGTCGCCGGTGTTCGTAACGGCAAAGGTCTGGGTAAGCGTGGCGTCGCCGGTCAGGGCATAGGTCATGTTGAGCTTAAAGTGAAACGGAAAGGCCTTGAGCGACTCGGGCGTATCGGTGATCTCGTACGTTACCGAGGAGCCGTCCTCCGAAACCTCGACCAGCTTGTGCTCGACGATGCGCGCGAGTCCGTGGCGCGGCATCTCGCAGGTGCCGGCCGCAGACGTTGCCGTGTTGTTGCGCAGCGAGCCCACAATGGGGAACAGGATGGGCGCATGCTTGCCCCAAAAGGTGGGATCGCCCTGCCACAGATACTCGTTGCCGTTGAGGGCAAGGCTCGTGAGCTGGGCACCCATGGAATCGATGGCCGCGGTGAGGCCGCCGCGCTTGATGGTAGTGACGGTGGACATGCTACTTCCTCCAATAGTAAACAACGGTGTCGAGGGCTATTGTCCCACTCTTGGCGGCGGGGTTGAGCGACAGGTGCAGTTATTGAGCAATAGCGTAAAGGTCAAACCCGCCCTGCGGCGTGCTATCGACCGTATCGGGCGCCTGTGAATTAAAACTCACCGGAACCATGCGCTTTGAGGCACGGTAACGCGTGCCGTCGGTGGCGACGGGCGGCTCATCGACCGTGAGCTCGTAGTCGCCGGGCTTGAGCTCGATGCCGTCACCTTCGGAATTGACGTATTGGTACTCGTCGATCGCTTGCCCCTTGAGCGTGCGACCCACGATATGGACGAGCATCTGGCTGTCGCCGCGCGCGGTGTCCCACGTCGCGCCGTCCTTGACCTCGACCGATACATGCACCGAGCGCGTGCGGCTGAGCGATTGTTCGACGGACATCTCGACCTTGGCGGCGTCTTTTCGTTGTTGTTCAACATGGCTCCAGACGTTTCCAATTACCGAGCATGCGATAACGCCGGCCATGAAGGCGATAAGGATGGGGCCAAGCGGAGAGCGACGTCCCGCATCTTCCTCGCGAGCCAGATCGGGGCGATGCGTGGGCGCAGGCGCCTGGGCACCCTGCGAGGGCACGTCGAGAATGCTGAAGGATGCCGTGCTGTCGGGATCGATAGTGTGACGCGGCTGCGGGGTCTTTGCCGGCGAGATGGACATGTCGGCTGGCTCACCGAGTGTGGCCGTGGCATCGGCCTTAGCTTCATCGGCCTCGGCTTGGGCCCAAGCCTGCTCAAAGGTCAGGGGCTCGGCGGCATCGGAGGCGGCGTCAGGCTCGACAGCAGCATCGTTGCCGGCCTCGTCCTCGTCGCTCGACACGTCACGCGGCGCGGGCTCGTCCCACTCCTCGTCCGGAGCCTCGCCCTCGCTATACCACCATTCAAAGTTATCGATATCCATACGGGGCGCCCCTTAAGCCTCGCAAATAAACACTTGCCAGCCTTATACCCCCAGATGGCACGGGAGCTCGCCGGCACAGACAGGAAAAGCGTCACAACATTCGACGCTTTTCCTCGTTTTCGAGATTTTCATCAAATGTTGTGACGGTTTGGGCAGCAGCCACACCACGAATGTGACAAAGGGACTGTCCCTTTGTCACATCTGGAGGGTAACAGGGATTTGGATGCAGCAAAAGTCCTCTTGGTGGGACTCGTCGTAGCTCGTGGTATCGAGGTAGCAAAAGTCGAAAGCGTTGCCAACGGGCTGGAGCGCGTGCTCGTCCATGCAGGCAACGATGGCGCGGATGCCCTCGGGCTCGTACGGCATACCCCAGCGGCTCATGCACAGGTATGTGCCCTCGGGCAGCACTTCGATGCCGATCTCTGCCAGCTCGGCGGGATCGCTCGGCAGCAGTTCCTCGGCACCGCGCGGCAGCACGGCAAAGGAGCCCGCGCCGGCGATAGGGTCGTCGGAATGCAGCGCCTCACGACGCAGCATGGCACCCCAGCCGCGCATAGGGCGCGTGCCCGTCAACGCACGCATGCGCAGGATGGCCCGCATGAGCGTGGGGTGAAGCATCGAGCGGCCGCGCTCGATATCGCCTGGAAACTCCTCAAAGACCACGTAGCGACGCTCAAACTGCTTGAGCTCCGGCCTGCCCTCGCGCTCGCGCCAGTAAACCGCCTCGTCGTAAAAGCTCAGGCGCTCCTGCACGCTCGCGCGCTCGGCTTTGAGGCCGGCGATCTGTTCATCGAGCGCTTGCACCCGCGAGCGCAGGTGATCGGTCATCTCGCTAATGTCGAACGTCGAGGCTAGGCGGTCGATCTCATCGAGTTCGAGCCCCAGGTCACGTAGCATGCAGATCAGACGCATGAGCGGGATCTGCGTGGGCGAATAGAAACGGTAGCCCTTTTCGTTAACCACGGCGGGTTTAAACAGACCGATCTTGTCGTAGTAGATGAGCGTTTGGCGCGAAACGTTAAACAAGCTCGCCATCTCGCTAATCGCATACATGCCCGTCTGCATAGGTCCTCCCGACACATCCCTTTTGCGCACAAAGCCCGCCGCCCACAGGGGCAGCGGGCTCAAACACTATTCGTATCCTACCCTAAAGACGCCTATGACCAGCGCTTATAGTTTGCACATGACACGCCGACGGCCTCGAGCGCCTTGGCGGCGATGTGATGCACCGCATCGTCGAGCGTGGCGGGGCCGTTGTAAAACGTGAGCATGGGCGGCATGAGCATGACGCCCGGCACGCGCGCCAAGCGCGCCATGTTATCGACATGGATCGCACTGAAGGGCGTCTCGCGCACCATGAGTACCAGGCGGCGTTGCTCTTTCATCTGCACGTCGGCCGCACGCAGCAACAGGTTTTCGCTGTAACCACTCGCGATGCCGGCAAGCGTCTTCATGGAGCAGGGCGCCACGATCATGCCATCGACCGGATAGGTGCCGCTTGCAATGGCGGCGCCGATGTTCTTGTTGTCGTAGACCACATCGGCATGCGTGGCAAACTCGTCGAGCGTCATGCCAAGCTCCTGCTCGATGGTGATCTCTCCCCCGCGCGTGACGACAAGCGCCGATTCGGCGCCGGCCTGGCGCAGGCATTTGAGACACTCGAGGCCCAGCGCAGCGCCGCTGGCACCAGATACGCCAACGACAATGCAACGGGGACGGACAGAAGACTCAGGCATGACAACTCCTAACAACAAAATGGCAGCTATAGGTCGGGCAATGTCAGCGAGCGCGCGTCTGGCGAGGCAAGGTGCCCCGAAACAAGAAGGCATAGGGCTTATGCCCATGCCTTCGCAGTTGAGGGGCAGATTGCCCGCCAGGCGCGGGCGCAGCGTCGAGTGGTCCGGCGTTCGGTAGAACGCCGGAACCTTAGAAAGCAATCTCCTTGGCCCACTTGTCTGTGTCGATCTCCATGAACTGCGAGCGAATGAAGTTCTTCTTGAGGTCGAACGGGACCGTGCAGTCGAAGATGGCCTTGCAGGCGATGCCGTGCTCGCGGATCGTGGGGTCGAACGCGGGGTCGTTGGACGGATCGAGCACGTGGCAGTGGCAACCGGGGATGGTGATGAGGTCCACGTCGGCCTGGAAGCGCGTGGTCATGGCCCACATCACGTCGCTCATATCGAAGATATCGACATCCTCGTCAACAAGGATGACGTGCTTGAGCTCGGAGAATGCCGAGAAGGCGAGCATGGCGGCGTTGCGCTGACGGCCCTCGTCATTTTTGCTCGACTTCTTGAACTGCATGATGGCAACGAACTTGCCGCCGCCGCAGGGGGCAGCGTGGACGTTGAGCAGGCGGCCCGGGATGGCGGTCTCGACCATCTTGTAGATGGATGCCTCGGTGGGGATGCCGGCCATGGACACGTGCTCGTGCGAGGGACCGATGCAGCTCTCCATGATGGGATTGACGCGCGTGGTGACGGCGGTGATCTTGATCACCGGGCAGACCTTGGCGCCACCGGTGTAGCCGGGGAACTCGGGCATGGCGTAGCCGTGGCCGTTGACGTCCTCGTTGATGGTCTCGTCGTGCATGAGGCAGCCCTCGAGCACATACTCGGCATTGGCGATGCACTTCTGCGGAACGGTGACGCAGTCGGCAAGCTCGACGGCGTGGCCGCGCAGGGCGCCGGCGATCTGCAGCTCGTTAAAGCCGAGCGGCGTGGTGGGCGCCTCGAAGCCACAGCACATGTACACGGCGGGGTCCAGACCGATGGAGATGGAGATGGGCATGTCTTCGCCGCGCTGGCAGTACTCGTCAAAGAACGCGCCAAGGTGACGGCTGCCCGGAGTGATCCACATGGCAAGCTTATCCTTGTCGACGCAGGAGAAGCGGTGGATGGTCACGTCGGACTGGGAGCCGTCGGGGCTCGTGCCGTAGGCGAGGCCCATGGTGATGTAGGGGCCGCCGTCGACGGGCGTGTTGGTAGGAGCGGGAACGATCTTGCGCAGGTCAAAGCCCTCGTCGGTCGCCTTGTACACGACCTCTTGGCAGTCGACGTGCGCACCCTCGGCGATCTGCTCGGGCGCGATCAGGTTCTCGAAGCGCTTGCCGATCTCGAGGCCCAGGTGCTCCTCGTCCAGGTCGAGCAGGGCGGCAACGCGCTTGCGGCTGGCAAGCATGCCGATGCAGACCTTGGCATCGTCAAAGCCCTTGACGTTGTTGAAGACCATCGCCGGACCCTCTTTGGTCGGACGCATAACGGTGCCGCCGGCACCGACGTGGCGATAGACACCCGAGACCTCGGCGTCCGGATCGACCTGGGTGTCGGTCTCGAGCAGCTGTCCCGGCATCTCGCGCAAAAAGTCGAGCGCGGAGCGCAGGTCGTGGATCTGGGAAGCATCGGTGGTGGACATAGCGTGCTCCTTTCGGGAGAGTGCCCGGCGGCGAGGATGCCGCCGGGCTGGGTAACGTAGTGGGGCCGCGGCGCTCATAGATGGGACGCTCGGCCACTCGCAGTTCGAGCACTCGGCTGCTTACAGCCCAAGCGCTCGAACGTTTACATCAGGCCAAAGAGGTGGAACCAGGCGGCCTCGACCAGCACGACGATAAAGACGACCGCAGTGAGGGGAATGCCCATGCGCATAGCCTCTTTGGAGGTGTAGCCGCCGGCGTCCTTGCCCTCGCCGATAAGGATCGGCAGGTTATGGAACGGCAGGATGTAGTGGATGTTGATGGACGTGAAGACGATGAGCGCCACGGCGAGCGGGCTCACGCTGGAGCCGGCCGCGAAGCTTATGAACGCCGGCACGCACACGCCGAGTACGGCCATAACCGAGCCCATGAACATGTGGATGATCATGGAAAGCGCAGCGACAAGCAGGGCAAACAGGAAGATGTTCTCGGGCACGGAGCTGGGAAGCACGACGTCGGCGATCCAGGCGTTCATACCGGTGGCACCGCCCACGGAGCCCACGGCCATGGCGGCCGTCAGGAACATGAGGGACTTGATGTCGACAGCATTCCAGCTGGCGGGGGTGAGGACCTCGCCGATGACGGGCATGGCGAGGCAGACGCCAATGGCCAGGGTGACCCAGCCGATGTAATCGCCCGAGACGGTGAGCCACAGCGCGATGGCGATGATAAGCCACACGATGGTGCGGATCTCCTTGACGGAGAGCTTGCCGAGCGCGGCCTGCTTGGCCACGATCTGCTCGCGATCGTAGACGAGCTCCTTGCTGGGCTTAAAGAGGAAGAGGCCCAAGAACAGGGTGCACAGCAGCGCGACCAGCATGGGCACGCTCATGTACAGGAACCAGTCGACAAAGGACGGGCTCATGCCGCCGGCCTCGGCGCTGTACTGCGCAACGAGCGGGTTGAGCGTGGAGTCGCCCGTCAGGAAGAACATGGAGCCCGGGGCGGCAGCGGCAAACACGAGGAAGCCGAGCTTGCCGCGGTCGTCGTCACCGTAGCCGGCGGACTCGGCGATGACCGAGACGACGGCGAGGATGAGGAAGGCGCGGGGGAACGGATGAGGGATCAGCAGCGACAGCACAAAGGTGAGCGCGAAGATCGAGATGATGAGCGACTTGGCGTCGCGCACGAACTTGAGCATGAACGCATAGGCGATGCGCTCGCCCAGGCCCGACTCCTTGACCGCGCTGGCGATGAGGTAGGCGCCGATGACGAGCCACATAGTGGCTTTGGTCCACGAGCTAAACGTGGAGGCGACCGTCGCCGAGATGCTCGCGGCGCCCGTGTCGTCCACGCACACCTTGAATAGAACGAGCAGCGCGCAATAGAGCAGGCCCACAAAGCCCGGCTGCGCCACACCGCATGCCCAGAACACCACCGTGGCGAGCGTCAGTGCCAGACAGGTCTGACCGCCGACCGTGAGCTCGACCGTCGAGCTCAGCTCCGCCAAAGGAAGAAACTTCACCAGCAAAAAGACAACGATACCCAGCACGAAACCAATTTCGCGCTTGGTGATCTTAAACGCCTTCTTTTCCGCTTCCATCTCCCCACCTTTCTTGTTGGGGGCGCTCCGGATTCGCGGCCACGTTGCCACTTAAAAAGGGGCGCCCGTTATCGGACACCCCTTACGTTGCGCTGTGTTGTGGCAATACAGTCAAGCGGGATTTTTGGATGAGAAGCGATCCCCTAGACAAAAACCGTCACAACATTCGACGCTTTTCCTCGTTTTCGAGATTTTCATCGAATGTTGTGACGGTTTGGATGTGCCAAAGGGACTGTCTTTTTTCACATTGCGAGGGCAGCACGGATGGATGGGTCGCTGAGGGCCTCGCGGAGCCAGGGTGCCAGCTGCTCGGGGCGACCCTGCAGGTAGCCGCCGAGCTCGGATGGGGTCACGCGTCGTACCTCCGAGATCTCCTCTTGGTTGATGTGCAGCTCGCCCGGCTCAACATGGGCTGCGAACACCTCGCACCACTCGCACTCGCAGCGGCCGTCGCCGTGGTCCTCGCGGTACACCACGTGTCCGAGGTACTTGAGCTGATCGGGATCGCGCGTAATGCCAAGCTCTTCGTTGATGCGACGCGCCGTGGCGGCGGCAACGTCCTCCCCGGGGAGCGGATGGCCGGCGCAGCTATCGGCCAGCACCCCGCCCCACAGGCGTTTGAGCAGACTGCGACGACAGAGCAGCAGGCGCGCGTCTTCGCCCTGGCCCTCGACCAGCAGCGTCAAAAATGCCTGATGCAGGACGCCCTCGCCGGTATGGGCCTCGATGCGATCAACGGGACCAAGCGCCTCGCCGGTCGCGGCATCGACCGCCACGACCTCGGCGCCTGCGCCGCCCTCATCCCAGCCGGCGCGCAGAATGCGGGCTGCAGCTTCCTCGAGCGCGGCGATGAGCTCCTTGGTGGTATCGAGCATGCGCCGCAAGTCGTCCGCGGTCGCGTTCTCCACATGAAAGCCCGTGCTTGCAACGACCGGCACGCCAAAGCGCGTGGCCAGCGCCGCCGCGATATCGTGCGCCGGGATTTCGTCGCGATGGCACGGAACGGCCAGGATGCTCACCGTCGCCGTACGGCCAGGCTCGGGGCGCGGAATGGCCTGCGCCGTGGCGCCCAGATGCGCGTACTCCGGCGAGCAGGCGTACACTGCCATGCCGCGCGGCGTCACCGCCAACTGGGCCTCGAGCGCAAACTTGCCCTCACCCACTGCAACCTTTGTCGTGTGCATACCCATGGGATCTCCTGTCGCCCGCAATGTACCTGAGACCATCTTCGCCTGTATTGCGACTATACAGGCAAGCACAGCCTGCGACAAAGGGGGGCAGGCACCTGACACATTCTGTTAGAGTTGCAGGGATTGAATCCCGCTTATTCATGCGACATTGGAGTGACAACCTTGACCGCCGCAACCACGTCTAAAAGTTAGTCAACCGCCGCCGCGCTCTCCCCCGCGCGCACCAAGCTCTGCCTGGCGCTGCTCGTGCTGTTGGGATTCTCGCTCGGCTGCTCAGAGTTCGTGGTCATCGGCATCGAAAGCGACTTGGCAACGGAACTCGGCGTATCACTTGCCACTGCGGGCCAGCTCATCAGCGTGTTCGCGCTCGTCTACGCCATCGCCACGCCGGTGCTTGCACTCAGCACGGGGCGATTCCGCCGCTACCAGTTGCTCGTGTACTACGGCATCGTCTTTGTGCTCGGCAACCTGGTCATGGCGTTGGCGCCCAACTTCCAGGTGCTCTTTATCTCGCGCATTGTCCTGGGATCCGTCTCGGGCGCGCTGCTCGCCGTGGGCGTGACGTACATCCCAGAGCTGCTGTCCCCGCAGCAAACTTCGCTTGCCATCTCGGTCGTGTACGGCGCGTTTTCCGTGGCGATGGTCTTTGTCACTTCGATCGGCAAGTTTGTGGCCGACACGCTCGATTGGCACGTGGCCATGTATGGTACGCTGACCTTTGCCGTTTTGATCTGCGGAGCGCTCGTGGCGTTTATGCCGCGCGCCGGACAGACCGACGAACCCGCTACCTTCCGCGAGCAGGCGGGTCTGCTACGCGAACCGAGCATCATCACCGGCATGCTTATCTTTTTGTTTGGCGTGGGGTCGGTCTATGTATTCTACGGCTACGTGACGCCTTATCTTGAGCAGGTGCTGGGCATGGGCACTGTTCAGGCGAGCACCACGCTTATGGCCTACGGCGTGTTCTGCCTGGTCTCGAACATCTTGGGCGGATGGATCGACGCGCGTTTTGGCATGAAGGCACTGCTTGTGACGTTTGTACTGCAGGCTGCGGCGTTACTCGGGCTGTTTGCCGTGGGCGGCACCATGCCGCTCGCGCTGGTCTTTGTCTTTAGCTTGGCGTTGCTCATGTACCTGTTCTCGGTGTCGTGCATCACGCACTTTATGGACGTGGCACGCAGCCGCCATCCCAAGTCGATGGTACTCGCGAGCTCGGTAGAACCCATGGCGTTTAACGTCGGCATCTCGTTTGGCACCGCAGTGGGCGGCGCCGTGGTAAGCAGCGTTGGCATTGCCTACGTTGGCGCGGTTGGTGCCGCGTTCTCGCTTGTGGCCTGGGCGCTCACGCTGGTGACGATTAAGCTGGCTCGCTGGGAGCGCAAGCGGGCGAGAGCGTAAGCACAGATGCGATACTCGAGCTCGATGATGGCGATCGAAAGGAAACCGCATATGCAACGCGTACTGTTTATCTGTCATGGGAATATCTGCCGCTCGACGATGGCTGAGTCGGTGTTTACCGAGCTCGTGCGCCGCGCTGGGCGCGAGGCGGAGTTTGTCATCGATTCCGCAGCGACCTCAACTGAGGAGATCGGCAACCCGCCGCATCATGGCACGGTCGCCAAGCTGCGCGAAGTCGGGATTCCCGTCGTTGCGCACCGTGCCCGCCAGGCGCGTCGAGCAGAGTATGGCAACTGGGACCACATTGTCTATATGGATGCTGAGAACACGCGTGGCCTGCGTCGCATCTTTGGCGACGACCCCGACGGCAAGATTACGCGCTTGCTCGATTGGACCGGGCGCCCCGGCGACGTGGCCGATCCCTGGTACACCGGCAATTTCGATGCCACCTACCGCGACGTGCTCGCCGGTTGCGCCGCTATGCTCGAGCAGCTGTAGGAAAGCGAGGTCGCAGGCCACGCCTTCGGCGCGAAACGAGCGTGGATAATCTCCCGCATGAAAAATGAGCGTGGATTTTCTCCCACTTTGAGCATTCAAGTGCGCTCTAAACGGGAGAAAATCCACGCTCACCTATTCGTCGACGATCTCGGCAAGCCAGACGTTGAGGGTGTCGACCTCGGGGCAGCAGAACTTTGCCGTACCAGGCTCGTTGCCAGGCACGGTTCCGCCATAGCGCAGGATATCGATATAGGGAAAGCCCACATGGCAGGCCATGGCGCACATCTTGCCGCGGTCTCGGTCGAAGTCAAAAACGTCGCCCGGCTTGTGACCATGGTGGCAGCGGCACGCACCTAGCTGGTCCACGCAGCTCACGCGGATACGCGGACGCTTGCCACGCGGCGCGCCGAGCGGCTTGTTCTCGCCCGCAGGCTTGACGCCGCCCTCGCCAGCATTACTCATGGTCGATCACGTCCAAGCAGGCCTCGATGGGCAGGCCGGCCGACTTGTCCTCTTGATCGGCATTGCGCTCGATAAGCTCAGCCACCACGCGCATGGCATCGGACGTCGCGCGCTGCAGACTCCAACCTGCCATAACGCGGCCGACGAGCACTGCCGAGAACGTGTCGCCCGTACCCGGGAAATAGACCGGAATGAGCTCAAAGGGAATCGTGAAGTACTCCCCCGCTACATGGTCGTAACCGATAACCGCGTTCGTGCCATTGACCACGGCGCTCGTAATGACCACCGACTTGGCACCCAACTCGCGCACGGCGTCCACAAGGGCGCGGGCCTCATCGGGCGTGATCTGCTCTGCAATAGGCGTATCGGCGAGCAGACAGGCCTCGGTGTAGTTGGGCACCGCGTAGTCTGCGCACTCCAGCAGGTGCCGCATGAGGCCAATCGTGGACTCGGGCACGCCGGCATAGAGCTTGCCGTTGTCACCCATGATGGGATCGACGAACACCTTGGTGCCCTTTAGCGCACGGCGGTGGCAAAAGTCCGAGATGATGCGCGTCTCTTCCTCGGTCACGATAAAGCCGGTCGAGATGGCGTCGAACTCAAAGCCGAGCTCCTCCCAGATAGCGAGGCTTTGACGCACGTACTCGGTGGTGTCGTGGATGTAGAACTTGGGGTAGTTGAGCGTGTCGGACACAAGTGCCGTCGGCAGATTGTGGATACGGTAACCCATGTGCGACAGCACCGGCAGCATGGCGGAAAGCGCGACCTTGCCGTAGCCGCACATATCGTTAATCAGCAGCAGCTGAGTATTCTTCATGAGGGTCTCCCTTGTTTCGGGCGCGGCGCGGCAGCGCCACAGTGCGACTAAGTGTAGCGCAGGGGACGTTGTGAACGGGCGCTGGCACCGCAGAGGACGAATTGTTGCGGAAAGGTTACGGGAAGGAGGAAGTTAGTCGTTGGGGACGTTCTTAAATGACTAGTCGACACAAGGAGTGTCCCCAAATGCCGGCACATAAGGAACGTCCCTAAGTGCCGCTCGAACATAATAAGTTTGGTACCTTGACATTTATTTACCGTGCTCCTAAATTGGTTAGGCACAAAACAATTCAACTACCTAACTAAAGAAAGGAGCGAAGCTTAGATATGTGTGTTGAACCACTCGTCCTTCCGCATGAGCCCGGCGGTGACCCGTCGCAACCGGTAGACATACCCGAAGCGGTCAGCGCCGAAGACAAACTCGCCAAGCGCATCCTGAGCGGCCTGGGCTTTTGCGGCCATTACATGCATTTTCATGGCGGAGGCGTGTCCGGCAAGGCGCCCATCATCTGCCTGCTGGCCAAGCAACCCGGCGGCGAGATGTCGCAGCAGGAACTCGGCATGCACTTTGACCTCAAGCCGGGGTCGCTTTCCGAGATCCTGTCCAAGCTCGAGCTCAACGGCCTCATCGAGCGCAGCCGTAACCCCAAGGACCGACGGCAGCTCACCATTCGCCTGACCGAAACCGGCCGGGAAAACGCCCGCATCGACCAGGCGGCCCGCATTCGCTTTAGAGAGCAGGCCTTTAGCGCGCTCACCCATGACGAGCGCGAGGACCTCGCCGAAATGCTCGATAAAATCCGCGTAACCTGGGAGGAACTGGATGATTAAAACCCTCATGGGCAGCATCCGCGACTATATGAAAGTCACCGTTGCCACGCCGTTGCTCGTGCTTGGCGAGGTGCTCTGCGAGATGCTGATTCCATTTATCACCGCCAACCTGATCGACGCCATCAAAGACGGCGCCACCGTAGCCGAGATGCTTCCCACCGCAGGCTTTTTGGTGCTCATCGCGCTGACGTCGCTTGCTTTTGGCGCCGCGGCCGGCGTCACCTGCAGCCATGCGAGCTGCGGGTTCGCCAAGAACCTGCGTCACGACCTGTTCTACAAGATCCAGACGTTCAGCTTTGCCAACATCGATGAGTTCTCGAGTTCCTCACTCGTCACGCGTCTGACCACCGACATCAACAACGTTCAGCAGGCCTTTATGATGATCATCCGTATCGCCGTGCGCGCGCCGCTGGTCTTGATCTTCGCCTTTACCATGGCATTTATCATGGGCGGCAGCGTCGCCATGGTCTACCTGGTCATCATTCCGCTGCTGGGCTTTGGACTGTTCTTTATCATCTTTAAGGTGCGTCCCATCTTCTCGCGCGTGTTCCACAAGTACGACGCCCTTAACGAGTCCGTCGAGGAAAACGTCACCGGCATGCGCGTGGTCAAGAGCTATGTGCGCGAAGACTTTGAGAAGGAGAAGTTCGCGACCGCCGCGCGCGACGTCCAGATGGACTTCACCCGCGCCGAGAAGCTGCTCGCCTTTAACAACCCCATGATGAACATCTGCGTCAACGGCGCGTTTGTCGTCATCATCTACCTGGGCTCCAAGCTCATCATCACGAGCCAGGGCACGCTGTTCGACGTGGGCCAGCTCTCCTCGACCTTTACCTATGGTTTCCAGATTCTCATGAGCCTGATGCAGCTGTCGATGATCTTTGTCATGGTGACCATGGCCGACGAATCGGCACACCGCATTGCCGAGGTGCTGGCCGCCGAGCCCACGATCGCCGATCCCGCCGAGCCCGTGCTCGAGGTTGCCGACGGTTCCATCGACTTTGACCACGTGAGCTTTAAGTATTCCAAGCATGCGAAGCGCCAGGCGCTCGACGATATCGACCTGCACATTACGAGCGGCGAGACCATCGGCATCATCGGCGGCACCGGCTCGGCCAAGTCCACGCTCGTCAACCTCATCGCCCGCCTGTACGACGCCACCGAAGGCACCGTGCGCGTGGGCGGCATGGACGTGCGCGACTACGACCTGGACGCACTGCGCCACCAGGTCGCCATGGTGCTGCAGAAAAACGTGCTGTTTAGCGGCACCATCGCCGAGAATCTGCGTTGGGGCGACCCGAACGCCACCGACGAGGAAGTCCGCGAGGCGGCACATCTGGCCTGCGCCGATGAGTTTGTCGACGGCTTCCCCAAGGGCTACGACACCTGGATCGAACAGGGCGGCTCTAATGTTTCGGGCGGTCAGAAGCAGCGCCTGTGCATTGCACGCGCCCTGCTGCGTCGCCCCAAGATCTTGATCCTGGACGACTCCACCAGCGCCGTCGACACCAAGACCGACGCCAAGATCCGCGCAGGGTTGGCAAGCTATCTGCCCAACACGACCAAGCTCATCATCGCCCAGCGCATCAGCTCCGTACAGGACGCAGACCGCATCATCGTCATGGAGGGCGGCCGAATCGCGCAGATCGGCAACCATGACGAGCTGCTTAAGACGAGCGAGATCTACCGCGAGACCTTTACCTCGCAAAACAAGATGTCTGCCGAGGGCGAAGGGGCCGTCGAGGCCGACACCGAGACATCCGCAACGCAAGCTCAGACCCAGGAAGGAGGCGAGGCACATGAGTAAGGCAACGACCGCCGAGCGCGCGCTCAACCGTAAGGGCGGCACCATGTCGCGCCTCATCAAGACGCTCTTTGGCTTCTATCCCGTGCTTTTGCCCCTTGTCGTCGCCGGCGTGGTGCTCTGCGCCATCATCAACTCCATCGGCGCGACCTTCCTGCAGAGCGCCCTGCAAATTATTAGCGAATCGTGGCAGTCGGGCGATTGGGAAGCCGCACAGCCCAAGATTCTGCAGCTCGTGACCACCCTCGCCTGCATCTACGGCGTCGGCGTCCTGTCCTCGCTCTTCTGGAACCGCGCCATGGCTATCGTCACGCAGGGCTCGTTGGAGAAGCTGCGCGAGATGATGTTCAACCGCATGCAGGACCTGCCGATCCGCTACTTCGACACGCACCAGCGCGGCGATATCATGAGCCACTACACCAACGACATCGACACGCTGCGTCAGATGATCAGCCAGTCGCTGCCCAACCTGCTCATGACGATCATCATCATCGTCACGGTGTTCTTTATCATGCTGTACTACAGCGTGTGGATGTGCCTGGTCATCATCGCCGGCGTCGTCTTTATGACCTTTATGACCAAGCTGCTCGGCTCCAACTCCGCGCGCTTCTTCATTGCGCAGCAGACCGAGCTCGGCGTGGTCGAGGGCCATATCGAGGAGGTCATGAACGGTCAGAAGGTCGTCAAGGCGTTCTGCCACGAGTCTGCCGCCGAGGCCGATTTTGACGAGCGCAACGAAAAGCTCTTCGAGGTCTCACAGAAGGCCAACATGTACGCCAACATCCTCATGCCCATCCTTATGAACCTGGGCAACCTGCTCTACGTGCTGGTCGCACTGGCGGGCGGCATTTTCCTGGCGCTGGGCGTGCCCAACCTGAGCATCTCGGGCATGGCGCTGTCCATCGCCGTCGTGGTGCCGTTCCTCAACATGACCAAGCAGTTCTGCGGACAGATCGGCCAGATCTCACAGCAGATCAACGCCGTGGTCATGGGCCTCGCCGGCGCCGACCGCATCTTTGAGCTCATCGACGAGAAGCCCGAGGCCGACGAAGGCTACGTGACACTCGTCAACGCGCAGGTGAACCCCGAGACTTGGGAGTTCGAGGAGGCGGACCACCACACCGGCATGTGGGCGTGGAAACATCCGCACCGCGCAACCGGCGAGATCGAGTACGTACCGCTGCGCGGCGACCTGGTCATGGACAACGTCGACTTTGGCTACACGCCCGACCACGAGGTGCTGCACGGCGTGTCCGTGTTTGCCAAGCCGGGCCAGAAGGTCGCGTTTGTCGGCGCCACCGGTGCCGGCAAGACGACCATCACCAACCTCATCAACCGCTTCTACGACATCGCCGACGGCAAGATCCGCTACGACGGCATCAACGTCAACAAGATCCGCAAGGCCGACCTGCGCCGAAGCCTGGGCGTCGTGCTGCAGGACGTGAACCTGTTCACCGGCACCGTGATGGATAACATCCGCTACGGCAACCTGGATGCGACCGACGAGGAGTGCATCGCGGCGGCCAAGCTCGCGGGCGCGGACGACTTTATCACCCGCCTGCCCGACGGCTATGACACCATGCTCACCGGCAACGGCGCCCAGCTGTCGCAGGGCCAGCGCCAGCTGATCTCGATAGCCCGCGCTGCCGTCGCCGATCCGCCGGCAATGATTCTGGACGAGGCAACGAGCTCCATCGACACCCGCACCGAGGCCATCGTGCAGGCGGGCATGGATAAACTCATGGAAGGCCGCACGACGTTTGTCATCGCACACCGCCTGTCCACCGTGCGCAACTCTGACGCGATCATCTGTCTGGACCACGGCCGCATCATCGAGCGCGGCAACCACGACGAGCTGATCGCCAAGCATGGGTACTACTACCAGCTGTACACCGGAGCGTTTGAGCTGGAGTAGGCAGGTTTGTTCCACGGAGGTCTCCCAGGCGGGCCGGGGTGTAACCTCCGTGCTCAAACATTCTCGCTGCGCTGCGAAACTGCGCGCGGAAGTTACACCCCGGCCCGCCTGGGAGACCTCCTGCGCGCAATCAACCCGTCATTTAGAACGGAATAAAGTTAGTGAGGCCCTGGCCGTTTGGCCAGGGCCTCGTTTTGTAAGTAGCTAAAAAAGCCCCGCGCGAAATGAGCTAGTTGAGGAGTTGGGCCATGGCGTTGACGAATTGTTGTACTTGGAGGGTTGGCTCGAGCGGGTAGTGTAGAAAGACCGGCACCTCGCGGCCGCATAGAAACGGCACGCCCACAAAGGCCGGGTGCACGCCCGACCACGCTCCGCAGGTGAGCACCGCGTCGCCCTTTTCCTCCGCCTCGTTAAAGAGCGCAAAGTCAAAGCTGTCCACGTCGATCACGTCCACGCCGCCGTCGGCCAAAAGGTCGATGCGCAGGCTGTCCATGGCGTCGTTGCCGTGGCGCAGTACGCGCAGACGCATACCCTCCAAGTCGGCAACCGTAATGCGATTCTTGCGCGCCAGCGGGCTCGTGCGCGGCAGATCGATATAAAACGGCACGTTGACAATGCGGAGCTTTTGGCAGGCATCACCCCAGCGTGGGGTAGAAAAACTCGATTGCACCACATCGACCTCGCGGCCCAAGCTACGCATGACGGTCTCGCGCTCGTCGTAGAGATCGCTTACCGGCACGATTTCAAATCGCAGCGACGGTTCCAGATCGTGGATGCCCGACCACATCGACAGCGTTTGGCGCCCCGGGCACATCATCGACACGCCCAGGCGCACGGCACCGCCATCGCCCGCCGCGCGTCGGGCACGGCGCAGCGCGTCCTCGGACTGCCGCATGATCGAGCGCGCGTCGTCCACCAGCAGTGCGCCGGCCGGCGTCACTTTGACGCCCGAGTGCGAGCGTTCGAACAGCGTGATGCCGAACTCGGCCTCGAAGCCCGACACCTGCTTGACGAGCGCCGGAGTCGACACGCGCAATTGTGCCGCCGCACGCGAGAAGCTTCCCAGCTCCGCAGCGGCCGATATGGCCTCAAGTCGTCGATCGTACACGTCAATCTCCCGTTTTCGCGCCCGTGGCCACATGGTGCCACAGGAGGTTGTTTTCGCAGGTCATGCGCTCAATTGAGAATAAACTGCATCGCACAGTGTAAACCTATGGTTAACGCCATTCTAACAAATATGCAATTCACCTGCGCAAATGCAAAGCATACGATAACCAGCGAAAACCACGTGGGTCGGTTAATGGGAGCGACCCACCGGGAGGCATAAGAAGGGAAGTTCCTATGAGCAATTGGCTTAAGCTCGAGGGCGATGTTTGCGCTGTGACTGGAGCGCTCGGCGGCATGGGCGTCGAGATTTGCCGCGAGTTCGCCCGCAATGGCGCTAACGTCGTCCTGCTCGACCTGGACGAGGAGAAGGTCAAGGCCGCTGCCGCCGACCTCGCTGCCGAGTTTGGCATCCACGCCGAGGGCTACAAGATGAACGCCACCGACGAGGCCGAGGTTCAGGCCGCCGTCGACGCCACCATCGCCAACTTCGGCCGCGTCGACGTTCTCGTCAACACCGCCGGCATCCTGCGCTTCGCAGCCATGGAGGACCTGCCGCTCTCCGACTGGAACGAGGTCATCAACGTCAACCTCACCGGCTACTTCATCACCTCGCAGCGCTTTGGTCGCGAGATGATCAAGGCCGGCCAGGGCCGCCTGGTTCACATCTCCACCGTCGCCAGTCACTCCCCCGAAACGTTCTCGGGCGTGTACAGCTCCACCAAGGCGGGCGTCAACATGATGTCCAAGATGCTGGCTGCCGAGTGGGGTCCCTACGGCGTGCGCTCCAACTGCGTCGAGCCCTGCTTCGTCAAGACCCCCATGTCGGCAAGCTTTTACGCCGATCCCGAGGTCGAGAAGAGCCGCAGCCGCCTCATCGCCACGCGTCGCATCGGCGAGGTCAGCGATATCGCCAACGCCGTCATGTTCCTGGCGTCCACGCGCTCAGACTTTACCACCGGCGACGCCATCAAGGTCGACGGCGGCTTCTCTAATATGATGGGCGACCTCACCGCCAAGCCCGGCGGCCGCCGCGCCTTTGCCGACAACTACCTCAAGAACAAGGGTGTCGAGCTTTGGTCCGACGAGTCCGGCGTCGCAAAGCCGACTGACCAGTAAACCAACCTGACAGGGAGGCACCGCGGACACGCCCGCTCCTCCCCCGTATCGATTAGAAAGAGTCCCATGGCTTCCACCAACTCCAACAAGGGTCGCGCCGTCGTGCTTTCCGCCGCGTGCGTCACCATGTTCTTCATCAGCTCCATCGCGCTGTACTCCGTCGTGTCCAAGAACCTGCTCGCCGTCTACCCCGAGTGGTCCAGCGCACTTACCTGGGCTTTCCCGGTCTTCCAGACCATCATGGCCGTGACGGGCATCTTCGCCGGCCGCATCTCCGATAAGATCGGCCCGCGCAACGTCGTGATCGCTGCCGCCGTGTGCTACGGCGTGGGCTGGTTCATGTCCGGCACCGTCACCGAGCCGTGGCAGTTCTACCTGTGGTTCTCGCTCGTCGCCGCCATCGGCAACGGCCTGGGCTACAACCCCGCGCTCACCACCGGCCAAAAGTGGTTCATCGACAAAAAGGGCCTCGCCTCCGGCATCACCCTGGCCGCTTCGACCGCCGGCCCCGCCGTGCTGTCCCCGGTGCTCGCCTCGCTGCTCATCCCGAGCCTGGGCATCTTTGGCGCCCTCAAGGCACTCGGCGTCATCTTCTTTGTAATGATTGCCGCCTCCGCCCTGTTCCTGAAGGCTCCCGAAGCCGGCTGGCTGCCCGAGGGCTTCGAGGCCCCCAAGGGCGGCGCACATGCCGGCACCTTCGGCGACCTCACCCCGGGCGAGATGGTCAAGACCCCGCGCTTCTGGGTCCTCATCATCACCTTCGCCTTTGCTGCCACTGCAGGCACCCTGCTCGTGGGCAAGGTTGCCTCCATCGCCGCCGTCCAGCTCTTCACCGACCCCACGAGCGCCGCGGCCGTCGCCCTCGGCGGTGTGGTGGTCTCCGTCAACACCTGCGCCAACCTGGTCGGCCGTCTGTCCTTTGGCCAGATCATCGACAAGCTCGGCGCCTACAAGTCGCTGCTCATCAGCCTTGTCGTCACCATCGTCGCGCTCGTCATCATGTCGATAAGCTTTACGCAGAGCATGTTCTTTGTGGCGCTCGCCCTGCTCGGCTTTAGCTTTGGCGCCCTGCTCGTCATCTACCCGCCGCTTACCGGTGGCGCCTTTGGTACCAGCAACATCGGCGTCAACTACGGCATCATGTTTTTGGGCTACGCCGCTTCTACCTGGATCAGCCAGCCCATCACTGCCGTGCTGTATCACGCTGAGGCCGGCAGCGCCGCCTACCAGCAGTCCTTCTACGGCGCCATCGTGATCGCCGCCATCGCCGTCGTGCTCACCGTCTACATGATGGTCTCCGACAGCAAGAAGAAGTCCGCCTAGTTTTACCGATGCGACAAAGGGACAGTCCCTTTGTCGCATTCCACCGCCACCAGTATTAAGGAGTCGAAATGTCTGAGCTCAACCCCGTCCGCATTGCCGTCATCGGCGCCGGCGCCATGGGCCGCAACCACATCCGCTTTGTCACCGAGGAGCCCGAGGCCGAGCTCGTCGCCATCGCCGACGCCTTTGAGGGCGCCCGCGCCACGGCCGAGGCCGCCGGCGTGCCGTTCTTCACCGATCCCGCCCAGATGATGGACGAGGTCAAGCCCGAGGCCGTCATTATCGCCACGCCCAACGACCTGCATCTGGGCGTTGCCCGCGAGGCCGTGAAGCGCAACATCGTGCCGCTGGTCGAAAAGCCGATCTCCAACGACCTCGAGGATGCCCAGGCCTTCGCCGCCGAGGCCGAGACCGCCGGCGTGCCCGTGCTCGTGGGTCAGCACCGTCGCCACAACCCCTTCGTCAACAAGGCCAAGGAGATCATCGAGTCCGGCGAGCTGGGCAAGCTCACCGTGTCGAGCTTCCACTACATGATCTATAAGAACGACGAGTACTTCGATGTCGAGTGGCGCCGCAAAAAGGGTGCCGGCCCGATCCTGGTCAACCTGGTGCACGACGTCGACCTGCTCCGCTACCTGCTGGGCGAGCCCGTTGCCGTCCAGGGTATGCAGTCCAGCGCCGCCCGCGGTTTTGAGACCGAGGACTCCGCCGTAGTCAACGTCCGTTTTGCCGACGGCGCGCTCGCGAGCATGACCATCTCCGACGCCACCGCCAGCCCCTGGAACTGGGAGGCAACCGCTCGCGAGGACCCGCAGTACCGCCCCTTCGATGCCGACGCCTACTTTATCGGCGGCACCAAGGGCGCCCTGTCGCTGCCCCGCCTGCACCAATTCTCCTATGACGGCGCCTCCAACTGGCACAAGCCGCTGCAGATGGAGATTCCGGCCGTCGACCCGGCGCTGCCCCACAAGATGCAGCTCAAGCACTTTGTGAAGGTTGTCCGCCGCGAGGTCGAGCCCGTCGTGACGCCGGCCGACAACGTCAAGACGCTCACGCTTCTCAACGCCGTCAAGGAGGCCGCCGAGACCGGCCAGCTCGTCGAGCTGTAATGCCTTGAGAGCGGCCGCGGCAGAAACCCCATGCCGAGTCCCTCGGTCCGCCACAAATAAGCCCCTCTTCTTTGCCCCGCGAGCAGCCTCCTGCCCGCGGGGCATTTTGCTACGTTTCCAATGATTTTCTGAGACGGGGGGCCTTTTTGCGCCTCAGCTTGGTTCGTTCGCCACGAAATGTGCCTATCTACTACGTTTAACCGATCGCCCTCAACCATGCCAAATTTCGCGGAATAAAAACCGCAGGTAGACGAGTTGCGCATTTTCGGAAAACCGGGGGATGGTCGACCCACACGGTTCAAACGTAGTAGATAGGCCGCTTTCGTGGTTCCGCGCCAAAACAGTCTTTTTTGGGCGAAGTGGCAGGTGGTATCCTTGGTAGCCCTGTGCTGCAAACGCACCTTAAACGCAAGGAGTCCCATGGATCTTATCGCCCAGCTCGCCCGCGAGCTCAACCTTAAGGCCGCCAACGTCGAGGCGGCTGTCAAGCTCATCGACGAGGGCAACACCATCCCCTTTATCTCGCGCTACCGCAAGGAGGCCACGGGCGGCATGGATGACGTCGCCCTGCGCGCCCTCGACGAGCGCCTGTCATACCTGCGCAATCTTGAGCAGCGTAAAGAGGACGTCATTCTGCTCATCGACGCCCAGGGCAAGCTCACGCCCGAACTCGAGCAGCAGATTCGCGAGGCCACGCAGCTCCAGCGTGTCGAGGACCTCTACAAGCCCTACCGCAAAAAGCGCATGACCCGCGCGCAGAAGGCCCGCGAGGCCGGCCTGGAGCCACTCGCCAACATGATCATCATGCAGGCTTCGGCCAAGGGCAGCGCGCTCGACGCCGCCGCGGACTACGTCAACGAGGAGGCCGGCTTCGACACGCCCGAGAAGGCGCTCGCCGGCGCCGCCGACATCGTGGCCGAGACGGTGGCCGAAGATCCCGAGAACGTCGCCGACCTGCGCGCCTTTACGCAAAACACCGCCGACATCGTCGTCGAGGCCACCGACCCCGCCGAGAAGACCCCCTACGAGCCCTACTACAACTTTGACGAGCCGTTGCGCCGTATACCCAACCACCGCGTGCTGGCTATCGACCGCGGTGAGCGTGAGGGCAAGCTCCGCGTGCGCGTGAACGTCGACGGCGCTGCCGCTACGGCACGCCTCGGCAGCCGCTGGCCCCGTCGCCAGGGCGTGTTTGCTCCCGTCTTTAATGCCGCCATCGCTGACGGTTACAAGCGCCTCATGGCCCCCTCGCTGGAGCGCGAGGCCCGCGCCAAACTCACCGTTCGCGCCCAGACCGAGGCCATCAACGTCTTTGCCAAGAATCTCGAAGGCCTGCTCTCGGCGCGCCCCGTGCGCGGCGCCCGCGTACTCGCGCTCGATCCGGGCTACCGCACCGGCTGCAAGGTCGCCGTCATGGACGAGACCGGCAAGCTGCTCGACCACGGCGTGGTCTACCCCACCAAGCCGCGCCACGACGTCGCCGGCACCAAGCGCGAGCTCGCCCGCCTCGTCAAGAAGGACAGCGTCAACACCATCGTCATCGGCAACGGCACCGCCAGCCGCGAGACCGAGGAAGTCGTCTCGGAGTTTATTGCCGAGCAGGCGCCCAGCCTTCGCTACACCATCGTCAACGAGGCGGGCGCGTCGGTGTACTCCGCCTCCGAGCTCGCGAGCCAGGAGTATCCCGATCTGGATGTCACCGTACGTGGCGCCATGAGCCTGGGCCGCCGTCTGCAAGACCCGCTGGCAGAGCTCGTCAAGATTCCGCCCCAGTCCATCGGCGTTGGCCAGTACCAGCACGACCTTGACCAGGCCGAGCTTTCGCGCACCTTGGGCCACGTGGTGGAAGACGTCGTCAACCGTGTGGGCGTCGACGTCAACACCGCGAGCGCAAGCCTGCTGGGCTACGTGTCGGGCATTACGCCGAGCGTAGCCAAAAACATCGTGGCCTACCGCGAGGAAAACGGCGCCTTTACCGATCGCCGCCAGCTCAAGAAGGTCCCCAAGCTGGGACCCAAGGCGTACCTCAACGCCGCAGGTTTCCTGCGCATCAGCGGCGGCAAGAACCCGCTCGACGCGACAAGCGTCCACCCCGAAAGCTACGAGGTGGCCACGGCCGTCCTGGAGCGCGCCGGCGTTGCGGCAAGCGAGCTCAGCCGCGGCGGCGTGCCCGATATCGAGCGCCGCCTGGGCAGCATCTCGGCGCTGGCAAGCGACCTGGACTGCGGCACCCTCACGCTCATCGACATTGTCAACGAGCTCAAGAAGCCCGGTCGCGACCCGCGCGACGACGCGCCCGAGGTAGTCTTTAGCCGCTCGGCGCTTTCGATCGACGACCTGGAGCCCGGCATGGAACTCAAGGGCACGGTGCGCAACGTCGTCGACTTTGGCGCCTTCGTCGACGTGGGCGTGCACCAGGACGGCCTCGTGCACATCTCCAAGCTGGCCAACCGCTTCGTCAAGCACCCCAGCGACGTGGTGCGCGTCGGTGACACGGTCAAGGTGTGGGTTGAAAAGGTCGATCGCGACCGCAAGAAGATCTCCCTCACCATGGTGCAGGGGAAGTAAACCGCCAAGCAAGGGTCCCCCCTCTCGCGACGTGCAAAATCGCGAGTATTCTGCAAATTCCACCGTTCCGGATGCCCCTCAGAGACGAAAAAGCAAGAAACAGCCCCCGTTTTAGCGTCATCAGAGCCAAAACGGGGGCTGTTCCATGCTTCACCCAGCTGGTAAAAGCCTTTACCTTGCTGAATACTCTCAATTTTGCACGGCGCAGGCGGGGGTACCTTTGTCCACGGCAGGATATGGAAGCCTATCACCAACCTACCGGCAAGTTCGTGTCGGCAGCCCCGGCCTTTCCTTTGCCTAGCGCGACCCTCGCGAAGCGCGTGAGCGATAGGGAAAGGAAAGGCCGGGGCGAACAACCCGCGATGTAGCCAGCGTTCGCGTTACGGCAGGATATGGAAACCGAGCGAGGCGATATCCTTGGCAAAACCGTGCACGGTATCGAGCGAGACCTCGTACGGGTCACGGCCGATGTTCTTACGCTTGGCCAGGATGCTGTTGGGCACCGTGATGATCTGGCAACCGCATCCTTCCGCCTGGTAAATATTGATAAGCTCACGCGTGGACGCCCACAGGACCTCGCAGTTGGGCTTGGCGGCGGCCTTCTTGACCGACTCCGTCATAAACGGAATGGGGTCGACGCCGGTGTCGGCGATGCGGCCGGCAAAGAGCGAGATGATTGACGGCGTCTCGGCGTCAACGGCCTCGACCATCTCGTCGACCTGCGCAGGCGTAAAGATGGTGGTGACGTTGACCTTGATGCCGTCGGCCGAAAGCTTGCGGACCAGCTCGGCGGTGGACTCGCCCTTGGTAGTCACGCACGGAATCTTGACATAGACGTTCTCGGCCCAGGTAGCGATCTCGCGCGCCTCGACCTCCATGGTCTCGACGTCGTCGGCAAAGACCTCAAACGACACGAATACATCGGTGATGTGGGTCAAGACCTCTTTGGCAAACGCGCGGTAATCCGTCACGCCGCCCTTCTTCATAAGGGACGGGTTGGTCGTGAAACCCTGAACGTTGCCGTTCTCGTACATGTCGAGCATGCCCTCGAGATTTGCACCGTCAGCGAACACCTTGATTGCCATCTGCCTGATTCCTTTCGTTAGCATACGGCCGATAAACTGCTAAACACTTTACCTACGTTTATCAAGGCGTGAACTGCGGTTTTTTATCTTCTCGGCGAACGGTTTTGCAGATTTACCATTTTTATATCGACGCCCCAGCGGCAAAACGTTTTTGCCGATCATTGCGTTTGATTCCGTTCACGGAACAGAAGCAGCGCTTCGCCGGCTCATATTCACAATCGCTCCAAAGCAAAAAGCGGTGACGCCTCGATTGAGACGTCACCGCTTCCGTGTAGGAGCCGGTTATCGGAGCTCCGCCCGATTAGGGCTTAACGTATGCCTGGATTACTCTTCCTCAACGTGATTGATCACAGCACCCTTGGTGTGGATGAAGTTGGGGACGAAGGCAACGACCAGAAGGACAGCGAGAATCGCGTAGACACCGGTGGTACCGAAGGCCTCGGCAGCGCGGCCAAGCGTAATACCAATGACGGAGAAATCGAAGTCGCCGAACGTAGTGTTCTTGAAGCCAAAGACGTCAAGAACGGGCAGGAGCAGGGCCGGGGCAAAGGTGATGAGCAGGCCGTTGACGAAAGCGCCAAGAGCTGCGCCCTTGCGACCGCCGGTAGCATTGCCGTAGATGCCCGCGGTAGCACCGCAGAAGAAGTGGGGAACCATGCCCGGGATGATGAAGATGCCCAGGGTAGCGCCCACGATGAACATACCGACCACGCCACCGATGAAGGAAGCGACAAAGCCGAGGATAACGGCGGTGGGAGCATAGGGGAAGAAGACAGCGCAGTCGACGGCGGGGATGGCACCGGGGATCAGCTTGTTGGAGATGCCCTGGAAAGCCGGGACCAGGTCGGCAAGGATCATACGAACGCCGTTATAGACGATGGTGACACCAACGGCGAAGGACAGGGCACAGGTCAGGGCATAGACAATCACGTTGTCGCCGCCAGCGGTCTTGGTAACGACCGCAGGATCTGCGATGTAAGCGGCGAAAGCGGTAACCAGGTAGAAGAAGGCCATGGTAAGAGCCGTGGAGATGGTAGTGTCGCGCAGGAAGGCGAACTTCTCGGGAACCTCGATCTTCTCGGTGCTGTTCTCCTCGGCGTCCTTAGCAAAAAGCGTACCGACTGCAGCGGAGATGTAATAGGCGAGTGAACCGAAGTGGCCCATGGCGATTTCATCGCCATCGGTAACCTTCTCGGTGAAACGCTGACCAACGGCGGGAAGCATAGCGCTCACGAGGCCCAGGAACATGCCGCCCACGATGACAAGCTGGACATCCTGGAAGCCAGATGCCTGCAGAACGGCAGACAGCAGGCAGGCCATAAACATGCTGTGATGGCCCGTCAGGAAGATGTACTTAAACTTGGTAAAGCGGGCAATGATAATGTTCACGACATAGCCGAGAATCAGGATCATCATGGTCTGAACGCCGAGGACGCTCTGAGCCATCGAAACAACGACCTCGTTGTTGGGCACGACGCCGGTGATGTGGAAACCGGTCTCGATGAAGGTACCCAGCGGAGCAAGGTTCTCCTGAACAACAGCGGCGCCGGCGGACAGCATGATGTAACCAAGAATGGGCTTCAGGGTGCCCGTCATCACCTTGTGGGCAGGACGCTTAAGCGCGACAAGGCCCACAAAGGCAAATAGACCCATAATCCACGCTGGCTTGGTCAGAATCGATTGGATAAACTCAAGTATGGGAAGGATGGCTTGCATCTGCGCTTCCTTTCTCTCTAACGTGGGCGCGTTTCCCTCTTCCACAGGGAACCGCCCTTTTTTGTGCCGCTTTAGGCGTTAGCGGCGGCCGCCTTGATTGCCTCGAGGGCGTCTTCGCGGATCTTCTTCTTGTTCACATAGCTGCGAACGATCACAACGTTGCCGTGGAGCTCGGGGGCGAGTTCTTTAACGGTGATGAACAGATCCGGATTTGCGGAAGAAGCACCGTTCAGGTCCATAGACTCAACGTCGGCCTTGATGCCCTCCTCCTCGCAAAGCTCCTCGACTTTGCCAGCGAGCATCAGGCTGGACCCGATGCCGTTTCCGCATACGGTGATGATATGCATGGCAACCTTCCTCTCCTACACGTGACGGTTTTCCGTCTATCCAAAAGCGGCGACGCATCGCCGTGCCATTAAGGCCTAAAAGAATGAACGTATGGTCTCCAAAACCTGCTCGGGCGTATCGCATGCGCTGAGCTTGGCAACGCAGTCCTCGTCCTCGAACATCTGCGAAAGCTCCGCCAAGCAGCCAAGATGAGCCTTGGGGTCGGGTGCGCAAATACCCACGAGCACGTGAACCGGATCGAAATCCTCGTGTCCAAACGCAATGGCAGGGTCAAGCGTGACGATACAGATCCCCGCTTCACTCACATTGCCATCTGCCTGAGCGTGGGGCATGGCGATGCCCTCTTCCAAGACCATATAGGGGCCGAATTTGTGAACCGATGAAATCATGGCGTCAACATAGCTCTGATCGCATTTGCCAGCGTCTACGAGCAACTTACCGCATGCCTTGATCGCTTCCTCCCAGTCGGAGGCCTCGACGTGGCAGGCAACAAGCTCGGGCTTAAGAAGATCGGTCAGCATGCTCGTCCCCTACTCCTCGGGCAGGATATGAAAACCAAGCGCCTGAATGTCGCGGGCAAAGCCCTTGACCGTATCAAGCGAGTACTCAAGCAAATCTTTCCCGAAATTCTTGCGCTTGGCAAGAAGGGCATTGGGGACCGTAATGATCTGACAGCCAACGGACTCCGCCTGGAAGATATTGAGGACCTCGCGCGTAGACGCCCAGAGAACCTCGGCAGCAGGCTTAACGGCAGCCTTCTTTACGGACTCCGCCATGAGGGGCAGCGGATCGACGCCGGTATCGGCAATGCGACCGGCAAAGATGGACAGAATAGAGGGGGTCTCAGCAGAGACGGCATCGACAAACTCGTCGACCTGCTCGGGCGTGAAGATAGTGGTGACATTCACCTTGATGCCGTCGGCAGAAAGGCGCTTGACCAGCGCGGCAGTGGACTCACCCTTGGTGTTGAGCGCCGGGATCTTAACGTAGACGTTGTCTGCCCAGGTTGCGATCTCGCGAGCTTCGGCTTCCATACCCGCCTCGTCGTCGGCGAATACCTCAAAAGAGACCGACACATCAGTAATGTGCTCAAGAACCGTCTTGGCAAAAGCGCGGTAGTCGGTCACGCCGCCGGCCTTCATAAGGGAAGGATTGGTCGTGAAGCCCTGAACGTTGCCATTGTCATGCATGTCAAGCATACCCTCGAGGTTAGCGCCGTCGGCAAACACCTTGATCGCCATGTTCGGTCCTTTCTCATCTAACACTATTGCTATCGAAAGCCTTCTTCTTTGTTTCAAAAGCTTTTCGGTTTTCTTTTATAAACCATTTCAAAAGCTATCGAAAGCTCAATTGTCAACTTTCCGTGAACGGTCGAATATCGGGCGTGAACGTACTTCTTTTGGGCGGCACCTTCAGAATGAGACTCTTTATAGCCCGTTTACGTGCGAACTATCTGCTACGCATGCATTTGTGACATGCCATTCCGTTCTTTTGATTCATTCGAATTTGCCTTGTTCTTTTCATATCGATACGTTATATTTCGATTACGAAAGGCGCATCTTTTACCTTTTGTTCAAAAGGAGCGGCATATGGCATCTACTTCAGACCTTTCACCGGCCGAGCGTCAGCGATTTATCATGAATTGGCTGGCCGAAAAGCCAAATATCTCGGTATCCGACATCGTTCGCCGTTTTTCGGTTTCGGAAGTCACCGCACGACACGACCTCATCTCGCTGGAATCCGAAGGCAAGCTGCGTCGCGTACGCGGCGGAGCGGTATCGCTTTCTCGCTCCAACGCAATCTCGTATCCCGAGGAGCGCATCAATGTCCAAGTCGAGGCCAAGGAAGCCATCGCCGCAACCGCAGCAACTCTTGTTGATGATGGCGATGTTCTGGTAATTGATATCGGCACCACAGGCTTTTACTTCGCTAAGGCCCTCATGGACAAGCGTGAGATCACCATTATCACCGGCGATCTTGCAATCGCGAACTACGCCAGCTTCAATCTCCCCAATGCTTCGGTAGTGCTGCTGGGCGGCTCCGTGCGCAAGGGCCACCTCTATCTCGCGGGCGCACTAACGCTCGACTGCATGAGCAAACTACATGCCGACAAGGCGTTTGTCAGTGCCGACGGATTCCACCCCGACCACGGTTTTACCGTCGAGCACGACTTCTCGGCCATGATCAAGCATATGTACCTTACCAACTCAAACCAGGGCTACATGATGGTTGACCAGGGAAAGTTCAATAAGACCAGTTTTTATCAGTCCGCGCAGATCGATGACCTCGACGGCATCATCGTTGATGGAGACGACGAGGGCATCATGACGGCGGCGATCGAGAGCAGTCGCAGTCATCCCAAGCTCTATATTGCAAAATAGCTCAAATGGCCGGGTCGCCCCCACTGCGGGCGACCCGGCCATTTATTAAATCAACCCAAAATGGCGCATCGCTGTGACGGTGCCATCGTGTGCGACATCGTCGGTCACGTAGTCGGCGACTGCCTTGACCTCGGGCATGGCGTTGCCCATGGCTACAGCCGTCTCGACGGCGGCGAGCATACCCAGATCGTTGCCGGAATCGCCAAAGCCAAAGGTGCGCGCGTTGCCGGTGCGACCCAGGTATTCCAGCGCTCGCGCCACGCCCACGCCCTTGTCGATGCCCTTGGGGCTCAGCTCGCGATTCTGACCACCGGTGTTGCACAGCTCAAACTCGCGCTCGATAAAGCCGTCATCGTTGGCTACGCGAGCCAGGTCGTACGCGTTAATGCACACCTTGCCTACGCGCAAGCGGCCATCGATGCGCATCTGATCGGTGCCATGCACCACGCCGGCGCCTAGCAGAAATGACTGTTCGACACCAACTGGCTCAAGTGAATAGGTGGCACCGTTCGTCTCGAACAATGCCTCGCCGCCCGCCACAGTAATGCGACGCGCGAGCTCCTCAACAATGTCCTCGTCAATGCAGTCCTCGTGTGCCACGCGGCCCTCGACCTCGAGCGCGGCCCCCGCCATGGCAACGATACCCGCCGGGTTCAGCGCGCGCAGGCCATCGGCAATCAGCCACAAGGGGCGACCCGTGCAGATAAATGCCTGGTGACCCGCATTGCGCAGGCGACCAAATGCATCGACAACGGCCTTCGACGGATGGATTGCATTGAAGTCCTTATCGGTCATATCGTCGGGATCGAACGACGTCAGCGTGCCGTCCACGTCAAAAAAGAGCACAGCGGGTTCGGGACACGCATCAATCATATGGGTTCCTTTCGAGGATAAGGGCAAACGAAGCATCCATCATATAATGGAGCGACGCAACCAGAGAGGTCACCCATGGAATTTTACGCAAGCTGCCCCGAGGGCTTTGAGTCCGCACTCGCCGATGAGCTTAAACGCCTCGGGCTTTCGCATGTCCGCCGCCTGAAGGGCCGCGCTACATTTGAGGGCGAGCTCGAAGAAGGCTACCGCGCCTGCCTGTGGTCGCGCCTGGCCAGCCGCGTGTTTGTGGTGCTCGGGCGCTTTGGGGCACAGGATGCCGATGAGTTGTACGACAGCGTTTACGACATCGCCTGGGAGAACATCGTCCGCCCCGGCGCCACCATCGCCATTACCGCCCGCGGCGTGACCGAGCAGCTGCGCAACACGCGCTTCTCGGCCCTGCGTGCCAAAGACGCGCTGTGCGACCGCCTGGCCGAGACCACGGGACGTCGCGCCGATGTCGATGCCGCCGACCCCGATGTTCACCTACTGCTTTCGCTGCGCCAGCGCCGCGCGAGCATAAGCCTAGACCTTTCGGGCGACCCGCTGTTCAAACGCCTGCCGCCCGCTGCGACTCGTGCCGGCGAGGGCGCACACGTGTTGCGCCCCGACTACGCCGCCCTGGTGCTGGCGCAGGTCGGCTGGACCGCACTATGCGAGCGCGAGCTGACGGCCGACGATTACGAGAACGAAGCCCTTCCCACGCTGATCGATGCCTCGTGCGCCGGCGGCGGCCTGCTGCTGGAGGCCGTGAACATTCTAACCGACCGCGCTCCGGGCGCCGCCCGCGAGCACTGGGGCTTTGAGGGCTGGCAGCTGCACGACGCCGCCCTGTGGGAGCAGCTGCTCGCCGAGGCACGCGAGCGCGAGGCGGCAGCGCGCGAGCGCCAGGCGCGCATCGTGGCCGTGGACATCGACCCCGCCGCCCGCAAGACCGCCGAGCGCATGGTCAAGTGCGCCGGCTACAAGCGCTTTGTCGATTTTTGCGCCGCTAAGCCCGCCACCGTGCTGGACCATGCGGGTGCTGTCGCCGGCGTTGCCGTGGTCGCAGACACCACCGAGACGCCGCTTTCGCTCATGCACGACGCCATGACGCTGGTCGGCGAGCTGCGCCGCGCGCCCGAGCTCGCTACCGCACCGGTCGCCGCGCTCACTCGCGACGGCCTTATGGCCCGCGCGCTCCATGCCGAGCCCGCGCGCTCCATCGCCGTCATGCCCAACAACGAAGAGGCGACTATTGAGGTTTGGCCCTCGCTTGACCACGCTGCCGCGGCATTTGAAGCTGCGACCAGCACGGATGCCGAGGACAAGACCGCAGATGCCGAAGACGAAGCCGCCAACACCCCCATGTCCGAACCCGCCGCCACGCTCGACCTGGGTGACGGCAAGCCGCTGCCCGTGCTCATCCCCGAGTCCGAGCAGTTCGCCAACCGCCTGCGCAAGAACGCTCGCCTGCGTCGCAAGTGGGCCAAGCGCGAGGGCGTGAGCTGCTACCGCGTCTACGATGCCGACCTGCCCGACTACTCCGCCGCCATCGACCTGTACGAGGGTTGCCCGCAGACGCCGGGCCGATGGCTCGTCATCGCCGAATACGCCGCGCCTAAGACCATCGACCCCGCACTGGCCCAGGCCCGTATGCTCGACATTCTGGCCATCGCACCGCGTATCCTAGATGTTCCCGCCGAGCATGTGCACGCCAAGGCCCGCATGCGTTCGCGTGGCGGCTCGCAGTACGGCAAGCAGGGCGCCGGCAAGGGCGGATCGGGCGAGCGCGCCAATATCGCACGCCGTCGCCTCCCACTCATCGAAGAGGGCGGCCTTACCTTTGCCGTCAACTTTGACGACTACCTGGACGTGGGCATTTTCTTGGACCACCGCGTCACCCGCAACCTGGTGCGCGAGCACGCCAAGCAGGCGCGTCGCTTCCTCAACCTGTTTGCCTACACCGGCACCGCCACCTGCTACGCGGCCGATGGCGGCGTCGAGGAGACCGTGACGGTCGACCTCTCCAACACCTATCTGGACTGGGCCGAGCGCAACATGCGCCAGAACGGCTTTGTGGGTCCGCAGCATCACTTTGTGCGCGACGACGTGCTCGCCTGGATTCGCGACCAGCGCCAGACGCGCAACCGCTGGGACCTGATTTTTGTCGACCCGCCCACGTTCTCGAACTCGTCCAAGATGGGCCGCCGCACCTGGGATGTCCAGCGCGACCATGTTGAGCTGTTGGCCGGCGTATCGCGCCTGCTCGCACAGGGCGGCCATGCCATCTTTAGCTGCAACCTGCGAGGCTTCCGCCCCGAGACACGCAAGCTCGCACGCGCGGGCGTGGTGCTACAGGACATAACGGCGCAGACCATCCCCGAGGACTTCGCACGCAACCAGAAGGTGCACCATTGCTATATCGTGCGCCGCCTGCCCATCGAGGACGCCATGGCCGAGGTCGGCTTTAGCGCCGAGGAAATTGCCGAGCGAACCGAGGAGCTGCGCAACCCCGAGGCCCGCAAGCCCCGTGCGGCAGTACCCGCGCACGCGCAGGCCGGCAACGGCAAGTCCAACTTTGCCGGCAAACCCTCCCCCGCCGGCAAGCCCAAAAAGAAGAAGTTCTACGCCAGCAAGCCTAAGGGCAGATAACAAAGTTGCGGTGGAATACGGACTGTTTTGCCTGGAATTAGGCAAATTTAGACCGTATTTCACCGCAACTCATATTGGGATGGTGGTTGGCGATCTAGCCTTGGGTGACTAGGCGGTAGCCAATGCCTACATGGGTTTGGATGTAACGCGGATGCGCGGGGTCGGACTCGATCTTCTTACGCAACGTGCCCATAAAGACGCGCAGGCTCGCCAGGTCGCTCTTGGTCGCCGTACCCCAGATCTCGTGCAAGATAAACTGGTGCGTCAGCACCTTGTCGGCGTTGTGTGCCAGCAGGCACAAGAGCTTGTACTCGATCGGCGTCAGATGCAGTTCCTCGCCATCCATCGTGGCGATGCCGGCATCAAAATCGATATGCAACTCGCCGGTATCGAACGAGCCCTCGGAGACAACACCGCCCGCCTGCGCATACGAAAGGCGCCTGAGCGTGGTGCGAATGCGCGCGAGCAGCTCCTCGACCGAAAACGGCTTAGTCAGGTAGTCATCGGCGCCGGCATCGAGCGCTCGGATCTTGTCCGCGTCCTCGCTGCGCGCCGAAACCACGATGATCGGCATGCCCGACCACGCGCGCACCGACTCCACCACCTTGACGCCGTCCATATCGGGCAGGCCCAGATCGAGCAGCACAATGCTCGGCGCCTGCGACGAAGCGGCGGCGATGGCGGCGTGGGCGGTCTCCACAGCCATATGGCGCAAACCGTGCGCCTCGAGCGCGGCGACGATAAGGTTGCGGACGGCGGGATCGTCCTCAACGACCAAGATGAGCGGTTTCACGGCAGAGTTCGGCACAGCGCTACTCCTTATCAAACGAAACGTCGGCGGCGGGAAGCTCAATCGTAAAGACCGAGCCGTGCGGGGCCGCCGCGGCAACCCCTATGCTACCGCCATGTGCCAGCGCAATGGAGCGGCAAAGCGAAAGCCCCAGACCCACGCTGCGCTGGCTATCGGCCAGACCATGGTTGGCGGTGTAGAACGACTCAAAGATGCGCTCGCGGTCCTCGGGCGCAATGCCCGGGCCGTCATCGGCCACCGAGCACGCCACACATCCATCATGGACGCCAATCGAGATTACGATATGCGAACCCGCAGGCGTATAGGTGATGGCGTTGTTCACCAGATTGACCACCAGCTGCACCATCAGACGCGCGTCGACGTTGACAAGCGCCGGCTCATCGCACGCCACCACCTTAAGGTCGTGCTCGCGCACGGCCGGGTTTACGTGGCGCAATGCCTCCTCGACGATATCGTCCATGAGCTCGAGTGTGGTCGACAGATACATGCCGCCGCCCTCGAGCTTGGTGATGGCGAGCAGATTCTCGACGGTAGCATTGAGCCATTGCGCGTCCGAGCGAATGGATAGGAGCATACCGCGGCGTGTCTGGTCGTCAAGCACGGCCGTGCCGGTCGAGCCCTGGTCGAGCAGCACGTCGGCATTACCCGAAATGCTGGTAAGCGGCGTGCGCAAATCGTGCGAGATGGAGCGCAACAAATTGGCGCGCAGCTGCTCGTTTTTAGCGAGCACCGCCGCTTCCTCACGGGCCTCCATGGCGCGGGCGCGATCGAGCGCCAGCTCGCCTTCGCTCGCGATGGCATCGGCAAGCGTCCGCTCCTCGGGCGTCAGCGCATCGGGCTCGGCGACAATGGCGAGCACCCCCACCACCGAGGCGGGATCGCCCGCGCGCACCATGGTGTCACCCGAGCGCACAGTCAGGTATATGCCATAGAACGCCGAAGCGCCATAGGTGGCATCGAGCGGCGTTCCCACATAGGCGGACGCCGAGAGCCGCGGCGGCATCTGCGGCGCCAGCTGGTGCACCGGCGCGGCATCGCCCACGGCCGTGTACGTTGTGCGCGGCAGCAGGTCATCGTTATCGGCATCGGCGCTATACCACACGACCGGACAGTCCGAAAGACGCGCCAGCTGCGTTGCCATAGCATGAACAATCTGTTGCTGATCGCCGCACCGCTGCAGCATGCGGTTGGTCTCGAGCACCATCTGCGTGCGACGGTCGCTGGCGGCAGCCTGCGCCAAGGCGCGGCGCAGGGCCAGCGCAATCGAGCTCGACACGAGCGAGACCGCAAACATAATGAAGAACATGCCGGGATAAGCGCGGTCGATAAACGACAGCGCGTAGCGCGGGTCGACAAACAAGAAGTTGTAGAGCGCCACGGCGGCGGCAGAGCTCAGCAGGCAGTACAGGCGGCTCCAGGTAAAGAAGGCGCACAGCTGCACAGCGAACACATAGACGATCATGATGCTCGGCGCGAGCCCCGGATGGTCGAGCAGCGCGCCCACAATCGTCGCCGCAGCTAGCAGCCCCGCCGATACGCAGGCGTCATACAGAGGGCTGCGACGCGTCAGCGTTGTACGCCGCCACCAAAAGTTCTCGGCAATATCGCCGTCCGCACGGACGTCCATCAGCGCCCCGCCCCTCTCTCAAAAACAAAAACCACCACAAAGGGGACTGGCACCTTTGCGGTGGTTGCCTCCTTGTGGTGGTTCCAAGTGTATAGCCTTTGCAGCCTGCGGTCGTTAGACAAACAGCAGACGTCGACTACGGGCGCTCGTCGGGAGCCAGACGCTGCATCTTGCTCACGGCCTTAAACTTGGTGAACAGCGGCACGTACTCAAAGCTCACGTTGGAGTTCTCCAGGCCGTACCAGCGCGCAGGCGTGCCGGCGGCACGGCGGATGATGTACTTGAGCGTGATGGCCGTACGCTCGCTCGGCTCCACGTCGCTTTCGGGTGCCAGCAGCTTGCGGATCATGACGAACTTGAACGTACCGATGTTGCCCGGGTCCTTGTAGACCGAGTAGTCGTGCGTCTGCGCCGGCAGCTCGCCGCTGGCAGCCAGGTCCTGAACAACCTGGCGCAGGTAGGCATTGACGCGCTGGTTGATCTTGTAGCCCAGGTACAGATGCACGCGGAACACGTAGTCGGTGCCGAACGTCTCGACCGAGTAGGCAAAGGTATGCGGCTCGTCCATGGTCTCGACATTCACGAACCACCAGGCGCGAGCGCGCTTGGGGTGCTTATCCAGGATGGAGTAGACGATATCGCGGTCGATATAGTCGGTGTTGGTGTCCTTGGTCAGGTACACGATATTGTCGCTCATGAGCTCGTAGCGATCGTCATCGCGCAGGCGCTTGAGCTGCGGCAGGTAGCTGCGCAGCGGCAGCAGCGTAAACTGGCGCTGCTCAACAGCCGTGCCGTTGTACCAGCACACCATGATGCCCATGATGAGTGCAGCCATGAGAATGGTGAAGTAGCCACCGTGGAAGAACTTGGTGAGCGAGCTCACAAAGAAGAAGCCCTCGAGCAAAAGGAAGAAGGCGGCAAAGATCCACGGCGCGACCTTGAGATTGCGCTCCACGTGCAGATAGAAGAAGAGCAGCATTGTCGTGCACATCATGGTCAGGGTAATGGCCAGGCCGTACGCGGCCTCCATGTGCGCCGAGTTCTGGAACAGCAGCACCACGACGACGCAGCCCACGAGCATGACGTTGTTGACCATGGGGATGTAGAGCTGGCCCTTGGTCTCGGCAGGATAGAAGACCTGCATATGCGGCATGAGGTCCAGGCGGCTGGCCTCGGACACCAGCGAGAATGCGCCGGTGATGAGCGCCTGCGAGGCGATGATGGCCGCGACGGTGGAAAGGCCGACGGCAAAGGGGCGCAGACCCGGGGCGAGCATCTGGTAGAAGGGGTTGAGGTCGGCGATACCCATGAGCTCCGGGTTGCCGGCGTTGTTGATAAGCCACGCGCCCTGGCCCATGTAGGACAGCAGCAGGCAGCACTTAACGAACGGCCAGGTGGCATAGATGTTGCCGCGGCCCACATGGCCCATGTCGGAATAGAGCGCCTCGGCACCGGTGGTAGCGAGGAAGCAGCTGCCCAAAATCATGATGCCCGCATGGTTGTTGGGGCTCAGCAGAAAAGCGATGCCACGCAACGGGTTGAGGCACAGCAGCACCGCGGGATACTGGCAGACAAAGAACAGGCCCGTGCCGCCCAGGAACAAAAACCACAGCGTCATGATGGGGCCGAAGGCGTGACCGATCTTGGCCGTGCCGATGCGCTGCACCAAGAAGAGCGCGATGATGATGGCAAGCGTGATGGCGACGACACGACCCTGGTCGTCACCGAGCACGGCATGGACCGCCGGGATGGTGCGCAGGCCCTCGATGGCCGTGGTGACGGTAACGGCAGGCGTCAGGATGCCGTCGGCGAGGAGCGCCGCGCCGCCCAGCATGGCGGGGATGATGAGCCACTTGCCGCAGCGCTTGACCAGGCTGTACAGGGCAAAGATGCCGCCCTCGCCGTGGTTGTCGGCGCGCAGCGAGATCAGCACGTACTTGACGGTCGTCAGCAGCGTGACCGTCCACACGACAAGGGAGAGCGCGCCGAGCACGAACTCCTGCGTGACGCTTCCGATGCCGCCGTTGCCGGCAACGAGCGCCTTGGTTACATACATGGGGCTGGTGCCGATATCGCCATACACCACGCCCAGCGTGACGAGCATCGCCGAGATGCTCACAGGAATCGCAGCGTGCGAGGCTACTTCCTTTGCCTTTTGTTCCATAAGCCGGTTTCCTCCCAATTTTACCGTTCGACGGGATTATATGTAATCAGCCCATATTTTAATGGCACCGTTTTCCCAGCTAGATAAACATTTATGCGGCCTTTAGGCCACCGCGGCGATATGGAATGTGACAAAGGGATACCCCCTTTGTCACATTCGTCATTTTCCGAGCCAGTTTTTGAACCACCACTCCATAGAGCGGCTCATCTCGGCCATAAAGGGACTCGTGTGCTTACGGGTGTAGATATCGACGACGCGCTCGCCCACCTCGCGGGCGTGCGGGCGAAACATCGCGTCCATCTCGGCCACCTGCGCATCCAAGGTCGCGGCGTCGGCGCGACAATAACGCTCCTCATGCACCAGGTTCACCACGGGATGCGCGATCGCCGGGCGCTCCTTGCGGGGCGTGCCGATGATGAGCATCGACAGCGGCATGGTATAGGGAGGCAAGTCCAGCAGCGCGGCGACTTCCTCGGCGTTCTCGACGACATCGCCGATATAGCAGCTCCCCAGCCCCAGGGCCTCGGCGGCAACCACGGCGTTTTGAGCGGCGATCATGGCATCCTGTGCCGCGATGGCAAAGTCGCCCAGGCCCGGCGCACGACGGGGCGACTTGCCCGTGCGCTCGACAAACTCGGGCTCAAAGCAACCCACGTGCTCAAACAGATCGATCCACTTGGCATAGTCGACTACAAATATGAGTGCCCAGGGCGCCTTGGCGATCATGGGCTGATGATCGCACAGGTCGGCCAGGCGGTCCAATGTGGCCTGCTCACGAATGCTCACGATGGAATACATCATCATGGCGCCTGCCGACGGCGCACGGCTCGCCGCATGCAGAATCGCCGCCCGCTGTTCGTCGGTCACCGCCACGGGACGGTCATCGTCATCACGCGCGAAGGCACGCGTAGACGAGCGATGCTCCAAGATGTCCAGTACCGCGTTGCCCGTAGTCTCGACCGGATAGCCGTATGTATCCACGACCGCAGCTCCGTCGCTGCCCATGTCCGCCTTGCAAACCTGCTCGCTCATCGCCCTACCCTCGCCATTTCTTTAAGAAGCCTTTACGTTTCCGTGTAATTCCCGTCCATTATCGCGCAGGTCGCCGCTACATTGCGCAACACCACCACGCACGCGCGTTATTATGGCTGGTTGTTGTGCGCAGTCACCAAATGCAGCGTATATCTTGGTAACAATCGGGTAAACCCCCGCTTTCGTAGGTTTTAGTTTGTGAGGAGTCTCAGCATGTTCGCTGCCGCCATCTCGCTCGTCGGTCTTGCGGCGACCGTCTACCTTGTCTTGCGCGAGGCCAAGGCCATTCGCGCTCAGTCGGGCACCGTTGCCAAAAGCGCTCTTGGGTGGAGCGTCGCCTTCGGCCTGTTCCAGCTCTTTTTGACCATTTGGGGCGCCATTGGCCTCGTCGCCCAAAACGAGCCGCTCGCCTTTGTGATGCTCATCCTGACCAATGCCATCCTCACCGGCTGCGCTTGGGCCAGCATCGCCCGCGACCGTATCGCCCCGCGCGTCTTTGCGTTTGCCGCGCCCGACGCCCCCGCTCCCACCGGCAAGCTCGCCCGTCTGCGCGGCGCCTTTGTGGGCAAACCGCTCGTCGCCGCCGTCCTGTGCCTGCTGCTCGCCGGCGTCTTTGCGCTGCTGGGCATGGAGGTCTCGTCCAACCACGACTTTACCTGGGTCTACCCCCTGTGCATCCTGCTCGAGTGGGCTATCATCACCACGCTCATGGTCGGCCTGTTCTTCCTGTTCCAGCGCCACGGCGCGGCTCCCGCGGTCCTGGCCTTTGCCCTCTTTGTCCTGGGCATTGCCGAGTTCTTTGTCATCACGTTTAAATCCATGCCCATCCAGCCGGGCGACCTTTCGGCCATCTCCACCGCCGCCGCAGTCGCCGGCAACGGCTACACCTTCTCCATCTCGCTGTTCTGCGTGCTGTCCATGGGCTTTACCGCCATCGCCATGCTGCTATGCGAGTACGCCGGCCTGGTGGCACCGCACCGTCAAAAGGGTGCCGCCAACGCCAAGCGCATGCTGCTCATCAACCTGCTCGTGGCGGTGCTGTGCCTGGGCGGCGTGACCGCGCATGTCACGCTCATCGACTACTACAACACCCTCGGCATCACCGTCTACACCTGGCGTCCGCTCGAGAGCTACTGGCGCGAGGGCTATCTGCCTGCCTTTATTAGCGCGGCACAGTCCATCAAGCCGCCCAAACCCGCCGACTATTCTGTCGATGACGCCAAGGCCACGCTCAAAAAGTACGCCAAGGCCTACGACAAATCCGACGCGGCCAAGAGCGACGAGCGCGCCGCCGCAAAGGAGCAGTTCGACAGCGAGAAGCCCACGGTCATCGCTATCATGAACGAGACGTTCTCGGATTTGTCGATCTACCAGAACATGCGCGCCGGCTACGAAGGTCCGCAGTACTTTAAGAACCTGTCCAACTGCCTCAGCCGCGGAAAGCTCTACGTGAGCGCCTACGGCGGCGGCACGGCCAATACCGAGTTTGAGTTTATGACCGGCAACTCCATGGCCAACCTGGGCTCGGGCGTGTACCCCTACACCATCTACAACATGGAAACGACCGGGAATCTGGCAGAGCAGTTCAAATCGCTCGGCTATTCCACCACGGCCATGCACCCCAACCACGCGACCAACTGGAACCGCGAGAACGTCTACAAGGACTTTGGCTTTGACCAGTTCCTGTCCATCAACGATTTCCAAGGCGCCGATACCCTGCGCGGCATGGTGACCGACCAGGCAACCTACGACAAGATTCTTGAGCTGCTCGACCAGAACGCCGATCCGCAGTTTATCTTCGATGTGACCATGCAGAACCACTCGGGCTACGACAAGGGTCTGCTGCCGGTCGACAAGCAGATGCACCTGAACATCGACACGACCGACCTGGACGCTAAGACCGTCGAGGACGGCACGCTCTCCGATGTTGACGAGTATGTCTCGTGCATCGAGCAGTCCGACCAAGCGCTGCGTTACTTCCTCAACGCCCTGAGCAAGCTCGACCGCAAGGTGGTCGTGGTGTTCTGGGGCGACCACCAGCCGTTCTTCCCGTCCAAGTTCAACGATAAGTGGTTTACCGGCGAGGACGACGCCACCCACCAGGAGCGCTTGTGGCAGACCGACTACATCATTTGGGCTAACTACGACGTTGCCGGTTGTGACCAGACGAGCGAGGTCGACGACCTGTCCACCAACTACCTGTCCACCCAGCTGATGCAACTGATCGGCGCACCGCTGACCGACTACCAGAAAGCGCACATGACGCTGCGCGAGTCGCTGCCCGTCATCAACTCCGTGGGCTACGAGGACGCCAGCCTGCGCTGGGCGCTCTCCTCCAACGTCACCGGTGACGACGCCGCAGCCGCAGCCGCCACCAAGGCGCGTGAGGATTACGCCAAGATGCAGTACTACGAAATGTTCCGCGACGGCAAGAACGTCTACACCGAGCACTTCCAGACCGAGGCCAACGAGACCGACCCCAACCTGGCGCCGGGTACAACCAAGATCAAATAGCGACTAGCTGCTGAGCCACAACTGAAACGTCTGTCCGGGCGGAGGCATATAAGGTTCCCTGCTCGGACAGTCCTGCGCAAGACGGAGGCCACATTAAGTGGCCTCCTTTGCGTGCGGAACTCGCGATGAACCTTATATGCCTCCGCCCGGACAGACGCCTTGTTGTTGGAGCACGGCTTGTCATGGGGGTATCCGCTGAACATATATAAGTTGAAGGCCACATTAAGTGGCCTTCTTTGTATTCGGAAAGTGTGTCCCGGAATCTGCCTTCGGAATGGGACGCAGTTTCCGCTTGAGGGCCTGTTGGGAAAGCGCATCCCACTTCAAGAGTAAATTCCGGGTCGCACTTTCCGCTAAGGCTCTCAACCGGAAAGTGCATCCCATTCCAAGCCTTAATTCCGGGACATAGTTTCCGGACAAGACATCAACCGGAAAGTGGGGACCACTCTGAGCGCCGATTCTGGGACACACTTTCCGAAACACCGCCCATCCGGAAAGCCCGTCCCGCTCTGAATACATCCGGGCATGGAATATCCGCTTATTAGGCCTTCCGTCAATAAAGGGGCGCCCTCCCGAGCGGCGGGCTCGAAGTTCATCGCGAGTTCCGCACGCAAAGAAGGCCACTTAATGTGGCCTTCGTCTTGCGCAGGACTGTAGAGCAGGGAACTTCGTGCCCGCCGCCCGGGAGGGCGTTGCGTTTAGAAGATGAACCTAGCGCTTATCCCTCCGGGACAAAAGAAGTGCGGCTATAAATGCGATGATTGCAAGTGTCAGCAACACCAAAAGCAACGTGAGCGTGTTGTCGCCCGTTGCCGCCAGACCAAGCAAGCCGGGCTTCTTGCTGTCAGCAGACTGCACGGGAATCTTCTCGCCATCGTCCTCGGCGGTAATCTCCCAGCGAATGGTCTTGTTTGCGTCGGCAACCTCGTTGCCCACCGATGTCGGAACGTTTAGCTGCAAATTAAGCACCGTGCTGCCATCGCTCGTAAACGTGGCGATTTGCGTGGGATAAGCGAACGCGCTGCCCGGTGTTCCTGTCTGGAGCCAACCTGCAGAGCCATCGCCCGCCGACGCCGTTAGGGTAATGGGCGACAGCAGGCGTGCCGTCTCGTGATCGACAACGGCACGCACAAACACGCGCACCTGGGACTTTACGCCCGTGGCACGAATCTCTATCTGCTGATCACGCACATCGCCAGGCATCAGATCTTTAAAGGCCAAAAACAGATCGGGCTCCCCCGAGGAGTCCGTCGCCCCCGAGACCGTCAGCTGACGCGCATTTCCGTCATAGGCAATCGCGGGAGTATCGGCAAACGCACGGGCGGGAACAGCGAGCGCGACCACGCAGAAAATGGCCGCGACCATGCAACGCAAGGAGCGCGCAACACCTTTACGAATCGGGAACGCCATACTTACGCACCTCCATGCGGCGGCACCAGCACGTCATTCTCGACCGAGCAACCCCATGCGTCGTGCACGGCCTCATCGGGCGTCGCCTGGACCGCCTGAGTGGAGATATCCACGACAAGATTGCGACCTTCGGTTGCCTTGAGCTCGGTAACCCTATTAATGAGCACGCCGGTTTCCGCGCCGGGAGCGACGGGCGACGTCCAGTAATAGAACCCGTCGCTCGCCTTAACCCAGTTATAAGCCGAGTTCGCGCCCGAGGCATCAGCCACGCTCCACGCAATCTCGTAATCCGCCTCACCCTTCGGCTCCTCCTTCGGCTCATCCCACAGGCGTGCGCCATCCTGGTCCTGCCAGTAGATATCCACTGCAACACGAATATAGGCGGGCGCGGTACCCGTGTTCTTCGCCTTGACATCGCTTTTCACTTTGCCGTTGAGCGTTTCCTGAACCGATGGCGTCACCGACCCGATGCCGAACTGGTTGACCAGCACGCCCGTAACCGAAAGCCAGGCCAACGTGCCTGCCGTACCGGCCAGGAGGATAACCCCCACCAGCAAGGCGATGATGCGCTTGCGCTTGGACATGCTAATCCTCCTTCTTTGCTACGTTGCCGTTGCTCCAAACGTTATGGGCACGATTGCTGCCGTCGATCCATTTGTCGTTCACACGCGTGTTCGTGCAGGTGAACGTGGCATCGTTCGCGCTCGATGCAGCGGAGATAGTCGCCTGCGCCTTATCGCCCGGCTGCTTGCCAGGGACGCCGATTTGGTTGCTGTAGCGCCATGCCCACGCTGAGTCCTCCTCGACGGTGTAGATACCCGCCGGGACCGCAAGCTCGATAGCGCCGGAGTACCAGGCGGAACCGTCCTTCAGCTGCGCATCCGATGACACCGTTACCTCAACCGTGCGCTCCTCCAAGGCGTTGCCGTCCATGCCGGCCCGGGAAACCTTGAAGCGGAACGTCTTGCCCTTCGCCCAGCTATCCTGGGTTTGCTTGACGATCTTGAGCGTATGCGTAGCGGCGAAATCGAACACCGCATTGCCATCGCTCTGAGTGCCGTCGCCCGTGAGCTTGTAGTCCAAACGATTCGTCAGCTCAAACGAGCCCTCGCCTGAACCCGAACTGTAAAGCGAGACATACTTCCCGTTGACAGGCGCAGGAGTCTGGCCAGGAAGACCATAGCCCACGCGGTCAACGTGCACCGTCAGTTGCGTGCCCATGAAGGGCTTTGCAAAGCAAGCCTTGAACGGCGCCTTATCGCTCTTGTCATCTATCGTGTTCGCGGCATTGGGATCAAGCAACCACTTGAGCTGCCCGGTCACATTCTTAGGGCTCGCATCGTCCGATGTGTCGTTAGCGACGACCTTATACGTCACCGGATACAAATCCATGTTGGCTGTAACCGGTTTACCCTTGAAGTCGCTCCACGCCACAGCTTTGTCGCCATTAACCCACTGCCACTCCAAGAACAACTCCTTCAAGCTGCTATCCGCTCGCTCGCCCAGGAATGCGACGATTGCGGAGTAGGCTTCGGGATCGTAGGCCACTTCCTTTGGCTCCATGACGGGTTCACCCTTGTCGTCATAGACCGGGTTGCCGTTCTCGTCCATCTTGGGCACCTTAACTGTCTGAACAAAGCCGGCATTGCCATCCTGGCCACGCAGAACACTCGTATCGTTCGGGTCTACCGTAGCGGTGTAGATGACGTTGCCTTCGGTGTCGTGATAGCGCACTTTAAGCGGCGTCTTCTTGTACACCGCAGTGTAGGTCACGCTCTCAAAGGGCTCGCTGCCCTCGAGGGGATACTTCTCATCGTCAGTCATCAGGGTGTACTGCCCGTCATTGACATAATCGCGCGACCAGCCGACAAAGTCGTACTTGGTGCCGTCAGTGCCCTCAACCTCCTCGGCGGCCTTGACCTCAAGAGAAATCTGGTCGCCGGAATCAGTGCGGCCGAGGCTACGGACAAGATCGGGATTCGCAAGTTTAGAGTCAATGTTCGATTGAACGGTAACCAGGCTGGGACGGTAGACCGGGTACAGCTCCATGGGGGCCTTGACCACGGTAGAAGCACTCACCATACGGATGCCCTCTGACCAAGCGACATAGCCCTTGCCAGGTGCCGGCTCGGCTTCCGTCCAGCCCACGAAGACGTTGAACTTGCCTGTATCCGCATCGATAGTGCTGACGTCATAAGTAGGCTTCGGGATGCCGCCATTAAGGTTGCCGAGCATATCGTCTTGCTGAGCAACTTTGCCGTCCACATCCGTGGCATTGAGGTGGTACACAACCGCCAACGGCGAATAGTACGCCACGAATGTATAGGCTCCGCCAGGTTCCACCGGATAAGAGCAAGTACCATGCTCCACATCGTAGGGAAGCGTCTTGATCTCGCCGTTCGGAAGCTCGATCTCAACCTTCTGCAACTTATACAGCTCACCGCCTGCTTTATAAACCGGCGTCGTAACGTCAGGGGTCACCGTTGCCGTAGCAGGATTGGTGTCCGCGTTGATAACGGGAGCGATGTTGTAGCTAGGCACATTGACCTTGTCCGTACCCTCAAAACCTGCGCGATGCAGGTTGGTGGTGTAGCTGACGTCGTACTTTGCGTAGACGGGATAGGCATCCTGCCACTGGGTGACCTTGGACTCGTCGGTCGCCAGATACGGCTCTGCCTTATCCGGATCACTCGTCACATAGGAGTCGCCGGCGACGTCGTAGATATACTTCCAGACGTCAGAATCCTTCTGAACCTCGGCGGTCGAAATCCAGCCCAGGAACTTATAGCCCGGCACGGCCATGTCGGCATCGGTCGGGGAAGCTTCGAGGGTCAGGGGGCTCTCATACGATCCCTTCTCACCATCTTCTGGCTTTTCGGCCACTTTAACCGACTTATTAACATGCGGGTAGTAATACGTGAACGTCGGATCCGCCCCGTTCACCTTGGTCTGCAGCAAGTTACTCTCATAGCGCCGCGTGGCAGTCCTCACGACATTATCGCCCTTGTTGTAGAAATTAACGTCCGTGGTAATCATCGCGCGAACGTAGTACTTCTTATCTGTACGCACCATGCTCTCGATGGGATTTTTCACATATGTCCAATATTCACCATCGCGCTCAAGCGTCCAGAAATTCAGGCGATAGCGATCATTCACCGGTTTGACCGTTACGTTCAGCGAAGCCGAAGTCCAAGTATCGCTTAGCGTTGCAGCGCCTGGAAAATCGGTATCGGCATAGAGGTTTTTTAGAGTATCGGCTCCCGTATCGTTTTTAACGTTGTGCGAGTACGCGTTAAGGGGACTCACGACAAGGGTTTCCTTCGTGAAGCGCGTGTCACACGTTTCATAACTATCCTTTATACCGTGGTCAACATGCTCCGGGCCCCAGTGGACGACGTTTTCACGCACGAAGGTACTACCGACGTTTTCCTCAAAGGGCGTTTGATAGCGATTCCAAACGGAACAAAGTAGCTTGCTGTCCGTAAACTCATGGTTGGTATAAGCCCGAACGTAATAATCCACTCGGTACTCAAAGCGGGCGATGTAGGTATGCGGCGCGGTTAAATCGACATCGGCGGGGAGCGTATAGCTGGGGTCGCGGCTTACGCGCACCTCGAGCGGGGCATCCTCAGTTCCCTTGTTTTCATACCAACCCAGGAAACGATAGCCGTCGGGCAGCTGGCCCTCCTCGGATATAGCTTTACCGGATACGTCGAGCACCTGTACGGTATACGCGCTTGTGCCATCTTCTGCAGTCTCAACCTTAACGTCAGTTTTGCCCACACCGTCGCGCCGAGTCTGATCGTCGGTTGCATCCTGCTCATTGCCCTCAAACACCGTCATGATGTTCGACACATAGTCGGTGTACACCGGATAAAAATCGGTAGGACCAAGCACAGTGATCTCGGTGCCGGCAGGATAGAACGCACCGGCGTTTTTTAGCTCGGCAAGCTTAGGCGAGGTGATGGCCGCGTAACCGCCATGCATCCCGGCCTCGCCACTCGGCTGCGTCGTCCAACCGATAAAGGTGGCGCTGGCAGAAAGAGTGCCGCGGTCCGCAGGGGCAGCCGGCGTTAAACCGACGCCATAGCGGTACCAGTCCGTCGACTTGTCGTGCTCCTCGCCGCTCTGCCACGCGAGCGTCTCGCCCTTGACGTTATAGAACAGCACCTGTGCCTCGTACGAAGCGATAAACAGGTCATTGCCCTTAAAACCGTCGACCCCCTTGGCATTATCGGCGGTATAGGTCGACGTATGCTCGTGCGCCTCACTCTTCTTGACCTGTTTGCCGGCAGTCACGGCATCGGCATCGGTCTTGCCGTCAAACCAGGTGTTATCGGCCTCGATGTGGTTCACGTTGACCCCGGGCTCGCGGAACCAGCCCGTAAAGCGGTATCCCTCGTTTGCCTCGGTCAGGCCTTCAGGCTTTGCGGAGGTCTCTTGCTCAAACGTTACCGACGTATCGCCCTGGGCCAAGCCCTGAGCCGTTCCCGCCAGCACAGCGCTCACGGCAAAGGTGTAGGGGTCCGAGGTCGCCTGATCAATACCAAGCTTGGTTGCCTCGATGGTCGCGGTGCCCGCGCCGGGAAAATCGGTCGTTGCCTTAACGCTCTGGCCATGCACGGGAATATTCAGTTTGTAATCCATCGCCCACTCATTGGCGTGCGTGCCACCCAGGGCCTCATCGTTAGCAGTCGAGCGTTTAGTACCGGCACAGAAATCATAGTCATGCTCTTCCCACAGCTCACGCGTGGTATAGCGCTCGTCGTCCCACGGGCCATAGCCGTCGCCCTTAGTGGTACCGTCGCCGCCAAACGAGGGGATTTTCTTTTTGGCAGGGTTGCCCTGGCTGTTGCCAGTAAGGCTCACGCTTGGCTTAAAGTAGCACTCGGTAACTTTGGCATCATCCTTGTTGGCGCGCGCGCCAATACCGCCCAGGTTCACATCGTTTTGAATGATGGGGATCACGGCGATGGGGTTGTACTGGCGCGAGCTCAAGTCGCCCGCAAAATGGCTGCGGACGAGCTCGTTGCCCTCGGCGGTCAAAATACGGCCCGCCAGGCCACCCGTCCATGCGCGCGTCACGGCGACGACGCCCACGTACGACGCGGCATAGCTGTAGCACTGCGCCGTCGAGAAGCAGTCGATAATCTTGGCGTCACCCGCCATACAGCCCACAAAACCCGAGGCGTACACGTTGTTGCCGCCCAGGGCGCCAATGGCCACGTCGTACTTATTGGTGACGTCGGTCATGCCCTTCTCGGCAATCGAGCCGTCGTCTTTGCGCGTCGGCGTCACGCGGCAGTACTCGATAGTCGAGTTCTTAACGTAGCCGGCAAACGCCGCCATATACAGACCCTCACCGCCGAGCGCCTGCACGCCCGAGGTCGTATTGTTGACGGCACGGCCGCCACGGACCTCGCAGTTGTAGAGGATGCAGCCGTCGAGCTCGCCGGCGATGAGACCGCCCTCAAAGCCTGCGTTGGTAATGAGGTTGAGGGCATTGTTGGCGCAGGTCACGTGCAGCGTGCTCTCCATGACCATAACGTTTTCGAAGCGCGTATTGACGGCCTTGCCCACGATAATGCCACCGCGGAAGTCCGCCCACACGTTGGCGTCCTTGACCAGGAAGTTTTTGATGGTGGCACCGTTGGTCTCGGCAAAAAATCCCGTATCGCGCTCGGGGTCAAAAGCGTCTTTATCGTAGTTCAGGCCCTCAACGGTGTGGTTTTGACCATCGAACACGCCCTTAAACGGATGCTCCTTGTTGCCAAACGACAGATGCTTAACGGTGTTTGCAACGATGGCTTTCATGTCGTCGCTGTCGAGCTCAATGTCGTTATCGAGATAAACGTGCCAGCCGGACGTATCGCGCTCGCGCGACAGCGCCACACACGACAAAAAGTCAGCCTCGTTTTTGATGTGGAATTCGTTTGTGTTCTCGGGCACGTCCTCGGCATGCACCACCGTTGGCAGCGCCATAACGCAGCAAAGGGCAATCGCTGCGACGGCAACCAGCCTGCTAAGCATACCCCGGTTCATATTCTTGTTCTTCATAGGCTAGTTCGCCTCCGGCCAACCCACAACGTCAAGTACGTCGAGGGCGGTATCGCTTGTCTGCTGGTTTTTGGCCTGCACGGCCTGAACATCGATATCGAGCCTGAATGAGCCGCCGCGCGCGGCATCGTGGTAGTCGCCCACAAGGCGCAGTGAGTCCATAAGGCTTTCCGTCATGGCGCCGGGGTCGAGCGTGCCGCCACGCCCGGCCAATCCACGGTAGTAGTACCACCCATCGCCGCCATCGATCCACGGGGACCCCTCGCCCGCGTTCACATGAAACGCAACGCTGCCCGAAGCATCCGCGCTCGAACCGTCGGGCGCCACCGACGTCATGTGCAGACGCGCGCGAACGTACTCAGGCTGCGTGCCGACGTTCTCCACGCGCACAATGCGGCTGATGTCAGAACCCCCGGCCTTGGTGTCGGGATAGTCCCCGTGCTCGTTGGGCTCAAACGGAATCTCCTCGCCCTGCTCGTTGAGGGTGTATTCGCAGACTCGTACCTTCACGCTGCCAAACGATAGAACGTTGTTCGCCGGAACCATATCAACGGTAAAAGCCAGCGTGCCGCACAGGCACGCCAAGGCCAACAGCGCCATCGCGGCAAGCGCCAAGGTGCGTTTCTGATTGTCGGAAAGATTGTTGAGCATTACGTTCGCCAATCGTCGATTAAAGGGGAGCCGAGATCCCGGCCCGAAAATGGGGATGGGGAGCGGGCCGGGATCTCGGTGGGGAGGGATTAAGCCTGAGCCTGAGTCTTAGCCCATTCCTTGGCCTGCTCAAGGGCGTTGGTGGCCGCATCGGCCTTGTCGCCCTTCTGATCAGCGCCGAAGATGTAGCAGGAGACTGTCATAGCGGGCTTTTTATCTTTAACGACATCCGCGTTGTTCATGCCAGCCGGGATATGCACGGTGCTGAACAGCTCACCGGTGTAAGCAGCCTTGCCATCAGCGGGAGTAAGCTCTGCAGGAGTGCTGGTGCCATCAGCGGTATACATGAACAGACCGCTCACGTACTGGCCTTCGCTACCGTTGGTCTTCACCTGGTCAGTAGCAACCGGTTTCCAGTTGGAATTAAGGGTGAAGTACGGGGTCTTGGCAAGGGCGTTTTCGGCGTCTGTCTTCACAATTGCGTTCTTCACATAGATGAACACATAGGAGCTATCGGAATCCTTGCCGATGCCGACGTTGGGGTTCTTATTGATGGTGGTGCCGGGAATCATCTTGGATTTATCGGTCCATTTGGTCTCGAACAGATAACCATCCACCGAGGGGTCCGTGGGCTTGTCGCCGGGCTTGTTCGGCTGGTCAGGGTCGGGCTTCACTTCAGGCTTGTCGATGCTGCCAACCGTGAACTCATTCACCTTGGTTTGGGTCGCCGTCAGCCATGCATAGGTGCCAACGCCGGCGGCCAGCACCAACAGCAGCAGGGCGGCAATGATGCCGTAGCGCTTTTTCTTCTTGTTTTCCATCGTTCTCTTCCTTTCGAGAATCGTTTTCCCCGGCAACGGCCCCTACCGCCGCCGACGCTTTTCCCTGCCGCTATGAACGCCGCTCCCTCGCATGCACGCGGGTATGCTTGCCCGCAGGCTCGTCGGGAACCATCCGATCGAGCACAATCGACGCCGCGGCCAGCAGCGCCAGAACGGCCACCACAACAAGCAAACCGGGCATCGTCGTGCAATATGCGTTAACGAAGCCCAGGTAAGGGACACAAAAAGAAACAGTGCCGATAACACTCGAAAAAGGCGTCTGCTCGGCATCGTGCATGGTGCTTCCGTCTGCATTTTTGTTCGCAATTCCCTGCGTGCCGATCATCTGCGCGGCAGGGTCGATCTCGTACACCTGGTGCGTCACCACGGCGCCGTCCGATCGGTAAAAGGTCGCATTGTCGCCCACGGTAATATCCGTTGGCTCAACCTGGCGGACAAACACCATGGAGCCAACGGGAAGATCGGGTTCCATAGAGCCCGAGAGCACAGCAAAGGGCATGTATCCAAATGCACGAGGAACAAAAGAAACAACGGCAAGGGCTATGACAAGCGCGAACGCCAAGCTACTCAAAAGTGCAATAAATCGTTTGAGTCTACGCGCCGTCAAAGTGATAATTCATCCCCCTTGAGGACCTATTCGACCCATCCAAAGGTCAGCAAGTTTCAACAGGAACCGCAAGGCGCTTGAAAAGTGAGTCCGAAATAAGCCAATTTGGAATCTTTTCGTAATAAAAACATAGCGATGTGCTACACATTTTTCAATGTTTTGTCGCTAAATGCTACTAATTTTGGCGTAAGCGGTCATTTATCCCCAAATTGGTCTGCTTTATCCAATATCTGTGACTAACCCCCTACGCAACTTCCCCATAGAGGGATTATTTTTTTGCGAAACTAAAATAATGGTACCCCCCCCCCACATTAAAACAAATTGCTGGAAGTGCCCTTTATTTCCGACCCCTTTTACTGGAGTTTTATGACAGCCCCATCTAGTTCGCAGCCCATAACCCTCTGAAAACCGTGTCCCAGAATTCCCGTCCGGAGTGGGATGCGGCTTCCGCTTGTGGCCCCGTTGGGAAGCCGTATCCCGCTTCGATCACAAATTCCGGGTCGCACTTTCCGCCAAGACCCTCAACCGGAAACTACATCCCATTTCTCGGCCGAAAACTGGGATGCGGTTTCCACAGAGCCCCTCAACGGGAAACCGCATCCCATTCCAAAGGCAAATTCCGGGACGCAGCTTCCGCAACCCCACCCATCCGGAAATCCCATCCCACTCCGCACACATCCGGGCATAGAACAATCAGCTTATTAGGCCTTCCATCAATAAAGGGGCGCCCTCGTGTCATGAAAAAAGCCCCGAGAATCTCGAGGCATTCACGTTTGTACGATTGAACGCGCGGCACCGCAAGCGGCGAAGTTATTCGCCCAAAACGGCCTTTTTTGCGGCTGCAGCCACGTTATCCATATCTTCCTTGGTGGGATGGTCCTTCGCGGCAACCCAGTTGTCGAGCAGCATCTTAAATCGGGCGTTGTCGGGATCTTGCTCGAGCATGGCCTCGTAGCGCTGCTTGACCGCGGGGCCCATCTTGCCCTGGCACATCGCCCAACCTGCAAGCTCGGCATCCTCAGCCAAATTGGAAGTTACGCGATCAATAATCTGCTGGTAATAGCTCTGGTCGGCCCCAAAGCCGCAGGTGCCAAACAGGAAGACGCGCTTGCCGTGCAAGGCGGAGAGCAACGCCGCGACCGACGGCGTGCACGCGCCCTTGTCGCACCAAAAACCGACGAGCACCGTGTCGGCCGCGCAGGCGCCCTGCGCCTCGAGCGCAACCTGATCTGCGTCCGCATCGTCGCTCAACGCCGCGGCGTGGACAAACTCAACGCCCGCAGTCTGCAGAGTGCGCTTGATCGCACCCGAAACCATCCTGGTATTACCGCTCTTGCTGTTAACCACCAAAGAGCACGTCATAGTCACGTTGCCTCGTTTCCCCCAAAACTAAAGCCACTAATGCAATTTATTAGATGAATATCTTAGTACTAACGTGACAGATGTAAACCACCGTCTGTCGATTGGCGACGCAGACGACATCTTTGGACAGATTTCGAACAGTATGTACTTCGGATTGAAACCGCCGCAGAACGTTTCACGAATGGCCGAAAACTGTTTCACAAAACGCCGTCAAATTGTGTCACGGAGTATCGTCAAAATGTTTCACGCGCTGGTAGAACGCTATATAACAAGATCGCTCTATGGGACAAACAAACCTGATTAATTTGCCCCACGGGCTTGCTCACTGGGCGAACTGGCTGCGGTAGAGTTCGGCGTAGAAGCCGTCTGCCGCCAGCAGCTCGTCGTGTGTGCCCCGCTCGATAACCTGGCCGTCGCGCATCACCAGAATGCAATCGGCGTTGCGGATGGTGCTCAGGCGGTGCGCCACGACAAAGCTTGTGCGACCTGCCATAAGCTCGTCGAATGCCGCCTGAACCTGCAGCTCGGTACGCGTATCGATGCTCGAGGTCGCCTCGTCCAGCAGCAAGATAGCTGGGTCGGTGAGCATGACGCGCGCGATGCACAGCAGCTGCTTTTGACCCTGGCTAAACGTGCCGCCGTCCTCGCCGATTACCGTATCGTAGCCGCCTGGCAGCTGCACGATAAACTTGTGCGCGTGCGCGCGCTTGGCCGCCTCGATAACCTGCTCGCGCGTGGCATCTGGGCAACCGTAAGCGATGTTTTCCGCCACCGTGCCCTCGAACAGCCAAGTGTCCTGCAGCACCATGCCAAAGGCGCGGCGCAGGCTTGCACGCGTGTAATCACGCGAAGACCGGCCATCGACCATGATGCGTCCGGCATCGATATCGTAAAACCGCAGCAGCAAGTTGATGAGCGTCGTCTTGCCGCAGCCCGTGGGACCGACGAGGGCAAAGCGCGTACCGGGTTTGGCCTCGATGCAGATATCCTGCAGCAGCTTGCGGTCGGGCACATAGCTAAAGTCCACGTGTTCAAAGTTCACCTCGCCCTGCGGGGCGACAAGCTCCACGGCATCCGCCGCGTCGGGCTCCTGCTCGCGCGCATCAAGCAACGCAAACATGCGGCGCGCCGAGGCGTACGCGGTCTGGATCTGCGTGATGACGTTCGTGACCTCGTTGAACGGCTTAGTGTACTGGTTGGCGTAGGACAGGAAGATCTGCACGCCACCCACCGTGAGCGCCGCCGGCACGCCCGTGATCACACCCACGCAGCCGATCACAGCGACCACGGCATAGATGATGTTATTGATAAAGCGCGTGCCGGGGTTGGAGAGCGAACCCATAAACTGCGCGCGCTCACCCGCGGTGTAGAGCTCAGCATTGAGGGCATCGAAGCGCTGCTGAGCGTGCGTGCCGTAGGCGAAGGCGTCCACGAGCTTTTGCTCACCCACATACTCCTCGATATGGCCGCCGAGCTGGCCTTGAATGCGTTGCTGGGCCGTAAAGCTCTTATTGGAGAGCTTGGCAATGGCACCGGCGGCAAAGATGGAAAGCGGCGTGACGAGCACCACCACGAGCGTCATGGTCAGGTTGATGGAGAGCATAAACGCGAGCGTGCCCACAATGGTGATAACGCCGGTAAAGAGCTGCGTGAAGCCCTGCAGCAGACCATCGCCCACCTGGTCGACGTCGTTGACTACGCGGCTCATAAGGTCACCATGGGCATGGCTGTCGATAAAGCTGAGCGGCATGCGGCTGAGCTTGTCGCTCGCCTCCACGCGCATGTCGCGCACTGTCTCGTAGGACAGGCGGTTGACGCAGTAGCCCTGCAGCCACTGGAAGGCCGCCGCGCCCACCACGACAATCGCAAGCTTGGTGACGAGCGGCAGCAGCGCGTCAAAGTCCACCTGCCCGGCGGCAACGATGAGGTCGATGCCCTCGCCGATGAGGATGGGCGTATAGAGTTGTAAGATCACCGAGATGGCAGCGCTCACAAACGACGCCGTAAACGAAATGCGATGCGGGCGGACGTAGCCCAGCAGGCGGCGAGTTACCGCGCCCACGGGGTAGCGCTCGGGGTCGCCGGGCTGACGCGGGCCGTCACCCAAGTCGTTGAGGTTATCGTTGCCGGACACGTTGGCCGTCATCGTGGCAACCGAACCGGAAGAAGTATACGGATTCATTTAGCAGCCCTCCTTTGCGCAAGTGGATGCCGGGGCAGCCGGGGCGGATGCGGGACTTGGGACGGACGCGGGCGTCACGCTCCCCTGCTGACCCTCGAGCTCCTCGCGACGAAGCTGCGACTGGCAAATCTCGCGATAGAGCTGGCAGGTCGCGTACAGCTCGTCGTGCGTGCCCAGGCCCGCGACCGAGCCGTGGTCGAGCACGCAGATCATGTCGGCATCGCGCACGGTCGAGACGCGCTGGCTCACGATCACCGTGGTCAGTGGGAGCCCGCCCTCGGCGGCACCGCGCATGCTTCGTTCGCGAATGGCATGGCGAAGCGCCGCATCGGTCTTAAAGTCGAGCGCCGAGGCGGAGTCATCCATAATCAGGATCTGCGGCGAGCCCACCAGAGCGCGCGCAATGGTCAGGCGCTGGCGTTGGCCACCGCTGAAGTTCTTACCGCCCGCCTCGACCGGAGCATCTAAGCCCTGCTGCTTGTTACGCACGAACTCGCTGGCCTGCGCCATATCGAGCGCCGCCCAGAGCTCCTCGTCGGTCGCCGACTCGTCACGCCAGGTCAGGTTGCTGCGGATCGTGCCGCTCACCAGCGACGCGCGTTGCGGGACGGTCGCGACCACATGGCGCAGCTGATCGAGCGGCCAGGCACGCACGTCGGAGCCCATCACGCTCACGCTGCCGGTGCTCGCATCGTACAGGCGCGAGATAAGCGAGACGAGTGTGGACTTGCCGCTGCCCGTGCCGCCGATAATGCCGAGCGTCTTGCCCAGTGGGAGTTCCAGGGTCACATCGTTGACGGCATTTGCCGCGCCCGCGCCAAAGGAGAAGCTCGCATGGTCAAAGCTCAGCGCGGGAACTGGGGCGGCATTGCCCGGCTTGGGCAGCGCGACCGGCTGGTTGCCCTCATCGGTGATGCTCGGCACGCAATTGAGCACCTCGTTGATACGCGACGCACTGGCGCTCGCCTTGGTAAAGACCACAACCAGGTTGGCGACGTACACGATGGAGGTCAGGGTCTGCGTCATGTAGTTCACAAACGCCATGACCTGACCCTGCGTGAGCTCACCCACGTTGACCTGGATGCCACCCACCCACAGGATGGCGCACACGCCCAGGTTCATCACCAAAAACGTGACGGGATTAAGGATCGACGAGAGCTTACCCACCGCGATGGCAGTATTGGCCTGGTCATCGGCAGCTTGGGCAAAGCGCTCGCGCTCGTGGTCCTCGCGCACGAAGGCGCGAACCACGCGAGCGCCTGAAAGGCCTTCGCGGCAGATAAGCGCGATGCGGTCGAGCTTTGCCTGCAGCTGCTTGTAGTACGGGATGCAGCGCGCCATGACAAACCAAAACACCAGGCCGATAGCGGGCGTGCAGATCAAAAAGATGATGCCGAGCTTAAGGTCGATGGCAAGGGCCGCGCACATGGAGCCCACCGCCAGGAAAGGCCAGCGGATGAGCATACGCACGCCCAGCGCCACGGCGAGCTGCACCTGGTTGACGTCGTTGGTAATGCGCGTGATGAGCGACGGCGTGCCAAAGCGATCGAGCTCAGCATAGCTCAGCTTATTAATGTGCTTGTAGAGTGCGCCGCGAATGTCAGTACCCATGCCCTGCGAGGTGAGCGCCGCCATCTTTTGGCAGACGAGCGTAAACGAGATGCCGATCACGGCCATGGCGGCAAGCACCATGCCGTAGTGGACGACGGCGTCCACGTCGTGCGAGCCAATGCCCTTATCGATCATCTGGGCAATCACCAGCGGCGTCAGCAGGTCAAAGATCACTTCGATCAACTTGCACGCAGGGCCGATCACCATATATCGGCGAAACTTACCACCAAAACGCCTGAGCAACTCAATCATGTATAGGCGCTCCCTATCATCATCTCTCTTCAATCTGATTCATGATAGTACGGAGAGCCCTGGAGATGCGTAAGCAACTCGTTACAGATGTAAGGGCGACGTTCGCTAGCGCCCAAGGCATGTAGCAGCCGATGTTTTGGCAACGCCAGCGAGCGGCATAACGCCAGGGATTCAATTATCAGATAAATGTGACCCTTCAGGCGGTTTTGGTCGGCTACCCGCGAGTGCCGGCAGGGCGCTTGGTAGTCGCGCGATCCCGCAGGCGAAGCCGAGGACCAGCGAGACACCAAGCGCCCTGCCGGCACTCGCGGGTAGCCGCGGCACCAAAAAGCGCCTGCGCACTCGATGGATTCGGATGCCCGACAGAGGCTCCTTATGGCTGCTTCCTTCCGGACCTGACCAGATTCGGAACATGTCGTCATCCGAACCCATCGAACGCGCTAGGCGCTCGGTATATCTTACCCGCTCTCGCTCGCCACGGCAAGATAGCTAGTTTGGGACAGGGCTTTTTTGACTACTTTTTGGCTATCCAAGCTAAACCGAACGATCATTTTACTAGAGTCGGCCGAGGTCGTAGGATCGGGCGGCGGATTCACCGGCGCAGATGAGGTTGGTTATGGCTTCCTGGGAATCGAGCGCCAGCTCAAGGCCCATGGGTCTGCGACAGACTGGCAAAACCAGGTCGATGCCCTGCCCATACACCGCATCCAGGTTGTCAGCACGACCGCCCACGACAGCGGCTACCGACTTGCCATATCGCTTGGCGCGACGCGCCACGCCCACCGGTGCCTTACCGGCGGCGGATTGCTCGTCCATATTGCCCTCGCCTGTAATGACCAGGTCGACATCACGCACGCGCTCATCAAACCCCACGAGATCGAGCACCGTCTCAACGCCCGAACGCAACTCCGCCCCGAGCGCCAGCAGCGCGGCACCCAGGCCGCCAGCAGCACCGGCACCGGGCACGCCGAGCACCGAGCCAAATGTCCGTGCACCCTCGGGCACGCGCAACAACCCCTGAGCCCGCGCCCCGGTAATCGCTGCATCGAGCAGGCGGCCGTAGCCGACCATCCAGCTGTCGTACCTGCTCAGCACCTCGGCATCACCCGTCGGCAGACCCTTCTGCCCGCCAAACACCGCCAGTGCGCCTCGACGCCCCACGAGCGGATTCTCGACATCGGAAAGCACGATGATACGCGCGCCATTCAGCGCCCGAAGCGCCGGTGCCAAATCGATACTCGTCACGTGTTCAAGGCCCGCGAGACCGGGGGCGATATTGCAGCCACACTCATCGACAAGGTGGGCGCCCAGCGCCTGCAGCATGCCGGCGCCACCGTCGTTGGTGGCACTGCCGCCCAGACCAATATAGATAGTCTTTGCACCCGCGCGAAGCGCACGAAGCATCAGTTCGCCCACGCCATAGGTTGTGGCCGCCAACGCCGCCGACTCCGTGCAAGGTGAATACCCAATACCCGCCGCCTCGGCCATCTCGATGACCGCGGACTCGTGCTCGCCGTCCACCAGCATCCGGGCAGACACGCGGTCGCCCAAGGGACCTGCAACCTCGCAGGTTGAAAGCTCGCCACCGCGTGCGGCGATGGCGTCGAGCGTTCCCTCGCCACCATCTGCCAGCGGCAAAGCGCCCAGCTCGGCATCGGGCCACACACGGCGCACGCCTTCGGCAACGGCCTCCTCCGCCTGCGCACTCGACACGCTGCCCTTGAAGGAGTCGATCGCCAGCAGCACACGGCGGGGCCGCCGCTGCACGGGGCCAAAGTCGACCGTCTCGTCGGTGAGATCTCCAACACCCGCGAGCGCCTCGGCGTGAGACGCATGCGCCTCAAGGTTCAAACCGCAACCGACGCCGTCGACACCGCGCAGGCCAGCAAAATAGCTGCTCAGCACTTCACGGCACTCGCCTGCCAGCACGCCGGCGGTCACATTAAACCGATGGTTCAGGCGCGAATCGGCATTGAGGTCGTACAGCGAACCCAGCGCGCCCGCCTTGGCATCGGTCGCGCCATACGCGCAACGCCCCACGCGCGCGTTAACCATAAGCCCCGCGCACATACAGCAGGGCTCGAGCGTCACGTAGACCGTGCAATCGGAAAGGCGCCAGCGTCCAAGCGTCTGAGCGGCGGCACACAGGGCCAAAAATTCGGCATGCGCCGAAGGATCCTGGTCGAGCTCGCGGCGATTATGCGCCCTCGCGACAATCTCGCCCGCGCGCACTACCACGGCACCAATCGGTACCTCGCCCACCGCAGCGGCGGCGCGCGCCTCCGCCAGCGCCTCGCGCATGAACTTCTCGTCGATTTCGGTGATCGTCATCGTTCGCCTTCCCTGTTGCAAATTCAAAACGATGCTATCATTACGACTCACGGAGAGATGGCAGAGCGGTTGAATGCGGCGGTCTTGAAAACCGTTGAGCGCGAGAGCGTTCCGGGGGTTCGAATCCCCCTCTCTCCGCCACCTTAGTGATTCACCGGCGTCATGGTGCGCTCAAACAGCGCATCGACCACGTCGGCTATCTCGGGTCGACGCTCAAGATCGTGACCCGACTCCCACCAATTTGTGAACAGTCGAATAATGCCACCGGCGATAAACTCCGATGTCGTCTCGAGCGAAACGGGCGCCAGGGCATCTTCGGCAAGCGAGCTCATCACACGCTCGCGGATGGAACGCGCAATGCGGTCGCAAATCATGCCGGTCAGCATGCCCGACATGCTGCTGGCCAAAAGGTTATCCATGAGCTGCTCATGCGCCAGAATCATATTCATGGCATCGTCAAAGACCTCATGGCGAAGCGCCCGTACGTCATCAAGCGGCTCCGCGTCCGCTGCATCGGTCCGGTTTTGCGGCAAGCCCGTCATAAGCTCATCGATATAGAAGGCAAAGTAATCGTTTTTATCGCGAAAATGCTTATAGAACGTCGTGCGGCGAATCAGGGCCCGGTCGCAAAGCATGGCAACCGTCAAATCCTCAAACCGATGCTCTTCCAAGAGCTCGGTAAAAGCATCGAACAGGGCACGATAGGTTTTCTTGATGCGAAGGTCCATCCATATCGCCATCCTCAAGGTGTAGACAGCATTCCTTAATTTGTCGCATATCTTACACCTGTACCACCCGTTCCATATTGGCGGCCCCTCCTTGGCGGAAACATAACGCTTACCGGAAAGTTCGGTATCGCCAAAGGTTGCGGGTATACTAGTAGCGTTACACCAACGGCAGCCGGCGCAAAACGCCGCTGCCATTCGAAACGGAGACATCATGCTTCCCGTCATCATCGGTATCGTTGTTGTCGTTGTGATCGCCAGCGCCATCGCCGGCATCTACAACAACATGGTCACCAAGCGCAATCGCATCGATAATGCCTGGCAGAACATCGACACGCAGCTGCAGCGCCGCAACGACCTGATCCCTAACCTGGTCGAGACCGTCAAGGGCTACGCCAAGCACGAGCAGGACACGCTCGCCGCCGTAGTCAACGCGCGCAACGCCGCCGTGAGCGCCACCACCCCCGAGGCCAAGATGGAAGCGGACAACGTGCTGACCGGTGCGCTGCGCCAGCTCTTTGCCGTCGCCGAGGCCTACCCCGACCTTAAGGCAAATACCAACTTTACGCAGCTCCAGTCCACGCTCGAGGACACCGAGAACAAGGTGAGCTACGCGCGCCAGAGCTACAACGATTGCGTGCTCAGCTACAACAACGCCATCCAGACGTTCCCGGCTGTTATCTTTGCCGGCATCTTCCAGTTTAAGGAGCGCCAGGGCTTCGAGGCCGCCGAGGCCGCCCGCCAGGCACCAACCGTCAAGTTCTAGTGAGCCGTTGACGCATCCACAACCGTTTTTGCATAAACCGCCCCGTCGAATGCATACTTCGACGGGGCGGTTTCCTTTGTCGCGAAGGTCCCCCTCAAGGCGCCGTGCATTTTTGTGAGTATTCAGCATGCCCGACAGCTTCGAGCGCCACGATAAATGCCAAAGACCGCGAATAATCCTGCAAATCAAACGCTATCAGCCCATAGCCCCGCCCATCATTCGTAGAAAACATCGATAAATCCCGATTTTTCGCCCGAGGTCGGTATGCAAGGGCCTTCGATTGCAGAATACTCGCAAAAATGCACGTCACCACCACCCCCCACATGGCTCGAAGCAAAACAAAAGCGCGGCCAAAAGGCCGCGTACCATCTTTAATTCAGATCTATATTGCCCGTAACGGCAGTACCGAGGTAACGCAGTCCCGAGGGCAACCTACCTTTCCGGCGCACTCCGCAGGACGAAAGAACCTCCGCCGCACGAAGTGCGCAGCGGAGGTTCTTTCATGTCCGAGGACGCGCCGGAAAGGTAGGTTGCCCTCGGGCCGGACATACAAGGCAGCTTATGCGACGGTGTAAACCCAGTTGTGCTTATCCTCGACAGCACCGGACTGAATACCAGTCAGGGTCTCGCGAAGCTTCTTCATCACAGGACCGATCTCGGTGCAGCCAGCCGGGAAGGTCACGGTCTCATCGGCACCGTAGACCTTGTTGTCGATCTCGCCCACCGGGGAGATGACGGCAGCGGTGCCGCACAGGCCGCATTCCACAAAGGTGCCGGCCTTGACCTCGGCCCACTCGACGGGACGCTGGTCGACGGTCATGCCCAGATCCTCGGCAACCTGAACGAGCGAGCGACGGGTGATGGAGGGCAGGATGGAGTCGGTGTGCGACTGAGGAACGACGAGGGTGCCGTTCTCCTTCACGAACAGAACGTTCGCGCCACCGGTCTCCTCGACATAGGTGCGGGACTCGGAGTCGAGATACAGGTTCTCGGCATAACCCTCGCGATGGGCCTCCATCGTGGGCTTGAGGGACATGGCGTAGTTCAGGCCGGCCTTGATATTGCCGGTGCCGTGCGGTGCGGCGCGGTCGTACTCGGAAACGCGCAGCTTGACGGGCTTGAGGCCGCCCTTAAAGTACGGACCGACCGGGGTCACGAGAATGCGGAACGTGTACTCAGGAGCGGGAGCCACGCCGATCACGTCACCGGAGCCGATCATAAACGGACGCACGTACAGGGTCGCACCAGAACCGAAGGGCGGAACCCAAGCGGCGTTGGCAGAAACGACCTGCTTGACGGCCTCAACAAACTTATCCTTGGGGAACGGGGGCATCTCGAGGCGCTGGGCAGAGTTATACATGCGCTCGGCGTTCATGTCGGGACGGAAGCAGACGATGCTGCCGTCCTCGGCGGTGTAGGCCTTCAGGCCCTCAAAGACCTCCTGGCAATAATGGAAGATGCCGCCGCACTCGGAGACATGCAAGGTGTGGTCGGTGGTCAGGCCGCCCTCGTCCCACTCGCCGTCCTTCCAATGAGCCTCGTAGCTGTAATCGGTCTTCATGTAGCCAAAGCCGAGGCTACCCCAATCGATATCCTTCTTCTCGACAGTCATATGTCGCTCCTTACATACACAGTTGCATACTCGCGAACTCGCACGCAAGGACCGAGGCCGACCGCGTCGCAACGTCGCACGCCCGGAGCGTAGAGCCGGACGGGACACGCGAACGGCATCAAAGCCAATGGCACGTCGATTCGCATGCACGAGATTGTACTCCGCACGCGCGTCGGATAAAACGTTTTTCTTTAACTAACTAAAGTATTTTCATTTGACCGAAACTAAAGAGGCCCGCCACCGTAAACGGTGACGGGCCTCAACGACACGATTTGTGCGCCGGCTCGAGCTATGCGTTCTTTTTGCCCAGCTTAGCCTTAACCAAGCCGACCACGGTCGGGATGATCGACACGGCGACAATGCCGATAATCAGCAGCTCAAAGTGCTCCTGCACAAAGGGAATGCCGCCAAAGAAGTAGCCCAGCAGCGTAAAGACCGTCGACCAGGTAATGCCGCCCAGCACGTTAAAGACAACGAAGTTGCGCCAATGCATGCCGCCCATGCCGGCGATAAAGGGCACAAAGGTGCGGATGAACGGGAAGAAGCGGCCGAGGAAGATGGCCAGATGGCCCCACTTATCCAGGAAATCCTCGGACTTTTTGATGCGCTCGGGCGTCATGGCCTTTACCTTGCCCGAGGCGATGATCTTGCGGCCAAAGAAGTGGCCGATCATAAAGTTGCACTGATCGCCCAGGATGGCTGCGGCCCATGCGGTGGCCAGAAGCGCCACGATGTTAAAGCCGCCGTTGTGGGCAAAGAAGCCCGAGGCAAACAGCAGCGAGTCGCCGGGAAGGAACGGGAAGAACACCACGCCTGTCTCAATGAAGATGATCAGGAACACGCAGCCGTAGGCCATAAGCGGGCCGGCGGCGATCCAGCTGGCGATCGCAGCGCGCGGATCCTTAAGCAGCTCGGCAATGAAATTGATGAAACCCATGAAGTAAAACCTCTCAGTTGTGGGCGCGGATACGTCCAAGTTGACCAGTATACGGTTGCGGCGCGAGCACGGGCCAAACCCCTCAAAAGTCTTACTTCATTACCAGCAAGTTTGCATAACTGACACCTGTCGCGCAAAGCCGCCAAGATTGTTCTTCCTAATCCCTAGCGAATCGCTATACTTTATTGAATCGCATTGCCATGGCGCTAAGGGAGGGCGGCCGGTGAGCTTTATCAATACCATTCGCGAGGACATCAAGACCGTCCAGGCGCAGGACCCCGCCGCACAAAGCGGTCTGGTCATCTTCCTTTCCTATCCTGGCCTGCACGCCAAGTGGAACCACGTGCCCGAGCACTGGCTCTGGGAGCACGGTCATCGCTCGCTCGCCCGTGTGCTCTCGCAAATCACCCGCCACATCACCGGCGTCGAGATTCATCCCGCCGCACAAATCGGCAAGCATTTCTTTATCGACCACGCCATGGGCGTCGTCATCGGCGAAACCACCGTCGTGGGCGACAACTGCGTGCTCTACCAGGGCGTTACGCTCGGCGGCACCGGCAACGAGACCGGCAAGCGCCACCCCACCCTGGGCGACAACGTCACCGTGGGCACGGGCGCCAAGGTGCTCGGCAACATTCGCATCGGCGACAACGTCAAGATCGGCGGCAACTCGGTCGTCGTCAAGGACGTGCCCGACAACTGCACCGTCGTGGGTGTGCCTGGGCGCATCATCAAGCGCAACGGCTGCCGCGTGTTCGAGGAGAGCTTCGACGCCAAGCAGCATCGCGAGTACATGCCCGACGATGCCGCCGAGCAGAGCGCCCTCAACCGTCAGGGCATCACCGAAAACGCCCGTCGCGTCAAGGAACTCGAGCAAGAGGTGGCCGAGCTCAAAGCCCTCGTCGCCAAGCTCGTGGACGAGCGCTAAGGCCGCGGGCAGCCGCCACAGCATGAACGCCAACACAAAAGGCGCGCTGGGGAATCCGCCCCCGGCGCGCCTTCTTTTCGATGTGGCATGCGGGACTGCCCCTTTGTCACCTTATGCGAACTGGCTTAGGTAGAGGTCGGCGTAAGCGCCCTCGGCAGCCAGCAGCTCCTTGTGCGTACCCTGCTCGATGATATTGCCGTGGTCCATGACCAGGATGAGGTCGGCATCGACGATCGTCGACAGACGGTGCGCGATCACAAAGCTCGTGCGCCCGCGCATGAGCGCGTCCATAGCACGGCCGATGGCGAGCTCGGTGCGCGTGTCCACGCTCGACGTCGCCTCGTCCAGGATGAGGATCGCCGGGTTGTTGAGCAGCACACGCGCGATGGTCAGCAGCTGACGTTGGCCCTGGCTGATGCTCTCGGCATCGTTAGCCACACGCGTGTCGTAACCCTGCGGCATAGTGCGCACAAAGAAGTCGACCTGAGCGGCACGTGCGGCCGCGACAATCTCCTCGCGCGTCGCCTCGGGACAGCCATAGGCGATGTTCTCGGCAATGGTGCCATCGAACAGCCAGGCGTCCTGCAACACCATGCCAAACTGCTGGCGCAGCTCGCCGCGGTCCATGCGGCTCGTGTCCACACCGTCGAGGGTAATGCGGCCACCGTCGATCTCGTAGAAGCGCATGAGCAGATTGATGAGCGTGGTCTTACCCGCACCCGTGGTTCCCACCACCGCGATCTTTTGGCCCGGCTCGGCGGTAAACGACACGTCGCGCATGAGCGGCTTGTCGGGCGCATAGCCAAAACGCACGTGTTCAAAGGCAATACGGCCCTCCACCTTGCCCGGCAGCTTGGCGGCGGCCGCCGGCAACGGATCGGCTTCCATCTCGGGCTCATCGAGCAGGTCGAACACGCGCTCCGCACTCGCCAGCGCGCTCTGCAGCGAGTTGAAAGTGAATGACAGCTGCGTCATGGGCTCGGATGCCTCGTAGATAAACTGGAAGAACGCCTGGAACACGCCGACGGTCATGTGGCCAGCAACCAGCATGCTGCAGCCCACCAGCGCAATCACGATCTGCGCCAGGCGGCCGATAAAGCGCACCGCGGGGCCGACGGCGTTAATCATGAAGTCGGCCTTGGTGCTCACGCGCGCCAGCTCCTTCGAAGCCTCGTGCACCTCGGCAGAACTCTGGCGCTCACGGTTGAACGCACGAATCACCAGACGGCCCGAGTAGCCTTCCTCGACCGCGCTCGTAATCTTGGACACCCACTCCTGGCGCTCGCCCGTCACATCGTGCGTGCGGCGCGAAACGACCTTCGTCACCAGCAGCGAAAGCGCCGTAAAGAACAAAAAGACAAGCGTGAGCGGCACGCTAAACACGAACATCACGCTCACGGCGCCCACCACGGTACCGATCGACACCAGAAGCTGCAGCAAGCCGCGCTGCATGCTCTCAGACATCTTGTCTAAGTCGTTGGTCGCACGGCTAACGACCTCGCCGGGACGATGCGCATCAAAGAAGGCAAGCGGCAGACGGTTGAGCTTTTGAGCGATGCGGTTACGCAGGTGCAGGTTGAGGCGTTCGGCCACGCTCGACATCAAAAAGCTCTGGAGCGCGTAGAACGAGGCAGCGGCCGTCCAGATCATAAAGTAGATGAAGATGGTCCTGCCGCAGTTCTCCCAGGTGATGTTGAAGGTGGTGTCGTTGGCAAACGCCACCTGAATGTGGCCCCACAGCTCATCGATCACGCGGGCGCTATATGCCGGCGCAGCGGTGTTAAAGATGGCATAGAACACGATGCTCGCGAACACGATATAGAAGCGCCAATGGTCACCGGCAGCCTCGCTCCACAGGCGGCGCACCGTCGCCCAGGTGTCGCGGGGTTTCTCGTCCTCGTCCTCGTCGTCCACATCGCGCATGCGCTCTGCCTCAGCGCGGGCGCGCTCGTCCTCGGCGCGTTCGTTTTCCTCGTAGAGCGCTTGGCGGCGAGCCTCGCGCTCGGCTGCAGCCTTGGCGGCCTCGTCCAGCTCGGGTGCTACGGCAGCCGTTTCCTCAACCAGTCCCGCGGCAACGGCGTCATCAACGCTGGCCTGCTTCCTGAGCTCCTCGGTCATGCTACTCACCTCCCTTCATCTGCGATTCCGCGATGGCGCGGTACACCTCGCAGGTTTCCATAAGCTCGCCATGCGTGCCCAAGCCCACAACCTCGCCGTCCTTGAGCACGACGATCTGGTCGGCGTGCAAGATCGTCGAGATGCGCTGGGCGATGATGAGCACCGCGGCATCGCGCGTCTCGTCCTGCAGCGCATGGCGCAGTGCCGCATCGGTCTTAAAGTCCAGGGCCGAAAAACTGTCATCGAAGATATACAGATCGGCATGCTTCATGAGCGCACGGGCGATTGCCAAACGCTGGCGCTGACCGCCCGAAAAGTTCGTGCCGCCCTGGGATACCGGCGTATCGAGCCCCTGCGGCTGATCGAGCACAAAGGTGCTCTGGGCAACCTGGAGCGCATGAAGCATGTCGGCCTCAGTTGCGTCTTCATTGCCAAAGCGCAGATTGCTTGCCACGGTGCCCGAGAACAGCCATGCCTTTTGCGGCACATAGGCAATGCGCCCGCGTATCTCGCCTTGCGAAAGCTCGCGCAGGTCGACGCCGTCTAGGCGAATGGCGCCCTTGGTGGCATCGTGGAAGCGCAGCAGGAGCTTGGCCACCGTCGATTTGCCCGAGCCCGTCGAGCCGACGATCGCGGTCGTCTGACCGCGGCGACAGGTAAAGCTCAGATTGCACAGCGTGTCCTCGTCGGCGTCGTCAAAACGAAACGACATATGATCGAACACGGCGACCGCGTCGGCTCCGTCTGCGGACTCAGGCGCCCCGTCGCCCAGCGTAGCCTTGCCGTCCACGATGCTCGGCTCGATTTCGAGCACCTGCTGCGCACGGTTGAGGCACGCCGCGGCGCGCGGAAGCGTCAGAATCACCATCTGCGCCATCATCACAAAGAAAAGAATCAGGATCGCGTATTCCAACACGGCCGAAATGCTGCCGATTTGCATGGCGTGGACGCCCACGCGGTTGCCGCCCACCCACAGCACCGCCACCTCGGCGATGTTCATCAAAAAGAAGCTGGAGCTGTCGAGGCCCACAAACAGGTGGTTGACCTTGATGGCGTTGGCCGCGTAATCGCTAAACACCTCGTCCAGGCGCTGCTCCTCGTGGCGCTCCTTGTTAAATGCGCGGATGACGCGCACGCCCACGATGTTCTCGCGCAGCACCACGTTCATGCGGTCGATAAAGCTCTGCAGGCGCATAAAAATCGGCGCGGCGTTAGCCACCGTAAAGACCGCCGCCACCAGCACGATCGCAACCACCACGCCCAGCAGCGTGCCCATGGCGGGATCGATGAACCAAGCAAAAATGATGCCTGCCACGGCCAAGAATGGCACCGGCAACACCAGCTGAATCGTCTGAAGGACAGCTTGCTGAATCACGTTGATGTCGTTGAGCGAGCGTGTGATCATCGAACCCGTGCCAAAGCGCTCAAAGTCGCTGGCGGACAGCTCGAGCGACTTGTCGTACACGGCATTGCGGATATCGCAGGCCACGTTGGCGGCCAGGCGCGCCGAAAGATAGCAGCCCAGCACCGTGCCGCCGCTGGCCATGCCGGTCGCGATAAGCATGTACAGGCCGTTACGTAAAATATAGTCGACATCGCCCGTGGTAATACCGGTGTTGACCATGTTCGCCAGCATCGTGGGAACCAACAGCGTACCGACGTTATCTATCAGCACCGCAAACAGCGTCACCGCAATCAGACCGCGGTACGGCCTCATAAACCTCATTAAGAGTCGCATGTGTCCCCCTCGCCCTTATCGTCAGCCTCGTTCTCGGCGGCCACTTGCCGTTTAAATGCCTCGCACTCTTCGTTCAGAACATGGGAGAATTTACCGACCAGGCGCATGATCTCGCGCTGTTCCCACGGCTCGAGCGCTTCGAATGCCTGTTGCTCGGCTTTTTGCGCCGGTAACGCGTAGCGCTTGGCAAACCGCACGCCTTCTTCGGTCAATCGCACAACCTTGTTCTTACGACTGCCCTCGGCAAACTCCAACGTCGCAAGCCCTCGCGCCCTAAGCGTCTTGATCGCCGAATTGATGGTCTGTTTGCTGTAGAACCATTCACTCGTCAGCCGACTCACGGCAACGCTTCCGCCCGCTGCACTCGTGTCGACGAGCATCCAGTAGGCGCAGTCCGAAAGACCGCAGGTACGCGCGAACTCCGAATAGATACGGTCAAGCCCGTTAAGCATCCGGTCGAAATCGACCAGGCTAACTGCACTATTCATCTCTCCCACCATTCGATAGTCCGAGTTTTGACCAATTTATATCTCTACATTAGTCCGAGTTTTGACTATCGTCAATACGCTCGTTGTTTATGGTCGGCTCTACATAAGCATATCGACAAAAAAGACCGCCGGCGCGGGGGCGGCGCCGGCGGTCACGCGAGAATAGCGATGTATTTGCCCGTTAGGCAGCGACGGCCTCGTAGACCGTTGCGCCCGCAAAGCTGTCGTGCAGGCTCTTGCCGCAGATCCAAGGTAGCTCGACGACCTCGCAGACCGTGTTGACCAGCTCGGAGCAATCAGTAAAGTGGCCCTTATCGTTGAGGGTCTCGCAATCCTGAACACGCCAATAGCCATCGGTGTGCGTGATGTAGTACTCGTGATCGTTGATCGACACGAAAGCGCGCGTCTTGGAACGCAGCAGCTTCAGAAATCCTTCGAAGTCAGTCTCGACGACATCTCCAGCCTGGAACATGATAGTTACCTCCTGGCCCAGCGCCACCACAGCGCATTGATTAACGTTGGTACCCCTTTAGTAAAACCTTTATCAATTGATATGCGCCCCTGTTTTAGGCAAGTGGTAAAAAACCGCAGGGTAGACGGGATAAAACGTTTAACCATCTCATCAGTTTCTCACATTCTTGCCGCAGTTTTATTCAAGCCGACTTTTCCGATTGGTGGCTATTGCTGTTTGGGCCCTCTGCGCGATTACGGCTACGGCACGACGGGTAAGAACGGAGCATCTGCAACGTCATCGCTAGGAGAACCCATGGAGACCATCGAAGCGCTCATCCATCGCCGTAGCTGCCGCAACTACAGCGATCGCCCCGTCGAGGCAGAAAAGCTCGCACGCATTATCGAGGCAGGCCAGTACGCGCCGAGCGGCATGGGGCGTCAGCCGGTCACGTTCGTCGCCGTCACCGACCCCGCGACCGTCGAGCGTCTCTCGCAACTCAATGCGCAAGTCATGGGCAGCAACGGCGATCCCTTCTACGGTGCCAAAACCGTTGTGGTGGTACTGGTCGACCGCAGCGTGCCCACGCATCTGGAAGACGGTTCGCTTGCCATGGGCAACCTGCTCAATGCTGCCTATGCGCTGGGTGTTGATTCGTGCTGGATTCATCGCGCCCACGAGGTTTTCGATTCGCTCGAGGGCCTGGAGCTGCTGGCCAGCTGGGGCCTGCCCGCCGACGGCAGCCTGCGCGGCGTCGGTCACTGCATTCTGGGCTATGCCGAAGACACGCTACCCGAGCCCAAACCCCGCCGCGACAACGTGGTGTACGTTAGGTAATTAGTTCCGCCGTTCTAACGAACGGCTGACCCACTCGCAACTTATCTTGCCGATGGAGTTGTCGTCGTTTCGTTCGTGTGGGTCGTTGCGGCGCTGTCGTCTTGTTCGTCCCCGTCCTTTTGAGCGTCGGCGATGGTGGAGGCTGCCGCAACGATACCGCGCTGGGGCGCGACGCCCGTCTGGGTCTGAGCGCCCTCGACAATTTCTGTGCCTGTATGCGCGAGCTCGGGCGATTTAAACATCGCGTCCAAGTTGGCGCCGCCGCCGGCGTAGCCAAGCGCAGCGAGTGCGATGACGATCACTGCAACGACGACCGCGATCGGAACATAACGATGCCAACCAGCAGGATTGAGCCCACTGCGGCGAGCCGCCCCGCGGCTGATGTAACCGAGCGTGCCGTCGTGCTTGAGCTTTGAGCCCACCACGCACTTGCGGCCCCACAACGAGGACTCTGCCTGCATGGCCAAGCGGGCGCTTGCCGAAGGATAGCCGTATTTAGTGCGCTTGAACGAACCATCAAACCCCGAGGCGTGTTTGCCCCACGTCACCGATGTCGTGCGTCGGTTGACCGGCGCGGCGCTCCGCCTTCTGCGGCTCGGTTTTGTAGTCTCAGCCATACGCCCCCGCACGCCGTAACCAAATCGAAACAATAACGCTTTGGACTGTAGCACACGCGTCGCGCGCGGTCACGGGCGCCTCGCTCAACGGTCATCGTCCTTCAGTAAGCGCCACAGCGTTGTTCGGCTTATGCCCAGCACCTCCGCCGCACGGGTTCGGTTGCCGTGTAGATGATCTACAACCAGATGCGCGATATCTCGCTCGGTATCGGCCAGCGGTCGCAGGATATACAGGTCGCTTTCGAGTGTCGGGGCGCCAAAGGTTGCGGTCTTAATCACGTCCTCTTGGGCTAGCACTTCCTCCGCCACAGCGCGATCCACCGTGCCCGCCCCCACCAATATATACAGTCGTTCCGAGACCTCGCGGAGCTGCAGATAATTGCGCGGCCAGCGGTAAGCATCGAGCGCCTTCGTCGCCGCGGCAGACAGCGTGGGCGCTGCCGTCCCAAATGCACCAGCGAGATATTCCAAATAGCGCGCAATCTTTTGCGACGTGGCTCCCTGCTCGACGATTGCCGGCGCCACGCTCACCGCACAGGCGAAGCGCTCGGTCACAAAGGCGGCTTGATCACTTTCGCTGCCGCCCGGCATGTCATTCGCCGTCAGCACCACATGGCAGCGCGTCGCCAACGCGGTGTCGGCCATCGTGGAAACGAGCTCGCGGAGACGCTGGGGGCCAACCGTGTTCCAGCCCTCAATGCAAAGTGTCAGCCCCGTTTGGAACAACGGCGATTCGGCGCTTTTGAGCAGATGGCGCCAGCCGCGATCCGTTAGCTCATCGAGCGCAACGGCAACAAAGGGCTGATCGACAAAAGGACCGTCCAGATAGAGGCGCATGGCAATCTCGATCTGACCCGTTCCCAGCTCGCCCTCGAGCATAAGGGGCACACCGCGCGCGTAGCTCTCGGCGACCGGCGCAGCCACCGAGGCAGCCCCCTCAACGATGCCGTACGCGCTCGATTCGTAGCGGGCCTCAACTTCGTCGGCGTTGAGCCACTCGATGCCCGCGTGCGCCGCGGCGCCGCGCACCTCGCGGACCACGACGACCCAAAGGCCCCCGCCCTCTTTGTCGGCGGGGCGAACGGTCAGGCTCAGGCGCGTACCCGCACGCCCCATAACCAGACGCGCGCCGTCTCCTATACGGTCGAGGCGTTCGGCAACAAAAGCTGCCACATCCCGCTCAAGCGCCGCGCCATTCATGGTCGAAATCGCGACGTCCCCACGCGCATCGATTGCCAATGCCGAGGCCCCGGCAGCAGCCAGGGCCTCGGTCAAGATGTTCAGCTTGGCATCGCTATCCATGATTTGCCCCTGTCCGCGGCGACGTGCAACCGCCGACGGTCGCACGACCGAGTGTTTCAAAATTGAACGATATTGCTCACCAAACACTATAGGGCAGAAAGCGCCGTCCTGCGAGTATAGGTGTTGCCCCGCATCGCCATCCTGGCGGGGCGATAAGAGCTCTTCGGGACTTATAAACCTGCGGACAAGCCATACCCGCAAGAGCTCCTATCGCTCCACCGCAAGCTTGCGCCCACCAGCAACCAGCACGCAAACAAGCTACCCCTCTACCAGATTCCCAGCACGTGCTGCATTCCCAAACTCATGAACGCAATGCCAATCCAGCAGCAAAAGCCCAACGCGATGGGCTTGCCGCCCTTTTTGACCAGCTCGACGATATCGGTATTAAAGCCAATAGCCGCCATGGCCATCACGATAAAGAACTTCGAAAGCTCCTTGATGGGCGCCGTAATGGACGTGGGAAGCTGAAACACCGTGGTGACCACGCTTGCCAGCACAAAGAACAGCACAAACATGGGAAACGCGCGTTTAAGCGAGAACGTGCTTTTGGCGTCGCCCCCGGCCTTGCGCGCCAGATGCATCTGCCAGCACGCAAGGACCAACGTGATGGGAATAATGGCCAGTGTCCTGGTGAGCTTGACCACCGTGGCGCTCTCGAGCACGTTAGCGCCGGGATGCATGCTGTCCCAAGCGCTCGCCGCAGCCGTTACGGACGAGGTGTCGTTGATGGCGGTGCCGGCAAACAGGCCAAAGCCCTCGTTGGTCAGTCCGAGCATACCGCCGAGCGTTGGAAACACGAGCGCCGCGATAACGTTAAACAGGAAGATGACCGAAATGGCCTGGGCAATCTCGCGATCGTCGGCATCGATGACGGGCGCGGTCGCGGCGATGGCAGAACCGCCGCAAATCGACGAGCCCACACCCACAAGCGTCGCGATCTTACTCGGCACGTTCATAACGCGGCAGAGCACAAAGGCAATGACAAGCGAAGTCGAGATTGTCGCCACGATAATCGGCAGCGACTGGGCGCCCTTGGACAGAATCTGCGAGAGGTTCATGCCAAAGCCAAGCAGGATTACCGCGTACTGCAAGACTTTTTTAGACGTATAGGTGACGCCGGCGGCGAGCTGTTCGCGACGATTCTTGGGAAAGACGAGCGCCAGGACCATGCCAAAGAGGATGGCGAATACCGGACCGCCGACCACCTCAATTTGTTTGCCGAGCAACGTCGCGGGAATGGCGATGATCAGGCAGAACAAAACGCCTTTCCAGCGCTCGCGTACGATATTTGCCAGTTGCATATGGGATTCCTTCTTTCTCTTTCACGTTTGCGACGGCTTATGATACGGCAACATTGAGCGCAGCCTTGCGCAAACACAGACTAAGATGCCGCAATAGTTCTCAGGCAACAGCCGAATTACCCACCGCGGAGAGCTGATTCGCGGCATAATTAACAACTGACATATGAGTTTGATAGAACAGTTGCGAGGCGCTATGGAAGAATCGATGCACGTCGGCGAGCAGGAAACGAGCCTACAGGACCAGTCCTACCACACCATTCGACGCAAAATCGTCTACCTGGACTACAAGCCGGGCGAAAAGCTGGGCGTCAAGCAACTTTGCGACGACCTGGATATGGGGCGAACGCCCGTGCGCGAGGCTTTGGTTCGCTTGGCGCAGGAAGGCCTGGTGCGCACCGTGCCCCAGAGCGGCACCTACGTCTCACCCATCAACCTCACCCTTGCCGAGAGTGCCTGCTACATCCGCGAACATCTGGAAAAGCAGGTGATTGTGGAGTGCTGTGCGCGAGCCACGTCGGCCGGCATCGAGCAGCTCGACCGCGCCATCGTGCTGCAGGAAAAGGCCATGGCCGAAGAGGATCGCATCGGCTTCTTTTTGAGCGACAACCTCATGCATCACATGATTTTTAGCATCGCATGTCGCAGCACCGTGTGGTCGTGGCTCGAAGAGACCAATGCCGACCTGGAGCGCTTCCGCTGGCTGCGCGCCGCCACGCAGAGGCTCGACAATCAGGAGATTGTTAACGAGCACAAGAAAATCCGCCGCGCTATCGCCGGTCGCGACCCCATCGAGGCGAGCTTTTTGGTCAGCAAGCACCTGCATATGATGTTCCGCAACCAGACCGAGGTCCTGGACCAATATCCCAAGTACTTCGAGACCAGCAAGCTCCGCTAACCTGCCAAAAAGGGACAGGTTTATTTTGGCAGGTTTTATCTGGACAAATGCAACAAGGCCCGACTCCGCCACAACGGAGCCGGGCCTTGGCTGTTAAATAGCACCAACTGCGGAATAGTCGATGTCAGTCACCAACAGCGAGCGAGCCGCATTTGCGCCAAGGTGACGTGAAATGAGAGGGCGCTGACCTTCTGGTCGCGCCCTCGAAATTGAACGTCAGATTGGCGTGAATGCGGCTCGCGCAGCGTCGAGCAGTTCCGGCGTTTGGTAAAACGCCGGAACAACAATTACTCGACGGTCACGCTCTTAGCGAGGTTTCGAGGTTGGTCAACGTCGCAACCGCGCAGGATGGCCACCTCGCGGGCGAGCAGCTGCAGCGGGACGCTCGCCGTGATGGGGCTGAACACGTCGCGGACGGCCGGCACGCGGATGATGCAGTCGGCGATCTTGTTGATCTCCTCGTCGCCCTCGGTGGCAACGACGATGACCTTGGCACCGCGCGCCTTGCACTCCATAAGGTTCGACACGGTCTTGTCGTAGGTGGCACTCTTGGTGGCCACGGCGATGACGGGGAAGCCCGGATCGATCAGCGCGATGGGGCCGTGCTTCATCTCGCCGGCAGCATACGCCTCGGCGTGCAGGTAGCTGACCTCCTTGAGCTTGAGCGCGCCCTCGTAGGAGATGGCAGCACCCATACCGCGGCCCACAAACAGTGCCGACTGCGCGTCCCTGCACAGCAGGGCGGCCTCGTGCACGGCCTCGGTCTGCGTGTCCAAAATCCACTGGATCTGCTCGGCCGTATCGGAAAGCTCGCGGAACATCATGCGTGCCTGTTTGGTGGTCAGGCGGTACTTGACCTGCGCCAGCAGCAGAGCCAGCAGCGTAAGGCTCACGACCTGACCGATAAAGCTCTTGGTCGAGGCGACCGCGATCTCCTTGTTGGCCTTGGTGTAGATGACGCCGTCGCTCTCACGCGCCACGGGGCTGCCCACCACGTTGGTGATGCCAAAGACCTTGGCGCCCTTGATGCGCGCGTCGCGAATGGCGGCAAGGGTATCGGCCGTCTCGCCCGACTGGGACACGGCAACGACAAGCGTCGTCGGCGTGATGATGGGATTGCGATAGCGGAACTCGCTGGCCGCCTCAACCTCGGTGGGGATGCGAGCCCAGCCCTCAATAAGGTTCTTGGCGATGAGGCCAGCGTGATAGCTGGTGCCGCAAGCGATCACGTAGACGCGGTCGATATCGTTGAGTTCCTCGAGGGACAGGCCCAGCTCGTCGATATCGAGCTCGCCGGCGGGGGTCATACGGCCCACCAGCGTATCGCGCACGACGCGCGGCTGCTCGTGGATTTCCTTGAGCATAAAGTCGGGATAACCGCCCTTTTCTGCCATGTCCAGGTCCCAGTCGATGTGGGTGACCTTGGGCTCGATGACGTTGCCGGCCTCGTCGGTGTACTCGACGCCCGCGGGCGTGAGCTTGGCAAACTGACCGTCCTCGAGCACCACGACATCGCGGGTGGCGTCGATGAGCGCGATGACATCGGAAGCAACATAGGAGCCGGTTTCGCCCACGCCGACTACGATCGGGGAATCCTTGCGGGCCACGGCGATCACGCCGGGCTCGTCAGCGCACACGGCGGCCAGACCATAGGCACCGACCACGTGGGTGCAAGCCTCGCGCACGGAGGCCATCAGGTCGTGCGTCTCGGCATAAGCCTCTTCGATCAGATGCGCGAAGACCTCGGTATCGGTCTCGCTCTTAAAGTGGTGACCACGGCCCTCCAGCTCTTCGCGCAGCTCGGCGAAGTTCTCGATGATGCCGTTGTGGACGATGGCGATACGACCGTCGCAGCTGGTGTGGGGATGGGCGTTAACGACGGAGGGCTTGCCGTGGGTGGCCCAACGGGTGTGGCCGATACCGCAGGTAGCGTCGCTGTCGATGTTGGAAAGCTCGCTCTCCAAGCCCGCGACCTTGCCCACGCGGCGGATGACGTCGAGGTGCGCCGCGGCGCCCTCACCCACCTCGAGCGCGACGCCCGAGGAGTCATAGCCGCGATACTCCATACGCTTGAGGCCCGTGACCAGGATGTTCTTTGCAATATCAGAGCCGGTGTAGCCGACAATTCCGCACATAGGATAAATCCCTTCGTTCGCGTGACTGCAAGACGTCCACGCACAGGGGGCGCTGAGACGTATAACGTTCGAGTATTGTACTCACGCAAGCGCAAGCTGATATACCAGAAGTGGTATCTCAACTTAGATACCACCCGATGCACACACGTCCAGCCGGTCCAAACCACCACAATGGGGACAGGAACCTTTGTGGTGGCCGCGCTGGCAACGGCGTTTCCCCAGATAAAACCTGCCAAAATAAACCTGTCCCTTTTTGGTAGGTTTGGGATGCTACAATCTGGCTTGTACTTGAAACGCATCAAAGGGGCCGCTATGGCAAAGGTAAAAATCAGCGACGTCGCGCGCGAGGCCGGGGTTTCGCTGGGCACGGTTTCCAACGCGCTCAACCACCCCGAAAAGCTGCGCCCCGAGACCCTCAAGCTCATCAACGAGACCATCAATCGCTTGGGCTACCTGCCCAACCAAAGCGCTCGCCAGCTGGCCGGCGGCACCACCAAGTCCTTTGGCCTGGTCCTCCCCCGTCTCGATCACGGCTTTTCGCTCCAGATTGCGAGCGGTGCCCACAACGAGGCACGCAAGCACGGCTATGACTTGCTCATCGCCAACGCCGACAACGACGACATTCTCGAAGACCATTACCTGCGCTACTTTATGGGCACTCAGATGTCCGGCGTCATGGTTCAGCCCATGGCATCCCCCGACTGGCACCCGGCCATGACTAAAATGCCCGTGCCGATCGTCCATCTGGACATCCACTGTTCCGAGCCCGGCCACTACGTGGCTGCCGATAACGAAGCCCAAGGTCGCATCATCGCCGAACTCGCCGTTGCCCGTGGCGCGCGCCATATCACCGTCGTGGGCAGAGCAGCATTTATGCAGCTCACCCTACGCGTACTTGGCATTCACAAGGCCCTTGCCCTGCACCCCGATATCAAGATCGAAGTCATCGACGCCGGCGAATGGAATACCGCTGCCGACGGCTACGGCATCGGTGCCCAAATCGCCGAGCGCCCCGCGGACGAGCGCCCCGATTTTGTCATCGGCCTGACCGACGTACTGGCGTCGGGCGTTATCTCGGCGTTAATCGACAAGGCCATCTCCGTCCCCGAGCAGGTCCGCGTGGCAGGCTGCGACGGCAATCCGCTCGCCTGGAGCGGGTCGGTCCCGCTGACCACCGTGGCGCCTCCGGGCTACGAGATTGGCCGCAAGGGCGTTCAGTTGCTGATGGAGCAGATCGAGAACAAGCCCGCCGCCAAGACCAAACGCGTCCGCATCGGCTCTGCCGCGCGCACCGTCACCGCGGTCACGGCCATCGAGGACATCAACCGCCAAGAGCTCGTGCGGCCGTTCTTGCTCGAGCGTGCCAGCACCCAGGCAAGCAGCCAGGCCGAAGCCACCGCCATCAACCTGGGCGCGTATCTGTAGCACGCGCGCAAGTATGCCAAGTCGCCGCTTAAGCAAAAGGGGCCCGACCATTGCCGGGCCCCTTTTGCTTAAGCGCAAACGTGGGTAATTGCTCGTTTCAACACCGCAATTGTCTAGAGCACAGCCTTGACCGCCGCCGTCAGGTCGAACAGCGTATCGAGCACGACCTCGCAGCCATCCACCACGTCCTGCGGCAGCGGCACGATGTCGGGAACGGCAAAGACGTGGCAGCCAGCCGTAATGCCCGAGACGCAGCCGTTGCGAGAGTCCTCGACCACGGCGCACTCCTCGGGGGCAAAGCCCGCGCGCTCGCAGGCGAGCAGATACATCTCGGGGTCGGGCTTGCCGTGCACGACGTCCTCGCCGCAGGTCACCGTTTCAAACTTGTCAAAGAGACCGACCATCTTAAGGTTGCGCTCGGCCGTGACATGGCGCGATGACGTTGCAAGGCCCACGTGATAGCCCGCAGCCAGCAGCTCGTCTATGCACTCGGCAGCGCCGGCCTTAAGCTCCAGATCGGTCTTGACCATCTCGTCGCGAATCTCCTTGTGGCGATGATAGATCGCCTCAGCGGTTTCTCTGCTGCCGCAATGCGCCTCAAGGATGTCCATGACATCGGGCAGCGTGCGACCGATAAATTGATGAATCAGCGTGTCATCAATCGCGACACCCAGCTCAGCGGCGGGCGCTTTCCATGCCTTGATGCCCAGACGCTCGGTGTCGACCAGCGTTCCGTCCATGTCAAAAATAACAGCCTTGATCATATCGGTCCCCCATCGACTCTCGCTGTCGCATTGCCGTAACTCTACCGCATTTGGCAACTTGTATATAACGTATATACCATATTGCACTTTCGTTACATAGATAGAAGTCTTATGGCAAGTAACGCATTAGGATTATAGTTTTCGATCGAGTACTCAACGATAAGGATCGTTTCATGATTTTAGACACCACGGCACCCGCAGAGGAGCTTCAAGACAAGCTATCGGCGCTCGAACAGCTGCTTTTGGCATACGGGCGCGTGGCTATCGGGTTTTCCGGCGGCGTTGACAGCAGCTTTTTGGCCGCCGTATGCGCCCGCATCATGCCTACCAATACCCTCCTCGTCCATCTCACCACGCCGCTCATCGGCACACCCGAGCAGGCTTCGTTTGAGCGGTCCGTTGACGGACAAACCGATGAGGGTCCGCATTTTATGCTCCCCGTGCTCAATCTTTCGGTCGATCAGCTGCAGCTCCCCCAGGTAGCCTGCAACGATGCCGACCGCTGCTACCACTGCAAGCGCGCCGGCTTTACCGCTATCGTCAACCACGCCAAGTCGCTAGGCTTTCCCACCGTCATCGATGGCAGCAATGCAAGCGATCGCGGTGACTACCGCCCCGGCATGCGTGCGGCAGAAGAGCTCGGTGTACGCTCACCCCTTATGGAGGTCGGCTTTACCAAGGACGAAGAGCGCGAGCTGCTGCGCGCATGGGGCTACCCCGTCTGGAACCTGCCGGCAGGCGCCTGCTTGGCCACGCGCATTCCCACGGGCGAGGAGCTTACGCGCGAGAAGGTCGATTTAATCCGCGCCTGCGAGGATTATCTGCACGATCTTGACCTGGCGCAGGTCCGCGCACGCCTGGTCGGCGGCTGCATGCATATCGAAGCCGCCCCGGCAGATGTCGCCAAGATCGCCGCCCTCGGCGGTACCGTGGTCAACGACGAGGGAAAGACCCCGCTGCCCGCCGCCATCGAGTCCGCGCTGCGCAACCTAGGCTGCGGACACATCTCCCCCGAGGTCGCCCCCTACATCCACGGCAACATGAATCTTTAAGTTACGCCGTTTTACAAACGGCGTAACCGCTCGGCGCTGCGCAGGCCCCGGGCACGGCAATCTGCTCGCTCGCGCATGCTCGACCTGAACCACATAAATTGTTGCCGACCTTCTAAAAGGGGACAGATTTATTTTGGCAGGTTTTATCTGGGGAAACGTCGAGCCCCACACGTCCCAACCATCGCAACCCCTTCTAGGGCAAATGGATCGGTAGCGCCCCCAATCTTTAAGAATCTGTTCGGCAAAACTGCCTGCGGCGGCACCTGCTAGACTGGTAGATTCCCAACCGTCTAGCCAGGAGCCTCAATGTCGCGCAAGTCCGCCTACAAGCAAGTACTTTCCATCGGCACCGCTGTGGTGCTGGGGTTTGCGCTGTTCACAGGGTCGCTCGACGGAGCGCCCAAGCTGCTCTCGCCGCAAAGCGATGAGCAGGCGGCTGCTCTGGCCGAGAAGCAAAGCGAGAGCCCCAACCGCACCGACGACGAAGCAGACCTGGTTGCCCGGCTCGAATCGGGAACAGCGAGCTCCACGGACTCCGAAGATGATCAGGACTCCGGCGATGGCTCTGAATCCGCCACGACCGACACCGCTGACGATGCCTCTTCAAACGTCACCCCCATCGACGAGGTCGAAAACCCCGACCTCAACCGCGCCCGCGGTGTATATCTCAGCAGCATTCCCGACTACGCCGGCAACCCCTACGTTGCCCTCCGCGCCGACGGCACGCATCCGCTCGGCACGCCGTCATTCACACTCGATGAATACGATCGTGCCACCGAAGAGGGCTGCTTTAAGAAATTCTCCAAGCTCGACAGCCTGGGCCGCACTCGCAAGGCGCTCGCCTGCGTGGGCCCCGAATCGCTCGGTCAGGGCAAGCGCGGCGATATCTCGCGTATCCATCCTGCCGGTTGGCACCAGCAGCGCTACGACTTTATTCCAGGCCAGAGCCTCTACAACCGCTGCCACCTCATCGCCTGGTCACTCTGCGGCGAAAACGCCAACCGCAAGAATCTCCTCACCGGCACGCGCTATCTCAACGAGACGGGCATGCTGCCGTTTGAAGAGCAGATCCTCGACTACGTCCGCGACACGGGCAACCACGTGCTCTATCGCGTCACGCCTATGTACAACGAGGAGGAGCTCGTCTGTCGTGGCATTCGTCTGGAAGCACAATCGATCGAAGACCACGGCAAAACCCTGTGCTTCCACGTATATTGCTACAATCTGCAGCCGCACGTGCAGATCGACTACGCCACCGGCCGCAATCAGGCCTCGGGGGACTAGGGCCGACCAAGCTGCCCCAAAACCTAACATGGTCCGTTTCCCCCGTCCCCCAGGAATCAAAAAAGGGCCGCCCCGGATTGCCCAGAGCGGCCCTTGCATCGGCATGTATGTTGCAGGCAACGCCACACGCTACTTGGCGCGGCCCTCCTCATAGCGCTCGACCAGCTTGGCCTGAACGTCATAGGGCACCTGCTCATAGCCCGCGGGCTTCATGGTAAAGTCGCCCGTGCCGCGCGTGATGGAGCGCAGGCGCGTCGAGTAATCCGTCAGCTCGGCCAGCGGCGCCTGGGCAATGACCACGGTGTCTCCGCGCTCATCGGTCTCCATGCCCGTCACGCGACCGCGCGAGGCCGAGATGTCGCCCATCACGGCGCCGGCGTAGCTCTCGGGGATCGTCACCGTGATTTCCTCGATAGGCTCCAGCACCACTGGATCGGCATCGGCGCATGCCTTGCGCAGGCCGATGCGAGCCGCCGCGCGGAACGCCATCTCGTTGGAGTCGACGCTGTGATACGAACCGTCGTACACAGCCACGCGAATGCCCGTGAGCGGGTAGCCGGCAATAATACCGTCCTTCATGGTCTCCTGGACGCCCTTGTCCACGGCGGGAATCAGCGAGCGCGGAATGCGACCGCCCACGACCTCGTCCACGAACTCATAGCCGTCGCTCGTGCCGTCGGACCCAATGAGCGGCTCGACGCGCAGCCAGCAGTCGCCGTACTGACCGGCACCGCCGGTCTGCTTCTTGTGGCGACCCTGGGCGCTCGCCGTGCGGCGGATGGTCTCGCGATACGGAATGCGGATCGGCACGCTCTTGGCGGCGACCTTGGTGCGGTCCTCCAGACGGTTGAGCAGCACCGAAACCTGTGCCTCACCAACGGCAGAGATAATGGTCTGGCCAGTCTCCTCGTCGCGGTCGATGCTCATGGTCGGGTCTGCCTTGCAGGCCTTCTCGATAAACGTGTAGAGCTTCTCTTCGTCGCCGCGATTCTCGGCCTCGATGGCGATGCGGTACTGAGAGTTGGGGAACTTAAACGCCGCAGCCTCGACCTTACCGGTAATGGAGAGCGTATCGCCCGTCTCGGCCGCCAGCTTGGGCGCCACGATGATGTCGCCGGCATAGGCGTGACCGACCTCGGTCATGTCGCGACCGCACATCACATACAGGTGAGCCAGACGGTCGCCCTTGCGCGTGCGCGCGTTGATCAGCTCAAGACCCGGCTCAAGCGTACCCGTCAGCACCTTGATAAAGCTGATGCGACCCTGCTGCGGATCGGCCAGCGTCTTAAACACAAACGCCACCGGACGGTCATCGTCACTCGAGATCTTAAGCGAATCGCCGTCGATGAGCGGCATCTCGCCGTAGTCGGTCGGCGCCGGGAAGTACGTCGCGATGTCGTCCATCAGCGAGTTGACGCCCTGCTCCTTAATGCAATCGCCCGCAAAGACCGGCACAAAGATGCGCTCGGCAATCGCCTTCGACAGCAGGCCTTCAAGCTCCTCCTGCGTCAGCGTCTCCTCGCCTTCCAAGTACTTCATCATCAGTTCGTCGTCGGCCTCGGCCACCAGCTCGCACAGATGGTCATGGGCCTCCTCGGCCTGGGCACGATACTCCTCGGGAATCTCCGACTCAACGGCCTCGGCGCCGTTGCAATGGCGCGCCTTCATGCGCACCAGGTCGATGATGCCGTCAAAGTCCTCGCCTTCGCCCCAGGGAAGAGTCACGGCGCCCAGGCGCGTACCAAAGCGCTCCTGCAGCAGGTCCATTGTGGTCGCAAAGCTGGCCTCGGAGCGCGACAGGCGGTTTACGAACACCGCACGCGCCAGGCGCAGATCCTCGGCGGCATACCAGAGCTTAACCGTCGTAGGCTGCGGGCCGGCCTCGGCGTCGACCACAAACAGGGCCGTCTCGCAGACGCTCATCGCGGCAAAGGCGTCGCCGATAAAATCGGGGTAGCACGGGGCATCGAGCACATTGATACGAGCGCCCTTCCAGTCGATCGGCGCGATGGTTGTCGAGATGGAAAACGCACGCTTGACCTCTTCGGGGTCATAGTCGAGCGTGGGCTTGGTGCCGTCGTGGCCGCCCAGGCGGGCGGTCTTGCCGGAAAGGTGGAGCATGGCCTCGGCGAGTGAAGTCTTGCCCACCCCGCCTTGGCCTACGAGCACCACGTTCCTTACGTTACCGGTCTTGGGAGCACCCATGATGACCTCCTTGCAGGGCCGCGCGCAATGCGCGACGCCAACGGGGAGAGTTCGCGGTCGGTGCCGTCCTGGGAGCAGCATGGTCGGCAGCCGAGCCGACTCACCCTCCAAATGTCCTATGCCACCACCCTACCCTCACGGGCGGCTGTCCATGCATACCTTTCGGCGCACGTATGAATACAGGCGGCGAGAGGAAGAGACAAGCTTGTGAGTCGATTATTGAACCCCGTCGACGCAAACAAAAGCCGCCACAGACCGTAAGACCTGCGGCGGCTTCGCCTCAATTAATAGTTGAGTAAATACCTGAGCCTATCCCTCGATACGGCTCAAGAACTCACGCGTGCGCTGCTCGCGCGGATGGTCGATGACCTGCTCGGCAGGTCCCTCCTCGACAATACGACCGCCGTCCATAAAGACCACGCGGTCGGCAACGTCGCGGGCAAACTGCATCGCGTGTGTCACGATCACCATAGTCATATTCTGCGCAGCGAGGTCTTTAATGACACGCAGCACCTCGGCCGTCAACTCTGGATCGAGCGCCGAGGTCGGCTCGTCAAAGAACAAGATTTCCGGGTCGAGCGCCAAGGCGCGGGCAATACTCACGCGCTGCTGCTGACCGCCCGAAAGCTCGCAGGGCACCTTGTTCTCGTTACCCGTAAGCCCCATCTGTGCAATAAGCTCGTGTGCGCGGGCCTCCGCCTGCTCGCGCGGGCGCTTAAGCACGCGGATCGGTGCATCGGTGATGTTTTTCATCACGGTATAGTGCGGGAACAGATTGTAGTTCTGAAACACCAGACCAAACCGCGAGCGCGCCTGTTTAGGTACATCGCCCCTTGCGTACACCGCGCCCGAACCCGCATCTGTCGCGACGGCAAGGTCGCCAAACGAGAGCGAGCCACCATCGAGCGTCTCGAGCAGCGTGGCACAGCGCAGCAGCGTGGACTTACCGCCGCCCGAAGGCCCGATAATCGCCACGACCTCGCCGCGCTTTACCTCGAGTGAGATATCCTTGAGCACCTCATTGCCGCCAAACGCCTTACGCGCGTTCGTTATCATCATTACCGTTCCGAACACGGGAACCTCCATGTGTTTGAGAAGTCAGCGAGCGTGTGGCTGACGAGACAATGTGCTTCGAAAGAGGAGCGCCGCGTACTTCTGTACGCAAGCGACGGTTTGAGGAGCAGATTGGCCGTCAGGCACGCGCGCAGCGTCGAGCAGTCCGCCGTTCGCTAGAACGGCGGAACGATCTAGTCATGGTAATAGTCCAGCTTCTTTTCGGCGGCGCCCAGCAGCATCTCGACCACAAAGTTAAAGACCCAGTAAATCAGCGCCGCGATCGCAAACGGCACCATACTCACTTGCGAGGCAACCAGCGCCTTGGCCGTCGAGAACATCTCCCCCACGCCGATGGCAAACGCCAGCGATGTGTCCTTGACCAGCGTGATGATCTCGTTGCCCATCGCCGGCAAAATGCGTTTGGCAACTTGCGGCATCACGATGTACAAAAATGTCTGCAGACGCGAGTAGCCCAGCACCTCGGCGGCCTCATATTGACCACGCGGAATCGACTGCAGGCCCGAGCGATAGATCTCGGCAAAGTAGCCGGCGTAGTTGATGATGAACGCCACAACGCACGCCGTCCACTTGGAATCGGGCGTGAGCGAGATGCCGAACACGTAGTACGGGGCGAAGTAGATGGCAAACATCTGTAGCATGAGCGGCGTGCCGCGCATGACCGAAATATAGATGCGCGCGATCCAGCGAAGCGGCGCAATTTTGCTCATGCGCATAAACACCACGGGAATTCCCAGCGGAATCGACCCGAGCAACGTCAGCACAAACAGCTGCAAGCTGACCAAGAATCCCTGGCCAAGCATCTGCATCATGACCTGAATAGACAACCCAAGCTCTCTTTCACAGTAACGGAACAGCGAACCCAATGCTAAAGCGGGTTTTCCAGGTGCCCGAGTTTGCCGTGAAAGAGGAGCGCCGCGTACTAAATGTACGCAAGCGACGGTTTGAACGGCAAAATCGGGTGCCTGGGAAAGCCGCTATTTGAGCACCCAGTTGTCGAAGGAAAGACCATAGCTTGAATACTTATCGCACAGGTCCTTGACCGTGCCGTCCTCGTAGAGCGCCTTGAGCGACTCGGTCACGGCATCGGCGGACTTGGTGTCGCCCTTCTTAAAGCCGACGGCGTAGTGCTCGCTGGACAGCGGCTTGTCGAGCTGCGTATAGGCATCGGGCTTGGCGGCAAGCTGATACTGGGCAATCGAAAGGTCGCAAGCCACGGCATCGACCGCGCCGCTCTCGAGCTGCATAAAGGCCGTGTTGTACTCGCCGATCGTGTCGAGCGTGGCAAACGTCGCCGCCAGATCCTTCTGGTCACCCTCGAGTACATCCTGCGCAGCGGAATCGGTCTGGGTAATCACGGTCTTGCCGGCAAGATCGTCCCAGCTCTTGATGCCCGCATCCTTCTTTACCACCAGCACCTGCTCGTTGAGCATGTACGGCTCGGAGAACGTGTAGTCGTCCTCACGGCCCTCCATGGTAAAGCCGTTCCAGATGCAGTTGATGGCGCCGGAGTTGAGCAGCGTATCCTTGGCGTCCCAGTCGATGGCCTCGTATTTGACCTCCCAGCCCTGCTTATCGGCAACAGCCTTGGCCAGATCGAGATCAAAGCCGGTGTACTCGCCATCGTCGCCCACAAAGCCGTACGGAGGATAGGACTTATCAAAGCCCACCACGAGCTTCTTGGACTCCGCGGCGCCCTTCACATCCTTGGCCGCGGCAGAGCCAGCAGCGGAGCCCTTGCCAGCACCACCGCCGCAACCGACAAGACCAAGGCCAAGCACCGCGGCGAGCGAGCCGGCTAGACCAACAAACTGACGACGAGACATATCGGTATTCATGGTATTCCCCCTTGATGGCACTTTAGTTAGGTAAAGTGAGTCATGCAACGTTCAGAATCATACACTTTACCTTGATAGAGTACAAGGGAAGGTTTGCCCGGCGTGGGCGGGGAGCGGCGCGTAATTAAGTTTCCCGCTCTACAGTCCTGCGCAAGACGGAAAGCACGCATGGAGCACTAGGTTGGAGCACCCGGCTGGGTGGCGCCCGGCGCGGAGTTTAATTTGCTGCTCTACAGTCCTGCTCACGACGGAGGCCACATTAAGTGGCCTCCTGTTCGTGCGGAACTCGCGACAAATTAAACTCCGCGCCGGGCGCCACCCAGCCGGGAGACAACGTGCTCGGAACCTTAAATAGCCTCCTCTCCAAACGGGCACGTTGAATGCACGGTACACTTGCTTCGGACTTTTCTTTTATTTAATAGTGGGGTTAATTCATGGCAGAATCTCGTGCGGAGCGTAGGGCTCGTCGTGCTTTGGTGGAAGCGGCTGAGGGGTCAAAGGAGGAGAAATCTTCTACGAAATCCAAGTCTTCTAAAGCTGCAAAAAGCAAATCGACCAAGAACAGGGCTAAAGCCAAGCGTTCTGGCTCTCGCCGGGACGAGAATAAGGCACCTCAGGCTCGCTCTAAGCGCCCGCATAAAGATCGGGTTTCGTCTGCGCGTAAGGCTGTGGACCCCAAGTCTCCCTGTTCGATCATGAAAGCTTGCGGTGGGTGCACGGCGCTCAATCGTCCTTATAAGAAGCAGCTCGCCGCCAAGCAGGCTGCCATGGAGGAGCTTTTTGCTTCGCTTTGTGAGCGTGAGGGCATTGCTGTAGATCCTATTCGTGGCATGGGTGTCACCCTGGGCGACCCGGGTAAATATCCTGCGCCGCGTGGCTTTCGTCATAAGGCTGCCACTCCCTTTGCTCCCGGTAAGGAGGGCACCATCCGTTGCGGTTTCTTTGAGCGCGGCACGCACAAGATCGTTGCCGTACCCGAATGCCCCGTCGAGGCACCGGGCGCCCGTCAGATTCTCAACGGCATCGCGCGTGAAGCTGAGCGCCTGCACATTCCCGCCTTTAACGAGGACAAGCATCTGGGCTTGCTCCGCTATGCCGTCGTCCGCTGCGGTTGGCGTACCGACCAGGTCATGGTCACGCTCGTAACCGCTCAGCGCGACTTGCCGCATGCGCAGGAGTTCTTTGAGGCTGTCGCCGCACTCAATCCGCACATCGTCACCGTCGCCCAAAACATCAACGGACGCCCCGGCAACGCCATCCTCGGCGAGGAAACTCGCATCGTGTATGGCGCCGAATGCATGCGCGACCAGCTGCTCGGCTGCGAGTTCGATATCTCCCCCACCGCGTTTTATCAGACCAACCCGCAACAGACCGAGCTGCTCTATCAGCTCGCTATCGACGGCATGGATTTGCACCAGGGCGATGTGCTCATGGATGCCTACTGTGGCAGCGGTACCATCGGTCTTTGCGCCGCGAAGGATGCCCAGAACAAGGGTATCGGCATTATGCTGCTCGGCGTGGAGCGCAACCCGGCGGGCATTGCCGACGCACGTCGCAATGCCGAGCTCAACGGCCTCACCCGCAGCACTTGGTTTATGGCCGACGACGCCACCGACTACATCCTAGATGCCGCCGACAACAACGAGCGGATCGATGTCCTTTCCATCGACCCGCCGCGCGCCGGCTCCACCCCCGAGTTCCTCGAAGCCGCCTGCGCACTCAAGCCGCGCCGCATCACCTATATCAGCTGCAACCCCGTGACCCAAGAGCGCGACCTGCACCAGCTCCTCGACGGAGGCTATCGCCTGCTCAAGATCACGCCCGTCGACATGTTCCCCCATACCGACCACACCGAAACCGTAGCGGTCCTCGAGCGCCGCTAATCCACCCCGGTAGATTTTCGGGACAAGAAAGGGGGCGGCCCGTCTGGACCGCCCCCTTCGCTTGGTTTATGAACTCCGCTACATCCCCTTGCGCAGGTCACACACGCCGGCTGCCGCCATCTCGCGCAGCAGCGTCTCGCGGTCGCGCGTCACGATCAAATCCAGCGGGAAGTGAATCTCGTCGAGCATCTTGCGCGCCTGGTCGAGCTTGCCAATGGCCATGCCAATGTGTGCGTCGGTCGAGACACCGATCCCCACGCCCAGCTCGGCGCAGCGCTCGGCAATCTTGCGACACACGTTCCAATGCTCGGCATCCGTGCCGTGCTCAAGACTATGGTTGTTGATCTCGATGATCTTGTGCTTGGCCTTGGCCGCCAACAGCACCTCATCGATATCGAACGGCACGCCCGTACGACCCGTATGCCCAAGCATGAACACCTTGGGGTGCTCCAGGGCATTGATGTACATCTCGGTCGTCTGGGCGAGCGTCGCGCCTTCGGCAATCTGCGGATTATGCACGCTTGCCACCAAATAATCCAAATTGCGCGCCACCAAATCGAACAGCGAATGCTCACGACTATACGAATCGCCGGCGATATCGAGCGTGACAGGAGTATCCTCGCCAAACAGGCTTCCGTCCAGCGAAACGATATCAGCCTCGGCACCACGCAGCACCAGCACGCCGCTCCAAATGCGCGGCCAGATATCCTGGTTGATAAAGAACTGGTAACTGCGCAGGTCATTGGGGCAGGCTGTAACCATAGAGCTCAGATGGTCGGCAGATCCGAGCACCTGCAGACCACGCTCTGCCGCCCAATAGATGTTCTCCTCGATGGTTGAGTACGCATGCGCAGAGAACATCGTATGAGTATGAATATCACAAGAAAGAAGGTAGGGCATCGGGTCTCCTTGTCCAGCATGGCCGTCGCGTATATTCATTGTACGCATAGCTTTCGGCAGTCGTAAAACTGCTTCATCCCAATCACACAACGGCATAGACAACGGGGTCTGGCTTAGCACCAAACCCCGTTTCACGTAAAACATTGTAAGCAGAGCGCTTTACTTTCGACGATATTCGTCGGCCAGTTGCTTCCAGGCAGGCAGAGAGTTGACGATTGTCTCATAGCTCACGCAGTAGCCCAGGCGGAACCAGCCCGGCATGCCAAAGCTATCCGAAGGCACCGCGAGCAGCTCATACTTCTTCGCGCGCTCGCAGAAAGCGTTCGCATCGGGCTCCAGCGCCTTCACCCACAGGTAGAATGCACCATCCGGCTCAACATAGGTGTAGCCGTACTCCGCCAGTGCATCGGTAAGCGCGATGCGGTTGCGCGCATAGGCCTCAACGTCACTCGGCTCATCGATGCAATCAATAATCACGCGCTGGAAGAGCGCCGGAGCGCACACGAAGCCCAGCGTACGGGCGGCACCGGCAACGGCGGGCATTAGACGAGCTGCCTGAGGATTCGTATTGGGGACCAAAATCCAGCCCACGCGCTCACCAGGCAGCGACAGCGACTTAGAATACGAGTAGCACACCACGGTGTTCTCGTAGATCGAGGGCACCCAAGCCACCTCGGCACCGTACACGATCTCGCGGTACGGCTCATCAGAGATGAGCATAATCGGATTCTCGGGATCGCGCTGAGCGTTGGCCTCGCGCAGAACATTGGCCAGTCGCGTCAGCGTGTCGCGTGTATATACGGCACCGGTCGGATTGTTGGGTGAGTCGATAATGACGGCAGCGGTCTTGTCGGTAATCGCCTTGAGCACGTTATCCACGCTCAGCTGGAACGAATCTTCATCGGCAAGCGCCTCGACACACGTACAGCCGGCCTTCTCAATCCACACGCGATACTCCGGGAAGTACGGGGCGATAACAATGACCTCGTCACCCGGGTTCGTAACGGCATTGAGCGTGCAGGTGAGCGAAGCCGCGGCACCCACCGTCATAAAGACGTCCTTGCCCTCATAGCTCGTGCCAAAACGGCGGTTGAGTGACTCGGCCACGGCGGTACGGCACTGCGGCAGACCCGGTGCAGGCGTGTATCCATGCAGCTGGTCGCTCGGCAGCTCCAAGGCCTTCTTAATGGACTCAGCCACGGCGGCAGGTGCCGGAACGCTCGGGTTACCCAGCGAAAAATCGAATACGTTCTCCGCACCGATCTGCGCCTTGCGCTCAAGGCCATAGCTAAAGATCTCACGGATGATGGAGCTTTCCGCACCGCGAGCATACATAGTTTCGTTGATCATCTGTTCCCCTTTCGCATAGGCGCTATTGTACGCTTTAGCTGAGCAAAGTGCCGCAGCAATGTTGATTGGGGACAGACTTAAATGCGTGAAAACGCTCATTTAAGTCTGTCCCCAATCAACATTGCGCTTAAAAGAAAAGCCTCCACAGGTTTCCCCGCGGAGGCTTTCGCTACAAGAACTATTTGTCGGCGTCGGTGTTGCCGTCAGCGTTGGCGGCATTGCCATCTCCGGCATCATCGGATGCGGCTTCGGCATCCTCCTGCATGGCCGCCTGCGCAAAGGCCGCGGCATCAGCCGCCAACTCCTCCTCGCTCATGCGAGGCGAGCGCTTCTTGGTCGGCATGCCGGCCGCCTTGGCGTTGCGCTCCTCCTTGGCCGCCAGGATATCGCCCTCGCGCTCAAGGTAAGCATCCCACTCGTTGTCGAGCAGGGCGTTCACGGCGTCGCCTTCGACGGTCTCGCGCTCAAGCAGCACCTTCGCCATCAGATCGAGCTGATCGCGACGGGCATCCAAAATCTCGACCGCACGGCGATGGGCTTCGCGCATGATGCGCTGAACCTCGATATCGATGCGGCGCGCCGTCTCCTCGGAGTAATCCTGGTGATCGGCGTAGTCGCGACCCAGGAACACCTGATGTTGCGCCTCGCCAAAGACCTGCGTGCCCAGCTCCTCGCTCATGCCCAAGCGCGTGACCATCTCGCGCGCCATCTTAGTCGCGCGCTCCAGATCGTTGCTCGCGCCCGACGTGATGTCGTCGCACATGAGCTCCTCGGCAACGCGACCGCCCAAGAACACGGCGAGCTCGTCGAGCATCTCGTTCTTGGTCTTGAGGAAGTGGTCCTCCTGCGGAAGCTGCAGTGTGTAGCCCAGGGCCTGACCGCGGCTGACGATCGAGATCTTATGAACCGGATCGGAGTGCTCCAGGATGTGGCCCACCAAAGCGTGACCGCTCTCATGGTAGGCAATCGTGGTGCGCTCGACTTCGGTCATCACGCGACCCTTGCGTTGCGGTCCGGCAATCACGCGCTCCATCGACTCCTCGACCTCGTCCATCGAGATCACAGAACGATGACGGCGAGCGGCCAGCAGCGCAGACTCGTTGAGCAGGTTCGCCAAATCGGCACCAGTAAAGCCAACGGTCATCTGGGCGAGCTTCTCAAACTTAACGTCCTCGTCCATCGGCTTGTTCTCAGCATGCACGCGCAAGATCTGCTCGCGGCCCTTCACGTCCGGACGGTCGACCGTAACCTGACGGTCAAAACGGCCGGGGCGCAGCAATGCCGGGTCCAGAATATCGGGGCGGTTGGTCGCGGCGATCAGGATGACCGACTCGCTTTCCTCAAAACCGTCCATCTCGACCAGCAGCTGGTTGAGCGTTTGCTCGCGCTCGTCGTGACCGCCGCCCAAGCCAGCTCCGCGCTGACGTCCCACGGCATCGATCTCGTCAATAAAGATGATTGACGGAGCCTGAGACTTGGCCTCCTTAAAAAGGTCGCGCACGCGGCTGGCGCCGACACCCACGAACATCTCGACAAAGTCGGAACCCGAGATGCTAAAGAACGGCACGCCCGCCTCGCCGGCAACGGCCTTGGCCAGCAGGGTTTTACCGGTACCCGGAGGGCCAACCAGCAACACGCCGCGCGGAATCTTGGCGCCAAGCTTGCGATAGCGGTCCGGATCGCTCAAAAAGTCGCGAATCTCCTCGAGCTCCTCGACTGCCTCGTCCACACCGGCAACATCCTCAAACTTGACCTTGGGGCGCGTTGCCTCGTTGGTCTTGGCGTTGGTCTTGCCAAACTGCATGTTCCTGTTGTTGGCGCCCATCATCTGGCGCATAAAGTAGAACATGATGGCGATCAGGGCGATCGTCGGAAGTACGCTCATCGCCAAGTCGCCCCAAAAATCGGGGTCATTGGTGTTGACGATGTACTTGGTATCGGGGTGCTCCGCCATAAGCTCGGCAAGCGAATCGGAACCGACGTAGGTCGAGGAGAAGCTCTTGAGCTCGCTCGTGTCACCCTTGTCCTTTTTCGTCTTCCAGTAATGACCCGCCACGCTTCCGTCTTGAACCGTATAGGTCAAATCTTCGACGCGATCCTGCTTAATGGCGTTGACCATCTCGCTCGTCGCGAGCTTTACGGTATTGCTGGAATTGGCAAAGCCGGAGCCCATGTTAAAGAAGGCGTAGCCCAGAAGCGCGCAAGCCAAAATAAAATACAGCCAGCCCGTACGCGTGGGCTTCTTGCCTCCGGGCATCCCCGGGATCTTAGGCTCCCGGGGAGTCTGGGAATTGTTATCGTTACGGTCGTCGGGCATCTTACGAATAAACCTCCGGTTTCAAAATGCCCAGATACGGAAGGTTACGATAGCGCTCGGCATAGTCGAGGCCGTAGCCCACCACAAAGGCATCGGGGCAATGGGTTCCAACATACTTGGGCGTGACGGCCGAGGTACGGTCCTCAACGTCCTTCCACAGGAAGGCGGCAACCTCCAGCGAGGCGGGCTTGCGGCTCTCGAGGTTCTTCATCAGATACTTGAGCGTCAGGCCCGAGTCCAGAATGTCCTCGACGATCAGCACGTCGCGACCGCGGATGTCGATATCCAGGTCCTTAATGATACGCACGATGCCCGAGGACTTCACACCGTCGCCATAGCTCGAAACAGCCATGAAATCGATGTTGGTCGGCAGCTCGATCTTGCGCATCAGGTCGCCCATAAAGACCACGGCGCCGCGCAGGACCGCAATCAGCACCAGATCCTTACCCGCGTAGTCGCGAGTAATCTGCTCGCCTAGGCGAGAGACGATACCGTCGATATCCTCCTGCGTAAACAGAACCTTCTCGATATCCGGATGTTGAGAAGCCATGACAACCCTTTCTTGTGCTTATCGCCCACGCACCGCCGCATGGACGCGAACTACACATTCTAGCAGCGCACGGGGTATATTTACCAGCACGTGCGCCATCAGCGCGGGAATACCGTCAACGTCGCACAGAATAGCTGGCGCGAAGCGCTATTCCGCATCGACCACACGAAGCAGATATGCCACGCGCGTTGCGGCCGTGCATTTAAAACGCTCGTCCGCGCGAACGCCCGCGACCCATACTACGGCACCTCCCGGAGCCGTTCTTACCACGGGTACGCCAGAGCGGTCTGAAACAGGAATGCGCGCCTCGTTTAACAGGTCTGACACTTTCTTGCTTCGGCCGTTCATCCCCAACGGGCACATCACGTCTCCCGGCACAGGGCTATCCACCCACAGGCGCGCCAATCGCGCCTCGGCGGGAATCTCCCCGCGCGAGCCGGCTAGCATCCGCTCGCTATCGCGGTCGGCGAACCCCAGGGCCGCCGCATCCACCAAGGCCGCAACCTCTCCGGCAGCAGCAAGCTCGCGGGCACGGTGCACGATATCGCGCCCCGGCTCCACAGCCATCGGCTCTGCTGTCAGCATACGCCCCGCCCCCAGCGGCAGATGACCGGGAACGGAGATCCAATCGGCCACTAAGCCCTCGCGCGCCGCCGGGGCCTTGAACGCCAGCATGCCAAACTCCACACGGGCATCAATTCCCGCAGGAAGCGTTACCGAGCCCGAGCCCGCAGCGACGCAGGCGAGCACGCGCTCCACGTGCCGCATCTCCGGTCGCGCGTCGGGATCGATGCGCTTAATCGCCAACCGCACGATACGCCGTGCAATCACAACCTCAGCGGCGGCAAGACGGCGCGCATCGAGCACCAGTGCGCCCGCCGCTTCCTTGCGCAGACAGCTTCGAAACGCCTGTGCCGAAAGCTGGGAAAGAAAGGCGTCTTCGTCGCCCAGAATTTCGCAAGCGGCGCCAATCGTCTTACAGACGCTCGCGTTGCGCCGTGCCACCACCGGCATCACCCGATGGCGTACATAGTTGCGCAGGTACGAAACGTCCTCGTTGCTTTCATCTTCCCGCCATGGCTGACCGTGCACCTGCAGATAGCTCACGAGCTCATCGTGCGTGAGGTCGAGCAAGGGGCGAACCACAATGTTCCGACGGCGCGGAATGCTCGATAGACCCGCGGGACCCGACCCCTTAATGGCGTTCATCAAAAATGTTTCCGCGCGGTCCGACGAAGTATGCGCGGTACAGATACGAGCCGCCGTCCGCGGTGCGCCCGATTCGGCACAAAGTTCGCGAACATATCTCCGTGCCGCGGCATAGCGCACCTCGCGAGCCGCAGCCTCGATATTGCCCGATTCGTCATCAAAATAGGCATGCTCAACACACAGTGGCAAGCCGTATTGCGCGCACAGGTCACGTACAAAGGCCTCGTCGCCATCGGATGCCTCCCCGCGCAGATGATGGTTTACATGCAGCACGTGCAATCGCTCGCGCGCAATGGGAGCGACGCCGCGCCCGTCCTGGATATCCAGCTTTGATGTGCAAGCCATAAGGAGCAGCGCCGTCGAGTCCGCACCGCCTGATACCATGAGCACTACGGGGGCAGCGGCCTGCCGCGTTGCCAGGGCGCTCTTATCCGTCCTCGGCGCGGCATGATGTCCATAGTGCTGAGATACCGTTGGCATTCGCTTCCTCCTCTATTCGTCCGCACCCATTGTATCCTTTGGAATCTTATGTCTCGCCTGCACCTTCATATCCTCAGCAGCGGCTCAAAAGGCAACTGCGCACTCGTCGAGGGGCCTCAGGGGCTCATCATGATCGACAACGGCCTGTCCCGCCGCGAGACACTTAAACGCATGGCGGAGCTTGGCCTCTCGGCAGACGACGTCGCCGCTCTAGTAATCACCCATGAGCATGGTGACCATATCAAGGGGCTCGATGTATGGTGCAAGCACTGGCATGGTCCCCTCTTTGCCAGCAGGGATACCCTTTCATGCAAAGAAAACCTCGCGCACCTGCCCGTAGAGGAATTTGACCCCGGCGACACGCTCCCCATTGCCGGCATCCACGTGCAAACCTACTCAACATCGCACGATGTCATCAATCCTGTCGGCTATCGATTTAATGCTCTCGATGATTCCATTGGGTTTGCCACCGACACCGGAGAGTTATCGAGCAAGGCCATAGGCATCCTCAAAGACTGTCGAGTTCTCGCGCTCGAAAGTAACCACGATGTAACTATGTTGCGCGAAGGAGCGTACCCCCGCTTTCTTCAGGAGCGCATCCTGTCCACAAAGGGGCACCTCTCCAACAACCAGGCCGCCGAAGCCGCGCGCGAACTTGTTACCGATCGCACCGAACAACTCATCGCCATGCACATCAGCCAGGACAATAATCGTCCAAGCCTTACCGTCAAAAGCTATGCCAACGCGCTTGATGCAAGTCTCGATGATGAACTCGGCAGTTCTGCCACCCGTCTTCAAGGGCCACGGAAGCTCTCGATACGCCCTGCAAGCCAGTATCAACCGACAACCATTCAATAGCCCCTCAAGACAACAAAGGGGGGCTGGGAATCACTTCCCAGCCCCCCTTAACTCATACTCTCGATTGAAGCAGAGCCATCGTTAGTCGATGGAGATCTTCGTAACGTTCTTCTTCTCGACAATCTTGGGAACCGTAACGGTCAGGATGCCGTCAGCATACTTAGCCGAAAGGCCCTCGCTCGAAGCGTCCTTCAGATACACGCCGCGCGTCGCGCTGTACGAGCTAAACTCCTTCTGCAGGAAGTTCTTGCCCTCGTTCTCCTCGTCCTCCACAACGTTCACGCTAATCGACAGGCGACCCTCATTGAGCTCAACGTCGATGTCATCCTTGGCGACACCGGTCAGATACGCCTTGACCTCGTAGCCATCACCCTTGTCCTCAACGTCAACGGGGAACGCCTTGGAGGCAATCGAGTTGTTTGCAAGGTCGGTCATATCATCAAACAGATCGAACAGCGAGCTAGCAGAAGGACGAACGCCAAAAACCGAACGATAAGGAACCATGCTTGCCATGTTTACCACTCCTTTTAAGGACTGCCGAGCCATCTTCTAGGTGACTGGGACTTCTTTTGACGCTCTTATATATGCCCACCCAGTGCCCATATATACATCGACTATAAAGTTTTTTGAGTCCGGTACTATAAGCATATCTAAGTGTGTATGACTCAGGTTTTAGTAAGGTTAAGGTTCTTTGAACCAGAGCTTAAATAACAAGTATGTTCGCAGCTACAAATAACAAGGGGCTTACAATGAGCGCGTACACGTTGTTGGTAACGAGCTAAAGGGCATCATGGACGATCAAAAACAGGACAACACGTTTATGCCGGAGCAGGACGAAGCATCCAGCCCGCAACCGATTCGATTCCATCGCCCCCACATCTCGCAAGAGCCCATCAATGATCCAGAGCCCAAATATGTGACAAGAAACCGATATCAAACACTCGAAGAAGCACAAACGGGGCGCAAACATATGGGCGTCGCCTCGGGAGACCCTGTATATCTGAAAGACGCACCATTATCTAAAAACAGCGTAGCTAGTGATGAGCCGATGAAAGCATCCGCCGTCCATCAACAAAGAGGGCCTCGACCCAAGCAAACCTTGACGCATTCGGCTCGCTATCTCGAAACGCCAAAACAGGGAAAGTCAATCTTCGTTTCGTCAAGTAAACGACGCAAGCAGCATCAGCTGACAATTCTGCTTTTGACCATTGCGGCCATAGTAGTTGCCCTTGTTATACGATTTATTTTCTTTAAATTAAGGCTCAATACCGAAAACAACAAGATCGTCTGGTGTAATTGAGTCATTTACGCCCCGTAAACGCAAAAAAGGGGGAGGCCGCGAGGCCTCCCCCTTCTTCAAGTCATCCGACGGCTCGGTGCCGTCCACCGGTCAGCGGCGCCCTGGCCTCCCACGGGCTGGCCCCGCAGTACTCTCGGCGCGATGGGGCTTAGCTTCCGGGTTCGGAACGGGACCGGGCGTGCCCCCCATGCTCTGGC
>UQKQ01000008.1 GCA_900541645.1 uncultured Collinsella sp.
ATCAACATCATCGACACCGCCGAGTTCGCGATCCCCGGCCTTGACGACGAGTTCCGCGTCATCGTGTCTCCGTGGATCCTTTCCTCGCTGATCACCGATCGCCTTGCCGCTTACTACGAGACGGTCACCAAGCACAACCTCAACTACCGTCGCTACTATCACCAGTTCGACTACTAATAGTTGACCACTCATTTAAGAAGCACCCTGCCCGGGCGCATGCGTCCGGGCATTTTTATGCCGAAATTCGCTAGGAAGGGGATCGAATGAGGCAGTTTATCGTGGTGTCCCATGCTCATTTCGCGTCTGGAATCGTCGAGAGCATCGGCCTGCTTTCCGGTGAGCGCGAAAACGTCCATGCGCTCTCTATGTATGTCGACGGAAACGAGGACCTGTCCAAGGAGGCTGCAGCGATTCTGGACGGCTTTGCCGCGGACGACGAAGTTGTCGTGTGCACTGACCTCTTTGGCGGCAGCGTCAACAACGAGTTCACCAAGATCGTCCAGACGCGTCCCAACACGCACCTCGTGACCAATATGAACTTGCCACTCCTTATTCAGCTGCTGTTCGTACCCGATTCCACTCCGATCGACGAGGCCATTCGCCAGATCGTCGAGGCGGACGACACTAAGGTCAAGTACGTCAACGACCTGCTGGGGCAGGCCGAACTCGATGAGTTTTAATCGTTAGGAGCACATCATGATTCAGATGATTCGTGTAGATTATCGACTGCTTCACGGCCAGGTTGCCGTTAGCTGGACCTCGGCTCTGGGTGCCGACTGCATCCTGTTAGTGAGCGACACGGTCCTCAATGACAAGCTTCGTCTGCAGGCCCTGTCCCTTGCAAAGCCCGAAGGATGCAAGGTCGTCGTCAAAAACACCGAGGATGCTGTCAAGGCGCTCCAGAGCGGTGTAACCGATAAGTACAAACTCTTCGTGGTTTGCGAGACGATTCAGCAGGCCGGTGCCGTCGCCAAGGCGATGGGAGTCAAGAAGATCAACCTCGGCAACGTTGCCTTTAGCGAGAATGCCCGTCAGGTCTCGACGAGCGTGTTCCTCACGCCCGAGAACGAGGCCTACGTGAAGGAGCTGCTCGGCGAGGGCTATGAACTGTTCATTCAGATGATTCCGGCAGATGCGAAGACTGACGCCGCGAAGGTCATCGGTTAGGGGCCATTATGGTTATCAAGACAATCCTGATTTTCCTTATTGCCCTTTTGGGTTATTCCGAGTGGCTGACGGGCACGAGCTACCTCCAGCGCCCGATCGTGCTCGGACCTCTGGTTGGCCTTGTCATGGGCGACATGGTGACCGGCACGATCATGGGCGCCACGATGGAGCTTGCCATGGTCGGCGCCATCTCGGTCGGTGCGTATAACCCGCCCGATACGATTTCCGGAACCATCCTGGGCGTGTCGCTTGCCATGCAGGCCGGTGCGGACGCTTCGGCGGCCCTGACCCTGGGCATTCCCATCGCAACGATCGTCCTGGCGCTCGATACGGCCCTGGGCCAGCCGGTGATGCTACTGCTGGTGCACCGTATCGACAAAAACGTCGAGGACGGAGACACCAAGGCCATCACGCGCAACATGCTCATCGCCGGTTATGCGCAGAGCTGGTGCGGCCTGCTGATTATTCCCCTGGCATTCTTCTTTGGCGCCGATGCTGTTGCCAGCCTGCTCAACATCATCCCCGATTTCGTTCAGACCGGCATGGATGTCGCCGCCGCCTTCTTGCCCGCACTCGGCTTTGCGATGCTGGCGCAGATGATTATGAACAAAACAGTGGCTCCGTTCTTCTTCGCTGGCTTCTTCCTCGTCGCCTACTTTGGCATTAGCACGACGGGCGTGGCGATTTTTGCCGCGATCATCGTCGTCGCGATGACGGTTTTGGGTGACAAGAAAAAGGCGGAGCAGCCCGCAGTGGCAACCGAGGATCCTGCGATTGGGAGTGGGTTCGATGAGTTTTAAGTTTGAGTCTTCTTACGACGGGCTGATTTCCCGCGCAGACCTTAAGAAACTGTTCTGGCGCTCGATTCCCTATGAGCATTCCTGGAACTACGAGCGTATGGGCCATATCGGCTTTATGTGGGCCCTTATGCCGATCCTGCGCAAGCTGTATCCGCAGGATGCGGACTTTAAGGCCGCCCTTAAGCGCCATATGGAGCTCTATAACGTCACGCCGTACATCTCGACGCTCCCCATGTCCATTGCTGCCGCAATGGAAGAGGTCAACGCTACTGACGATAGCTTTGACACGAGCGCGATCTCTAATGTCAAGCTTGCTTTGATGGGACCGCTGTCCGGCGTGGGCGATGCCTTCTACTGGGGCACACTGCGAATTTTGGCAACGGGTGTCGGCACGTCGCTGGCGCTGCAGGGCTCTATTCTTGGCCCGATTTTGTTCCTGCTCGTGTTCAACGTCCCTCACTACATCATCCGTTACCTGCTGACGTTTGTGGGATATCGCTTTGGCTCGGACATGATCAGCAAGGTCCAGGAATCGGGCATTATGGACACGATCGTCAAGATGGCCTCTATCATGGGCGCCATGGTGATCGGAGCTATGACCATGGAGATGGTCACCGTGGACATTCCGCTCATGGTCGGCGCGGGCGATGGCGCTCAGACACTCGCCGAGCTGCTCAATGGAATCTTCCCGGGCTTTGTCACGATGGGGCTGTTTGGAATCGTCTATCTCATGCTCAAGAAGAAGATGAATCCGCTGCTCATCATGCTCGTGATCCTACTCGTGAGTATCGCCGGCGCGTTCTTTGGAGTGCTTGGTGTTCAGTAGGGCATCCGTCATAATTAAAACAATGTAAGAGGGGGCGTCGCGCACACTGTGCTGCGGCGCCCTTTTGCCGAAAGGTGGACAAGATGGAGTATCCACAGCTTGCCGTCATGAATATCAGCCATCGCTATTTTGACCTTGAGGAATTCTTTTCCTCGGCAGCGGCCTCGGGCTACACGTGTTGCGAGCTTTGGACCGGGGCGATGCATCTGTATGTCGATTGCCATGGATACGATTCGCTCGAGCAGGTGCGGGAGCTGTCGCAGCGGTATGGAGTTCGGATTGTGGGACTTTGTCCCGAACAGAACAACCCCAAGCCGTGGAATATCGCGGCGCGCGGGAATGAGGCGCGTGCCCGCACGCTCGCGTACTTTAAGAACGTTGTGGATATCGCGGCGGAACTTGGAGCCGAGCAGGTCATGGTCTCGAGCGGCTGGGCATTTTTGAACGAGCCGATCGAGGACGCGTGGGGTCGCAGCGCCTCGATGCTGCGTGCGATTGCCGAGCATGCGGGAGAGCGCGGCGTGCGACTGGTGCTCGAGGCCCTACAGCCGGTTGAGTCGATGATCGTGAACTCGGCGGCCGATACGAAGCGCATGATCGAGGCAGTTGATCATCCGGCACTTAAGGCGTGTCTGGATTTGGGCGCTATGGCGGTGGCGGGGGATACCATCGACGATTATTTTGATCTGCTTGGCGATGATGTCGCCCACGTGCATTTTGTCGATGTTGCGGCAGATGGCACGACGCATCTTGCTTGGGGTGACGGCGACCGCGATATGCGCGCCGACCTGGATAGGCTGGTGGCGCGCGGCTATCGCGGAGTTGTTTCGGCCGAGACCTATGATTGGCGCTATTTCGCCAATCCCGCGGCAGCCGACGCTCAGGTTATGGCGGAGTACCGACGCGCGATTGGCGCCTAAGTGGGACAGGGCGCCGAGTTGGCGTTTGACGCTTTTTGAGAAACGGGACGTGCTTTCCGCTTGAGGCTTCTGGCGGAAAGCACGTCCCAGAACAGGCGCTCAGAATGGGACACACTTTCCGCTGAGGACCTCAACCGGAAACCGCATCCCAGTTTTTGGCTGGCGGGCGGGACGCGCTTTCCCCTATGTTTCCAAATGAATACGCTATGAGCCGAGGAGGACGATTCTCCCCGCAAACACTCTAGTATGCTAAAGTACCCAGAAGACCGGCGGAGCTATGCCGGTCTTCTGCTCTATATGAAACACAGCATGAGGAGGCTCACCAGATGACGGCCACACCGTGGGGATTCCGGGACATATTGCCCGAGGAGGCTCAGGCGCGCGAGGAGATTGCGCTGACGGTGAAGGGCTGCTTCAGGGAGCATCATTACCTTCCGGTCGAGACGCCGCTGCTCGAGGACAAGGGTTCGCTCGAGGAGGGCGGCCGCATTGCGGACACGCCGTTTAAGCTCTTTGATGACGACGGTCGCCTGCTGGTGGTCCGTCCCGACAACACGTTGCCGATCGTGCGCTTGGTTTCGACCCGCATGCGCGCGGCCGATCTGCCCCTGCGCCTTCGCTACGAGGCGCCGGTGGTTCGTGAGTGCCAGCGAAATGCCGGTGGTTCGCGCCAGTTTACGCAGTTGGGCTTTGAGCTTATCGGCGTGGGCGATACCGCGGACGATGTCGAGATTGTTTCGCTGGTGGCGGAGGCCGTACGCGAGCTGGCACTTCCCGATGCGCGCATTATCGCAGGCAGCGTGCGTCCTTTTAAGGAATTGCTCGCGGCATGCGAGAATCGCCAGCTGGCTGCCGAGGCCCTGCGCTGCGTGCATGCCAACGACTTTGTGGGTCTCGATGCCCGCGTGGCTGCCAGCACCGAGTCCGATGCCGTCAAGGCCGCCATTAGCGAGCTGCCGCGCCTGCACGGTGGTGCCGAGGTGCTCGACCGTGTGGATGCGCTGCTGGAGGCTGCCGGTATCGCCGCGCCGCTGACGCGCGAGCTGCGTGCCCTGGTCGAGGGTCTGGCTCCCGAGGACGCCCAGGTGCTGTCGTTCGACTTCTCCATCATGAACTCTTTCGATTACTACACGGGTCTGGTCTTTAAGGCCTATGCCGGCGGTCTGCCCGACCCGGTGGGCTCGGGCGGTCGCTATGACTCCATCTTTACCGGCGCATTTGGCGACGGCATCGAGGTACCGGCGGCGGGCTTCGCCTTTTCGCTCGAGCGCCTGGAGGCCGCGCGCACCTCGGCCGAGGATGCCGCTTCCGATGGCGATTACGCCGCGGGCCGTGGCGCCGAGGGTCCGCTTCGCATCGCCGTGCCCAAGGGCTCGCTCAAGGCCGACACGCTCGACGTGCTCGAGGCCGCGGGCTTGGATGTCTCGGAGCTGCGCGACCCCGGCCGTCACCTGATCGTGCGCGGCCGCGACACGCGTGCCGGCGAGGGCGCGGTCGGCGATATCGAGTTTGTCATCGTGCGTCCCAGCGACGCGCCCGCCTTTGTGGGCTGCGGCGGTGCCGACTGCGGCATCTGCGGCTGGGACTCGCTCATCGAGGCCGACCTCAACCTGCTACAGCTGGTCGATCTGGGGTACGGCCTGTGCACCTTTATCGAGGCGGAGCCCGCATGGCGCGCCGGTCAGGCCGAGCGCAACTATGCCCGTCGCGGGTCGCTTCGCGTGGCAACCAAATACCCGCGCATCGCGAGTGCCTGGTATGCCGAGCGCGGCGTGAACGCCGACATCGTTTCGCTGCATGGCAATATTGAGCTGGGGCCCATCGTCGGCATGACCGATCGCATCGTAGACATTACCGCCACGGGCGCTACGCTGCGCGATAACGACCTGGTCATTACCGGGCGCATCATGGACTGCACGGCCCGCTTCTTTGTCAATCCGGGCGCCGCACGCCTGGATCCGCGCGTGCGCAACCTGGCCGATCGCCTGGCTGCGGCTGTTAAGGACAAGCATTTTGAGCCCGTCGCGGGCTCGGCACAATAGCGCGAGCGCGCACGGGCGCCCCAACGTCCGGGCTGCGGGCCGATTGGCGCCGCCGCCCGGCCTCTCGATTTTCGAACACAACCTCGACCGATAGGGGATACCGATATGAAGACCATTAAGCTTGCTCCCGGTGAGCGCCTCGTTACCAACCAGCTCAACCGCAAGGGCGTCCTGCCGCAAAACATCGTCGACGCCGCCCGCGATATCGTGGCCAACGTGCGTGCTAACGGCGATGCCGCGGTGTGCGATTACTGTCAGCGTTTTGACGGTGTTGAGCTGCAGAGCTTCCGTCTTCCGCAGGAGCAGATCGATGCCGCGCTCGAAGGCCTCGATCCGGCCTTTGTCGCCGCGCTCGAAAAGGCTGCGCGCCAGATTCGCGAGTTCCACCAGCGCGAGGTCGAGCAGAGCTGGTTTACCACGCGCCCGGACGGCACGATGCTCGGCGTTAAGGTGACCCCGCTTGCTGCGGCCGGCATCTACGTGCCGGGCGGTCGCGCGCAGTACCCTTCCACCGTGCTTATGAACGCCATTCCCGCCAAGGTTGCCGGCGTTGAGCGCGTGGTCATGGTGACCCCGCCGCAAAAGGATGGACTGATTAGCCCGTATACGCTCGCGGCGGCCAAGCTCGGCGGCGTGGACGAAATCTATATGGTGGGCGGCGCCCAGGCCGTGGCCGCGCTGGCGTACGGTACCGAGACCATTCCGCGCGTCGACAAAATCACCGGCCCGGGCAACGCCTTTGTTGCCGCTGCCAAGCAGATTGTCTCGGGTGACGTGGGTATCGACATGGTCGCCGGTCCCTCCGAGGTCTGCGTGCTGGCCGATGCCACGGCCAAGCCTATGGTGGTCGCGGCCGACCTGATGGCTCAGGCCGAGCACGATCCGCTGGCGGCCTGCTATCTGGTGACCTGCGACGAGCAGTTTGCGCGTGAGGTCGAGGCGGGTATCGACATTCTGGTAGCGCAGTCCCCGCGTGCCGAGATTACGTGCGCTTCGCTCGATAACGAAGGCGCCATCGTGGTGGCCGCCGACATGGCGGCCGCCGTCGAGGCCGTGAACACCGTGGCGCCCGAGCACCTTGAGCTGCACTGCAAGGATGCGATGGGCCTGCTCGGCGGCATTCGCAACGCCGGCGCCATCTTTGTGGGCGCTTGGAGCTCCGAGCCGCTCGGCGATTACGTTGCCGGTCCCAACCACACGTTGCCGACCGGCGGCACGGCCATGTTCTCCAACCCGCTTTCGGTCGAAGAGTTCGTTAAGCGCTCGAGCGTTATATGCTATACGCCCGAGGGCCTGCTCTCCGACGCTCCCGCTACGCAGCGTCTGGCCGAGGCCGAGGGCCTGTGGGCGCACGCGCTTTCGGCCGCACTGCGTCGCCGCGTGTTGGAGCAGGGCGAGGATGCCGTGAGCGCCGAGTCGCTCGCCGCGGCCGACCTGACCAAGGTTGCCTGGCCGGGCGACGCCGTGGCGACGGTTGCCGAGGGCGTGGACCTGGCGGCTGCAGGCGCAGATGGCGCTGGCGTAACCGGCGGGGAGGCCTAATATGGCCGAACTCACGCCTCGCATGAAGGAGCTCGTCCAGCCTTACCTGGCCGGTATTGAGCCCTACGATCCCAACTTTACGCCCACGCGCATCAACCTTTCGGCCAACGAGAACACCTATCCCGTGCCGGCTGGCGTGCGCGAGGCGGTCGACGCCGCCCTGGCTGCCACGCCGCTCAACCGCTATCCCGATCCCATGTCCAACGATCTGCGCGACGAGCTTGCCGCTTGGCATGGTGTGGCGCGCGAGAATGTCTGCGTGGGCAACGGCGGCGACGAGCTGCTCTATAACTACCTGTTGGCGTTTGGCGGCGCGGGACGGACCCTGCTCAACTGCCCGCCGTGCTTTAGCGAGTATGCGTTCTTTGCGTCGCTCTGTCAGACCGAGGTGCGCGACGTGTGGCGCGACCCCGCGACCTTTGAGCTCGACCAGGCAGTCGTGCTTGCGGCGGCGTCCGAGTGCAACCTGGCAATCGTGACCTCGCCCAACAACCCTACGGGTGACGTGGCACCGCTCGACTTTGTCGCGGCGCTGTGCGATGCGTGCCCCGGCATGGTAATGGTTGACGAGGCCTACGTGGAGTTTGCCGACGATTCGTTTGGCGCGGTCACCACGGCGCAGGGGCTTATCGCCGAGCATCCCAACCTGGTGATTCTGCATACGTTGTCCAAGGCGTTTGGCGCTGCCGGTACGCGTCTGGGTTACGTGATCGCGGCGCCGGAAGTCATCGACGTGTTCGCGGCGATTCGCCAGATCTATTCAGTTAACGTGCTGAGCCAGGCGGCAGCACTTGCCTGCGTGCGTGCCCGTGATGCCTACACGCCCGTGGTGGCACAGATCGCATCCGAGCGCGAGCGCGAGCTGTGCGCCCTGCGCGCAATGGCTGCCGAGGGCATGCCCGTGGAGGCATGGCCGAGCGCGGCGAACTTTGTGCTCGTGCGCACGCCGCATGCCACGCGCGTGCGCGAGCGTCTGCGCGACGAGTATTCGATTTTGGTGCGCGACTTTAGCTACGCGCCGGGGCTTGCGGACTGTCTGCGCATCACTGTGGGTACGCCGCAGGAAAACGACGAGGTGCTGGCCGCGTTTGCCGCGCTGGTGAAGGAGGAGATGTAGATGGACCGCTATGCCGAGGTAACCCGCAAGACGGGCGAGACCGACATTGTCGTAAAGCTCGACCTGGACGGATCTGGCGTGTGCGATATCTCGACCGGCGTGCCGTTTTTCGACCACATGCTCAACGCTTTTGGCCGCCATGGCCTGTTCGATCTGACGGTGCATGCGGTGGGCGACGTCGAGGTCGACGCGCACCACACCGTTGAGGACACGGGCATTGTGCTGGGCGAGGCGTTTTGCCAGGCGCTGGGCGACAAGGCGGGTATTACGCGCTTTGCCGACGCGGCGATCGCCATGGACGAGACACTCGTGATGGCCGCCGTGGATATCTCGGGTCGCGGGCAGGCCTATTGCGAGCTGCCCGTGCCGACTGAGCGCGTGGGCAGCTTTGATACCGAGCTGGCCGTCGAGTTCTTCTATGCCTTTGCGCGCGATGCCAAGCTCACGCTGCACGTGCGCGAGCTGGCGGGCGGCAATTCGCACCACATTATCGAGGCCGCCTTTAAGGCCGTGGGCCGCACGATGCGCCGCGCCTGCGAACTCGATCCCCGCGTGCAGGGTATCCCCAGCACCAAGGGCTCGCTGTAACCGTCACAAGGGTAAAACCACCACGAAGATGCCTGTCCTCTTTGTGGTGGTTTTGGATGATGAGAAGTGGAGGGGTCGCGTGGGCGAACCGAAGATCGTGGTGGTCGACTACCACAAGGGCAACTTGTCGAGCGTCGTGCGCGGGCTTGCGCGCGCCGGTGCTGCCGCCTGCACGTCGGACGATCCGGAGCAGATCCGCAACGCCGACGGCCTGGTCATCCCGGGCGTGGGTGCGTTCTATGACGCGATCGCCTTTATGCGTCAGAGCGGCGAGGAGGTGGCCGTGCTCGATGCCGTTGCCGCCGGAACTCCGCTGCTCGGCATCTGCCTGGGCCTTCAGCTGTTTTTTGAGCGCGGCAACGAGGGCGTGCCTGCGAACGAGGACGCGGACGCGGACGACGATGCCTCCGAGCAGGCCGGTGGTCCCTGGGTCGATGGCCTGGGCATCATGCGTGGCTCGTGCACGCACCTGGAGTCGAGCCGCCTGAAGGTCCCGCACGTGGGCTGGGACCAGGTGCGCATGACGCCCGCCGGTGCGGCCGATCCGTTGCTTGCCGGTTTTGCCGAGGGCGCCAACATGTATTTCACTCACAGCTACGCGGTGGCCGACGACGTCGATGCCGCCGATGTGTTGGCGCGCACGCACTATACACGGAGCTTCCCGTGCATCGTGCGCCACGGCAACGTGTGGGGCTGCCAGTTCCATCCCGAGAAATCCTCTGCGCTGGGTCAGCGCATCCTTAAGAACTTCGTGAGCATCGTCGAGGGGGCCGGCCGATGATTCTGTTTCCCGCAATCGATTTGATCGGCGGCAAGGTCGTGCGCCTGGAGCGCGGCGACCGGAGCCGCTGTAAGGTGTATTCTGACGACCCCGTGGCCGTTGCCCGCTCCTTTGCCGAGCAGGGCGCGAGCTGGGTGCACGTCGTCGACCTGTCCGCTGCCTTTGGCGAGGACGAGGACGCGTGCGCTGCCAACTCGGCAGCGATTAAGGCCATCTGCGGCGTCGACGGTCTGTCCGCGGACGTGGGCGGCGGCGTTCGTTCGCTCGCGCGCATCGACGAGCTGGCCGGCTACGGCGCGCGTCGCATCGCGCTAGGCACGGTGCTCGTGACCGAGCCGGGATTTGCCGAGGTGGCGGCGCAAGGCTTTGGCGAGTTACTGGTGGCAGACATTGCCGCCCGTGACGGCCAGGTCAAGGTGAATGGTTGGCGCGACGGCGCGGGTGTGGCGCTCGACGACGCCGTGGCGCAGCTCACCGAGCTGGGCTTTAAGCATCTGGTGTATACCGACATCGCGCGCGATGGCATGCAGACGGGCATCGACGTGGCGGCGTATCGCCATGTGGCCGAGGTCGCGGGCTTTCCCGTCGTGGCTTCGGGCGGCATCTCGACGCTCGACGATATCCGCGCACTGGCCGCGGTGGGCGAGGGCGCGATTGAAGGTGCCATCACCGGCCGTGCGCTCTACGAGGGCAACTTTACGCTGGTACAGGCGTTGGCCGCTGCCCGAGGGGAGGAGTAGCCCATGCTTACCAAGCGCGTGATTCCCTGTCTGGATGTTAAGGACGGCCGCGTGGTCAAGGGCGTCAACTTTGTGAGCCTGCGCGATACGGGCGACCCGGTGGAGCTGGCCCGTGCCTACGACCGCGAAGGTGCAGACGAGGTCGTCTTCCTGGACATTACCGCCACGAGCGACAACCGCGCGACGACCATCGAGATGGCGGCGCATGCGGCCGAGGAGCTCGCTATTCCCTATACCGTGGGCGGCGGTTTTCGCGACCTGGCGGGCATGCGAACCATGGTGGCGGCCGGTGCCGACAAGGTATCGCTCAACTCTGCCGCCGTGCGCGACCCGTCGCTGATCAGCCAAGCTGCCGCGGCGTTTGGCAGCCAGGCCGTGGTCGTGGCGATCGATGCCAAGCGCGTCGGCCTGCCTGGGCAGCCGGATGCCGACAAGTGGGAGGTTTTTACCGCAGGAGGCCGCAACGCCGCGGGTATCGATGCGGTGGCATGGGCCGAGGAGGCGGCTCGTCGCGGCGCCGGCGAGATTCTGCTGACCAGCATGGACCGCGACGGCACCAAGGCCGGCTTTGACCTGGCGCTCACCCGCGCCGTGGCGCGCGCGGTGCCGATCCCGGTGATCGCAAGCGGCGGCGTGGGCACGCTCGAGCATTTTGCCGAGGGCGTGATCGAGGGCGAAGCCGACGCCGTACTGGCGGCCAGCGTCTTTCACTTTGGAACCTTCAGCATTCGCCAGGTGAAGGAGTATATGGCCAGCCAAGGCATCCCTGTGAGGCTGGACTTCTAGTGCTGCGGCTTAGGCACCGCATCTTGCCGCTCAAACCGTCGCTCGCGTACCAAAGTACGCGTCGCTCCTCTTTCGCGGCAACCTGCGGCACCTGGACAACCCTCGCCGACCTGTGGGATTTCGTTTGTTACTTGGGAGAAATGATGACTGAGGTAATAAATGCTACCGAGCTTAAATACGACGCCCACGGGCTGATTCCTTGTGTGGTTCAGCAATATGACACCGGTGAGGTGCTTATGGTTGCTTGGATGAACGAGGAATCGGTGGGGCTGACGCTCAAGACCGGGACCACGTGGTTTTGGAGTCGCAGCCGTCAGGAGCTCTGGAACAAGGGCGCGACGAGTGGCAACATGCAGGAGGTCAAGGAGCTCTGGGCCGACTGCGATAGCGATACGCTGCTGGTCAAGGTGGACTCACCGGGCCCGGCCTGCCATACCGGCAACCGTACCTGCTTCTTTAAGCGCGTGGAAGGGGGAGTGCGATGAAAGTCGTGACGCCGTTCGAGGTCGCCGAATGCAACACCGAGCTCCTCCGCGCGGGCGTGCCATGCCGCGTGCACCTGACTGATGCCTGCGGGGCGCAGTCGCTTTGGCTCGAGGCCGAGAAGGAAAGGCTCAATGAGGCCCATGCCGTCATCGTCGAGTTCTTTGAGAAAAAGGGCGCAAAGCCTCGGTTCGATGAGACCGGTACCTACTTTACGCTGCAGTAACGAGAGGAAATAACCATGGGAGTCAGAACAGCTAACGTGCAGCCGGGAAACATCGGTGAGACGCTGACGGGACTGGCCGAGGTGATTCACGGTCGTCGCGACGCATCGCCGCAGGAGAGCTATACCGCGCGTCTGCTGACCGACGTCGAGGACGAGCTTCTCAAGAAGCTTGCCGAGGAGGCGAGCGAGGTGATCATGGCCTGCAAGGATAACGACCACGATCATATCCGCTACGAGGCCGGCGACCTGATCTACCACCTGCTCGTGACGCTCGAGCGCTACGGCATCACCCTCGACGAACTGGCCGGCGAACTCAACGCCCGCCGCCACTAGTCATTGGGGACGTTCTTAAACGACTAGTTAGGCGAGGGGCGTGGATTCCCATTCGCCGGTGGGGTGGGGGATATCGAAGGCCCGGTAGCCGCAGTCGTAGGCGTGGGCCTGGGCCTCGCGGATGTTCCAGCAGATGTCGCAGGCGCGGTGCGCGTCCGAGCCAAAGGTGATGGGCACCTCGGCATGGGCGAAGCGGCGCAACAGCCCGGTCGCGGGGTAGTAATCGTCGAGCCCCTTGCGCGGTGCGGCGGTCGAGACCTCAACGCGGCGACCCGTATCGTGGGCGCATTCGGCCATCTGCTCCCAAAACGGCGCGGGGTCAAAGTCGGGTGCAAAGCCGTCCTTCGAAAAGCGCATGACCAGGTCGGGATGGGCCATCGCGTCAAAGTTGAGTGAGCTTTCGCAAGCACGGCACCAGTCGTCGACGTAGCACTCCCACACGCCGCGCACGCCTAAGTTTTCCCAAACATGCAAGTTGGTATCGTCGTCGATCCAACCGCAAAGGGAATCGGGTGTATCGGGGCGCGCGACGTCCTCTGTCCCTGCCGTGCCCGCGGCGCCTGCCGCAATATCGTCCGGGTTGCCAATCCAGTGCACGCTGCCCAGACGTACGACGGCGCCCTGGGACCAGTGCTCTACCAAGGGCTCGCAGCCCTCGTACCAATCGCATTCAAAACCGTAGATAAAGGTGAGCTCCGGCGCAATCTGCGCGGCGAGTTTGCGGGCGTCCTCAAAGGCCAAACGATGTGCCGGCAAGTCGCCCTCGACGACCTGCAGCTCGCAGTTAGCATCCATACTGGCGGGCAGGGTAAGGTGGTCGGTCGAGACCATGACGCGGCAGCCGGCGGCAGCAGCGGCACGGACGTTGTCCTCGAACGAGGCGTGCCCGTCCGAGAACGAGGTATGAGTATGGCAATCGACCAGCGGGCAGGCGGGCATGGTGACTCCTTTGCGTCAAGCGAATCCGCTTCATTGTAATGGCGCAGCTCTCAACACGCCGGGCACGCCGGGGGTCGAAATCGATTGGAAAGGCTGCGCGGCGCGCGGTGCGGCCTCGCTCTAAAATGTGTATGTCAGCCTCCAAAAGCTGCAAAAAATGACATGTTTGGAGGCTGACGTACACGTTTGAGACGAGGGCGAGGGGCGGGGCAGCGCGTGCCGGCGCCGGCGACTACTTGCTTCGTGTCGCCGCTCGTTTGGACTGCACGGTTATAATCGCGTGCCGCACGGCGGTGACGGGACGATAGCGGATCATACGCGGTCCCGACCAGCGCATGACCTCGCGGATCTTCTCGCGCATGGCAGGCCGGTAACAATGCGAAGGACAGGCCGAGCAAAATGTCTTGGTGCCCATGTGCGGGCAGTGCTCAATGCGCGCGATGGCGTATTTCTGCAGCTCGGCGCATTCGGGGCAGAGCGTAACGGTTCGGAGCCCGAGTTTGACGCGAGTGGGCTTTTCGCCGTTGGGAGCCTGCTTACCCTCGTGGCCGCCGCGATGATGCCCGCGGCACCACAGTGCAATCATCTGCGACACCATCTGGGCCTCGCGTGCACGTTTGCGCGCCAGCTCCGGCGTGTCGACCGGGCGCGCCATTAGCTCAGCCTCCCGTGCTCGACCGAAAGCGAGCAATCGGCAAACGCGCAGGTGCTGGCACGGTGGCTTACGAGCACAATGGTCTTGCCGCGGCGCTTGAGCTCGTCAACGGCCTGCATTACGGCTGCCTCGTTGAGAGCGTCGAGTGCGCTGGTGGGCTCGTCGAGCAAGATGAAGGGTGCGTCGTTGAGGAAGATGCGCGCAAGGCCGATGCGCTGGCGCTCGCCGCCCGAAAGCGAGTCGCCCAGCTCGGCAACGGGCGTGTCGAGACCCTGCGGCAGGCGGTCGATGAGGGCGGTAAGCGAAGCGGAGCGGCAAGCGTCGAGCAGCTCGGCATCGGTGGCGCTGGCGTGCGCAACCAGCAGATTCTCGCGTACGGTGCCGCAGAACAGATGCGTGTCCTGGGTCATATAGGCCTCGTGGCTGCGCAGGTTCGCCGTGTTGATGTGGCGGGCATCGATGCCGCTCACCGTGATGGTGCCAGCTGCGGGGTCCCAAAAACGCATGAGCAGCTTAAGCAGCGTCGACTTGCCCGAGCCCGAGCGCCCCATGATGCAGGTCATGGTGCCGGGCGCAAAGGTGCAGGTCACGTCGTCGAGGATGAGACTCGCAGCGGGGTCGTTCGCGGCCTGCTCTGTGGCGTCGGCGCCGCCCGCGTCCACGCCGCCCGCATAGCTAAAGCTCACATGCTCGGCTGCGGCTCCGGCAAACTCAACGTCCTGTCCATCGGCGACCTCGGCGCACTGGGGCTGCTCGTCGAGCAAATCGAGCACGCGTGCGCCCGAGGCGAGCGTCTCCTGAAGTGAGGCGCCCAGGCGGCTCACGGCCATCACCGAGCCAAACGACGACACAAAGGTAAAGACGGCGACAAACGCTGCGGCAAAGTCAATCATTCCCGCAGCCACCAGCTGCAGCGCACGCCCGAGCATCACCAGATTGACCGCAAGAATAAGCGCATCGGCTACGGCCTCGCTGGCCGCCTGGCGGCGCTTGAGGCGCGCGTCCACGGCGCCGACTTGCTCGGTCAGATTGCCCAGGGCACGGCTACGATCGGCGCCACCGGCAAACTGGATAGTCTCGGACGCGCCGCGTAGACTGTCGAGCACAAAGGCACCCAGCTTACCGGCGCCCTCGCGGCTCTGGCGGCCGGTGGTGCCGCATGCCTTGGCCGAGATCAGGGGCAGCAGCACGCCCAGGACCGCGTAGGCCACGAGCGCGATGCCCGCGAGCTCGGGGCTCACAGCCAGCAAAAAGCCCTCAAACACAACGGTGCAGACCAGAGCTATGGCAATGGGCGAGATGGTGTGCGCGTAGAAGACCTCGAGCAGCTCGATATCCGAGGTGACCAGGCTCACGAGCTCGCCCTTGCCGCGGCCCTCGAGCTTGGCGGGGGCGAGCTGGCGCAGGGCGCCAAACACCAGGTCGCGAATGTGTGCGAGCAGACGGAATGCGATGTAATGGTTGCAGAGCTGCTCGCCGTAGTGGAGCGGCCCGCGCGCGATGCCGCAGGCGGCGCAGGCCGCGCATGCTGCGATAAGACCAAGCCCCAAGGCGTTGCGGCCCAGCGCGGCCATAAGGCCAAGGGCGCCAAAGGCCGGCACGAACGCGGCGGTGAGCATGCCAATGCTGCCCAGCGCGACGGCTAGCACAAGCCAGCCGGCAAGCGGTCGGACAAGCCCCATCATGCGCCACATGATGGACGGCGCCGAGCGACGGGCGCGGCCGGAGTCAGGCGCCGCGGCAGCGGAAGACGAGCCAGCACCGTTGAGGCCATCGGTACGGGCGGTGCTGCCGTCAACAGCCTCAACCGCGCCGGCATCCTCGGCATCACCCTCCGCATACGCATATGCCGAGAGCTGCTCCTGGCTGTTCCACATGCGCGCATAGGCGCCCGCGCCCGACAGGAGCTCATCATGGGTGCCGCGCTTGGCAATGCGACCGCGCTCCAGCACCAGAATCTGGTCGGCGTCCACGATCGTCGACAGGCGATGCGCCACCACGATTATGGTGTGCTCGCCGGCGAGCGATGCAATGACCTCGCCGATTGCGGCTTCGCTTGCGGCATCGACGTTGCTCGTAGCCTCGTCAAACACATAGATCGGCGAGTCGTGCAGCAGGGCGCGTGCCATGCACACGCGCTGGCGCTGGCCACCCGAAAGGTTGGTGCCGCCCTCGTTAATCACCATGTCGAGCCCGCCGTTGGCCTGCACAAAGGCCGCCACGCGCGTGCGGCCGAGCGCGCACAAAAGCTCGGCGTCGGTGGCGTTGGGCTGGGCGAGCAGCAGGTTGTCGCGCAGGGTGCCGGCAAACAGGTAGCCGTTGGTGGGCACCAGGGTGACGGCACGCATGAGTGAGGCGGCCGTGGCATCGCGCAGCTCGACGCCGCCAATGCGAACGCTGCCACGGTAGGCACCCTTGCGCCCCGCGATAATCCCCGCGATCGTGGACTTGCCGCCGCCGCTTTCGCCCACGAGTGCCACGAGCGAGCCGTGCGCAATGGTCGCGTTGGCGCTGTCTAGCACCGTGCGGTCGCCGTATGCATAGCTCACGCCCGCGAGCTCGATATCGCCGCGACCGTCAAGCTCAACATCGCCGCGCTCGGGCTCGGGCGTATCCAAAATGCCAAACATGCGGCGCGAGGCGGCCATGCCGTTCATGGCCGTGTGGAACAGCGATCCCAGGCGGCGCATAGGCAAAAAGAACTCCTGCGACAGAAAGACGATGAGGAAGGCAGCCTCAAAGCCAATCTTGCCCGTGGCGAGCTGCAGCGTGGCTACGATAATGCCGAGCGCGGCGCCCATATAGACGACCAGGTCCATAACGCAAATGGAGCGCAGCTGCATCACCAGCAGGCGCATGGTCGCTGTGCGGAAACGCTCGGACTCGGCGTTGATGCGCTCGTGCCAGCTGCGATCGGCCTGGTAGACCTTAAGGGTGGTGAGACCCTGCACGGCCTCCAGGAACATGCCGCCCAGATCGACATAGCTGCCCCAGTACTCGGCACCGATCTTTTTGGCGTTGCGCATGACCATCATGATGGAGACGGGGATGACCGGAACGCAGGCGAGCAGCAGCGCGGCGGGAAGACCCGCCTGGCCCACGAGCAGTACAAACAGCGTGATGGGTGCCAAGCCGGCAAAGAAGAGCTGCGGCAGGTAACCGCCAAAGTACACCTGGAGTTGCGTGGCGCCCTCGACGCTGGTCTGGACGGCCTCGGCGGTGGGGACGGTTTCGGTGTAGGAGGGGCCGAGTGCGGTGAGCTTGTCGTAGACGAGCGAGCGCACGCGGCGGACGGCCTCGAACGCGGCCTTGTCGCCGGCGCGTTGGGCCAGGTAGATGGAGGCGGCGCGCACGATGATGACGGCGGCGAGCGGCAGGGCCGCCTGTGCGAGGGCATCGACGGCGAGCGCGGCGGAAAGACCGTTCGTGACGATGCCGCCCAAGATGCGCGCAAGCATCCACATCACCGTGATGTTTGCCATGAGCGCGATCCACTTAAACAGGACGCTTGCCATAATGTAGGGCGTTGCCTGCGGAACCAGGGAGAAGAGCCGCTTCTCGAACATGAAACCTCCTATGCCGCAACGGTGCCGGGCTGGGTCCTCGGCAGCCGCTTAGTTAGCCAAATGCAACTAGAGTAACATCGTGCAGCGGGTAAGTATGCCGAGGGTAATTTTTAGCCGATGAACTGCGTAGAAAGTTCAAAATTGTTGAGTGCGGCGAACTTTGTGGTGGACGGAATGCGGGCGCAATTTTGATCGTGTGCGACCCGCTCCAAAACGTGTACGTCAGCTTCCAAAACCGACAAAAAATGACATGTTTGGAGGCTGACGTACATGTTTGGATAGGGGCAAGGGCGACGACGGACGAAAGTCACGCCTGTGCCACGTTCGATGTGCTAGCGTTTGGGTGAATAAAACGAGCCCGTGCGGAAAGGATCCGGACCGTATGCAACGTGGAAGTACATCTCCGCTGTCCCGCGAGACCGATGCGCCCGAAACCATCGTCAAGCTGGAGTGCGACATCGATGATGCGTCGCCCGAGGTACTCGCCTATGCCGCCGACCGCCTGCGCGAGGCAGGCGCCCGCGAGGTGCACTGGCTGCCCCTCTACTGCAAAAAAGGCCGCCCCGGCTGGCAGCTGCAGGTGATCTGCTCGCATGAGGATATCGAACGCCTGCAGACGATTATCTTTTTGGAAACCACGACCAACGCCGTTCGTCGCCAGGTGATGGAACGCGTTTGCCTGCCGCGTCGTTTTGAGCAGGTAGCGACGCCTTGGGGCGAGGTGGCCGTCAAAGTAGCCACCCTGCCCGACGGCAGTGAGCGTGCGGCGCCCGAGTACGAGGACTGCGCCCGTCTTGCCCGCGAGCATAACGTGCCGCTCCAGCGCGTGATGCAGGCGGCTCAGAGTGCGGCGCTTCGATTTGAGTAACACGGCCGGTGGCACGCCGCGCCCAGCCCCATCAAACCCACCCGAAAGGACCACCATGAAATACCTCATCGCTTCCGACATTCACGGCTCGGCATACTGGGCCGAGCGCCTCTGCGCTGCCATCGAATCCGAGCAGCCCGACCGTATTGTGCTGCTAGGCGACCTGCTCTACCACGGCCCGCGCAACGACCTGCCGCGCGACTACGCCCCCAAGCGTGTGATTCCGCTGCTCAACGCCCTAGCCGACCGCATCATCGCGGTGCGCGGCAACTGCGACGCCGAGGTCGACCAGATGGTCCTCGACTTTCCCGTTATGGCGGACTACGCCACGCTGTTCGACGAGACCGGTCGCGAGCTGTTCCTGACGCACGGCCACGTCTTTGGCGCCGGCATGCACAACAGCGTCGACCACGCGCCCGCGCTGCCCGAGGGCTCCGCGCTCGTCTACGGCCACACGCACATCAAGGTTAACGAGGCAAGCGCCGCGCACCCGGGCCTGTGGCTCTTCAACCCCGGCAGCGTGAGCATTCCCAAGGACGGTGCGCACAGCTACGGCATCTACGTGGGCGGCGCGTTCCGTCACGTGATCCTGGAGGAGGAGTAACCATGGCCGAGCATATGGCTCAGCAAAATGCCGAGGGTTCGCGCGACCTGTCCACGCTGGTCGACGCGTCGGCCGAGCTGCAGCATCTGGTGCAGACCATCTGGCGCCTGCGTCAGCCCGATGGCTGCCCGTGGGACCGCGAGCAGACGCATCAGAGCATTGGCAAGAACATGATAGAGGAAGCCTACGAGGCGCTCGATTGCATTGAGGCGGACGACGTGGCGCATCTGCGCGAGGAGCTGGGCGATGTGCTCATGCAGGTGGTGCTGCATGCGCAGATTGCGGCGGATGCCGGTGAGTTTACGCTTGCCGATGTGGCGCGCGATATCGACGCCAAGCTCATCCGTCGTCACCCGCACGTGTTTGGCGATGCGGATGCCGAGAGCTCCGACGAGGTGCTCAAGATTTGGGACGAGGTCAAGCTTGCCGAGAAGGCCGCCAAAGACCAGGCCGTGGCGGCAGGCGAGGCTGCGCCCGAGGGTCTGCTCGACGGCGTGCCCACGCACCTGCCGGCGCTGATGCAAGCTCAGAAGGTGTCGCGCAAGGCGGCGGCCGTGGGCTTTGAGTGGGAGACGGTCCAGGATGTGTGGGACGAGGTCGCCGAGGAGCGTGCCGAGTTTGAGGCCGAGGCGCCCGGCTCGCCCGAGCGCGAGATGGAATTTGGCGACCTGCTCTTTGCCCTAGTCAACGTCGCGCGCAAAGAGGGGATTGACGCCGAGAGCGCCCTGCGCGCGAGCACGGCCAAGTTCCGCCGTCGCTGGGCTGCGATGGAGCAGATGGCGGCCGGTGCTCACGTGGATCTTGCCGAGCTTTCGACCCACGGCCTCAACGACCTGTGGGATGCTGCAAAGGCGGAGGAGTAAGACTGCGGGAACGACGGGCTGACACGCCTCATCGTTCCCGCTAAATTTTTCGAAAATCAAGTGTATCCCTCGGCTAACTTAGGGCATAATGCAAAAAGTGCGACATGGCTAACTTACGGAGACGCACCGACGGTGCGCGGTCAGCCGGTCGTTTGCATCCATTACGTTTCCAAGTGAGAGGGAGACAACATGAGCGATATTTTGGACGTCTACGGTCGCGAGGTGCTCGACAGCCGCGGCAATCCCACTGTCGAGGTCGAGGTCGTGCTCGAGGACGGTAGCTTTGGCCGCGCAATGGTGCCTTCGGGCGCTTCGACCGGTGCCTTTGAGGCCTGCGAGCTGCGCGATGGCGACAAGGGTCGCTACCTGGGCAAGGGCGTTTCGCAGGCCGTCGAGCACGTCAATAACGAGTGCGCTAACGCCGTCGTGGGCCTCGACGCCTTCGACCAGCGCGCCGTCGATGCCGCGCTGATTGCCGCGGACGGTACCCCCAACAAGACCAAGCTCGGTGCCAACGCCATCCTGGGCGTGTCGCTGGCCGTCGCCCGCGCCGCTGCCGAGTCGGCGGGTCTTTCGCTGTACCAGTACCTGGGCGGCGTCAACGCCCATCTGCTGCCCACGCCCATGATGAACATCCTCAACGGCGGCGTGCATGCCGACAATAACGTCGACTTCCAGGAGTTCATGATCATGCCGGTGGGCGCCCCGAGCTTTGCCGAGGGCCTGCGTTGGTGCGCCGAGGTCTACCACACCCTCAAGGGCGTGCTGCACGAGGCCGGCCTGGGCGGCGGCGTGGGCGACGAGGGCGGCTTTGCGCCCAACCTTAAGACCAATGCCGAGCCGTTCGAGTACATTACCAAGGCCGTCGAGAAGGCTGGCTTTAAGCCCGGCGTCGACTTCATGTACGCCATGGACCCGGCCTCGACCGAGTTCTACAACGCCGAGACCGGCATGTACGAGCTCAAGGGCGAGGGTGTGGAGTACACGAGTGCCCAGATGGTTGATTACTGGGAGAAGCTCGTCGACACCTACCCCATCATCTCCATCGAGGATGGCATGGCCGAGGAGGACTGGGACGGCTGGGTCGAGCTTACCCGTCGCATTGGCAACAAGGTGCAGCTGGTGGGCGACGACCTGTTCGTCACCAACACCGAGCGCCTCAAGAAGGGCATCGAGCTGGGTGCCGCCAACGCGATCCTGGTCAAGGTCAACCAGATCGGTACGCTCACCGAGTCGCTCGAGGCCATCGAGACCGCCAAGGAGGCCGGTTACGCCTGCATCGTGAGCCACCGCTCCGGCGAGACCGAGGATTCCACGATTGCCGACCTGGTCGTGGGCGTCAATGCCGGCCAGATCAAGTCGGGCGCCCCGTGCCGCAGCGACCGTATCGCCAAGTACAACCAGCTCATCCGCATCGAGGACGAGCTCGAGGGCAGCGCGCGCTACGCCGGCAAGGCCGCGTTCTATAACATTCGCTAGATAGACGAGCCTGGTGGGGAGGGGATGGACTCGGCTTCGCCCCGCTCCAGCTAGACGCTACAGAGTTCTGTCGGGCGCTGGGCCATATGGCTCAGCGCCTTTTTTATGTCGAGCAAAGGCTGGCGAAGGCGGTGCGGGCGCTCGTGCTATAACTAAAGGACTTAGCGCAAACAAACCTCAACCGCACAAGGCGCACATGGATCAGATTTACGACAACAGGTACTATTCCGCCGCATCGCGCGAGCCGTCGCCTCGCCGCGCACGTACGGTGCAGCTCGGCGGTTCCGACTACGCCGGCGCCGACCGCTCCACGCAGCGCCCGACAAGTACCTCGCGCCCCAATGCTCAAGTGAATACTTCGACAGATGGACCAGTACGTCCGACACGTTCGCCGCATTCGTCGCGTCCCTCGGCCCAGACGCACGACAAATCGAGCAGACCTTCGAGCCGTCTTTCGGGCTCGGACTTTATGCGCTACGCCAACGACAATGCGGTGGTCAAGGCGATCTATGACTTTACGCATGGCTCTCTGCGTCCGCTGTTTATCGGCATCGTTGTGGCGCTGGCGCTCGTGAGCCTGTATTTCCCCGTGCGCGACCTGTACGTGGCAAAACGCTCGAGCGACATCTTGGCCAAGCAGGTCGAGATTCGCCAGCAATACAACGACGAGATGAAAAAAGACACTGACAAGTGGTTTTCGGAAGAGGGCATTAAGGATTCGGCACGGGACCTGGGCATGGTGATGCCCGGCGAGAAGAGGATTGAAGTGCAAGGTCTGGACGAGGATTCGGATTCGTCGTCGAGCAAAAAGTCCTCAAACGCCAAGAATGCCAGCGAAGTGGCCAAGGAGATCGAAGAGGTCGGCAAGGACGCACCGTGGTACATCCAGGCGCTCGACATGCTGTTTGGGTTTAACGGCGTCGAGGGTCAGACGGTCGTGTCCAACGGCAAATAGCGCCCGGAGGGGAGCCCGCAATGACAAATTGCAAACGCTATAAGGTGGCCGCGATCGACCTGGGAACGGTGTCGTCGCGAGTGGTGTTGGCCCAGGTCGAGGGCGGAGCGATTGTGGAATCGTCCAAGCATACCGAGATTACCGACCTGGGCGAGGGCGTGGACGCGACGGGCCGCTTTTGCGAGGCGGCCGTTGAGCGCGTGCTCGCTGCGTGCCGCATGTTTGTGGTTGAGGCCCGTGCCTTTGGGGCCGCGTGCGTCTGCACCACGTGCACGAGCGCCGCGCGCGATGCGTCCAATGCCGCGCTGCTGCTGGACGGCCTGCGCGAGCTGGGGCTCGAGCCGCAGGTGATTCCGGGTGAGGTCGAGGCACGCCTGACGTTTTTTGGCGTGGCGCACGACTTTGCAGGCGAGCGCATCATCGTTGCCGATTCGGGCGGCGGGTCCACGGAGCTCGCGACGGGCGTATACGCTCCGGAGTGCAGCGTCTTTGCGCTGGAGGGAACGCGCTCGCTGGACATCGGTTGCCGTCGCGTGACGGAGCGGTTTTTCTCGGCGCTGCCACCCGCGGATGGCGAGCTTTCAGCCGCCGCTGCGTGGTCGGGCGAGCAGTTCGCCGCCTATTTTGAGGGCCTGCCCAGCGACTTTGAGCATGCAGAGCGCCTGGTCGCCGTGGGCGGCACCGTCACCACGCTCGTGGCACTGGTTCACAAGCTGGAACCGTACGATTCGAGCTTTGTGCACCTATGCGAGCTGTCGCTGGAGCAGGTCTCGGCCGCTATCGAGCGCATGTCTGTGTTGGACGCGGAAGGCATCGCCACGCTACCGGGTGTACAGCCCAAACGCGCGGGCGTGATTCTGGCCGGCGCCGTGGTGATCCGCGAGCTCATGCGTGCCGGCGGCTACAAGACGCTCACCGTAAGCGAGAACAGCCTACTCGCCGGCATGGCCGCCACCATCAACGAGACCCTCGACGGCACAACCCCCACCATCGGCTGGACCCCGAGCCTGAGTGCTCTTTAACCGTCTTCCTCTGAGTTGCGGTGAAATAGTTCCTAAATAAGCTGGTAAACGGTATAAACAGGATCTATTCCACCGCAACTTAGAGCCCCGCCGGCGTGTAAAAGAAACGAGCCCGCATCCCTGGGGGACGCGGGCTCGTAAAAACCAAATGGTAGGGGCGGTGGGACGTCCGCGCATTTGCTGCGCAAATACGCACCGGCTTCGGCCGCCTGTCGGCGCCCTCGCCGGCTCGCTACGGACGCTGCGCGTCCGCTTAACGCTCGCCCCCTCGCGGGTTCGAGTCCCACCGGCATCTAAAAGAAGCGAGCCCGCATCCCTGGGGAACACGGGCTCGCAAGCAATCACATGGTAGGGGCGGTGGGACTCGAACCCACAATCCTTGCGGCGAGAGATTTTAAGTCTCCTGCGTATGCCAATTCCGCCACGCCCCCGTGAGACTAGAAGTCTAGCACAAGCCGTCCGTTACGCGTTGACGGCCATCGAGTGTTGGCCCGACTTCTCCAGGAACTCTTGGAACTTGGCTCCGTCGCCTTTGTTCTTGTACTGCAGGGCCAGCAGGTATTCCAGGCGGCAGCTCTTGACCTTGTCGTCACCGGCATCCTTGAGCATGCGCTCCAGCTCGGGAATGTCGTTGTGGCGCTTGAGGATCATCGTGTCGTACATCAGCTGGCACTCGTGCGCGACCGCCTCGGCCTGACCGCCCTCAAAGCCCTTGATTTCGTGCAGCAACTCCTTGGACTTTTTGCGGTCCTCCTGGCCAACGTAGTAGTTAAAGGCCTTGATCACCAGGTCGACGCGCTGCATCTTGGGCAGGTTGAGTCCCAGCAGCAGGTCGAACATCTCGCCGGCGCGCTCGTGGTCCTCGCGCAGCAGATAGGAGTTCAGACGCAGGTAGTCGCGGTTGTAGCGCGGGTACAGCATGCTGGTGAGTTTGCCGTCGAGCAAACGATCGAACTCGGCCCACTGTTTGGCGGCCATCAACTGTTGCAGGCGTTTAAACGTAGTGCGTTTTTTGACGCTAAAGAACACCGACACGGCGATACAGATGATAACGACGGCGGTCCAGAGTGTGCGGGAATCGGGCATGTTAGGATCCTTAGTCGCTCATAAAGCGAGCGGTATGACAACACGTACTAGATGTATTATACGCAGCGCACAAGCAAACTGGCATAAAAGCTCATCGAGGCTGAGTGCCATCGCTCGCTGCGGTACACTTACCTAAAGTAAACCATGAAGGGAGACATTACCTATGAAGAAGATCGTTTTGGCTTGCGGTGCTGGCGCTGCTACTTCCACGCTCGTTGCCCAGAAGGTCGCCACCATGCTCGACGCCAACGGTTACGCCGGCAAGTATGAGATCGTGCAGTGCGCCATCTCCGAGGCCAAGGACGCTTGCGACGAGGGCGCCGACCTGCTGATCGCCACCACCGTTGCCCCCGAGGGCCTCACCTGCCCGTACGTGAGCGGCGTGCCCTTCATGACCGGCATGAACCGCGTCGCTGCCGAGAAGGCCGTTCTCGACGTTATGGCTCAGTAGGCGCTGCCTGTATGAATGAGCAGAACGCCAACCCGGTAGAGCTCTTTGGCATGCGCGTCGCCCACGTGGGCATTAACGCCACCGACCCGGCCGATGCCCTGGAGATCGCGGAGCTGTTCTCGACGATGATGGGCCTACCTGTCATCGAGACCCCGGTTTCGTACTTTAACGATTCGCTGATCGAGGTCATGAAGCAGAACGGTCGTGGCACCAAGGGCCACATTGGCTTTGCCGTCAACGACATCGATGCGGCCGAGAAGTGGTTTGCCGAGCGCGGACTCGAGGTCAACGAGGAGTCGCGCGTGCTGCTGCCCGACGGCGGCACCAAACTCGTGTACTTTAAGCGCGAGTTCGCCGGCTTCGCCGTGCATCTGTGCCGCGAGTAGCGCACAAGCTGCTATAGCTAGCAAAAAGGGATAGGGCCGCATGGCCTTATCCCTTTATTTATGCCGAGGGGCTTTCTATCGTGGCAGGCGAATCGTAAAGCGGCTGCCGACGCCCTCGACTGAGGTCACACCGATGACGCCGCCGTGGCTGTCGACGATCCACTTGGCGATGGCGAGCCCCAGACCCGAGCCCTGCGCGCCGGCATCGCGCGCGTTGTCGGCGCGGTAGAACCGTTCGAATGCGTGAGCTGCGGATTTCTGGTTCATGCCGATGCCCTCGTCCTCAACACTTATGTCGATCGTGCCCGCGCCCGCATCCGGCGTCACGCCAAACGAGATGGATGTGCCCGCGTCCGAATACTTGGCGGCGTTTTGCACGATCACGCGCAGAGCCTGCTTCACGAGCGCCACGTCGACGGGCGCGTCGCAGCGCGGGTCGCTGGCAAGCAAGGCGTCAAAAGCCAGCCGATACGTGTGCTCGGCATCGATCATCTGTGACTCCTCGCATACCTCGCCGACCAGTGCGGCCAGGTTGGTATTCGCACGCCGCAGGACCGTGCGCCCGGCATCGCCGCGCGCCAAAAACAGCAGCTGCTCCACGAGCTCCTGCATATGCTCGCTTTCGGCCTTGAGGGACGCGATGGATTCCGCCAGCACGTCCGGGTCATCTTTGCCCCAGCGGTCGAGCATGTTTACGTAACCCTGAATCACCGCGATGGGCGTTCGTAGCTCGTGACTTGCATCGTTGACAAAGCGCATCTGCTGCAGCTTTGCCTCTTGCATCTGGCGCAGCAGGCGGTTGAGCGCGACCTCGATGCTCGCCAGGTCGGCGTCGCCGGTGGCGACGCTCGGCGAGTCGACGCTTGCGCGCTCGATGGCCTGCTCCAGCGTTTCCATCTTGCCGCCGGAGAGCTGCATACGGCTGAGCTCGTCTACGCGCAGGGCCAGGTCGTTGAGCGGTGCCATGGTGCGGCGCACGCGGCGGGCGCCGCCGAGCATGTTGAGCACGCTGATGACCTGCCCACCTGCAACGACAAGATAGAGGGGCCACAGCGCGATGAGGTCCTGCGCGAGGGGGAAGGTCTTGGTGGTGCGCGCAAGCTCGACGGTATAGGTGAGCGTGGCGGGGTCCCAGCCGTGCGCGGGCGTCAGCGACATGCCGTGGACGGCGGCACCGGGGATCCATCCCGCGGTAAACGCGCCGTCGGGCAGCGTTTGGTTATAGCCATAGATGAGGATCGCCGCCGCAGCAACCAGCAGCCACAGGTCGAGCCAGATGTAGCTCGCCAGGCGGCGCCACATGTAGCTCCAGTTGATGGCACGGGCGATGGAGGTGACGCGCTTGGTCTCGGCGTTACGCGCGGCAGACATAGCCCACCCCGCGCACGGTTTGGATGATGCGGGCACCGCCGGCGTCTTCGATCTTGGCGCGCAGGTGCGCGATGTGCACGTCGACGTTGTTGGTGTCGCCCACGTATTCGTAGCCCAGCGCCTCGTGCGCGATGCGCTCGCGCGTGAGCACGGTTTCGGCATGCGTCATAAGCAGGGCGAGGACGTCGAACTCGCGGGCCGTGAGCGCGATGGGCGAGCCGCCGACCGTGACTTCGCGGCGGTCGGGATCGAGCGCGACCGAACCCACGGCGAGCGCGGCGGGGGAGGGCGCGGCGGAAGCCTGGGTCGAGTCGCCGACCGGGGGCATCGCAGCGGCTCCGGTGCCCGCGCCGCCTGCCGTACCCGCCCCAGTACCGGCGCCGCCAACGCCCGAAGCCGCTCGCACGGCTTCCGAGCGCTTCAGCGCCACGCGGATCCGTGCGAACAGCTCCTCAATCGCAAATGGCTTGGTCAGGTAATCGTCGGCGCCGGCATCGAGCCCGGCCACTTTGTCCATCACGGCATCGCGCGCGGTGACCATAATCACCGGCACATCCTTGTGCTTGCGGACACGCCGCAAGACCTCCATGCCGTTGAGCTGCGGCAACAGCACGTCGAGCAGAATCAGATCGTAGTCGCGCTCCAGCGCCAGGTCCACGGCAGTGCGGCCATCGGCGGCGTGTTCCACCTGGTAGCCCTCGTGCTCCAGCTCGAGCGTCACAAAGCGGGCGATTTTCTCCTCGTCCTCTACGATCAGGATCCGTGCCATGCGTGCCCCCGTCTGCGATTACTTGTCGTCGTTGAGATTTTGCTTGATGTCGTCCGCGGCGTTAGCAGCGCTATCCATAAGGTTGTTGATGCTGCCGGGCACGTCGCCGTCGCTGTCGATGCGGTAGCGCATGCCAAAGAACAGGCCAATCAGCATCAGCCATATCGTGGCGCCCCAGGCAAACAGCGCGACGATGGGAATCAGGATAGGGATGTTGAGGATGATCGCATCGCGGCGCGTGGCGATAAACTTGGTGTCCAGACTCAGGCGGAAGAGCTTTTTGAGGTACTCCCACACGCTGTCCATCTTCTTGGAGAAGTCGGTCTTTTCGCTCGACTTTTCGTAGGCTGCCTGCGCGGCGACCATCTCGGCAGAGGGCTCATCGACTGGCGCGGACTCGGTGGCGGCATGCGCCGACGTGGTCTGGGTCTTGCCCTGCGACTCGAGCCAAATGATGGCATCCAAAACGTTGCCGTCGGCAGCGTCGAGCGCCGCCTTGGCATCGGTGTAACTCACGTTGCACTTGGTGCGGATGGTTTCAACTTTTTCGAGGTCGTCCATGACCTGTCCTTTCGTTCGATGGGCGCGACGCCGGGCAATTTGCTCGGGCGCGAGCGTTGCGTTCGGCGGCCTGCGTTGCGCGGCGCCGCCCCGCCCCTTGTTCGAACTCTATAGTGCAGGTTATAGATTAAGCGATTCTTGAGCCAAGATTAATGTTGGATGAGTTTTTGGGTAGCGGTGGGAAAAGTATTAGACCTCGATAGCGGGGGATGTGGTGCCGGTGCAAAACGGCGTCAAAGGTTGGTCGAGCAGGCGGTTTCTCCATTGATGTCCGCACGACATGTGACACTTACCCTGCCGCCCTGCTCTGCCGCGGCGGCATGTACCCAAACAACGGTCCTCTAAGGAGTTCGATATCGATGAGTGATAACACCAAGCATCTCGCAAAGAAGTGCGTCAAGAACGCGGGGCCGTGCCTCGTGCTGTGCCTTGCCGGCGCAACGGTCGCGCTGCTGGCTGTTCTGGGGCCGTTTGATGTGCTCCGAAGTGCCAGTTCTCTGCATGTTTGCATGGCTCTTGCCGGCGCCATGATGACCGGCGGCGTGCTCGATCTGATCTTTTGGGTGTTTGACCCGTTTGGATGGAAGAGCGAGGGGTAGGTCCCAAAGGATGGAAGGGCTGGAACGGTTGACTTAGTGATCGTGCAGAATGTGGGCTAGCGACTTACAGGGAAGCGGTGATCCGATGACGGTCTATGTGACGGGCGACGTCCATGGCGGCGCTGACATGCAAAAGCTGCGCGATTGGGATCTTGGGGAAAGCCTGACGAGCGACGACTATCTCATCATTGCCGGCGACTTTGGCTTTCCGTGGGATTTCTCTGCCGAGGAGTGCGCCGACATCGCTTGGCTGGAGTCGCGCCCCTATACCGTGCTGTTCGTCGACGGCAACCACGAACGTTTCGACCACTGGGCGGAGCGACCCATGGAGTTGTGGCACGGCGGACTGACACAGCGCCTGTCGGACACCTCGCCCATACGGCGCCTGACGCGCGGCGAGGTTTTTGAACTCGACGGCTCAACGGTCTTTACCATGGGCGGCGCCACGAGCGTGGACAAGGAATACCGCATTCCGTATTCCAGCTGGTGGCCGCAGGAGTTGCCGGACGAGCGCAACTTTGAGGAGGCACGGACGAAGCTCGACAGCGTGGGCTGGAAGGTCGACTACGTGGTCACCCACACCTGCTCTACGCGCATGCTTTCGCCCACGCTCTATCCGGCGCCCGGCTGGAATTGCCCCGCCGTCGATCGACTTACGGCATTTTTTGACGAGTTGGAAGACCGCTTGGACTACAAGCGCTGGTACTACGGGCATTTTCATCGGGATGCCAACCCGACCGAGCGCCATACCGTGCTCTACGACTGCATCGTTCGCCTGGGCGACGAACTCCAGCCTTGGGATGTTGCGTAGGGGTGGGGCGTATTTGGCTACTCGGCCGTTACAGTGATGTTCTCTCGGTGCGCGCGGATAACATCCCAGCTAAAGTGCTCGACCAGCCGCTCGGCAGAGCGCGGCGTGGTGTCCGGCGCGATGCCCGTTTGCCCGGCGAGCCAGCCCAGCAGCGCTTCGGGCGTGCCAAAGCGGGCGCGGAGTTCGCCCAGGTCCAGATCGCGATCTCGTTTGGAAAGGCGGCGGCCGTCCGGTGCCATGAGCAGCGGAATATGTGCGTAGTGCGGCGTGGGCAGTCCCAACAGGTGCTGCAGATAGATCTGGCGCGGCGTGGACCCCAGCAGGTCGCATCCGCGCACGACCTCGGTGACGCCCATGGCGGCGTCGTCGACCACCACGGCTAGCTGATAGGCAAACACGCCGTCGCTGCGGCGGACCAAAAAGTCGCCGCACTCGGTGGCGAGCGCCTCGCATTGGGCCCCGTACGTGCGGTCCACAAATTCGATCACGTCGTCTGCGAGGTCGTCGACGGTGGGCACGCACAGACGTGTGGCCGGGGCGCGCAGGGCGCTGCGGCGGGCCACCTCCTCGGCCGAAAGACTTCGGCAGACACCACGGTAGATGGGCGTGCCGTCGCTCGCGTGCGGTGCACTCGCGGCGTGGAGCTCGGCGCGTGTGCAAAAGCAGGGATAGGTGAGGCCGGCGTCTTTCAGCCGGCGCAAGGCGCTCTCGTACAGGTCCAGGCGGTCGTGCTGGTAGTAGGGGCCTTCGTCCCACTCCAGCCCTAGCCAGGCCAGGTCGTCAATCAATTGGGCGGCAAATTCCGGGCGCTTGCAGCGATCGTCCAGGTCCTCAATGCGTAACACGATGCTGCCGTCCTGGCTGCGGGCCGAAAGCCATGCGCACAGGCAGCTGAACACGTTGCCCAGGTGCATGCGGCCCGAGGGCGACGGGGCAAAACGGCCCACGACAGGTGCGGGAGAGGGAGTCGTCGTCGGCGCGTCCGCGGCGGGCGTTGGTATGTTGCGTGTTTTGATATCCATGCGGACGAGTATAGCGCGGGGCACGGTAGGGAAGGCGTTTCCGTGGCTCGCAAGTTGGCGGCGCTGCGCATTGCGCACGGTGGGTCTGCGGCCCAACGTCTCGATCGCCGTACGCCGACTCGACCTTATGCACGACAGAAACCCCGGCAGCTCTTCGCAACTGCCGGGGTTTCCGCGGAAAAGGGGGACATGATCCTCGAGCGAACGGGAAAGGGGCAACCGTTTTCGCTCAATTGGTTTATGCCCCTCGACTGACGGCTCAATCAGCGCATGCCGCGCCCACACAAAGCCGCTACACCTGTGACGGAGCTGTGAAGTGGTATCTATCGTTGGCGCGGGACTCGGCCAAAGAACGTCCCAAACGACAAATTTGTTGCAGTCCGTCGGTTCAACCCAATGATCCGTTTTCCTCCGTCCCCAATAGATCATTAGGAACGTCCCTAAGTGCCAGACTCGGGTGGGACTTTTGTCCCATTTGACGTTCCGTTGGCCCAGATATTCGTCATGTGTGTCCGCAAACGTGGGACAATGGCGATGTTGGTTTTACAGACAAAGGATGTGCCTATGAACGCCCCCGTTGCCCAGCCCTGTCGGCAGCGCCGCCTGTTTGCGCGATTCGCTTCCGTCTGCGCACTCGTCGCGCTTGCGTTGTTGCTGCTGCCTGCCGCCGCGCACGCCGACGGCTACTCCATGAGCCAAACCTATATCGGTGCCACGGTCGAGGCCGATGGCTCGCTGACCGTTGTCGAGGGACGCCAGTTCGATTTCGACGATGACATTAACGGCGTGTATTGGGATATCAATACAGGCTCTAACCAGCAAGGCGGCTCGGTGGTCGTCAATGTGCTGAGCGTCGAGGAAGACGACACTGCGTTTAACAAGGTCGACAGCGCAAACAAAGGCGACGACGGCGTTTACACGGTGGAGCAGTCCGACGACGGCGTAAAGATTAAGGTGTTCAGCCCTCACGAGAGCGGCGACAGCGCAATCTACTACGTGAGTTATTCCATGACCGGTGCGGTTATGAACTGGGCCGATACCGCCGAGCTCTACTGGAAATATGTGGGTGACGGCTGGTCTGCGGACTCCGATGACGTCGAGATGGAAGTCTACTTTGCAAATGCCGCTGCCGGGACGGCCGCCGTCAAGGGCGATAACTTCCGCGCATGGGGCCACGGCCCGCTGACGGGCGACGTGTCACTCGATGCGGACGAGCCCATGGTCACCTATACCATTCCCTGCGTGCATGAGGGAGAATTCGCCGAGGCACGCATCGCCTTCCCCAACGACTGGGTGCCGCAGCTCGCCGCCTCGAGCGAAGAGCGCATGTCGACGATTCTGAGCGAAGAGAAGGAATGGGCCGACGAGGCCAACGCTCGCCGTGAGCACGCGCGTGCGGTTGCCGGCGCGATTGCCGTGGTGTGTGTTGTCGTGGCGGTTGCCTATACCGGTGTGATCGTGATGCTTAAGCTGCGCAGGCCCAAGCCCAAGCCACTCTTCCAGGACGAGTACTTCCGCGATGTGCCCTCGGCCGACCATCCCGCGGTGCTTGCAGCTCTCATGAGCTGGAACGACGTGCCCGATCAGGCATATATCGCCACACTTATGAAGCTCACCGACGACCGCGTGATCAAGCTGGAAGAAGCGACCGAGACCAAGAAGAAGGGTCTGCTCCGTCGCGAAAAAGAGGAGCAGACGTATCGCATCACAGTGACCGACGAGGCCTGGAAGGCTGCCAAGAAGGACGGCATCGATCGCGACGTGCTCAAGGTCTTCTTTGCTGGCGTTAAGCCCGATAAGGACGGAGTCCGTTCGCGCACGTTTAGCGAGTTGGAGGAGTACGCTAGCGAGCGCACCACATCTGTTGGCGACAAGCTCGAGGACTATCAGAGCACAGTTAAGGGCAAGCTGGAGGCGCGCGAGCTTATTGCATCGGATGGCACTATCGCGATGGTGGCCGGCCTGGTTCTCGGCATCATCATTGTCTTTGGCATTCTGGGCTCTCTGTTCTATACCGACTTTGCGGATGCCAACGTCGGTGCCGCTATGATCTCGATCCCCGTTACGATCGTGGGCTTTGTCCTGAGCTGCACCTTCCGCCGTTACACGCCGGAGGGCGCCGAGGTGGCGGCTCGCTGCAAGGCGCTCAAGCATTGGCTCGAGGACTTTACGCGCCTGAAGGAGGCTATCCCCAGCGACCTAATCTTGTGGAACAAACTGCTGGTGATGGGCGTTGCCCTGGGCGTTTCGAAAGAAGTGCTGCGACAGCTGGCCGAGGCCGTGCCTGCGGATCTGCGCAACAGCGACGATTTCTACGACAACTACCCCTGCTACTGGTGGTATTACCATCACTACGGCAACGAGTCTCCGCTCGATTCGTTCAACGAGGTGTATCACGAGACCATCCGCGAGCTGGCTTCGAGTTCCGATAGCTCGAGCGGCGGCAGCGGCGGCGGCTTTTCCGGTGGCGGCGGTGGCGGCGTCGGCGGAGGCGGCGGCGGAACGTTCTAGCGAGCGCTTGCTTTGGGGTGGATCTTTCTGGGCGGTTGCCAGGGAAGATTCATCCCATTTTTGTGCATCGAAACGGGTCAAACTTTCCGCTGCGGACCTTCGCGCAAGGGACAGTGGACAAAAAATGCCAAATATGAGTACTGTTGCTGCGTTGGTCACATATGTTTGCACATAATAATGGGCTCCTAATGAGAGTACTTCTCGTTAGGAGCCCATTTTATTGAACATTTGGGGAGTTATGTCAGCTCGTGCAGCTGGTCGTCATGCCTATAAGCATCAAAAATGCCCCAAATCGCTGCTACTAAAAAGGTAACAGTACTCATATTTGATGTTTTTTGACCAGGGCTATCTACAAACCCCCTAGGCCACTCATTGGGGACAGACTTAAATGACTAGTTGTTGGGGATCAGTCATTGGGGACGTTCTTAAATGACCAGGTGTGGCTGCTTGGGCTAGGCTGTTAGGTCGAGTTCGTAGAGAAAGCTTTCACGCGGCATGTCGTGACGACGCTCTTCGCGGTTGGCGCGGTGCGTGGCCGTGCGCTTAAAGCCGTGCAGCTCGTAGAACTTCCACGAGCAGTTGGAGTCGGTGTACAGGTGCGCCCTTGTCGCCCCGCGCGAGGAAAGGTACGAGACAGCGGCATCGAGCAACACCGAGCCAACGCCCAGGCCATGGACATCGGGATCGACGGCGAGCAGCGTGACTTCGTTGTCGTGCGGCAATGGGCTGCTCTCGAGCAGGCGGTTGTTGGTTCGGATGGTTGCGCGCACAAACGAGAGATACTCGGCGCAGGCATCGGGCTCCAGTTCGCGCATCTGCGACAGCAACGCGCGTTCGGTATCCATCCAATGCTCGTTGATAGTGACGCCGGGGCTCTGTCCTGCGCGTGCAAGCGCAATGCCGCGCGCCTCGCCGTCAATTACCGCAACCTGCGAAAACGTCGAGGACGAAAGGCAATAGGCGAGGTCGCATGCGGCCTCAAGGCGGTTGTACTCATCGTTATCCGAATTGTTATGCCAAAGCTGCTGCAGAATCAGCGCGATGGCGTCAAAGTCTTCAGTATCAAACGGTCGGTAGAGAACCCGCGAGACCATGGTGCCTCTTTCTTTTGCGGATGCATATCGAGCACAGTTCTACCACGCCATTGGCATCTAATTATGGTGCCCCTGTGTTCCATCAACTCACCGTGCTCAGCGGCGCCTCTGCAACCCCCGCTCGCAAACTTTTTCTGCACAGCCGTGCGTTGCGGGGTGCAACGTCGCGCTCGATGCGCTACATTGAATCAGTATTTTCAATGCCGCTGCGCGAGCGCTGCAGATCGACGTATCACCGACTCACAGAGCACGGCGGCGTACCAGACAGGAGGACTGCATGGGATCTGATGTGAAGATCGCACGCGCGTTGATCTCGGTTACCGATAAAACGGGTGTCGTCGATTTCGCACGGACGTTGGTCGATGACTTTGGCGTCGAGATCATCTCTACGGGCGGCACGGCTCGTGCCATCGAGGACGCGGGCGTTCCCGTAACCCCCATCGAGGAGTTCACGGGCTATCCCGAGATGATGGACGGCCGCGTTAAGACCCTGCACCCCAAGGTTCACGGCGCGCTGCTGGCCCGCCGCGATTCCGAGCAGCACATGCAGGAGGCCGCTCAGCACGGCATTAAGCTGATCGACCTGGTCGTCGTCAACCTGTACGAGTTCGAGAAGACCGTTGCCAACCCCGAGGTCACCTTCGCGGATGCCATCGAGCACATCGACATCGGCGGTCCCTCCATGCTGCGCTCTGCTGCCAAGAACGCCACGAGCGTTACCGTCATCTCCGATCCGGCCGACTACGACGCCGTCCTGGCCGAGATGCACGAGACCGGCGGTTGCACCACGCTTTCCACCCGTCGTCGCCTGCAGGTGAAGGTCTACCAGACCACCGCCGCCTACGACACGGCTATCTCCCGTTGGCTTGCCGCCCAGGCAAGTGACGTGGCGGATACCTCTGCCAAGCTCGAGATTTCGCTGGAGAAGGTCGACGACCTGCGCTATGGCGAGAATCCTCAGCAGAAGGCTACGGTCTACCGCTTTGCCGAGGGTTGCGAGAACACCGCGAGCTCGCAGTTTCCGCTCGTGGGCTCCGAGCAGATCCAGGGCAAGCCGCTCAGCTACAATAACTATCTGGATGCCGATGCCGCTTGGAACCTGGTCCGCGAGTTCGACGAGCCTGCCTGCGTGATCCTCAAACACCAGAACCCCTGCGGCTCCGCCGTTGCCGAGGACATTACGTCCGCTTACGACCGCGCCTTCGCCTGCGATCCCAAGAGCGCCTTCGGCGGCATCATCGCCTGCAACCGCGAGGTTCCCTTTGAGCTGGTTGAGCATTTTGCCGATCAGAACAAGCAGTTTGTCGAGGTCATCATCGCCCCGAGCTACACTGCCGAGGCGCTCGAGCGCATGGCCAAGCGCCCCAACCTGCGCGTGCTGGCTACCGGCGGCGTGGACCACGGCGCCCAGGTGGAACTGCGCTCCATCGACGGCGGCATGCTGGTGCAGGAGGTCGACCACGTGACCGAGGACCCCGCGACCTTTACGTTCCCCACCGACCGCAAGCCCACCGATGCCGAGATGGCTGAGCTCGAGTTTGCCTGGAAGGTCTGCAAGGGCGTCAAGTCCAACGCCATCCTGGTCTCCAAGGGCAAGGCCGGCATTGGCATGGGCCCCGGTCAGCCCAACCGCGTTGACTCTGCGCTGCTTGCCTGCGAGCGCGCCGAGGACTTCTGCGAGCGCGAGGGCGTGGAGAAGGGCGGCTTTGCCTGCGCAAGCGACGCGTTCTTCCCGTTCCGCGACAACGTCGACGTGCTTGCCGCACACGGCGTGACCTGCATCATCCAGCCCGGCGGCTCCAAGCGCGATGACGAGAGCATCCAGGCCTGCAACGAGCATGGTATTGCGATGGTCTTCACCGGAGCTAGGCATTTTAGGCACTAGAGGCTTTCCCAAGCACCCGACCTTGCCCCTCAAACCGTCGCTTGCGTACATTTAGTACGCGGCGCTCCTCTTTCGGGGCAATCTCGGGCACTTGGAAAACCCTTAATGGGATGTTTCTCTATCCCATTAAACTGTTCGGTCGCCTGACCATATCGTCAAAATAATCTCTGCAAAAGACGGTCGCTCCGTTTGGAGGGCCGTCTTTTTGGTATAAGAGGACGGAATGACTAACACGAAAGGTACAACCATGCCCCAGATTGATGATGCAGAGCTGTTTGGCAATGCCGAGGACCAGCGTGCGTACGAGGACTTTTGCGCCAATCAGGAGGCGGTCGAGAAGTTTACGCTCGACAAGCCCGCGCTTATCTGCCGTTGGCGCATGTCCAACAAAAAGGTGCCCATGCTCAACCGTCACATTCGCGCGCTGTCCGAGCGCTTGGTGCAGGGCGAGCCGCTTACCCATAACATGCTCAGCTGGGCCAAGCAGCACGTTGAGTGGTCGCTTGCCGAGGGCGATTACACCGCGCACGACGGCGTGCTCATGCTGGTGATCGACGTTAACGGCAATGCCGCCATGACGGTGGGTGAGTACGAGCCGCTGGCCGATACTTCGGCCAAGGCGCTGCGTGCCCGCTCCGCCGAGGCCCGCTCCGAGGCCGACGAAACCGGCGTGGCGCCCGAGCTGCTCGCTGCCGTCAACAACGGCGAGCTGGCCTTTGTGGCGCCGGCGGACGAGTGCCTGTGTGGCACGGCGACGCTCATAGAGCAGCTGGCCCAGACCAAGGGCATCCCGGTCACGCGCGTAGACATTCCCGCACAGCTCAAGGGCGCCTTGTTCCTGGTAAGCGACGAGCACGGCGTGGTGCCTGCCACCGACGCCGACGCCGCCGAGTCTGATGCCGCGACGGTCGCCTTCTTTGCCGACGGCTACGAAAAGCTTCGCGCCCGCCGCTAAATGATTATTCTGGGACGGGGATTAAAGAATCATTTTGGTTCCCGTCACCGCTGCGAGTGCGAGGCGGACAAAACGCCCCCGCTCGCGAACAGTTCTGTCACCTTGGCGACGTGCGTGGCGCGCACCTGCAGTTTCGCAGCCATAATGGTGGCAAGACAACCAAGAGGGGAGCGGAATCCATGGCGCTAATCTATATCGTTGAGGACGACGAGCCCATTCGTCGTGAGCTTGTCGACATCCTTGCCCGCGCCGGGTTTGAAATCGAGGCCTGCGAATCGTTCGAGCATGTCTCGCGCGATATTCTCGCCGCCGCGCCCGACCTGGTGCTGCTCGACCTCACGCTTCCCGTCAAGGACGGCCAGCATATCTGCCACGAGGTTCGCCGCGAATCCGAGGTCCCCATCATCGTCCTCACCTCGCGCACGACCGAGATCGACGAGGTCATGGCCATGACGCTCGGCGCGGACGACTTTGTTCCCAAGCCCTATAGCGCGCGCGTGCTCGTGGCGCGCATCAACGCACTGCTGCGTCGCACCGCGGCGTCAGGCGAGCGCAGCACGCTCGTCCACAAGGGGCTGGAGCTCGACCTCGCCCGCTCTATGGTCACCAACACGGCGACCGGCGACAGCACCGAGCTCACCAAAAATGAGCTGCGCATTCTCTCGCTGCTCCTGAGCCGCGCGGGCAAGATCGTCTCGCGCTCGGCCATCATGCAGGACCTGTGGGACTCCGACGCCTTCGTGGACGACAATACGCTCACCGTCAACATCAACCGCCTGCGCACCACGCTCGAAAAAATCGGCATCAAGGGGTATTTGACGACGCATCGCGGCCAAGGCTATTCGGTCTAGGGGCCGGCTATGTCGTTTGGCAAGTTCTTTAAAGATGCACTGCTTCCCGTCGCCGTGTGGACGTGCGGCGTGCTGCTGAGCTGCTTTGTGCTGACGGTCGCCGGCGCACCCGTTTCTATCGTGGTCGTGGCGGTTGGCGTGTCCTTTATCTTCGGTATGCTCGGCATCGTGATCGAGTACGCTCGCCGTCGCCGTTTTCTGCGTCAGTTGGAGCGCGCGGCAGAGGAGCTCGAGAGTCCCGCATGGGTGCAGGAGATGGTGCAATGCCCAACCTATGCCGAGGGCGAGCTCGAGTACGAGGTCCTGTGCCGGGTGGGCAAAGCCGCCTGCGACGAGGTTGCCGAGGGCCGGCGTCAGACCGAAGACTATCGCGACTATATCGAGAGCTGGGTTCACGAGGCCAAGCTGCCCCTGGCGGCGGCCCACCTGATTTTGGAAAACCTGGACGGCAGCGAAGACGACCTGTCGCGTGTGGATGACCTGGGTCGCGAGCTGGCTCGCATGGAGTGCTATATCGACCAGGCGCTGTACTATGCGCGCTCGGAAGTCGTGGAGCGCGACTACCTGATTCGCCGTTGGGATCTCAAGACCCTGGTGACGGGCGCGATTAAAGCCAACGCGCGCGAGCTTATCGCGGCGCACGTGGCTCCGGTGTGCGAGAACCTCGACTTTGAGGTCTTTACCGACGAGAAGTGGCTCGAGTTTATTCTAGGCCAGCTTATTCAGAACAGCATCAAATATGCGCGCGAGGACGGCGCAAAGATCGTGTTTTCGGGCGCGTTGCTGGACGAGGGCCTGGCGAGCGAACGCATCGAGCTTACCGTCGCGGACAACGGCTGCGGCGTGAGCGCGGCCGACCTGCCGCGCGTGTTCGAGAAGGGTTTTACCGGCGACAACGGCCGCACCACCAAGCGCGCAACGGGCATCGGCCTCTACCTGGTGGCGCGCCTGTGCTCCAAGATGGGCATCGACGTCACCGCGGCATCCGAGCCCGGCGAAGGCTTCGTCGTAACATTCGCGTTTTCAACGAATAAGTTTCAATATTTCGAGTAACGCACGCGGCAGACGCCCACCCAAACAAAAACGTGCAGCCAAAACAAAACGTGCCGCCCCAAACGGGGCGGCACGCCATCTTTTATCAGCCAACTCGCTGAAGTAAGGCTGCGAAGGCCGCGGGGCCGGGAGGGGTTTCCTAAGGGCACATCCCGCAGCCGCAACGCGGCGAGGACGTGCCCGTGGAAACCCCGCAGGCCCCGCGGCCGGTGGGAGCAACGCTACTTCACGACCAAAATGTCGCAGTCCGTATTGCGCAGCAGGAACGTCGAAATCGAACCCAGCAGCGCATACTTGATCGAGGACAGGCCGCGGGCGCCGCAGAGCACCAGGTCGGGCTTGACCACGTCGAGCATCTCGTCTTTGAGCGTCTCACGAATACGGCCGGCGCGAATCATGACTTCGACCTCGGGAATATCGGGATTGGCCTTGGCCTCTTCGAGCTGCTTTTCGATGGAGTTCTTAAAGGCCTCCTCCAGACCGTTGACCAAATCGACCGGATAGGAGCCGGCGCTCTCGAGCGCCGTGGAATCGATAACGTGGCCGATAATCAGCTTGGCGCCGTTGTTCGCGGCGACCTTGATGGCGCGTGCGAGCACAAAATCCTGCTGCTCAGTACCGTCGAGTGAAACAAATACCTTGGTGTAACCCTCGTTCATGGTTTCCTCCTTGGTCTATCGCACGGGCGCGGGGCTCGTGCGTCGGGCGGGCGCGGGTGCGTTGACCGCCGGACACTTTATCTTGTTGCAGTTATACCCAAGGATTTCGGTTTAACTGCTCGCAATTCTGTGAACGGGCGAGTTTTTTGGTAAGGGTAGGCGCGGTCGCACCGCCAACGGTTGATAATGGGACATCGCCCGCATCGTCCGCAGAACATCTACCGGCGGGTGTCTAACGAGGGGGTCCCTTTGGATATTATCGAGCTTCTAAAATCTGCCTTCATGGGCCTGGTCGAGGGCATCACCGAATGGCTGCCCGTTTCGTCGACGGGCCACATGATCTTGGTGGACGAGTTCGTCAAGATGAACGTGAGCGAGACGTTCTGGAATATGTTCCTGGTCGTGATTCAGCTCGGCGCCATTCTGGCCGTCTGCGTGCTGTTTTTCCACGAGCTCAACCCGTTCTCGCCCAGCAAGGGCAAGGAGGGCCGTCGCGACACCTGGGTGCTGTGGGGCAAGATTGTGCTCGGTTGCATTCCTGCGGCGGCGATCGGCCTGCCGCTCAACGACTGGATGGAGGAGCATTTCTACAACGCTCCCGTCGTGGCGCTGGCGCTCATTGTGTACGGCGTGCTGTTTATCGTGATCGAGAACTGGCGCGCGAGCAAGCGCGAGGAAATGGCCGTTGCCGGTTCGTTTGGTTCGCGTGCTGTGGTGTCGGGTGGACGTCCCGCCGGTGCGCACTTTGCGGCGCCCCCCACGGCTACCGCTGAGGATGAGGACGATGACGAGAATCTGGACTTTGGTTCCATCGCCACGCTCGAGGACCTCAGCTGGAAGACTGCGCTGGGTATCGGCTGCTTCCAGGTGCTTTCGCTGGTGCCTGGTACGTCTCGCTCCGGTTCTACCATCATCGGCGGCCTGCTTTTGGGCTGCACGCGCTCGGTGGCGTCTAAGTTTACGTTCTTCCTGGCTATTCCCGTTATGTTTGGCGCGAGTGCGCTCAAGCTGGTCAAGTACTTCATCAAGGGCGGCACGTTCGGCACCAACGAGATCGCCATCTTGGGCGTGGGCTGCGTTGTGGCCTTTGTGGTTTCGCTTATCGCCATCAAGTGGCTCATGGGCTTCGTCCGCCGTCACGACTTCAAGTGCTTCGGAGTCTACCGCATCATCCTGGGCATCGTAGTGCTCGCATACTTCTTCGTTCTGGAGCCGATGCTCGGCCTCTAACTTAGTCGACGCTGCGCGGCGGCCAGGGCGACAACTTGTCATTCAAAGGGGGTGGCATGACCAAAAGGTCTATGCCGCCCCCTTTTCATGCCAATTTGTTCGCCCTGGCCGCCGCTCGCTACCGTTGCCATGACATCGGTGGCTCCGTGATTGGTACATTGGGGTCAGGTTTCTTTGCACCAACGTGGTGCAGACTAACCTGACACCTTTGCGCCAAATCCGCTGGGGCGGACCTGACGGCGGCGCACGGAGTCGTGGTGTGATTTGCGTCGGTGTCCGCGCGGCTCGGTATACTGGTACGGCTCAAACTATGGCGCTGCCCGCAGGCGCGCCGTCTGTCAGATGAGGAGTCGCCCATGACCCAGCCCTTGCCCTGGGAAAAGAACGCCGCGGTACCCGTGCCGCTCGATGCATACACCGCCCCCGCTGCGCCGGAGCCCGAGCTCGTTCCGCTCGACATCTATGACGCTCCCGCGCCGGCGCCCAAGCCTATCAAGCCGCTCGTCGACATCGACAGCCTTAATCCCGCCCAGCGCGAGGCGGTCCTGTCCACCGAGGGCCCGTTGCTGGTGCTCGCCGGCGCCGGCTCGGGCAAGACCCGCGTCTTGACCTTCCGCATCGCACATATGCTCGGCGACCTGGGCGTTAAGCCTTGGCAGGTTCTTGCCATTACGTTTACCAACAAGGCTGCGGCCGAGATGCGCGAGCGTCTGGCGGCACTCATCCCCAGCGGCACTCGTGGCATGTGGGTGTGCACCTTCCATGCCATGTGCGTGCGCATGCTGCGCGAGGACGCCGACCTGCTGGGCTATACCGGTCAATTCACCATCTACGATGACGACGACTCAAAGCGCATGGTGCGCGACATTATGCAGGCGCTCGGCATCGAGCAAAAGCAGTTCCCCATCAACATGATCCGCAGCAAGATCAGCTCTGCTAAAAACGCCATGATCGGGCCCGAGGACATGCTCAAGAGCGCCGATAGCCCCAACGACAAAAAGGCCGCGCAAGTCTACCTGGAGCTGGAGCGCCGCCTGCGCGCCGCCAACGCGATGGACTTCGACGACCTGCTCGTGCGCACGCTCGAGCTACTGCGCACCCGCCCCGAGGTGCTCGACAAGTACCAGGAGCGCTTCCGCTACATTAGCGTCGACGAGTATCAGGACACCAACCACGTCCAGTACGAGATCGCCAACCTGCTGGCCGCCAAGTACCAAAACCTCATGGTCGTGGGCGACGACGACCAGTCCATTTACAGCTGGCGTGGCGCCGACATCACCAACATCCTGGACTTTGAGCAGGACTTTAAAAACTGCAAGACCGTCAAGCTGGAGCAGAACTATCGCTCTACGGGTCATATCCTGAGCGCCGCCAACGCCGTGGTGCGTCACAACTCGCAGCGCAAGGACAAGCGCCTGTTTACGGCCGAGGGCGATGGCGAGAAGATTCAGGCTTTCCAGGCAAGCGACGAGCGCGACGAAGGTCGCTGGATTGCCGGCGAGATCGAAAAGCTGCATGCCAAGGGTACAAGCTACGACGATATCGCCGTGTTCTACCGCACCAACGCCCAGTCGCGTATCCTCGAAGATATGTTCCTGCGCGCGGGCGTGCCCTACAAGATCGTCGGCGGCACGCGATTCTTCGACCGCGCCGAGATTCGCGACGTCATGGCCTACCTCAAGATGATCGTGAACCCGGCCGACGAGATGAGCGTCAAGCGCGTCATCAACACGCCGCGCCGCGGCATCGGCTCCACCTCGATTCAAAAGATCGAGCAGCTGGCGCGCGACAACCGCTGCTCGTTCTTCCAAGCCTGCGAGATCGCGTGCGCCGAGACGGGCATGTTTAGCGCCAAGGTCCGCAATGGCCTGTCGAGCTTTGTGTCGCTGGTGCGCGAGGGCCGCCGCATGGACGGCGAGCTCAAGGACGTTGTCGAGATGATTGTCGACAAGACGGGCCTGCTGCAGGCCTTTCGCGCCGAGGGCACCATGGAGGCCGAGAGCCGCGCCGAGAACATCCAGGAATTCCTGGGCGTGGCCGCCGAATTTGAGGAGACGCACGAGGATATCGAGGGTACGCTCGAGAGCTTAGAGGAGCTGCGCGCGGCCGGTGTTGCCGACGTGCCTGCCGGCGCCGAGCCCGAGCCCGTCGTGGTGAGCGCACCTGCGCCCGAGCCGGGACCGTCTGCCCCGGTATCCTCGTTTGAGGCGCTCGTTGGCGCGCGTGATGCCGCAGGTTCCAATCCGCTCGATAGCCTAGCCGCCCCGGCGCTCTCGCCGCAGGATGCCCTGGCTGCCGCCATTGCGGGCAACGCGTATGCCGCGCCGACGGAGATGCCGGCGGGTGCCGTGCATGCCGACGAGATCGAGCGCACCTACGGTCCGCTCACCTGTAAGGCGCTTCCTGCTCTCATGGAGTGGCTGGCCCTGCGCTCCGACTTGGATTCCCTGGCCGGCGAGACGCATGCCATTACCATGATGACCATCCACTCCGCCAAGGGCCTGGAGTTCCCGGCGGTGTTCGTGGCCGGCATGGAGGAGGGTATCTTCCCGCACGTGCACGACTTTGGCGGCAGCGATGACCCGGGCAAGCTCGAGGAAGAGCGTCGCCTGGCCTACGTCGCCATCACGCGTGCCCGTAAGCGCCTGTTCCTGACCTATGCGGCCACGCGTCGCACCTACGGCTCGACCTCTGCCAACCCGCGCTCGCGCTTCCTCAATGAGATTCCGTTTGAGGATATCGAGTTTAGCGGTATCGGTTCTGCCGGTTTTGAGGGCACGGGCTGGGAGAAGCGCGGCGACCGTCACGGCACCTTTGGCTCGGGCATGGGTTCGGATATGTATGGCGGCAGGGTGTTCGGTTCGCATACGCGCTCGACCGGCGGTTCCGGTTCGCGCGGCGGATCGAGCTTTGACGATTTCTTTGGCGGCAGCAGCTACGGGACCGAGCGCCATCGTGGGGTCTCGCCCGACGCCGGCCGTGTTGCCTCGACCTTTGGTTCGGGTGCGCCGCGAGCCAAAAAGCCGTCATCTAAGGTGTCGCCGACGGTGGAGCGCAAGGTCGATCGCGCCAGCGCATCGCAGGACTTTGCCGTGGGCGATACCGTGAGCCACAAGACCTTTGGCACGGGTACCGTGATCTCGGTCGCCGGAGACATGATCGAGGTCCAGTTCGAAAAGACCGGCCAGACCAAAAAGCTCATGAAGGGATTCGCTCCGATCGTCAAGCTGTCATAATCCCGGCGGACCTGGGCGGGCGTATGGGGCAACATCGCCTGCTCGGGCAGTCCTGCTCGCACGGAGAGCACATTAAGTGCTCTCCGGCTCGTGCGGAACTCGCGATCGATGTTGCCCCATACGCCCGCCCAGGTCCTTAGATAACGTTGCTTGCGAACGTCGCTTTGCCCGTTCGCTTTTTGGTCTGGAGGGCCGGGTGGGCTGATAAATAGATATGGCAAGGGGCTCTCCCGCACATGGACGGGAGAGCCCCTTGTTGCGTTTGGGTTGTTGGTGCGACCTACAGGTGGCTGATGATCAGTTCCATCTTGCCTTCGAGGTCGATGGAGCTGACGGTGCTCGGGGCCAGCAGGTGGCTTCCCTTGTGGACGGGGTCGCCGCAGACGGTGCCTTCGCCGTTGATGACCGACAGGCACATGAAGGGCCAGCGCTGGTCGAGGGTCTTGCTGCCGTCGACACGCACACGATCGACGGTGTAGCAGGGATTGGACTCGAGCTCGGTCACGCCGTCGACCTCGGGCGCGGTCACGGTGCCGTCGGTCGGCGCCTGAACATCAAAATCGATGCAGTCGAGGCTCTGCTCAATATGCAGCGGGCGCAGCTTGCCGTCGGTGCCGGGGCGGTCGTAGTCGTACAGGCGATAGGTCACATCGCTCGACTGCTGCGTCTCCAAAATGAGCGTACCGGTCTTGATGGCGTGCACGGTACCGGAGTCAATCTGGAAAAAGTCGCCCTTGTGAATCGGCAGCACGTTGAGCATCTCGTCCCAGCGGCCGTCCTCGATCATCTGTGCTGCCTCGGCGCGGTCCTTGGCGCGCTGTCCGACGATGATCGTGGCGCCGGGCTCGCAGTCCAGCACATACCAGCACTCGGTCTTGCCCAGGCTGCCGTTCTCGTGCTCGGCAGCGTACTCGTCGTTGGGGTGAATCTGGATCGAAAGGTCGTCCTTGGCGTCCAGAATCTTAATGAGCAGCGGGAACTCCTTGCCCTCGCAGTTGCCAAAGAGCTCACGGTGCTCGGCCCACAGCCACGACAGCGTGTGGCCGGCATACGGGCCCTCCGCAATCTGGCAGTCGCCGTTGGGATGGGCCGAGATAGCCCAGCACTCACCGATGGGACCCTCGGGAATGTCGTAACCAAATACGGTTTCGAGCTGGCGGCCGCCCCAGATCTTCTCGTGGAAGATCGGCGTCAGTTTAATCAAATCGGACATGTTCATACCCCCATGGTGTTGTGCGGTTGCCCACTCTAAACGAGCCATAACGAGCGCCCGCATGACTACAAAACTATGCCAACGTTACGTTGTGCAGCTCAAAGCGGTCACCAACGTTGCGCGAGATCGAATGCTCAAAGGCGGTGCCGCTATCCAAAAAGCCAATCTGGTTGAGCTCGAGCAGGGGAGAGCCGGGTTTGGTGTCCAGGCGCTCAGCCTCTTCCTCGGTTGCCGCTACGGCGCGAATGGTGCGGTGGAAGCTCGAAATCTTCAGCCCGCATTGCTCGCGGATGAAGCTGTAGACCGATCCATACAGGTCTTTCTTTTTAAGGCCCGGAATCAGCTCGAGGGGCATGTAGGTGTACTCGATAACGATGGGCTTCTCGTCGACCTGGCGCACGCGCACGATGTGATAGGCAAAGTCATCCTCGGCAATTCCCAGCTGAGTCGCAACCTCTGCCGGTGGATTGACAATCGAGAAATCGTAGACCACCGAGGTTACCTTCTCCCCGCGGTGCTCATACGAAAAGCCCTGGGCGCGGTCGTTCTTGCCCTGGAAAAACGCCTTGTCGGGAAGCCCCGCCGTGTCTTTAACGTAGGTGCCCGATCCGCGCCGGCTGGTAACAAGACCCTCTTCGGTGATCTGCTCGATAGCTCGTTTGACGGTGATTTTGGAAACGCTATAGAGCTCACAGAACTCAACGACGGTGGGTAGCTTGTCGCCCGGTTTAAGAGCGCCATCCTCGATGCTTCGACGGATATCTGCAGCTATCGCCTCGTATTTGGGAATCATGGAACCTCCTTTCCGACATATAAGAATACGCAAGTAAGTATAACCCCCAACGAGGCACCCATATTACTTTTATATAAGAAGTCCGAGAAAGAAAAAACAAAAAGACGCTTTACTTTAGAAATTAGAGCGCTATAGTTGTACGCAACGAACGGAACCCTGCCGCCGGCAGGGCCGACCGTTTGGGGACGGTTTTGTTTTGGCGGGCTGGATATCTGGATAACCGGTGCGCGCCCGCGCCGGATAACTTGCCAAAGCAAACCCGTCTCCAACCGAAAGCTCTAGACACGAAAGCGAGGACTTTGATGGCTCAGTATCAGCTGCCCCGTGACTTCTTCTTTGGCGCCGCTATGTCCGGCCCGCAGACTGAGGGTCAGTGGAACCAGGGCGGCAAGCTCGAGAACCTGTGGGATACCTGGTCCATCCAGGATCTGGATTCGTTCTATAACCGCGTTGGCTCTTATGCTGGCAATGACTTTATGGCTAAATACCAGGAGGACCTTCGCATTTTGAAGGACTTGGGCCTGGATACCTACCGCACCTCCATCCAGTGGAGTCGCCTGCTCGATGCTAACGGCAACCTCAATGAGGAGGGCGCCGCGTGGTATCACGAGCTGTTCCGTGCCTCTCGCGAGGCCGGCCTGGAGCCGTTCGTCAACCTGTACCACTTTGACATGCCTACCTACCTCTTTGACCGTGGTGGTTGGGAGAGCCGTGAGGTCGTCGAGGCGTACGCTCATTACGCCGACGTTGCCTTCCGCGAGTTTGGCCAGGAGATCAAGTACTGGTTCACCTTTAACGAGCCCATCGTCGAGCCCGAGCAGCGCTATCAGGAGGGCGTGTGGTACCCGCAGCTCCATGACTATAACCGCGCCCGCACCGTGCAGTATCACATCTCGCTGGCGCACGCGCTGGCTGTGGCCAACTACCGCCGCGCCTATGACGAGGGCGCCGTTCGCGCCGACGCCAAGATCGGCATGATCAACTGCTTTACCCCGGTCTATACCAAGGAGAACCCCAGCGAGGCAGACCTCGAGGCCGTGCGTATGACCAGCGGTATCAACAATCGCTGGTGGCTCGACCTTATTACCAAGGGCGAGCTTCCCGCCGACGTGCTCGACAGCCTGGCCGAGGGCGGCGTTAAACTTCCGTTCCGTGCCGGCGACCAAGAGATCCTCAAGCAGGGCGTTGTCGACTGGCTCGGTTGTAACTACTACCATCCCACGCGCGTTCAGGCTCCGGCGAGCAAGATCGACCAGTACGGTCTGCCGCACTTTGCCGACGAGTACGTATGGCCCGACGCCGTTATGAACGAGAGCCGCGGCTGGGAAATCTACCCGCAGGGCCTCTACGACTTTGGCATGGACTGCGCTAAGAACTACCCCGATCTTGAGTGGTTTGTATCCGAGAACGGTATCGGCATCATGGACGAATACAAGAACCGTGACGCCGAAGGGACCATTCAGGACGACTACCGCGTCGACTTTGTGCGCCAGCACCTGGAGTGGGTTGCCAAGGCAATCGCCGAGGGCGCCAAATGCCGCGGATACCATTATTGGGCCGTCATCGATAACTGGTCTTGGGCTAATGCCTTTAAGAACCGTTACGGCTTTGTCGAGGTCGACCTCATGGACGGCTACAAGCGCCGCCTTAAGAAGTCTGCAGCTTGGCTCAAGCAGGTCGCAACGACCCACGTGGTTGACTAGCGACCGGGCGAGCGCCCAGACCGCGCGCCGCCGCGCGCAAAACATGGCACATCTGGTGGCAAAGGGCGACAGACCACCGTGCGCATAGGAAAAGGCCGGATTTGATAGTTAGGAGCAATCATGGCCAGTGAAAACGGAAAGAGCTTCCTCGACAAATTTGCCGAGGTCTCTGCGAAGGTGGGAAACCAGGTTCACCTGCGTTCCCTGCGCGATGCCTTCGCAACCATCACGCCGCTCTATATCCTTGCGGGTATCGCGGTTCTTATTAACAACGTCGTGTTCCCTCTGTTCCCGCTCGATGCGGCGGGTCTTGCCAATCTTCAGACCTGGGGTTCGGCAATTACGCTGGGCACCCTCAACGTCTCTGCCATTGTCTTGGCCGGATTGATCGGCTACAGCCTCGCTAAGAACGAGCGCTTCGATAACCCGCTTGCCTGCGTGGTCGTCGCCATCTCCGCTTTCGTTATCATGATGCCGCAGCAGATCACCGCCACGCTTGCCGCCACGAGTCCGCTGCTCACCGACAAGATCACCTCTGCCGAGGTCACGGGCGCCCTTTCGACTGCCAACACCGGTACCAACGGTCTGTTCGCGGCTATTATCATCGCCCTGCTCTCCGTCACGCTCTTCATCAAGATTTCCGGCGTCGAGAAGCTTAAAGTAAAGCTGGGCGAGGGTGTGCCCCCCGCGGTCTCCAACTCCTTTAACGTCATGATCCCGATGCTGCTCAACCTCTCGATCTTCGCAGTTGCCGCAGCGCTGCTCGCCGTGTTTGCCGGCACCGATCTGTGCACCATCATCTCCACGTGTATTTCCAACCCGCTCAAGAGCATCATGAACGCCGGTCCGTGGGCTGTTATCCTCATCTACACTCTTGCGAACCTGCTGTTCTGCGTCGGCATTCACCAGTCCACCATCTCTGGCGCTACCGTCGAGCCGATCCTGACCATGCTCATCGTCGACAACATGGCTACCTTTGCCGCCGGCGGCACCATCCAGCCCGATCACTACATGAACATGCAGATCGTCAACAGCTTCGCCCTTATCGGCGGCTCGGGCTGCACCCTCATGCTCCTGCTCGATACCTTCCTGTTCTCTAAGAACAAGGCTTCCAAGACCGTTGCCAAGATGGCTATCGTTCCTGGCCTGTTTAACATCAACGAGCCGGTCATCTACGGTTACCCCGTCGTGTACAACCTGCCGCTCATGATTCCGTTCGTGCTTCTTCCCGACCTGTTCATCGGCATCACCTATGGCCTGACCTGCGCGGGCATCATCAGCCCCTGCATCGCCCAGGTGCCTTGGACCATGCCTCCCGTCATTAACGCCCTGCTTGCCACGGGCTTTGACTGGCGCGCCGGCGTATGGCAGGCCCTCGAGCTTGTCATCGGCATGGTTGTCTACCTGCCCTTTATGAGGATCTCCGAGAAGGCCATCGCCAAGCAGGAGGCCCTTGCCGAGCAGAACGCCTAAACGGTTCGTTTTCCCTTTCATTGTTGCGGGCGCCGGTACGCGGTGCCGGTGCTCGCGGCTCTCCCTGCGTAAAGACGCAGGGGGTGGGTACAGTAGCCGCAAGGAATAAAACCAGTTGTCGTCTGCGCGCCGCGCAGTTATAAGGAGGAAACCATGAAGAAGATCATGCTTTGCTGCAATGCCGGCATGTCCACGAGCCTGCTGGTCCAGAAGATGCAGTCCGAGGTCGCAAGCCGTGGTCTGGACATCGAGGTCGAGGCCCGTCCTATGAACGAGGCTCACGATCACCTGGACGAGTGCGATATCTTGCTGCTCGGCCCGCAGATTGGCTACACCAAGGGCGATTTTGAGAAGGAGGCCGCTGGCCGCTTCCCGGTTGAGGTCATCAACATGGTCGACTACGGCCGCATGAACGCTGCTGGCATCATCGACCACTGCGTCAGCGTGATGGGCTAGGTGCAGCGCATGGAGGATATGAACGAGCTGCAGATGACCTGCTTTGAGATCATCAGTTTCGTCGGAACCGCCAAGAGCATGTACATCAATGCCGTGCAAAAGGCCAAGGAGGGCGATTTTGACGCCGCCGAGGAGCTTATCAAGCAGGGTGACGAGGCTTACAACGGTGGTCACGATGTTCACATGGGGCTCCTTAAAAAGGAGGCCAATGGCGAGCGTAACGGCGAGGCCCCGCTGATTCTGCTGCATGCCGAGGACCAGATGGCAGGCACCGAGACCATGCGCGTCATGGCCACGGAGCTCATCGAGGTCCACAAGCTGCTGCAGGCGCGCACGGCCTAGTCGGCGTTATCGCCGCGACGGACCGTTCGGCCCACCAGACAATTCAGTCCCTTTCACGGGCGCCGGGAGCCTCCGCCTTCCGGCGCCTTTATATTTGGCGAAGGCCTTGCGCGAGCTGATGAGCGGGCGTTCGCATTTTCCCAGATAAAACCTGCCAAAACAAACCTGTCCCTTTTTGGCAGGTTTTTGTCTTAGGAGCGGTACCATACAGGCAATGTTTAAACGAGAAAGGTGGGCTCCCATGGAACCTAAGCAGTACTACATCGGCATCGACGTCGGCGGCACTTCGGTTAAGGAGGGCCTGTTCGATGAGGACGGCAACCTGCTTGCCAAGGCCAGCGTACCCACGCCTCCCATCGTTGACGCTGCGGGCTTTGCCGCGGTGACCGAGGCGATCGACCAGGTGGTCGCCAAGGCGCAGATTCCGCGTGCCTTTGTGGCTGGCATTGGCCTGGCCGTTCCGTGCCCCATCCCGGCCTCGGGCGATGCCAAGGTCAAGGCCAACATTGCCATTAACCTGCCCGAGCTTAGGATCGCCATTCAGGAGCACTGCCCCGACGCGGTCGTTAAGTACGAGAACGATGCCAACGCTGCTGCCATGGGCGAGGCCTGGCTCGGCTCTGCCAAGGGCGTGCAGAACGTGGTGATGGTCACCATCGGTACCGGCGTGGGCGGCGGCGTTATCGTCAACGGCGACGTGGTGTCGGGCGTTGTGGGCGCCGGCGGCGAGATTGGCCACATGTGCCTGAATCCCGACGAGGAGCGCACCTGCGGCTGTGGCGGCCATGGCCACCTGGAGCAGTATTCCAGCGCCACTGGCGTGGTGAGCAACTACCTTGCCGAATGCAAGAAGGCGGGCGTCGAGCCCATCGAGCTCACCGGCCCCTCCGATTCCAAGGACGTGTTCCAAGCTTGCCGCGAGGGCGACAAGCTTGCGCTGGCCGCGGCTGATACCATGGCCGATTATCTCGGTCGCGCTCTGGCGCTTATCGCCAACGTGGTCGACCCCGAGATGTTCCTGATCGGCGGCGGCGCCTCCGCCTCGGCCGACGTCTACCTCGACAAGGTCCGCGAGCACTTTAAGCACTACGCGCTTTCCGCCTCGCGCGAGACGCCCATTGAGGTCGCCTCGCTCGGCAACGACGCCGGCATCATCGGTGCCGCTTACGTAGCCCTGCGCGCCGCCGGCAAATAGCTGGTGCAAGGGGGCCAGGTTACTTTGCACCAACATGGTGCAAAAGGGACAGCCTTGGCCTCCATGCCTGCCCCAAAATATGCCGTAGCCCTTCCGTCTGCGAAGGCTCGGCATCGGCGTGCTACCATAGCTACGTCCAAGTACACATATCAAGTGGAGGATATCCATGGCAAACGTTCTTGTCTTTGGTCACCAGAACCCCGATAACGACGCCATCATGAGCGCCGTCGTCCTGTCCCAGCTGCTCAACCAGGTTGAGTATGCCGGCAACACCTACGAGGCCTGCGCCCTTGGTCAGCTTCCGGCCGAGTCCGCCAAGCTGCTCGCCGACGCCGGCATCGCCGAGCCCCGCGTGATCGAGTCCGTCGAGGCCGGTCAGCTCGTCGTCCTCACCGACCACAACGAGTCTGCCCAGTCCGTCGCCGGCCTTAAGGACGCCACGGTCTTTGGCGTTGTCGATCATCACCGCATCGGCGACTTCGAGACCGCCGGCCCGCTGCATTACATCTGCCTGCCCTGGGGCTCCAGCTGCACCATCGTCACCAAGCTCGCCGGCGTGCTCGGCGTTGAGCTTTCCGACGTCCAGGCCAAGCTGCTGCTCTCGGCCATGATGACCGACACGCTCATGCTCAAGAGCCCCACCACCACCGATGTCGACCGCGCTGTCGCCGCCAAGCTCGGCGAGCAGGTGGGTGTCGACCCGGTCAAGTTTGGCATGGAGGTCTTCCTCACCCGTCCGTCCGGCTCCTTCACCGCAGCCGAGATGGTCGGCAACGACATCAAGATGTTCGAGCCCGCCGGCAAGAAGCTGCTCATCGGCCAGTACGAGACCGTCGACAAGAGTCGTGCGCTCGGCATGATCGACGAGATTCGCGAGGCCATGCGCGCCTACGCCGCCGAGAAGGGTGCCGATGGCATTGTCCTGTGCATCACCGACATCATGGAGGAGGGCTCGCAGGTCCTGCTCGAGGGCGAGACCGAGGCCGCTCAGAAGGGCCTGGGCATTGCCGACGAGCACGACGGCGTCTGGATGCCGGGTGTCCTCTCCCGTAAGAAGCAGGTCGCTGCCCCCATCATGGCCGCCTGCTAGGTTTAGTTGACCAAACGCCACGACCGGATCGCGGACGTCCCGCGCTCCGGTCGTTTTTTGTGCACGGCGCCGCGTCGTCTCTTGGACAGGCGTGCCCGTGCCGTTGAGCAAATAATGTTCAACCTGTGGTTCCGCTTTTCGGCCACGCCTGCGTGCTTGTCGTGCAGGGTAGGCTAGATGCAAGCGTAATACGTTAGAGCGCGGCGCCGCCACTTGGGCGGGCCGTGCTTTTTTAAGACGGGAGCTTTCCCGTGAAAGGAGCCGCCCATGGCAGCAACTGAGCAGCTGTTCAACGTTCGTGAGCGCAAGCGCTTTGAACGTCACGACATTTGGGAGCGCATCGCCGAGAACGGCACGATTTCCGCCGCCGTCATGGTCTTCGCCGCTATCGCCGCCGTTATCTGCGCCAACACCGATGCCTACGAGGCCATCCATCACTTTTTGGAGACCCCGCTGTATGTGGGCCTGGGCAACCTTACGGCTGGTCTCACCGTTGAGCTTTTCGTCAACGACTTCCTCATGGCGATTTTCTTTTTGTTGGTGGGCATTGAGCTTAAGTACGAGATGACGGTCGGCGAGCTCAAGAATCCGCGTCAGGCCATGCTTCCCATGTTGGCGGCGGTGGGCGGCGTCGTCGTTCCCGCCTGCATCTACCTGATCTTTAACCATGCCGGCGCCCGCAACGGTTGGGCCATCCCCATGGCAACCGATATTGCCTTTGCGCTGGGCGTGCTGTCGCTTTTGGGCAACCGCGTTCCCAACGGCGTGCGCGTGTTCTTCTCGACGCTCGCTATCGCCGACGACCTGATCTCCATCGCCGCCATCGCCATCTTCTACGGTCAGAGCCCCAATCCGTTTTGGTTGGGCGCCGCCGCGCTTGTGACCTGCGCGCTCGTGTGGCTCAACAAGACGCAGCATTACCGCCTTGCCCCGTATTCGGTACTGGGGCTGCTGTTGTGGTTCTGCATGTTCAAGAGCGGCGTACATGCCACGCTTGCTGGCGTCATCCTGGCCTTCACCATTCCGGCCAAGTGCGGCGTCAAGCTCGATAGTCTCACCGATTGGCTGGGCGAGTGCCTGCCGCTGCTCGATGACCGCTACGACGACGAGGCACACATCCTGGGCCAGCATGACTTTACCGTCTCGACTACCAAGGTCGAGCGCGTCATGCACCGCGTGACCCCGCCGCTTATCCGCATGGAGCGTCTGATCTCCACGCCGGTCAACTTTGTGATCCTGCCGATCTTTGCGTTCGTAAACGCTCAGGTTCGTTTAGTGGGCGTGGACATGAGCACGCTGCTCACCGATCCGGTGACGCTCGGCGTGTACTTTGGCATGCTGCTGGGCAAGCCGATCGGCATCTTTGGTATGACGTTTGCCCTGGTTAAGCTTAAGGCCTGCGAGCTGCCGCACAATGTCAACTGGCACATGATTGCCGGCGTGGGCATTCTGGGCGGTATCGGCTTTACCATGTCGATTCTCATCAGCGGCCTTGCCTTCCCGACGGCCCAGTTTGAGGTTCTTGCAGCCAAGGCCGCTATTCTCGCCGGTTCGGTCACCGCAGCCGTGCTCGGCATGATCTACATGAGCGTGGTCTGCAAGCATCCCTCGCCCAAAGACGAGTAAGAGCGCGAAAACCGGCTCCAGAACCGATTCGGGCGCGTCCAAAATGCGGATTCTGGCGGTGCTTGCCGCCTGCCAGACACGCCAGTGGTCAAAAAACGCCGTTTGTGAGTACTGTCACAAACGGCGTATCATTTTAGGTGCGGAAAATAATGAACAAAGTTATAAGAACTGTACGTTAATGAGTGACCATCGACTTCCAATTTGGCGCTAGCTGACGGTGATTAGGAAGTTTCAAGTCGAGTTTTGCCGATTTCGACCAAAAATCGCTGCTACTAAAAAGGTAACAGTACTCATATTTGCCCTTTTTTGGCCACAAGCCCTAAAACAAGCCTCGCCAAGGTCGGGAAGCGGGCCAAATCGCCGGCCTCGAGGCTTATTCCACCGTTCCGTAGACGGCGCCCCAGCCGTGGGCGGCCAAGGCGGAGTTGAGCTGGTCGCAGAGTGACTGGCGGTCGTAATAGCCGGGCGGTAGCAGGTTGACGATTTCCATGAGATCGGGCGCCAGGTCCAAGATTTCGGCCTGTACGATCAGGTCCAGGCGGTCGATGGCATGGCGGTCGTAAAACAGCCCGTCGACCAGGCGCTGCAGGTCGCCGAATTCCTCGGCCCTAAACGATCCGTACTCCATAGTGCCTCCTTGGGCGCCCCACGCCGCCATGCGCGGCGATTCGTAATTCATTGCGATGAACTTAATCTATCACGGCTTCATACCGTTGTGGCGGTGGCGGTCTATACTTAGACGAACTGCAACGTACCGCTTCGCGAAAGGTCGCACCCATGCAGACGATCTACCAGAAGATGGAAACCACCGAACTCGATGCCGCCATCGAGGCGCTCAAAGCCGAGGTCGCCGAGGTCAAGGCCAAGGGCCTGGCGCTCGACATGGCCCGCGGCAAGCCGTCGCCCTCCCAGGTGGACATCTCTCGACCTATGCTCGATATCCTCAATGCCGATGCCGATCTGCACGACGGCAACGTCGACTGCTCCAACTACGGCTGCTTTGAGGGCATTCCCTCGGCACGCAAGCTAGCGGGGGAGTTCCTGGGGTGCCCTGCCGAGCAGACGCTCGTGCTGGGCTCGTCGAGTTTGCTGATTGAGCATGACATCGCCGGTATGTTCTGGCGTTGCGGCTCGTGCGGCAGCGAGCCCTGGGACGCCTACGAGGCCGCGCACGACGGCAAGAAGGTCAAGTTCCTGTGCCCCGTTCCCGGCTACGATCGCCACTTTGGCATCACCGCCGACTTGGGCATCGAGAACGTCCCCGTCGCGATGACCGACAACGGCCCCGACATGGACGAGGTTGAGCGCCTGGTTGCCGCCGACGATTCCATCAAGGGCATCTGGTGCGTGCCCAAGTATTCCAACCCCACGGGCATCACCTTTAGCGAGGACACTGTGCGCCGCCTGGTCGAGATGCCCACGGCCGCGCCCGATTTCCGCATCTTTTGGGACAACGCTTACTGCGTGCACGACCTGTACGACGAGACCGACGAGCTCGCAAATATCTTTGACCTCGCTCGCGCGGCGGGCACCGAGGATCGCGTGGTGGCCTTTGCCTCGACGTCCAAGATCACCTTCCCGGGCGCCGGCATCGGCTTTATTGGTGCGAGCCCCGCGGTTATCGCCGAGTTCTCCAAGCGCCTGAAGGCCGGCCTCATCAGCGCCGACAAGCTCAACCAGCTGCGTCACGTGCGTTTCCTTCCCACCATCGAGGCGGTCAAGGAGCACATGAAAAAGCATGCCGAGTTCCTGCGCCCGCGCTTTGAGGCCGTTGAGCGTAAACTCACCGAGGGCTTGGGCAACACGGGTTGCGCCACTTGGACTCATCCCCATGGCGGCTACTTTGTGAGTTTCGATGGCCCCGAGGGCTCGGCCCAGAAGGTCGCCGCGCTTTGTGCCGACCTGGGCGTCAAGCTCACGCCGGCTGGTGCCACCTGGCCTTATGGCAAGGATCCGCGCGACACCAACATCCGCATCGCGCCGAGCTATCCCACGGTCGAGGACCTGGAGGCCGCGCTCGATGTGCTGGTGCTGGCTGTCAAGCTCGTCGCTGCCGAGCTTGCGCGTGCCGAGCGCGCCTAACGCGTAGGGCCCCGCAAGTCCGCGCCTAGTACTATCCGCACTTTCGATACGTAAAGGAGCGTATACATGGATTTGGGTATTTCCACCAACCCCACGCCAGAGCTCTACACCATTAAGGTGACCGGTGAGATCGATATCTCTAACGCCGATAGCCTGCGCAATGCCATCGACCTGGCGCTCGAGCAGCCCACTGAGGCCGTTGAGCTCGATTTTGCCCAGGTGAGCTACATCGATTCGACGGGCATTGGCGTGCTTGTGGGCGCCGCACACCACGCAGCTGATCATGGTAAGCGTTTTAGCTGCGTCAACGTGCAGCCCCCGGTGATGCGCGTGGTTCAGCTGTTGGGCGTCGACCAGGAGATTTCGATCACCGCTGCATAATCTTTGCCCCCAAAAGGGCGTGCCGTTTGGCATATGTTTGTGATGCGCTCGGACGTTTTGGCGTCCGGGCGCTATACTTGACCGAATGAATAGACGAGTTCCGGCCGAATGGCGCGGTGCGGGCTCGACTCACATCGAGCCTTGGAGGTATGTGTGTTTGGTATTGGAGAGGGTGAGCTCGCGATCATCGTGGTCTTCGGCTTTTTGCTGTTTGGCCCGGATAAGCTCCCGCAGATGGGCCGCACGATCGGCCGTGCCATCCGTCAGTTCCGCGAGACGCAGGAAAAGATGACGGCCGTTGTTCAGTCCGAGATTATCGATCCGGTGAGCGAGGCCGCGTCGGCCCCGGTCAAGCCCAAGAAGGCCGCTGCGACCGACGACGATTCCGATGCGGACGAGGATGCCGCCGAGACGGCAGCGCCCGCCAAGAAGGAGACCTTTGCCGAGCGTCGCGCCCGTCTTGCTGCCGAGAAGGCCGCAAGCGAGGGTGCTGCTGAGGGCGAAGGCGCTGTTGATGAGGCCGAGGGTACAGAGCCTGCTGCTGCCGTCGAGCCCGAGCCTGCTGCAGAGCCCGAGCCCGAGCCGGCAGAGCCCACGACGGCTGACCTCTACGCCCGTCGTCCCCGCAAACGCAAGGCCGTCGTCGACCAGCTCGCTCGCGAGCTCGAGGTCGAGGACGATGCCGAGGCTGCTGCCGCCGACGCCCCGAAGGGAGGCGATGAGTAATGCCGATCGGACCTGCGCGCATGCCGCTCTTCGATCACCTGGGAGAGCTTCGTCGCCGCCTGACTATCGTGGTCGTATCGGTGTTTGCCGCCGCTATCGTGCTGTATTTCGCCACGCCTGTGGTGCTCGATATCCTGGAAGACCCCATCCGCTCCTTTGTGCCGGACGGTAAGTTCTACATCACCACCACGCTCGGCGGCTTTGGCCTGCGCTTCTCGCTGGCCATCAAGATGGCCGTGGTCATGTGCACGCCCATGATCATCTGGCAGATCCTGGCATTTTTCCTGCCGGCACTGCGCCCCAACGAGCGCAAGTGGGTTGTGCCCACGGTGCTCGCCTCGACGGTTCTGTTCTTCCTGGGTGCCATCTTCTGCTACTTCATCATCATCCCGGCGGGCTTTGAGTGGCTCATCGGCGAGACCTCGGCCGTCGCTACGGCGCTGCCCGACCTGGAGAACTACGTCAACATGGAGCTGCTCTTTATGATCGGCTTTGGCGTGGCGTTTGAGCTGCCGCTCATCATCTTCTATCTGTCCGTCTTTCACATCGTGTCCTATGCGGCCTTCCGCAGCGCCTGGCGCTACGTGTACGTGGGCCTGCTCGTGGGCTCGGCTGTGATCACGCCCGACGGCTCGCCCGTTACGCTGGGCCTTATGTACGGTGCCCTGCTTTCGCTCTACGAGATCTCGCTCGCCATTGCCCGCGTGGTCATTACCGCGCGCGAGGGCAAGGAGGGCCTGTTCGTGAGCCGTCTGGACCTGTTCTCGGACGACGAGGACGACGAGGAGTAAAACGGTATGCACGAGGTTGGCATTGTCAACGGCATACTCGATACAGTGATTCGCGCGGCGCGTGGGGCGGGGGCCTCGCGCGCCGTTTTGGTAACGCTGCGTATCGGGGATATGACCGAGGTCGTGCGCGAGGCGCTCGACTTTGCGTGGGGGACGTTTCGCGACGAGGACCCGCTCACGCGCGGCTGCGAGCTTGCCGTGGAGGAGGTCCATCCACAAAGCGAGTGCCTGGACTGCGGCGAGGTCTTTGAGCACGACCGTTTCCATTGTCGCTGCCCCCAGTGTGGCGGCGCCAACGTGCGCCTGCTGCACGGCCGCGAGCTCGATATCGCAAGTATCGAAATCGAAACCCCCGACGATTAGCCCGCTAGCCATCTGGTGATGGGGTATAAAGGAGCCAAAGTAAGGAGCGCTAAGTATGGCCGAGAAAACGATTGATATCGCGTCGCCGATCCTGTCGCGCAACGAGCGCCTGGCAGATCAGCTGCGTCAGCGATTTAATGAGGCAGGCACCTACGTGATCAATGTGCTGTCGAGCCCCGGCTCGGGTAAGACCACCACGATTCTGGGCACCAACGAGCGCCTGCGCGACAAGGCCGGCCTACGCTGTGCCGTCATCGAGGGCGATATCGCCTCGGATGTCGACGCCATCACCATGAAGGAAGCCGGCATGCCCGCCATCCAGATCAACACGGGCGGCCTGTGCCACCTCGAGGGCAACATGATCATGGAGGCCGTCGACGCCTTCGACCAGGCCGTCGGTCTGGAGAACATCGACGTCATCTTTATCGAAAATGTGGGTAACCTGGTCTGCCCGGTCGACTTTGACCTGGGCGAGAACCTGTCCATCATGATCCTCTCGGTGCCCGAGGGCGACGACAAGCCCATCAAGTACCCGGGCATCTTCCAGCACGCCGGCGCGCAGCTGCTCAATAAGGTCGACGTGGCCCCGGCTTTCGATTTTGACATGGATAGGTATACTAAGACACTCGATGACCTCAATCCGCAGGCGCCGCGGTTTGCCGTGAGCGCGCGCAAGGGCGAGGGCATGGATGCCTGGTGCGATTGGCTCATCGGGCAGATTGAGCAAGCAAGGGCGTAAGTCGGCCGCCAAGAGGGCGGGCGCAGCCGCAGGCACACGAGATAGGAGCCTCTTTTGAAGCTCATCATCGCTGAGAAAAACGACGCCGCGCGTCAGATCGCCGAGCGTCTGTCCACGGGCAAGCCCAAAAAGGACAAGGTGTACAACACCGCCATCTACCGTTTTGAGTGGAAGGGCGAGGAGTGCGTGACGATCGGCCTTGCCGGTCACATCCTGGCACCCGATTTTTGCGACAGTGTGCTGTTCGATAAAAAGTTGGGCTGGTATTCGGTCACGGAGGACGGCGAAATGCTGCCGGCCGATATGCCCGATGGCCTGGCCCGCCCGCCGTACGACACCAAGCGCAAGCCGTTCCTTGCCGATGGCATTTCCATCAAGGGCTGGAAGCTCGAGAGCCTGCCCTATCTCACCTGGGCGCCCGTCATTAAGCTTCCGGCCGAGAAAGAGCTCATCCGCTCGCTTAAGAACCTCGCCAAAAAGTCCGACAGCGTCATCATCGCCACGGACTTCGATCGCGAGGGCGAGCTGATCGGTTCGGACGCCCTCAACAAGGTGCGCGAGGTGGCGCCCGACTTGCCGGTCGCCCGCGCCCAGTATTCTTCGTTTACCAAGGCCGAGATCACGCAGGCCTTCGATAACCTTGTCTCGCTCGACCAGAACCTGGCCGACGCCGGCGAGAGCCGTCAGCACATCGACCTCATTTGGGGTGCGGTGCTCACGCGCTACCTGACGCTCGCCAAGTTTGGCGGCTTTGGCAACGTGCGTTCCGCCGGCCGCGTGCAGACGCCGACGCTTGCCCTGGTGGTCGAGCGCGAGCGCGAGCGCATGGCGTTTGTGCCCGAGGACTATTGGCAGATTCGCGGCATGGGCGCCGCGCAAGGCGCTGCCGAGGACGATCGCTTTAAGATCGCGCACAAGACGGCGCGCTTTACCGACAAGGATGCTGCTGAGACGGCGTACGGTCACGTTGACGGCGCTACGACGGCAACCGTCGCCGCGGTGACCAAGCGCTCGCGTAAGCAGCAGCCGCCCACGCCGTTTGCGACGACCTCGCTGCAGGCTGCCGCCGCGGCCGAGGGCATCTCGCCTGCGCGTACGATGCGCATCGCCGAGTCCCTCTACATGGCCGGTCTCATCAGCTACCCGCGTGTCGATAACACCGTGTATCCCGCGACGCTCGATCTGGGCGCCGTGGTGAGCGACCTGGCAAAGATCAACCCGGCGCTGGCGCCCGTGTGCAAAAAGGTGCTCGCCGGCCCCATGAAGCCCACGCGCGGCAAGGTCGAGACCACCGACCACCCGCCTATCTACCCCACGGGCGAGGGCGATCCGTCCACGCTCGACGGCGGCCAGCGCAAACTCTATGACCTCGTCGCCCGTCGCTTCCTGGCAACGCTCATGGGGCCCGCGACCATCGAGAACACCAAGCTCGAGCTCGACGTCAACGGCGAGCCGTTCGTGGCTTCGGGCGACGTGCTCGTGACCCCGGGCTTCCGCGAGGCATATCCGTACGGCCTCAAGCGCGACGAGCAGATGCCGCCGCTTGAGCAGGGCGACACGGTCGACGTGTTCGACATTAAGCTCGAGGCCAAGCAGACCGAGCCGCCCGCGCGCTACAGCCAGGGCAAGCTCGTGCAGGAGATGGAAAAGCGCGGCCTGGGCACCAAGTCCACGCGCGCGAGCATCATCGAGCGCCTGTATGCCGTGCGCTATCTCAAAAATGATCCCGTTGAGCCGAGCCAGCTGGGCATCGCCATCATCGACGCGCTGTCGCAGTTTGCCCCGCGCATCACGAGCCCCGATATGACCAGCGAGCTCGACGGCGACATGACCCGCGTGGAGCGCGGCGAGGATACCGAAGAGCATGTCGTGACACACTCGCGCGCGCTGCTGGCCGGCGTGCTCGACGAGCTGCTCAAGCATACGCAGGAGCTGGGCGACGCCATCAGCGACGCCGTCACGGCCGATGCGCGCGTGGGCGCCTGCCCCAAGTGCGGCAAGGACCTGGTTATGAAGACGAGCGCCAAGACCCGCGGCAGCTTTATCGGCTGCATGGGTTGGCCCGACTGCGACGTGACCTATCCGGTGCCGAGTGGCGTCAAGGTGAGCCCGCTCGAGGGCGAGGCCGCCGTGTGCCCCGAGTGCGGCGCGCCGCGCATCAAGTGCCAGCCATTCCGCCAGAAGGCCTTCGAGATCTGCGTGAACCCCACGTGCCCCACCAACTACGAGCCCGATCTTAAGGTGGGCGAGTGCAAGGTGTGTGCCGAGGCCGGACGTCACGGCGACCTGATCGCGCACAAGAGCGAGAAGAGCGGCAAGCGCTTTATCCGCTGCACCAACTACGATGACTGCGGCGTGAGCTATCCGCTGCCGGCGCGCGGCAAGCTCGAGGCGACGGGCGAGACCTGCCCCGAGTGCGGCGCCCCCATCGTGGTGGTCAACACGGCGCGCGGTCCGTGGCGTATCTGCGTCAACATGGACTGCCCGACCAAGGAGAAGAAGCCCGCCCGCGGTCGCAAGACCACAACCAAGGCGAGCACGGCAAAGAAGACGACGGCTAAGAAAGCCACTGCCGCCAAGAAGACGACCGCGAAGAAGTCGACTGCCAAGAAAGCAGCCGCCGACAAGTAACGGCGCAGTCGAAACATTGCCCAAAAAAACGAGCGAGGACCCCGCGATCCTCGCTCGTTTTTTTGACCGGCAGTTAGGGACGTTCCTTTTCTGCCGGCAGTTTAGGAACGTCCCTAACTGCCGGCTCGGGAACGACAAAGCGCTAGTTCACCTCGACAGGCTTAGCGCCGGGATAGCGCTCCTCAAAGTCTAGGCGGTACTTATTGTCATTGGTGCCCGCCACGTTGTCGCGCGACAGCGGCGCCACGATCTCATTCTTGTGGTCCGCAGGCTTGGCGTATTTCAGGCTGATCTCCCAGGCATCACAGATTGCGTCAATGCGGTGATCCAGGTCGTCGTACAGGGCGATGATATCCTTCCAGGAGCTGTAGTTCTTGGAGCTCGTCGGGACGTCCAGGTCCTCGACGATGTCGTAATACTGCTCGATGGTGTCCTCCGTGCGCTCGGCGACGTCGGCGAGATTTTGACGGGTGGTTCGATCCTCTTCCAGATAGTTGCCGTTGAAGTTCTGCGCGCAGCCACGGACCTGGCTGTCGAGATCTTCGAGCAAGTCGTAGTATTCGCTCAGGCGACGGTAGAGGTTCTGCTCGGAGAGCGTTGCTTCGCCGCCATCCTCGTCGTCATCGTCATCATCGTCGTACAGGCTGTTGGGATTGCCGAGAGGCTTTAGGTCATCGTCGTCGACGTCATGGTGCAGCTTAGCTACCTCGGTAGTCGTCTGCGTGGCGGCGTTGTCGAAAGGCTTGATCACAAAGAAAACGACCAGGGCGATGATGATCGCCACCAGCACAACGATAACGGCGATAAGCGGCCCGGTGCCGCTCTTTTTGGGAGCGGGGGTCTGTGGCGAAGCGGGCGCGTATGCGGGAGCCGGCTGCTGTTGGGGCGAGCCGCTCGCGACGGGTATGCGCTGCGTGGTCTCGACGGCCGCGGGGCCTGCGGCGGGGTCGGGGCGATAGGCGAGGGGGTCGTCCGCCTTGGCTTGCGGCGTATCGAGGGAACCGGTCTGCTCAAAAGCGGGCTGGCTATCGCTCGCGGTTGTTTGCTCAACGGGTGCACCGCACGAGGTGCAGAACTTGGCATCATCTGCAAGAAGCTTGCCACACGAGGCACAATACCGAGTCATTGCCACTCCTTTCGCCACATTTCAATGCAATACGACGATTATACCCAGCACCCCAAAAAGCCGGCAGTTGGGGACGTTCCTTTTCGGTCGGCAGTTTAGGAACGTCCCTAACTGCCGTCTGAGTAGCCATTGGCTAGGTGGGATTTGGGACGCGCCGAGCACTGGGGTATCATGGCTTGGTTGCTATAACTTGCATTTTCGCGCCTTGTAGGAAGGGGCTGCGCCCATGGCTTTTGAGCCCGCTCAACATAGCTTCATTACGCTCGAGGGCGTCGACGGCGCCGGCAAGTCCACGCAGGCGCGCCTGCTGGCCCGCGCGCTCGACCTCGCTGGCTATCAGGTCGTAACTCTGCGCGAGCCGGGCGGCACCGCCATCAGCGAAAAGATTCGCGCCCTGCTGCTCGACCCCGCCAACACGGCAATGGGCGATACCTGCGAGCTGCTGCTCTACGAGGCTGCGCGTGCCCAGCTGGTGCACGAGGTCATCGCTCCCGCGCTCGCAGCCGGCAAGGTGGTTCTGTGCGATCGCTTCTACGATTCCACGACCTGCTATCAGGCATTTGCCGACGGCCTTGACCGCCAGATAGTGCGCGATGCCAACAACCTGGCCGTTGCGGGGACGCATCCGGCGCTCACGCTCGTCTATCACATCACGCCCGAGCAGGCGGCGCTGCGCATGGCAGCCCGTGGTGCGGCAGATCGCATGGAGGCAAAGGGCATGGCATTCCAAGAGCGTGTCTACCAGGGCTTTTGCGCAATTGCCGCCGAGGAGCCAAACCGCGTAAAGCTCATCGACGCCACCGCGACCATCGAGGAAGTCTTCGAGAAGACGGTCGAGCAGGTTCGCGCCTACGGCCTCGATATTTCCCAGGACGCCGTCACCGCCGCGCTTGCCCAGGAGGCCGAGTAACATGGCCCCCGCTCAGGCAAGCCTGCTGGCCAAGCTCGACACCCAAGAGCGCGTGCGCGACTTTTTGACCAACGCCGTCGCCAGCGGTCGCGCATCGCACGCCTATCTGTTCTTGGGAGCGCCCGGCGCGGGCAAGCTCGACGCCGCGTGGGCGCTCGCCCAAGCCTTCCTGTGCGAGCAGGATGGCTGCGGCGCATGCGACAGCTGCGTGCGCGTCGCGCGCCATACGCATCCCGACGTGCACTATTACACGCCCGAGAGCGCCACGGGCTACCTCATCGCCCAGACCCGCGAGCTGCTCGACGACGTGCCCCTGGCGCCCATCCGTGCCAAGGCCAAGGTCTACATCATCGACCGTGCCGAGCAGCTGCGCGCCAACACCGCTAACGCGCTGCTCAAAACACTCGAGGAGCCGCCCGAGGGCGTCATGTTCATCTTGCTGGGCACCTCGGCAGACGTGATGTTGCCCACCATCGTGAGCCGCTGCCAGTGCGTGCCGTTTCGGCTGGTGTCGCCCGCCGTGGCCGCGCGTGCCGTGAGTCGCGCCACCGGTCAGGACCCTGCGCGTTGCCGCATGGCCGTCGCCGTAGCGGGAAGCCCCACGCGTGGCATCGAGTTCCTCAAGAGCGCCGAGCGCCAGGATGCTCGCCGCCAGATGGTCCGTGCCATCGATTCGCTCATCGCCGCCGACGAGGCCGATGTGCTCAGCCGCGCCAAGTCGCTCATCGTCGCCGTTAAGGCGCCGCTCGCCGAGGTCAAGTCCACGCAGGAAAAGGTGCTCGAGCAAAACGCCGATTACCTGTCGCGTGGAGCATTGAAGCAGCTTGAGGACCGCAACAAGCGCGAACTCAACGCGCGCGAGCGTTCGGGTATCATGGAAGCGCTGGCGAGCGCGCGGACGCTTATGCGCGACGTGCTGCTGACGCTTCAGGACGAGGCGGCCGACGTAGTGAACGAGGACGTGTGCGACACGATCGGGCGGCTTGCCGCCGCGACCAATGTTGCGGGTGCCACGCGGGCGCTCGAGGCAGTCGCGACCGCCGAGCGCAACATTGCCAGAAACGTTACTCCCCAGCTGGCCATCGAGGTCATGCTGTTCGATATCAGGAAGGCACTGAAATGCCGTTAGTCGTACCCGTTAAGTTTACCTACGCCTCGCGCGACCTGTGGTTCGATCCGCAGGATTTGGATATCCTCGAGGCCGATTATGCCATTTGCTCCACCGAGCGCGGAACCGAGATCGGCCTGGTCACGGCCGATCCCTTCGAGGTGCCGCAAGATGAGATCGGTCAGCCGCTCAAGCCCGTGCTGCGCGTGGCGAGCGACATCGACCTGCAGCTTGCCGACGACCTGGCCATCCAGGGCGACGAGGCCATGGTCGACTTCCGCCGCCTGGTCAAGGAGCTCGACCTCGAGATGAAGCCGGTCGGCGTCGAGTACCTGTTTGGCGGCGAGAAGGCCGTGTTCTACTTTGCGGCCGAGGAGCGCGTCGATTTTCGTCAGCTCGTCAAGGACCTGTCCTCGACGCTGCACATTCGCGTCGACATGCGCCAGATCGGCGTGCGCGACGAGACCCGCCTGGTGGGCGGCTACGCCCAATGCGGACAGGAGCTCTGCTGCACGCGCTTTGGCGGACAGTTTGAGCCCGTCTCGATCCGCATGGCAAAAGAGCAGGACCTGCCGCTCAACTCGTCCAAGATCAGCGGCGTGTGCGGCCGCCTGATGTGCTGCTTGCGCTATGAGTTCGAGGCGTACAAGGACTTTAAGAGCCGTGCGCCCAAAAAGAAGACGCTCATCGATACGCCGCTTGGCAAGGCGCGTATTCAGGAATATGACACGCCGCGTGAGCAGCTGGTGCTGCGCCTGGAGAACGGCAAAGTCTTTAAGGTCAACCTGGCCGATATGACGTGCTCGGAGGGCTGCAAAAAGAAGGCCGCCGAGCAGGGCTGCAACTGCCGCCCCGACTGCGTGACGCGCGACGTGCTCGAGCGCATCGAGTCGCCCGAGATGCGCCTGGCGCTCATGGAGCTCGATCGCGAGAACGGCGTCGACGTGGGCGATGGTCTGTCGAGCGCCGACCGTCTTGCCGGCACGTCGATGCCCAAGCGCCGTCGTCGCGATGCCGATTCCGATACCCGCGCTGCTCAGAGCCAGGTCGAGGGCCGTGGCCGTGGAAAGGGCCGCGGCAAGGCCGAGGCACCCGAGGCCGAGGAGGCCGCCGGTGGCCGTCGTCGTCGCAAGCGCGCGGGCTCGGGCGATTCTACCGAGGCTGCAGCCGCGGGCAAGAACGCCTCTCGCGAGCGCGAGGTTCAGCAGCCCCAGCAGCAGAATCGCGGCGGTGGCATGAACCCCACGCGTCGTCGCCGCCGTCATCTGTCGAGCGAGGAGCGCGAGGACGCCTTCCGCGCCGCAGCTGCTCGCGAGGCTGGTGCCGCTTCCAAGGGCCCCTCGGCCTCCGATACGCCTGCCGACAAGGGCGGCAAGTCACGTGGCGAGGAGGAGCGCGCGCCGCGTCCGCGCCGTCGCCATTCCTCGGGCGCGCAACAGAAGCCCTCAGTGCCCTCCGTGGCCGATCAGGTCTCGGATGGCGAGGTCAAGGTCACGCGCCGTCGTCCCGGAGATGGCGGGGGAGCGGCTGCTAAGGCTTCGCGTGGCGCCGCTCGCGACGAGCGCGAGCCGCGCGAGGATCGCGGTGGCGAGGGCTCGGCCGACCAGGGTCAAAAGCGCCGTCGCCGGCGCCGTTCCCGCAAGCCGCGCCAGGATGGTGGCGAGGGCTCGACCCCGTCTTCGTCCGCACCACAACCGCCCGCCGGCGAATAACGCCCGCGAGCGGATTTAGCCCGCCTTGCCCCGAGCGCATCGGGGTATCATAGCGCCGAATCAACAACCCTCCCTGCGACCGAATGTAGGGAGGGTTGTGTCTTGAAGAGCCATCTGAACATATCGAGCCGTCTGCAGGGTGCCGGTGCCCTACCGTTTGCGGACGAATTGCTACCGTTTGCCGAGCGGGTGGCACGCGAGGCGCTCGAGGCATTGTCGCCAACACGATGTGCCGGCTGCGAGCGCGCCGGTGCGCTTATTTGCCAAGACTGCCTGGCCGCGCTCACGCTCATCGACCCACGTCATAGCTGCACCCGATGCGGTGCCCCGTTTGGGGATTTGCTGTGCACTGAGTGTTCGGTCGAGGGCACGTCCTCGGCAATGGCGGAGGCGCTCGACCGCTGCCTGGCGTGCGCCGTCTATGCGCATCCGCTGCCGCGCATCATTAAAGCGTACAAGGATGCGGGCGAGCGACGTCTGGCTCCGTATCTGGCGGAGCTGCTCTACGACACCGCCCTGCATGCCCAGGTCGTAGCGCCCGATCGCTATGGAGGTGTGCTGTCCGGTGCGGATGCGGTGGTGTTTGTGCCTGCGACGGCGGCAGCGTTTCGGCGGCGTGGTTTTGATCATATGGAGGCCATTGCGCGCCCATTTTGCGAGCTGTCGGGTGTTCCCCTGCTCGATGCTCTCGTCAAGTACGGGCATGGTGACCAGCGCGAACTCGGTCGTGAGGAGCGCCGCGAGCGTGCCCGAGGTATGTACGAGACGGTTGAGGACGTGCACGGCCGCCGCTTGCTGCTTATCGACGACGTTATCACCACGGGTGCGACGATGGCAGCGGCTTCGGCGGAACTCAAGCGCGCCGGCGCTGCGGCAGTCGATGGCCTTGCTATCGCACGCGTTTGGTAGGGGTGGTTCAGATGGCAATAAAGATCGGGCAGCGTGGCAAGCCTGCAAGCGAGCAGCTGGCTGCTTCCGTAATTCTGACGGGTGCCTCGGCGCTGCGCATGATGCGCGCCGAGCGCCGGCAGATGGGCTACATAAGCTGGAAGGACCTTAATCCCGATGAAGAGCGCCGTGTGCTGCGCACGTCGTCGCCCTCGACCGAGGACATCTATCTTCCCGATTTGGTGCGGATTGGGGCCGCAAGCGGCGAGGTGCAAGAGGATTTGTGCTTGCTGGTAGGGTCTGCAGCGCAGCGCCGCCGTATTCTTGGCGTGAGCTGGTCCGTATGCTCCGAGTTGCCCGCCGGCTCGATTCTAGAGGTGGAACCGGGGGTGTACAGTCTATCTCCCGAGGCCCTTTGCGTAGCCGTCGCGCGCGAGGTCGGCTGCATCCAGGCATTTGCCCTGGCCCAGGAGCTGTGCTCTAAGATTTCACTGAGTGACCGCGGGAAGTATCTGCCTCCCTACACCTCGCCTGTCGTGAACAAATTGGCAAAGGACAAAGACCAGCCGCCAGATGTCGGTTACTTTGAGGTCGAGTCCGTGCTGACACCCGATTGCCTGGTAGATTACCTCGCGGCATGCAAGGGGAATGTGGCCAAACAGCTGCTGCGCCTGTGTCCCTACCTGTCAGAAAATCTGCGCTCGCCCATGGAGTGCATCATGCTCGCTCTGTTTTCGCTTCCGTTTTCCTATGGCGGATTCGCCTGCGGTCCCTTTAAGACCGACTACAAGATCGAGTTCGATGACCGCGCGCAGGCAATCTCGGGGATGCCGCATGCAGTTTGCGATGCGTATCAGGAAGCAGCCCAGTTTGACCTGGAATACAACGGTGAGCTGGGCCATTCCTCCCGGAGGGGACGTATCCATGATGAAAAACGCAACACGGGCTTGATTACTATGGGAATCGAGGTCGCGACGGTCAACAACGAAATGCTCCGCGACATGGAAGCGATGGTAGCACTCGCATGGCGCATCCACCAGCGTATGGGTAAGCGATATCAGAATCGCGTAGAGGCTCGTCGAAAGAGGCAAGATGCTCTGCTGAATACGCTCCGAGCGTGCTTTGGGCTCAAGCCAGCGTAAAACTATGGCTTTATAGGGGGTCTGTTTATATGCTCTGTGCAAAAAACGGCAAATATGAGTACTGTTACTAGATTAGTGACAGCAAAAACAAAGAAACTTGGGCCGAAAATCTGGATTCAGCGAAGAGATAATAAACGAATGTGGAATATCTTGGCGCCAAGCAGGCTGTGCGGAACTCAAAAAGGGCTCGTGAGGCGGTAATACGCTGCTACTAAATTGGTAACAGTACTCATATTTGCCGTTTTTTGCACACGGCACCCTGAGACGGGTGCCCCGGAGCTCCCCGTGGGGGAGCTCCGGGCTTCATGGGGGCACGAATAGCTCGCTCCGACCTGCGAAATCTGTACTCGCGATGCGAATGACGCCCCTAACCTTAAACTTTAGCTTGAACTTAGCTATAATGCGCTACGTTCCTGCCAGGCTGTGGTTGCGGACGGACGAAATGCCCGTCCTAGTCCAAGACAGACGCGGTCAAAGGGATCCACGTAAGCGACCGCGTGCGCGCGGCGCGATCATGGCGCGTCCTAGATGTAAGCCGCACCGTCCGTTCTACTTTCTTTGGGGCAATACCGCCTCGCGGGCGAGCGGGCCAGTCGTGAAGGTGGCTGCGGCCTCCCGAGCAAACACCCCGGTGCGCAAGTGTGGGGTCAAATACCAGGTCAGCTGGTGGGAACAACCTGATATTCCGCGCAACGCACGGATCGTATACGACACAGAAGGCAGGGTAGTGGACATGGTGAGGGGCAGCTTGATGCACGCGGCTCGGTTAGGTGCTGGGACCGCAGCGGTCATCGCCGTTTTGGGCCTGAGCGGATGCGCGTTCAACCCGCTGTCTACGTTCACGACTCCCACGATCGACCAGATCGAGTACGAGACTGTCACGCCGGCGGTGTCGGATGATGCCCTGGTCACTCCCGGAACTCTGACAGTCGCCCTCGATACTTCCGATGCGCCGCAGGCCATGCAGGACGCCGACGGCGAGCTCACGGGGTATGCGGTTGACGCCGCCCGCGCCCTCGCAAGCCGCATGGGCCTTAAGGTCGCCTTTGTCGATGCTTCCTCGGCAGGTTCCGCGCTCGGCGACAAAAAGGCCGATATCTTTATCGGCGAGATTAATTCCACGGACGGGGACATTAGCTCGCTCGGCACCTGCCTGTACGATGCCACTTCCGTGTTCGGTAAAACTAGCGATGGTGGGTCGCTAAGCGTTTCCACCGATACCCTTAACACGTCCACCCTGGGCGTTCAGATGTCCTCGGCCTCGCAGGAGGCGCTTGCTAAGCAGAGCATCACCGCCAACCAAAAGACCTACTCCAACATCAACGAGTGCTTTGAGGCGCTCGAGTCTGGCGAGGTCGACTATGTGATCTGCGACTCCACGGCCGGCGGCTACCTTGCACGCTTGATGAGCGAGGTCTCCTATGTCGGTGCGCTCGAGGCGCCCTCGACGCTTGGTGTTGCGGGCCTCTCGTCCAATGACGAACTGTGCCGTGCCGTGAGCGATGCCCTCGACGACATCACGGTCGACGGTACGCTCGAGGCGGTCCACTCTGTCTGGTATGGCACGATGCCCTACGACCTCACCACTAAGACGGTTTCGGGCGCTAACGTGCAGCCGGGCGACTCTGAGTCCAGTGAGACCACGTCCTCCGGCAGCGAGTCCTCCGATTCCGACAATGAGACCGCATCCTCCGAGGACAAATCGTCCAGCCAGGAAGGCGCCATCACCGACGACGACATTAACAAACTCAATAGCTAGTTATTGCTAGGGGTGGTGTCTCCTGTACGTTGGAAAGGACACCTCTTCACGGTTTCAACATGCACTGCCGGGCTTCCCCGATGGGGGAGCCCGGCTTTTTCATCCCTATAAAACCAGCAGGTCAAAGCCAATTTTCGAGACCAAATACAAATCTGTGGGCTCCCTCCTATAGCGCACTTTGCCATAGAAAAGTGCGAGACTTCGGTATGCGGTATCAAGCAATCGTTATTCGGGTCTTTAGGAATCCGCGTGATTAAATGCACGGCAATGGGTACATAGCCAGTACAGTAAGTCCCCGAGGCAGATTGGAGCCACGTATGGATATCAAGGTTTCTGGACGCAAGACGACGGTAACCGATGCTCTGCGTGCGCATGTGGATGAGAAGATCGGCGAGGCGCTCAAGGTTTTCGATATCGAGCCCATGACGGTCGACGTTGTACTTCGCTATGAGAAGAACCCCTCGAACCCCAACCCGGCAATCGTCGAGGTTACGGTTCGTGCCCGCGGTTCGGTGATTCGCGTTGCCGAGCACGGTGCAGATATGTACGCTGCCATCGACCTCTCCGCCGATAAGGTCACCCGCCAGCTGCGTAAGTTCAAGACCAAGGTCGTGGACAACCGCCAGGGCGGTGCCAGCGCGGCGGATGTCGCACCGGTCGAGCGCGTCGAGGATCTGGCCGACCTGCTGCTGCCCGAGGAAGAGGACGACCTGCTTGTCCGCGAGAAGGTTATCGACGTCACCCCGATGACTGAGGAGCAGGCGCTGGTGCAGACCGATCTGCTCGGCCACGACTTCTACGTGTTCGAGAACGCGACGACTGGCCTCATCAATGTGGTGTATCACCGTAAGAATGGTGGATATGGCATCATCAAGCCCCGCATCGAAACACTTGACGAGTAAAATACGTTAACTTGCATGAGTTAACGGTTGGCGGCCATCCCATGCGGGTGGCCGCCTTTTTACGTAAGGAGTCGCTTTGATGGACAAGGCCGCATCTACCGGTCATTCGGACCGTTGCCGCATCGTCGTCGATACCTGCTGCGACTTTAGCCCCGAGGTCGCCGCGAACCTCGATGTCGATATCCTGGGTTTCCCCTTCATTATCGATGGCGAGGAGCGCACGGATGACATCTGGTCGAGCATCACGCCCAAGGAGTTTTACGACCGCATGCGCGCCGGTGCCCGCGTGTCCACCTCGGCTGTGTCGCTCGGTCGCTATATCGAGTTCTTTACCGAGTGCGCCAAAGAGGGCACGCCCACGGTCTACCTGTGCTTTACCTCGGCGTTGTCGTCGAGCTACAACTCCGCGTGCCAGGCGGCGGACGCCGTGCGTGCCGAGTATCCCGATTTTGAGCTGTACGTGGTCGACAACGCTCTGCCCTGCGCGACCGGCGCGCTCTTGGCGCTCGAGGCCGTGCGTCAGCGTTCGGCGGGACTGACTGCCAAGCAGCTGGTCGATTGGGCAAACGAGGCAAAGACCTACGTTCACGGCTACTTTACGCTCGAGAGCTTCGACGCACTGGCTGCCGGCGGCCGCATTCCGCCCGCGGCGGCGCAGCTCACGGCAAAGCTCGATGTCAAGCCCGAGCTCTCCTACGACCTTGCCGGCTCGCTGTCGCTGATCGGCGTCAACCGCGGCCGCAAGAAGGCGCTCAAGTCCATCCTCAAGTCGTTCCGCGAGAACTACGTGCCCGACCGCACCATGCCCATCGCCATCATGACGGCCGATGCCGAAAAGGACGGTGACTGGCTCGAAGCCGCCATCCGCAAGGAGGAGGGCTGCGCCGACGTCACAATCATTCGCAGCTCCGTGGGCCCCACCATTGGCTCGCACGTGGGCCCCGGCATGGTGGCCTGCGCGTTTTGGGGTAAGAACCGCGCCGACAAGGCGTCGCTTTCCGACCGCATCGCCCGCCGCGTGCGCGGCCAGTAGGCAAGCGCTGCGTCCGTAATCGCCCTCGACTCACAGCCCAAACGCTGGCACCGAGTATTCAACCTGGTAATAACACCCAACCCAAAAGGAAAGGTTTCATGGCAAACAAGCTCTCCGTCGCATTTATCGGCACCGGAATCATGGGTGCCCCCATCGCCGGTCACATCCTGGACGCTGGCTATCCCGTCACGGTCAACAACCGCACCAAGTCCAAGGCTGCCGCGCTTATCGAGCGCGGTGCCGCCTGGGCCGATACGCCGGCCGATGCCGTGGCTAACGCCGATGTCGTCTTTACCATGGTGGGCTATCCCTCCGAGGTCGAGGAGCTCTACCTGGCGGGCGACGGCCTGCTCGCGTGCACTAAGCCCGGCGCGGTCCTGATCGACCTCACCACGAGCTCGCCCGAGCTGGCGCGCGACATTGCCGAGGCCGCCCAGGTTTCCGGCCGCATGGCGTTTGACTGCCCCGTCACCGGCGGCGAGTCGGGTGCTATCGCCGGCACGCTTACGGCTATCGTGGGCGCTACCGAAAACGATATCGCGCCGGTCCGCGACATCCTTGCCACCTTCGCGGCCAACATCTGCTGCTTCGACGGCGCCGGCAAGGGCCAGGCTGCCAAGCTCGCCAACCAGGTGTCGCTGGGCGCCTGCATGGTCGGCATGGCAGACGCCATGGCATTTGCCGAGCTGAGCGGCCTTGACCTGGAGAAGACCCGTCAGATGATCCTGGGCGGTACCGGCAAGTCCGGCGCCATGGAGAGCCTGGCTCCCAAGGCGCTCGACGGCGACTACAAGCCCGGCTTTATGGTCGAGCACTTCATCAAGGACCTGCGCTTGGCGCTCGCCTATGCCGACGACCGCGAGCTTGCGCTGCCCGGTGCCGACGTGGCCTTTACGCTCTACGACATGCTCGACGCCATCGGTGGTGCCAAGCTGGGTACCCAGGCCGTCACGGTCCTCTATAAGGAGGAGGCCGACGCCATCGCCGCCGGTCTGGACTGGTCGCAGTATCGTCCCGAGGAGCATGGCGCTCACGAGGACGGCTGCGGTTGCGGCGAGCATGGCGACGATCACGAGTGCGGTTGTGGCCACCACCACGACGAGGGCCACGAGTGCTGCGGCGGCCACGGCCATGATGACGGCCACGAGTGCTGCTGCGGCCACCATCACGGGGAGTAGCGCCCATGAGCTGGACGTTCGTGGTGCTTGCGCTGGTGCTCTTTCTCTTTGCGATCTACATTGGCTTTTTGTGCGGCCAGTGGGCGTGCGAAAAGCGTGTCATCACCAAGCGCGACTACTGGATTGCCAACTTTGCGGGAGCGGCGGCAGTCGTCCTGCTGACCTGGGTGTTCTCACTGTTCCCGCTGGTGCAGTTTGCGCCGATCGGCTGGCTCGGCGGCTTTATCGCCGGCCTTAAGATGAGCTTTGGCGAGTCCGTCGGTCCGTGGCGCAAGCACGACGAAGTCTTTAACGTCAACAAGGCTCACCGTGCCGCCGCCGACGCGGGCGACGCCGAGGAACGCCGCCGTGCGCGTCGCAATGGCGCGGCCGATCGACAGCTCATCTCGGTCACCGATGACAGCAAGGGTGCTGGCAAGCACGCTAAGAAATAGTAAGAAGAGGTAACTATGGCAGAAAACAAAGACGAACAGCTCACCGACGAGGAGCTGGCACAGCTTCAGCTGGCAGAGGAGAACGAGAACGCCGTCGACCGTCTGGTCAAGGAACTCGGCTGCCCCACGCGCCGCATCCGCCAGTTTGCCGCCCGCGTGCTGCACCTGCTTGCCGAGCGCGATCCGCAGCGCGTCGTGCCCTGCGTGCCCGCGCTGATCGAGGCGCTCGACCGCCCCGAGGCTCAGACCCGCTGGGAGGCCCTCGATGCCCTGACGGCGCTCGCCACCACCTGCCCCGAGCAGCTGGGCGATGCCTTTGAGGGTGCCGAGACCGCACTGTTCGACGAGATCTCCTCCACGCTGCGCTATGCTGCCTTCCGCCTGCTGTGCGTGTGGGGCGCCACGAGCGTCGAGCGTTCGCGCGAGGCTTGGCCCATCCTGGACGAGGCCATCCAGTGCTACCACGGCGACCTCGAGTATCGCGACATGCTCGGTTGCCTGTACGAGTTTGGCCAGGGCGAGATTGACGCCGAGGTCGCCGAGAAGCTCGCGCTGCGCCTTAAGTTCGACGCCGAGAACGGCAAGGGCAGTTATCTCAAAGCCCGTTCGAGCGAGATTTGCGAAATGCTTGTTAAACGCTTTGACCTTGATCTCTCCAAAAAGAAGAAGCGTGCTAGCGTTAAAAAATCTGACGACGCCGAAAACGAGGAGTAACAGATTATGGCGCACGATGTAGTCCTGATTCCCGGTGACGGTATCGGTCCCGAGATTACGCAGGCCATGCGCCGCGTGGTCGAGGCCACCGGTGTCCAGATCAACTGGAACGTCCAGGAGGCCGGCGCCGGCGTCATGGACGAGTTTGGCACGCCGCTGCCCCAGCACGTGCTCGATGCGGTCGCCGAGACCAAGGTTGCCATCAAGGGTCCCATCACCACACCGGTCGGCACGGGTTTCCGCAGCGTTAACGTGGCCCTGCGCAAGCACTTCGACCTGTACGCCTGCGTGCGCCCCTGCCTGTCGCAGCCGGGCGACGGCTCGCGCTTCCGCGGTGTCGACCTGGTTATCGTGCGCGAGAACACCGAGGACCTCTACGCCGGCATCGAGTTCGATGAGGGCGCTGCCGAGGTCGAGGAGCTCTCGCAGCTCGTCGAGCGCTCGGGCCAGAAGACCTTCGCCGCTGATTCCGCCATTTCAATTAAGCCGATTTCCATCGCCAAGAGCCGCCGCATTGTGGAGTATGCCTTTGAGTATGCCCGCCGCTGCGGCCGCAAAAAGGTGACGGCCGTGCACAAGGCCAACATCATGAAGGCGACCGACGGCCTGTTCCTGCGCGTGGCGCGCGAGGTGGCCGCCAACTATCCCGATATCGAGTTCAACGACAAGATCGTCGACGCCACCTGCATGGGCCTGGTCCAGAACCCCAACGACTTCGATGTCCTGGTGCTGCCCAACCTGTACGGCGACATCGTGAGCGACCTGTGCGCCGGCCTGGTGGGCGGTCTGGGCATGGCCCCCGGCTCCAACATCGGTGCCGACTGCGCAATCTTTGAGGCTACGCATGGCTCCGCGCCCGATATCGCCGGCCAGGATATCGCCAACCCCACGGCCGAGATCCTCTCTGCTGCGATGATGCTCGATCACCTGGGCGAGAACGATGCTGCCAATCGCATTCGTGCCGCCGTATCTGCCACGCTCGACGAGGGCGAGCAAGTTACCGGTGACGCGCGTCGTGCCCAGACCGGTTCCGTCGAGGGCGCGGTGGGCACGCAGGCCTTTGCCGATGCCGTTATCGCGCACCTGGCCTAAGGCATGCACACTGCAAACGCCTAAATAGTACTTAAGTGTTTGCGTATAACCTAAGAATCAATACGCCCGGCGCTCTGCCGGGCGTATTCTATTGGGGACTATGTTTCCTAACAAGGAGTAACTGATATGGGTCTGATTCAAAAGAAGGACGAGAAGGACGAGATCGACGGCATCCAGATCATCGAGCGCGGCGAAGGCCCCGACGGTGATGAGGACGAGAAGATCGACCTGGTCGCCGGCACGTCTGCTGAGCACATTGCTGCCGGTACGACGGCCGAGGAGGAGGACGCTCGCCTGGAGGCAAAGATCGCCGCGGATGCAGCTGACGAGAACCTCATGCCCGAGGAACAGGACGAGGACGACGACTCCGACGTGGACGACCACGCTTGCAAGCACAAGAAGACGATGATTGCCGCCTTTGTGGTCGCCGTCGTGATCGCTGCCGTGGTCGGCTTCTTTATCGGCAACGGTGGTTTTGGCGGCAAGGGCGTCGGCTCGGCGACCCTCGCCGAGGACCAGCTCGATTCGACCGTGGCAAGCTACAGCTACAACGGCAAGAAGAGCGACATCACCGCGCGTGAGGCCATCGAGAGCCAGTACAGTCTCGACACCGTCAAGGACGACGACGGCAACTACACCGCTCCTTCTGCCGATGTCATCCTGTCCTACGTGCGCAACAAGATCCTGCTCGACGCTGCCGAGGACGAGGGCATCACCGTCTCTTCTAAGGAGATGAAGAAGTACGCCGAGGATTCCATCGGCACTTCGGACTACAAGACTATGGCCAAGCAGTATGGCGTGTCCAAGGATCAGGCCAAGCAGATCGTCCGCCAGTCCGCGACGCTGCAGAAGCTCTACAAGAAGAAGGTGGGCGATAGCTCCGCAAGCATGCCGACCGCCCCGACCGAGCCTGCTGATGGCAACGAGGAGACTGCGAGCAAGGACTACGCCGATTACATCATCAACCTTGCCGGTGACGAGTGGGATAGCGAGAAGGGCACCTGGAAGGACGCCGATAGCACCTACGCTAAAGCCTTTGCCGACGATGCCTTTACGGCCGATAGTGCTACCTATAAGCAGGCCATGACCGCCTACTACACCGCCTACCAGCAGTATTCCTCGCAGGCTTCGAGCGCCAGCTCCAAGTGGACCGAGTACGCCAACGGCCTCTACGCCAAGGCCAACATCAGCATCTACGGTCTGTTTGCATAAAGATCGCCTGAGCTTTCGAGTATGAAGCCGATATATCTGATTGAGCCCGCTAGAACGAACACCGTTCTAGCGGGCTTTTGCGTTGTAAGAAAGGGCGGGGAAGAGAGTGGTAGGGGAGGGGTTTATATACAAATTCTTGAAGACTTTATTCACGTAAAGTGAAAACGATTTCGGCCAAACTGGTAGTAACAATGTGGTACCACTGTTCATCTGGTAGTAACCAATTTTGAGACGAAATCGAATGGAAATTGCTAAGAATTAGTTTGATAACGAAAGAAATGCATCATGTTTACCTGCGGAAATTACCGTTTACGGGCTAAAAATAACCGTTTGGCAACGATATAGTTATTTGAACGAAATGTGGTGGACGTTTGAATTGAGTGTGTGCTACCGTACATACCAGTAACCCCAAATAGGGACTGGGTTGTCTAAGTTTGCGCATCAATGCCGGCAAGCGGAGAAGCCGGTATGCACAAGGCGCGGACATGGAACTCGTTGGTGAACAACGAAAGAAAGGTTGGAGGAGATACCATATGATGAAGTACCTCTAGAAGCTCGGCAAAGCGCTGATGCTTCCCGTCGCGGCGCTTCCCGTCGCAGGTATTCTTATGGGCGTGGGCTACCTGCTCGCTCCCGCAGTCATGGGTGCTGCCGGTGACACTACCGGTTTTGCCTATACCGCCGGCTTCCTGCTCATCAAGGCAGGCGGCGCTCTTATCGATAACATGGCCTGGCTGTTCGCAGTCGGCGCCGCTGTCGGCCTTGCCGACGATCACGATGGCACCGCTGGCCTCGCTGGCCTCGTCGCCTTCCTGATGATCCAGCAGCTCCTGAACCCCGCTGTTGTTGGCACCATTCGTGGTATGGACGCCGATGCTCAGACCGCTTGGCTTGCCACGACCGAGGGCATCGCGTTCTCCAAGATCGCTGGTAACTCCTTCATCGGCATCCTGTCCGCCATCATCGGTGGTACTTGCTACAACAAGTTCAAGGACACCCGTCTTCCCGACTGGCTGGCCTTCTTCTCCGGCAAGCGTTGCGTCGCCATCATGACCGCCGTTATCAGCATCGTCGTCTCCGTCGTCCTGCTCTTTGCTTGGCCGCTCATCTTCGGTGCTCTTGTTGCTCTTGGTGAGGGTATCGCCGCCATGGGTGGTATCGGCGCTGGCATCTACGCCTTCCTCAACCGCCTGCTCATCCCGACCGGTCTGCACCACGCACTCAACAACGTGTTCTGGTTCGACACCATCGGCCTGGGCGACCTGACCCACTTCTGGGCTGGCGAGACCTCCGCTGACGTCAAGTGGAGCCTCGGTATGTACATGTCCGGCTTCTTCCCCTGCATGATGTTCGGTATCCCGGGCGCTGCCCTGGCTATGGTTCAGACCGCTAAGAACAAGAAGGCTGCTATCGGCCTGGTTGTCTCCGCTGCCATCTGCGCCTTCGTCTGCGGCGTCACCGAGCCCTTCGAGTTCGGCTTCATGTTCCTGTGCTTCCCGCTCTACGTCGTGTACGCTGCCCTGTACGGCGTCTTCACCGTCATCACCTACTTTGTTGGTTTCCGTGCCGGCTTCTGCTTCTCCGCTGGTGCTACCGACCTCCTGTTCTCCGCTAGCCTCCCGGCTGCTGCCAACACCTGGATGATCATCCCGCTGGGCATCGCTGCCTTCCTGGTCTTCTACCTCGTGTTCCGCTTCGCCATCACCAAGTTCAACCTCATGACCCCTGGTCGCGAGGATGAGGATGTCGAGGAGACCTCCGCTTCCGCCGCTGCTGGCGACGACAAGTTCGCCGCTCTGGCCGCCGCTGTTCTTGCTGCCGTCGGTGGCAAGGAGAACGTCAAGACCGTTGACTGCTGCGCTACTCGCCTGCGCTTCGAGCTCGGCGATTCCGCTCTGGTCGACGAGGCTGCCTGCAAGAAGGCCGGCGCTCTGGGTGTCATGAAGATGGACAAGGGTGCTACCCAGGTCATCATCGGCACGCAGGTCCAGGCTGTTGCCGAGGAGCTCAAGAAGCTTCTCTAAGCCTTAAAGACGTATCTGTCTTGCAAAGGGTCGTCCCGCTCCGCGGGGGCGGCCCTTTTTGCTACCTCGATACCTGATGTAGCGTTGTAATTGGTATTACAGTGCGCAGGCTATCAACCGGCAAACAATATTGAAATATGCTGGTTGACCTGCTGTTATTCCAATAAAACTGCTATAGTACGTGGTGTCTGGTTACAACCAATTTCGAGTCATTTATCCGGCAGGTATCATTATGGCAATGGGAGCGCGCAAACAACCTCTGTACGATCAGCTCGTCGATTTGCTGACCGATAAAATCGATCACGAACTTCGGCCCGGCGACTATTTGCCGTCCGAGCGTGACTTGTCGGAACGCTACGGACTCTCGCGTACGACGGTTCGCCTTGCCCTGCAGGAGCTTGAACGCCTGGGCCTGGTGGTTCGTCAGCGCGGCCGTGGAACCATGGTGTGCGACCGCTCTCTGCAAACGGCAAACCTCACGCAGACCTATAGCTTTACCGAGCAGATGAAGGCGATCGGCCGTGTGCCCAAGACAACGATTCTCGAGTTTACCGAGGTCGAGGCTGACAAGAATATTGCCGTAGAGATGAACGCGCGCCTGGGCGAGCGTCTGTACAAGATCAAGCGCCTGCGTATTGCCGATGGTGTGCCGCTGATGATTGAGTGTACATATCTGCCAAGCCGCAAGTTCTTTGCGCTTAAGCGCCCCATGATCGAGAACAAATCACTGTACGACATGATCGAGCAGGACTTTCACGAGAAAGTTCGCGTGGCAGAGGAAGAATTCTACGCGAGTATCGCACGCCATTCCGACGCTCGTCTGCTCGAGATTGCCGAAGGCGCACCGGTCCTGGATTTGATTCGTACCACATATGACATGAACAACGAGGTTATCGAGTATACGCGTTCGGTTGCGCGTGCCGACCAGTTTAAGTACAAGGTCTACCACAACCGCGCAGTCTAGAGTTATTGGGTATAAACGGCTTGGCGTGTTTTGCGGCGGGTGCAAAATGTGCCAAGCGGTAGAAGGCAACGAACAATCGCTCGAATTAACAATGCAGTGGTTTTTGATCCGCCCTAAAACACACTGCGGGTACGGGAGCATAGATGAGCACGTATGCTATCAAGGCCGACAAGTTCTTTTTGCCGGCGGGGCCGCAGCTGGGCGGCTTCCTGATGGTCGAAGACGGCGTCTTTGGCGCTTGGCAGGCCGATGAGCCCGCTTGCGAGATCAAAGATTATTCGGGTACATGGATTGCACCGGGTATGGTGGACACCCATATCCATGGTTTCTATAACCATGCCACGACTGACAACGATGCCGAGGGTATCAACATCAGCTCGACCGAGCTTGCTCGTCGTGGTACCACCAGCTGGCTGCCTACGACCTTTACCGACGGCGTGGAGCAGATCAAGGACGCCTGTGCCGCTATTGCACAGGCGGACGAAGAGCGCGGGCCCGAGTTCTGCGGTGCTCGTATTCAGGGTATCTACCTGGAGGGTCCGTTCTTTACCATGAAGCATGTGGGCGCCCAGAACCCCGCTTATCTGATCGACCCGTCCGAGGAAGTTTTTGACGAGTGGCAGGAGGCCGCCGGCGGTCGTATCGTCAAGAGCGCCATGGCGGCCGAGCGCGATGGCGCTGCCGCTTATGCCGCGGCTCTGAGCGCAAAGGGCGTCGTGACCTGCATTGGCCACTCCGATGCCACCTATGATGAGTGTGCCGCCGCTATCAATGCTGGCGCCAGCTGCTTTACGCATACCTACAACGGCCAGCGTGGTCTGCATCACCGTGAGCCCGGTGTCGTCGGCGCCGCTATGACCACGCCCAATACCTATGCCGAGATCATTTGCGACGGCAAACACGTGAACCCCGCTGCTATCAAGGCCTTGCTGCAGGCCAAGGGCTGGCAGCACACGGTGCTGATTACCGACTGCCTGGGTTGCGGCGGCATGCCCGAGGGCAAGTACACCAGCGGCGGCATGGACGTCGTTATGAAGGACAACCTTTGCTGGCTCGCCGATGGCTCTGCTATCGCCGGTTCGGTGCTCACGCTCGCACAGGGCGTAAAGAACATTGTCGACTGGGGTCTTGCGAGCGCCGATATCGCCATTCGCATGGCGACCGAGGTGCCCGCGCGCTCTGCTCACGTCGAGGATAAATGTGGCAGCATTATGCCCGGTCGCGACGCCGACTTTGTCGTGTTCAATCCCGACCTTACCCTGGTCGAGACGTATGTGGGTGGCAACAGCGTCGGCAACGCGTTTGCCGAGTAGCCGCCAGGGAAACGATCCGAGAGGGGATTTAGATGATTTACGGTGCATTGGGCGATATCGAGGAGTACCGTGGAATGCTCAAGGGCCTCGACGTGCTGATCGACTGGCTCGAGGAGAACGATCCGGCGAAGCTCGAGGTCGGCAGCCATCCGATTCTGGGCGACAAGGTCTTTGCGAACGTCATGGCTCCCACGACGCGTCCCGAGGCCGAGGCTCACTATGAGACGCATCAGCGCTATCACGACCTGCAGATCGACGTCGAGGGTCGCGAGGCCTTTAAGGTTGCCACGGGCAGCCTGACGCTGGTTCAGGAGTTTGACGAGAAGGACGACTACGATCTGGTCGATTCCGACGCCTCGATCGCCGGCGATCTTGCTGACGACAAGTTTGCGCTGTTTGTTGCCGGCGAGCCTCACATGCCCACGCTCGAGTTCCAGGGCGATGGCGCGCAGCCGGTCAAGAAGATCTGCTTTAAGCTGCTTGCAGACGCTTACTGGGAGGAGTAGCGAGCTGCTCGGCTGAGCTGTTCGCCTGATGGCGTGATTCCCCTAGGGAAATCACGCCACGACCCCGCCAAGCGTGTTTTCCCTAGGGGAATCACGTTTGGCGGGGTTTTATGTTTATGAATAGGGGAACTGAAGCCGTGACGATGCTTGGGTTGGCGCACGCGCACTCAAATCGGCAACAACAAAGTAGATAAGCATTTGAAGAAATGCGATTGAAGCATAATGTAACTAGTATGAAATAGTGGATAGCTGATACATACCACCTTTCAAATATAGAATCGTTAGAAATCTATAGTTAAAAAGTAATTTACCAGCGGGTTTATATTTTGTTCATTAAAGCCGTTCATCGTCATTTGGCTACCGTTTACGGACCACTTCAGATTCTGACTACATAATTGCGTCAATGCGTCCATAATAGGCAAGGCGTTTAGCTGAGGGCCGAGGAACCGGCATCCGCGTCGTAGAGCACGAAGATCGGGAGTAGCATGCATTCGTTTAAAATCACCAATCAATTCCTACTCGATGATGAGCCGTTCACCATCTTGTCGGGGGCGATTCACTATATGCGTGTTCATCCGAGCGACTGGCATCACTCGCTCTATAACCTTAAGGCTCTTGGGTTTAATACGGTCGAAACGTATGTACCGTGGAATCTTCATGAGCCAAAGCCTGGCGTCTTTGATTTTTCTGGTTCAATTGATTTGGCGGCATTTCTTGATGAGGCGGCGTCGCTCGGTCTGTATGCAATTGTTCGGCCTTCTCCGTTTATTTGCGCAGAATGGGAATTTGGCGGCATGCCAGCATGGCTGCTGCGCCAACATGATATGAGACCGCGTAGCAGCGACCCCAAGTTTCTTGCTCACGTTGCGCATTACTACGACCATCTCATGCCGATACTCGTCCCGCGTCAGATTGACAAGGGCGGAAACATCATCATGATGCAGGTTGAAAACGAGTATGGATCATATTGCGAGGATAAGGACTATCTTCGTGCGATTCGTCGCCTTATGGTCGAGCGTGGGGTTTCCGTGCCCCTTTGTACTTCCGATGGTCCGTGGCGTGGGTGTCTTCGTGCCGGTGCGCTCATTGACGATGATGTGTTGTGCACCGGCAACTTTGGTTCTCATGCAAAGGAGAACTTTGAGGCTCTTTCTGCTTTTCACAAGGAACATGGAAAACAATGGCCTCTTATGTGCATGGAATTGTGGGACGGCTGGTTCAATCGCTATGGGGAGAACGTCATCAGACGCGATCCCGAAGATCTTGCCTCTTGCGTTCGCGAGGTGCTCGAGCTTGGAGGATCTTTAAACCTCTACATGTTTCATGGAGGCACCAACTTTGGATTTATGAACGGATGTTCTGCACGCCATACGCATGACCTGCACCAGGTGACATCATATGACTACGATGCTCCATTGGACGAACAGGGCAACCCGACCGAGAAATACTTCGCAATTCAAAGGACAGTTCACGAGCTGTATCCCGATATCGCGCAAAGCAAGCCGTTAACAAAAAAGACGTTTTCCATGCCCGATATTTCGGTGAGTGAGCGCGTAAGTCTCTTTAATGTGCTCGATATTCTTTCGGAGCCGATTGAAGCTCAATATCCTATGCCTATGGAAGAGATGGGTCAGTCGTATGGATATACGTTATATACCACGACTGTCGAGCGTGACCGTGCAGATGAAGAGCGTATTCGGGTTATTGACGCCCGCGACCGTGCACAGGTGTTTGTGAACGGTGACAAAGTGGCGACGCAGTATCAGGAGCACATTGGGGAAGATATTCACTGCGTTCTTCCCTGTGAACAAAACCGCCTGGATGTGCTGACCGAGGATATGGGTCGCGTCAATTATGGTCACAAATTGCTCGCTGATACGCAGCATAAGGGCATTAGGACAGGAGTTTGCGTTGATCTTCACTTTGTTACCGGTTGGGAGATGCGTTGTCTGCCACTCGATAACATCGATAATCTTGATTATTCCGCCGGCTGGGTAGAGGGGCAACCTTCCTTTTACCGCGCAAAGTTTGATATATCTGAGCCGGCTGATACCTTTATCGACACTACGGGTTTTGGAAAGGGTGTGGCATTCGTAAACGGAACGAATGTCGGACGTTTTTGGGATAAGGGTCCCATCATGACGCTCTATGTTCCGCACGGTTTATTGCACCCTGGTACCAATGAGCTCGTTATGTTCGAAACAGAGGGCGTGTATGATGCGAAAATCTCCCTTCGCTCTGAGCCCGTTATCCGTACACTTGAACAAGAAGGAGTTGAGTAGAAATGATTGTAGGCGCACGAGTCGACTTTCGCTTGATTCACGGACAGGTGGCAAACCTCTGGTCTAACGCCCGTCAGGTAAGCCGCTTCATGGTAGTTGACGACGAGGTATCGCAAGATGCTACCCAAAAGCAGGTTCTTCGCATGGCTTGCCCGGCAACTGTGAAGTTGTCCGTGCTTCCTGTCGACAAGGCCGCTGCCAACATCACTGCTGGCAAATATGATGCGCAACGTCTCTTTATTGTTGCGAAAAAGCCTGAGGTCTACGTTCGACTTTTGGAGCAAGGTGTTAAGCTTGAGCAGCTCATCGTCGGTAATATGACGACAATGGAGCCGGTCAAGAAGCTGACTCGCAACATTAGTTGCGACCAGGGGGACCTTGACGCATTTGCCAAACTCAAGGCCGATAATCTTCCTATTGTCATTCAGCTGACGCCGCAGGATAACCCAGAGGCTCTCACGCTCTAGTCGAATTAACGCTAGGCCGTGAAGGGGGATGCACGGTTTATATAAGCGTATTGGTATTGTAGAAACTGTTACACCTTAAATAAGGAGTTTACCATGATTGCTTGGTGGCAGATTCTTCTGTTAACCCTGTATGCGGGTTATCAGATTCTAGATGAGCTGAACTGGTACACCTGTGCAGGCTCAGCCGTCTTCTCCGGTATGATTACCGGTTTGATTATGGGTGACCTACAGACTGGCCTGTTTATCGGCGGCAGCATGCAGCTCACCGTCCTGGGCGTTGGTACCTTTGGCGGCGCCTCTCGTATCGATGCCAACTCCGGCACTCTGGTCGCCACTGCCTTTGCCGTGGGTGCGGGCATGAATCCCGAGACGGCTCTTGCCGCCATCGGCGTACCTGTCGCTGCCATTCTCGTTTACACCGATATCGCCGGCCGTTTCGCCAACACGTTCTTCGGTCACATGTGCGATGCCGATATCGAGAAGATGAACTGGGGTGCCTACAACGTACACTACTTGCTCGGTGCCGTTTCCTGGATGTTGTCCCGCATGATTCCGGTCTTCCTGGCTCTCGCATTTGGCCAGGGCTTGGTCGAGGGCATCACTACCGCCCTTAACGGCGACTGGAAGTGGCTGGGTGACGGTCTGTCTGTTGCTGGCGGTGCCTTGCCCGCTGTTGGCTTCGCCATCCTGCTCCGTTACCTGCCGGTCAAAAAGCACGTCGCCTACCTGCTGCTCGGCTTTGTAGTTGCCGCCCTGTTTGGTACGGCCTTCACGAGCATCATGAACCTCAACGCCAACATCGTCGCTGTGAACGGCGCGCTTGGTAAGGGCGCCGTGGATATGGTCGGTATGTTCAATAACATGTCGATGCTGGCGATCGCTATTATTGGCTTTGCTCTGTCTTTGCTGTACTACAAGAACAACCAGCGTCCCGTCGCTGCTGCTGGCGCTGCGGAGGGAGACGACGACGATGAGCTCTAATGAGAAACTCGCCAATGGCACCACTGGCTACAAGATTACCAAGGACGACCTTGCGCAGATCAACCGTCGTAACCTGCTTGGTTTCCAGGATGGTTGGAACTACGAGCGCATGCAACACTCTGGTTATCTCTGGATTATCCTGCCCACACTGCGCAAGCTGTACGGCGACGGCACGCCGGAGCTAAAGGAAGCCTGCCGCGCCCAGTGTGCACCGTTCTTCAACACCTCAAACTTCCTCAACACGATCATCACCGGTATCGATTTGGCGATCGAGGAAGAGGAGGGCATTGAGGGCCTCGAGGCTGTTGCTGGTCTCAAGACTGGTCTCATGGGACCGCTGGCTTCCATCGGCGATTCCATCTTCGCTTCGCTGCTCCCGACCATTTTCGGCGCTCTGGCTGCCAATATGGCCATGAACGGCAACCCCTTGGGTATCTTCATCTGGGTCGTCGTGAACATCCTTGTTGACTGGTTCCGCTGCAAGCAGACCCACATGGCCTATGAGCAGGGTATGAAGCTCGTCACCACCATGAGCGATCGCCTGAACGCGTTGACCGATGCGGCCTCCGTAATGGGTGTCTTTATGGTCGGTGCTCTGGTCGCAACCAATGTCGGTATCGTTATTGCGGCGAAGCCTGTTATCGGCGGCGTTACCGTTGACTTGCAGAACATCTGCAATATGATTTGCCCCAAGCTGGTTCCTGCCGCACTCGTCGGCTTCGTATACTGGCTCCTCGGTAAGAAGGGCATGACCTCGACGAAGGCCATCTTTATCGTCTTGGTTCTGTCCATTGCCTTGGGTGCATTCGGTATCATTTGCAAGGGCTAAATACCCCATATTGTCACGGCATTTGAGCCTCAATTGAGACGTGGCGCACACCTCCAAGGCGACTTTATCGCCATATCCCCTGGAGTGTGCGCCTCTTTTGTTTTGTCGGACACCGTTGTTCATAGGCGGTTATGCAGTCATCGTGTTCGATTAATTCCTTAAGGCTGCCTTGAAGGGAATATAGTGCAATGCCATTTTGGATCGTCCTGTTCATTTGTGTTGTAGTGGCTTATTTCGCTGTGACCGAAGGAGCGAAAAAATACTTCGATATGAAATTGCAGGTATTGTTTAACTTGGGCTTATACCAAGATTGCATAGACCTGCTCGATCGCAAACTTGCGCGTATAGTAATGTCTACGTATAAGCAGTATTACCTGCGTTTCACGATCTATGAAGCTGCTGATATGGACGCATATGCAGATCGAATGCTTGACCACTTGCTGGAGATGTCGTGCAGCGATAAACAACGTCGACAGCTTGCGGTTCGCGCCTTTAATTTCTATATCAAGACGGGTGACCGGAAGCGGGCGGCGTCCATGTTGGAAGAGATGCGCCCCATCGTGTCGAAGGGCATTTTGGCGGACAGTCAATTGACCTACGACATAGTCTTTTGCCGTCGGCATGATAAGATCGATGAGATGGAAGCTATGCTGGATACGAACGACCTTGGGTTACGCGGAAAGCTCTATCTGCTGCTTTCATATCAATATGAGAGCAGCGGGAACAAGGGCGAAGCACGTAGATATCGCAACCTTGAAAAGCAGCTTAGAGACGCTCACAGACCTCCCGCGATAAAACAAAATACTCACTAAACTTTAATGATGCAGTGGTCGTAAGAGCCCTTTTGAGGGGTTCTTTGGCTAGAGAAAGCGAACGGTAGAAAGGTAGATAGAATGATTGGATTTGTACTAACTGGTCACGGTCAGTTTGCACCTGGTTTGAAAAGCGCTGTGGATATGGTCGCCGGCGAGCAGCCTAATTTTGAGGTAGTTCCTTTTGCGGGCTCGGAGGCGGTTACTTTTGGTGATGATTTGCGAACCTGCATTGCCAAGATGCGTCAAGCTTGTGATGGCGTATTGGTGTTTGTTGATTTGCTTGGCGGTACTCCGTTCAATCAAGCTATCCCAATGACGACTGAGCTCGATAACGTGACCGTTGTCACCGGAACAAATCTACCTATGTTGGTGGAGCTTGTTATGACGCGTGCGTTTGGAGACCCAACGCTTGATGAACTTGCCGAACGCGCACGGGTCGTTGGTCGTGAGGGAGTCGATCTCAAGAAACTCGAGAGTGCTGACATTGATGAAGACGATGAGATGTAGTGTCGCTATTAGCCCATTTATTGGACATGTTGGTGCGTTACCTGAAGGCTGAAGTATTGGTCAATTGCTCATTACGTGGAGAATATCATGACGTGCAAGAGGCACAGACAACCGCTATATGACCAGCTCGTAGATATTCTGATCGAAAAAATTGATCATGAATATCAGCCAGGTGATTTGATTCCGTCCGAACGTGAGCTTGCCGAACGTTTCGGGCTTTCGCGGTCGACTGTCCGGCTTGCAATTCAGGAACTTGAGTATCTTGGTCGGATTGTGCGAAAACAAGGTCGCGGTACGTTTGTTGCCGATCGACTAGCTCAAGCAACAAATCTTACCCAATCGTACAGTTTTACTGAACAGATGAAAGCGATGGGCCGGCTGCCAGAAACAACCATCTTAGAGTTCTGTGAAATGGAAGCAGATAAAACGCTCTCGATGCAAATGGGGATTCATTTGGGTGAAAAGGTATTAAAACTCAAACGTTTACGAATGGCAGATGGTATTCCTATGATGGTTGAGCGTAGCTATCTTCCAGCAAGGCTCTTTATTTCACTCAAGCGTCCTCTACTCGAACAGAAGCCCCTTTACGATGTCATTGAGCAGGATTATCAGCAGATAATTCGAGTAGCGGATGAGGAGTTCTCTGCGGGTATAGCACGTCCATGTGACGCTCGGCTTCTAGGTATTGGTGAGGGTGCGCCAGTTCTGGACATAGTCCGAACTACTCACAACACCCAAAATGATGTTGTCGAGTTTACGCTTTCGGTGGCTCGTGCGGACAAGTTTAAGTACAGGATTTCTCATTATCGAGATACTCTGTGATCGGATACGAGTGTTAACGAAAGAAAAACAGCCTATGACTACTACCCGATTTAACTTTTCAGATTAAGTCTTTATATATCAGACAATTTAGTAAAGAAAGAGGTATTAGAAATGTTCGAGAAGAGTGTCGAGGAGCTCACCGAGCTCGGCGCCCAGATCACCACGGCCGAGATTGCTCAGCAGCCCGAGCTTTGGCGTGATACGCTCAACATCTATCGCGAGAACAAGGAGGCCATCGAGGCCTTCCTGGCCGAGGCTCGCGCCATGGGCGAGGGTCGTCTGTCCGTTGTCTTCACCGGTGCCGGTACGTCCGACTACGTTGGCGATACCTGCGCCCCGTACCTGCGTCACGCTGGCAACACTGATCTCTACGACTTTAAGCCCATCGCCACGACCGACATCGTGAGCGCCCCGCGCGACTTCCTGCGCGCCGAGGATCCCACGCTCGTGGTTTCCTTTGCCCGCTCTGGCAACAGCCCCGAGAGCCTTGCCGCCGTTGCCGTTGCCAAGGAGCTCGTCCACAACGTCAAGTTCCTCAACATCACCTGCGCTCCCGAGGGCAAGCTCGCTGTCGAGTCTGCCGATGATCCCAACGCGCTGACGCTGCTCATTCCGCGCGCCAACGACAAGGGCTTCGCCATGACCGGTTCTTATTCCTGCATGACCCTGCTCTCCACCCTTATTTTCGACACTGCCTCTGACGAGCAGAAGGCCGAGTGGGTCGAGACCATCGCCAAGATGGGCGAGGAGGTCATCTCCCGTGAGCCCGAGATCGCCGATTACCTGGCTGGCGACTTCAACCGCGTGACCTACTTGGGTTCTGGCTCCTTCGGTGGCCTTGCCCAGGAGAGCCAGCTCAAGATCCTCGAGCTGGCTCACGGTCTGGTCGCTACTTCCTACGACACCTCCATGGGCTATCGTCATGGACCTAAGTCCTTCGTCGACGATAAGACGCTCGTCTTCGTGTTCGTCAACAACGACGCCTACACCCGTCAGTACGACATCGACATCCTCAACGAGATCGGTGGCGACGAGATCGCTCAGCACACCATCGCCGTTCAGCAGGAAGGTGCCACCGTCTATGAGGGTGAGTCCTTCACCTTTAAGGGCTACGAAGCGCTTCCCGAGGGCTACCTCGCTCTGCCGTTCGTGATGTTTGCCCAGGCCATCAGCCTGCTCAACTCCGTGCGCGTGGGCAACACGCCCGATACGCCGAGCCCCACCGGCACGGTCAACCGCGTGGTCAAGGGCGTGACGATTCACCCCTTCACCGCTTAATCGCGTCCCTCTGTAAGGGCGCCCGTCCGCTCATAACGGCGGGCGGGCGCTTTTTGTTTTACTTGAACCGGGTATAAGTATCACCACGGTCAACTGCTTTAGAAGCAAGGAGTGCATATGAGCACGTACGCAATTAAGGCTGACAAGTTCTTCTTGCCGGCAGGCCCGCAACTGGGCGGCTATCTTATGGTCGAGGATGGCGTCTTTGGCGCCTGGCAGGCCGACGAGCCCTCTTGCGAGATTAAGGACTACACGGGGTCGTGGATCGCACCGGGTATGGTCGATACTCACATCCATGGCTTCTACAACCACTCAACTACCGATAACGATCCCGAGGGCATCGATATCAGCTCGACCGAGCTCGCCCGTCGCGGTACCACCAGCTGGCTGCCCACGACGTTCACCGATGGGCTCGAGCAGATCAAGGACGCCTGCGCCGCCATCGCTCAGGCGGACGAGGGTCGCGGCCCCGACTTCTGCGGTGCTCGCATTCAGGGCATCTACCTGGAGGGCCCCTTCTTTACCATGAAGCACGTGGGCGCGCAGAACCCCGCTTATCTTATCGATCCCTCCGAGGAGATCTTTGATCAGTGGCAGGAGGCTGCGGGTGGTCGCATCGTCAAGAGCGCCATGGCGGCCGAGCGCGACGGTGCCGCTGCTTATGCGGCTGCTCTGAACGCCAAGGGTGTGGTGACCAGCATCGGTCACTCCGACGCCACCTACGATGAGTGCATCGCCGCCATCAACGCCGGTGCCAGCTGCTTTACGCATACCTATAACGGCCAGCGCGGGCTGCATCACCGTGAGCCCGGTGTCGTGGGCGCTGCCATGTCCACGCCCGAGACCTACGCCGAGATCATCTGTGACGGCAAGCACGTTAACCCTGCCGCCATCAAGGCGCTGCTGCAGGCCAAGGGCTGGCAGCACACGGTGCTCATCACCGACTGCCTGGGCTGCGGCGGCATGCCCGAGGGCAGCTACACCAGCGGCGGCATGGACGTCATCATGAAGGACAACCTGTGCTGGCTCGCCGACGGCAAGAGCATTGCCGGCTCGGTGCTCACGCTTGCCCAGGGCGTCAAGAACATCGTCGACTGGGGCATCGCCAGCGCCGATATCGCCATTCGCATGGCAACCGAGGTGCCGGCTCGCTCCGCGCACATCGAGGATAAGTGCGGCAGCATCATGCCAGGTCGCGACGCCGACTTTGTCGTGTTCGACCATGAGCTCACCCTCGTCGAGACGTATGTTGGCGGCCAGAGCGTCGGCAACGCCTTTACCGAGTAACGATAGAAAAAACGGCGGGCCCGAATCTGCTCGGACCCGCCGTATGGGTTAAACGCTCAAAAGCACCTTCACAGTTACAGCTTGTTAGCGATCTTCTTTGCCGTGCGCTTGACGCCGGCCACCAGGCCTCCTGCAGGATGCTCCTTCTCGTAGGCTAGACGCTTCTCGCGCTTGGCATGCTCTTCGACGATGATGTCGCCGTACTCGTCTTCAATCTTGTCGAAGAAGTCGACGGCGCCCTTAATTTCCTCAGCGGTCGGGTGTCCCTTTTGGACACCGCCGGTGAGTTTGAACGGCCCCCACGTATCAAAGCCGGGGCAGCCGTAGACCTCCATAAAGATGGCCTGCCTCATGCGGCAGATACCATCGATATCCTTGCCGTACCACTTGTTTTTGCCACCGTAGGTCATAAGGCCAAACACCTTGTTCTGCGGCTGCAGCACGTTCGTGAGCACGCGTGTCATGTCCTTGTCGATCTCGGAGTAATAGATGCCCGTGGCGACGCCAATCAGATGGTATTCGTGCAGGTCGGGGTACTCGTTTTTGCCAAGCGCCTTGACGTCGAGGGTATCGATTTCGGGGTGCGCCTCGACGATGGCGTCCACGAGCTTTTTCGTATTGCCGTGGTGGCGCGAGGCATAGAGGATGATGGTTCGCATAAGAAGGCCTTTCAGCTGTAATTGCATCAATGTCTGTATGGTGCCCCGTTGCATGCCTGGGATACCGGATGCATCGGTGAACGTGCGGGTTTGTCCTTTGGTCAGGGCCGAGACAGGTACTTGCGAGCAAAAGCAGTTGTCCGAAAGGATGGGCAATGGAATACGCTCTCTCCAACGATTCGATTTCTATTAAGGTGTCCACGGCTGGTGGTTCGTTTACCTCGATTGAGGCTGGAGGTCGCGAGTACTTGTGGCAGGGCGATCCCGCCGTGTGGTCCGGCCAAGCACCGATTTGCTTCCCGATTTGCGGAGGCTTGCGCGACAACAGCGCCATGACGTTTGCCGGGCATCATGTAAAGCTCGCTCGCCACGGGTTTGCGCGCAAACAGGAGTGGAAGCTGCTGAGCCAAGGCGAAAACGAGCTGGTGATGTGCCTGGCTTCGGAGAATAACGCCGCGCTGCTGAGCGATTATCCGTATCCGTTTAGGCTCGTCGCTCGCTATACGCTCGAGGACGCTGCCGTGCGCGTCTCCTATGAGGTGACCAACGAGGGAACCGAGGGCATGCCGTTCTTTATCGGCGGTCATCCCGGCTTTAGGTGTCCGCTCGATGAGGGCGAGGCCTATACGGACTACGAGTTGCGCTTTGAGAAGGACGAGGCTGCGGAGCTCTGCACCGCCGTTCCCTCGACTGGATTGATTGACGTCGCAAACCGCTCCAAGAACCCCATGGTGGGAAAGACGCTGCCTCTGTCACATGAGCTCTTCGATTTTGCGGAGACCATCTTTGACGTGCTCGAGAGCCGTCAGGTCACGCTTTCCAAAAAGGGCGAGGACAAGGGCGTCCGCCTGAGCTTTGAGGGCTTCCCATATCTCATTGTGTGGAGCAAGCCCGAGGGCGATTTTGTGGCGGTTGAGCCTTGGGGCGGTCTTTCGACCTGTTCCGATGAGGACGATGTGCTTGAGCATAAGCGCGGCTGCCTTGTCGCCAAGCCCAAGGAGACCGTCGTTCGCTCGTTCACGATTGAGATTCTGTAATTCCGTTTTGTCGACTCGTATCGCGAGGCACAAGGAGCCTGCGAGATAAGGAGCTAAAAATGATCCTCACCGTTACGATGAACCCGTCCGTCGATACACGCTATCAGCTCGATGAGCTCATTATCGACGACGTTAACCGTGTGACGCCCGAAAAGACCGCCGGCGGCAAGGGTCTCAACGTGGCCCGTGTACTGGGTCAGCTGGGCGACGACGTTGTGGCAACCGGTCTACTCGGCGGTCACATGGGCGCCTACATGGCCGAGCTCATGGATGCCAACGGCATTAAGAATGATTTTGTACCCATCAAGGGCGAGACTCGCATTTGCCTTAACATCCTCCACGCCGGCAACCAGACCGAGCTACTCGAGAGCGGCCCGACGATTGCCCCCGAGGAGCTCGATGCCTTTACCGCCAAGTTCGCCGAGCTTGCGAGCAAGGCCGATGTCGTTACCATCTCGGGTTCGCTGCCCCGCGGCGTCGAGGCGGACTACTACGCTAAGATCACGGGCATTGCAGAGAACGCCGGCGCCAAGGTGCTGCTCGATACCTCGGGCGCCTCGCTCGAGGCTGCGCTCAAGTCCGAGGTCAAGCCTGAGCTGGTTAAGCCTAACCTGACCGAAATTAACGGCCTTCTGGGCACGAGCTTTACCACCGACGATGTGGACGAGCTCCGTTCCGCGCTCGCCTCTGACGCCCGCTTCTCCGATATCCCCTGGGTCGTCGTATCTATGGGCGCTGCCGGCTCCGTTGGTTTCCATAACGGCCGTGCGTTCCGCGCCAAGACCCCCGATATCCCCGCCGTTAACGCTACGGGCTCTGGCGATTCGACCATTGCCGGCTTCGCACATGCGATTGCTGCCGGAGCCGACGACGAGACGGTGCTGCGTACCGCCAACACCTGCGGCAAACTCAATGCCATGGATCCCATGACTGGCCACTTGGTTATGGATCGTTGGGACGAGGTTTACAACGGCGTTGTCGTGACCGAGCTGTAGGAGCTTGTGCTGCGGCCCCGGCATCGGTTGCCAGCTCATGTCGACGACAAGTGCAGTAGCATTATGCCGGGGCGCGACGCCGACACTGTCGTGTTCAATCCCGACCTTACCCTGGTCGAGACGCATGTGGGTGGCAACAGCGTCGGTAATGCGTTTGCCGAGTAGCCGCCAAAGAAACGATCCGAGAGGGGATTTAGATGATTTACGGTGCATTGGGCGATATCGAGGAGTACCGTGGAATGCTCAAGGGCCTCGACGTGCTGATCGACTGGCTCGAGGAGAACGATCCGGCGAAGCTCGAGGTCGGCAGCCATCCGATTCTGGGCGACAAGGTCTTTGCGAACGTCATGGCTCCCACGACGCGTCCCGAGGCCGAGGCTCACTATGAGACGCATCAGCGCTATCACGACCTGCAGATCGACGTCGAGGGTCGCGAGGCCTTTAAGGTTGCCACGGGCAGCCTGACGCTGGTTCAGGAGTTTGACGAGAAGGACGACTACGATCTGGTCGATTCCGACGCCTCGATCGCCGGCGATCTTGCTGACGACAAGTTTGCGCTGTTTGTTGCCGGCGAGCCTCACATGCCCACGCTCGAGTTCCAGGGCGATGGCGCGCAGCCGGTCAAGAAGATTTGCTTTAAGCTGCTTGCAGATGCTTACTGGGAGGAGTAGCGCGCTGCTCGGCTGAGCTGTTCGTGTTGCGAGCGTTATCCCTTGGGGGAGCTCGCTTGGGCCCCGCTGAACGCGGTTCCTTTGGGGATTGCGGTTGGCGGGGCTTTTGTTGAGTAGGAGAGTTTCCGGCGGCGTTGTGCTTGGATTGGCGGAAGCGCGCCCGAAATCAGCAACAAAAAAGCCGCCCGAAGGCGGCTATCTTGTGCAATGGAGCCAGCGACCGGGCTCGAACCGGTGACCCCCGCTTTACGAGAGCGGTGCTCTACCAACTGAGCTACGCTGGCGGCCATGTGATGGCGCAACTGAGGCGTCAACGGCTGTCTATGATACGGGACATCGCACATCCGCGCAAGGGTTCTGACGGCTTTTCTCACTTTAAATGCACTAATATTGGAGACGCGATGTCTTGCTCTTACGGGTCTCAAACAGAATGGGGCAGCGATGACTCAACCCAAGATTCTTCTCGCACGCATCGACGACCGTTTCATTTACGGACAAGACGTTGAGCTGTGGAACGAAGCCGTGGGTTCCAACCTTGTCCTAATCGTCAACGATGAGATCGCGGCAGATTCGCGCCAATGGGCACCCATGAGGGTGGCGGCGCCAGAAGGCGTTTGGACGCGGTTTTTCTCGGTGCAAAGGACCATCGACGTCATTCATACCGCAACGCCTCGCCAATTGATTCTGATCATGGTGGCCTCACCCTCCGATGCGCTCGCGCTGGTTAAGGGCGGTGTGCCGATCACCAAGATCAGCATTGGTCATATGCAGGCAGGGGAGGGCAAGCGTCCCGCAACGCCCGCAGTTGCCGTAGACGACACAGACGTCGCTGTTCTCAGAGAGCTGCAAAAGCTCGGCATAGAACTAGAAATCCGCTATCTCCCCAGTTCCGCCCCCGACCCCATCGGCAATCTGTTCAACTGATCCCTTGGGGACGGAGGAAAACGGATCATTTTGCCTTCGTAGGGGATCTGTGTGGCGCTGTCCGCCAAAACTATGCCGGTTTACTACGATGAATTGCTTATCGCCGAGCATGCCAAATTTGCAGAGAATAAAACCGCAGGTAGACGAGTTGCTAATTTTTTATAAACCAGCGCGTGGTCGGACATAGTGGGTTCATCGTAGTAATTCGGCATAGTTTTGTTATGTCACCAATTCGGTGGCATCGAAAAGAAGGATTTAGGCATGAAGCAGCGCCCGTTGGCGGTGGTGCCGGCGGGCGTTGCTGTGCGAGATGTCGCGTTGTGGGCCTAGTGCCTCATAAAGTGGTATTCGATCATATTGCTGTAGGGGTGACCCGGACCCACAATGCCCTGCGGGAACAGCGGCTGGTGCGGCGTGTCGGGGTACATCTCGGCCTCGAGGGCAAAGCCGGCGCCCCAGCCATAGTTGGCATCGTCCTTGGCGTGCTCGTCGCCCAGCCAGTTGCCGGTGTAGAGTTGCACGCCCGGGGCGGTGGTGTAGTAGTCCAGCTCACGACCGGTCCACATCTCCTCGACATGTAGGGCGCGACGCAGGTTGCGGCCGTACTGATAGCCATCGATGCACAGGCAGTGATCGTAGCCACGGGCCTGCTTAATCTGCGGGTCGTCGGCCTCCATGCCGGGTGCGACGGGGCGCAGCTCGCGAAAGTCAAACGGTGTTCCCTCGACCGGAGCGATTTCGCCGGTGGGGATGTTCTGCTCGTTAATGGGCAAGTAGTGGGCAGCGTTGGCGATAAAGAAGTGCTCACAGTCCATGCCGGCGTTATGGCCGGCAAGGTTAAAGTACGTGTGGTTGGTCATGGACACGTAGGTGGCGCGGTCGCTCTCGCAACCATACTCGATGCGGAAGACGCCGGTGCGCGTAACGGTAAACACAGCCGTAAAGGTTCGGTTGCCGGGCAGGCCCAGCTCGCCATCCTTAAGCGAGGTGGTCATGCGCACGGCGTTGTGAGTCTCGTCGAGCTCAACGTCCCATACGCGCTTGTGCAGACCATGCTCAAGATCGCTGTGCAGGTTGTTGACGCCTTCGTTGGCCGGCATGTGCCAGTCCGTGCCGTCGATGGTGATCGTGGCGCCCGCGGTGCGGTTTGCCACGGGGCCGATGGTCGCGCCAAAGCAGGCGGGGTTGTCAAAGTAATCCTCGAGCTTATCGAAGCCCAGCACCACATCGCGCACGTTGCCGGGAATGTCGGGCACATCGATACCCAGCACGGTGGCGCCATAGTCCATAATGCGAACGCAGATCTCGGGCCCGTTGAGGGTGTAACGATGAACGGAGGTGCCGCACGGCGCGGTGCCGAAAAGCTCGGAAGTGATCATTTGGTTCCTAACATCGAGGTATTTCGGACAAACTGTAGCGCGAACAGGCGAGATTATCACTACACCCCACTAAAGCAGGGGGTATTTTTCTCAAAAAAGTGATGATTGGAGCTGTGCGGGCGTTCATTTTTGACGCGCACGAGTCTGATACAATTTGTTCGTTACTGTTTGAATGATATGCGCGCAAAGAACGGCGAGGATTCATCGTGATTAAGGCAGAGCGACAGGATAAGGTTCGTCAGCTGCTCGAAGAGCAGGGCACGGTTTCGGTCAAGGAGATTTCGGATGCGCTGGGCGTTTCGGATATGACGATTCGCCGCGACCTCGAAGAACTTGCGAGCCTGGGTGAGATCGAGCGCGTGCACGGTGGCGCCCGTAGCGCACAGGGGCGTCCCCATGCTATGTTGCGCCATGAGTATTCGCACAGCGAAAAGCGCACTAAGCATGCCGAGGAAAAGCTGCAGATTGCGCGCCGTGCTGTGGAGCTTATCGAGGAGGGCTCGACCATCTTTTTGGGTACGGGCACTACGGTGGAACAGATGGCCTCGATGCTGCCGGCGTGTCGCCTGCGCATTGTGACCAACTCGCTTTCGGTGTTTAACCTGCTCGAGTCGCGCGAAGACTGCGACCTGTGCCTCGTGGGCGGTATGTACCGTCGCCGCACCGCCGCTTTTGTGGGGCCAACGGCCGAGGATACCCTGCGTGCGTTGGGCATCGACGCGGCGTTTATCGGCGCCAACGGCATTCTGGATGGCGACGTATCTACGTCCAACATGGACGAGGGCCGTATCCAGCAGCTCGCCTTTAGCAAGGCCGACTCACGCTATCTGATCGCCGATTCCAGCAAGATCGGCAAGCGCGACTTCTACACCTTCTGTCGCTTGGACAGCCTGGATGCCGTGGTGTGCGAACCGGGTATCGCCGCCGAGAATCGTGCCGCCATCGAGGAACACACGCAGGTCATCTGCTAGCTAGCGCTGCAGGCGATACTTCCGCTCTCTGACGTGGTGAGGGATTATCGCATCAACGCAACGCGACATGAAGCGCAAATGGGGACTTCACTATCAAATTGTCTCAATCTGTAACAGTTAGGACTTAAAAACTCGGCTACGTGTTACAGATCGAGACAAAAGAAAAAGAACATTAGGACTTGAAAATAAAGTTTTGATAAGGGATTTGTCCAGTTAAGACGGTGCGGCAAGTAATGGCAATTAATTTGCCTCCGGAGTCATAAGCATGACGAGTTAGTTCGATGACCGGAAGTTTTGCAACACCATAATTGCTGGCTTCGGAATCGCTAAGCTGACGTGCTCTATAGCTTTCTCGAGCAGATTGGACAGACTTGGACAACTCGTCCATGATTTTGCTAAATGCCTGAAAATCTAACTGATTATTCGGAACGCGCGACTTTGAAATGAAGAACGTATCAGCGCCTATGAAGCTGCCTTCAAGTTCGTAGGTCAGTTCAAGACGCTGAATCTCATCACGACTTTGGCATCCAAATTGCTGGAGCATCATTACGGAAATTGGACGACCTGATGTGCGGCCGCCGAAATGTTTGGTGATGGTATCCGGATCAACACCATCGCAATGGCTTGCAAAGTCAAAGTCTAAAAGTGAATTGAGCTCGCTAACGCGTTTCGGTGCAACAAACGATCCCTTACCTTGGATTCGATAGATACTTCCACGACGCTCCAGCTCACTCATGGCAAGTCGGACGGTTGTTCTGCTTACGGCGTATTCGTCGCAAAGTTCCATTTCTGTTGGAAGTTTATCGTCTGCTTGATATACATCGACGATCTGCTTGAGCAGCGCGTCGGTGAGCTGTAAATAGAGTGGCCGTTTTTCGTGTGTATCGAGCATTGGAGCCTCAGTTTGCATGTTGGTGGTATCCGATGGGTGCCTCAGTCGGGATGTAGCGTGGGCGAGGCTACCTTAACGTATCACAGAGCGGCTCAGCATGACGATCTGATGCCTGTAGCCACGAAGGGCTTGTCCAAGCGTGAAGATATTCTGGGGCAGACAAATACCGTTCATGGAGTCCCCGATATGTTGGAGGTCAGCGCCAGCGGCTTTTGCTGCAAGGCCTATTTTCTTAATGGTCTCGCTGTCGCAGGAGTCTTGACTTGTCCCGTTCGCCGCCATGACGAGAACCTTTTCTTCAATTGACTTGTCTACGTTGTGGGATCGTACAAAGTCTACGATGGCGCGCAGGTCTGCTTCTTGGAAGCAAGGGACAGTGTAGGGGGCTGGCACGAGAAGGATGTCGACGCCGAGATCAACAAACTTGCGCGCTATTTCGAGTGTCATGACAGGTTCCGCAACGCCCGCTCCATGCATTTTCCCGGCTATGACCAGGCCATCGAAATGCTCTTTGGAGAGTTTAATCGAATGGGCGATTGCATCGTTGGAGACGCCAGTTCCAGGGTTGCCTGTGAGGCAAATAAAATCAAATCCGAGTTCGTTGGCCTTTTCTAGGGTCTTGGGAGAGACGCGCCGACCCATAGGGATTTCTGTACGGGATTCAGACATTTCAGCCTCAATATCAACTGGTTCCAGATTGACGCCAATGGGCCTTCCGCATGCTCGCTTCACCCAAGTGACCGGGTTTTCGGTGAGTTCATCCGGAATGCCGGCAATCACTGGATTGAACACATCGAGCGCGTTAAACAGAAGCAGGTCGGCACCTGCGGCACGTTCGATTTCGGCATTAGTAACGCCGCCGAGAAATTGGGAAGAGGGTACGTTTTCTGCCATGATGGTACGTCCCTCGGAAGCCAGAATTGCCTGCTTTAGATCCATGGGTGACGTGGCGGCAAAATCGGATGCGGACATGTTCAGCAATCGTTTGGGCATTATTACTTCCTTTGACTAGAGTGACAGGCTTGTGACATTGTCCCTAATATTGTTACAACAATATATTTAATATGTTATATCCAATCGGTAAACGGTTACAAACTTATTGTACTGCTCCAAAAAAATAGCTATTAGCTGGACAAATCTAAAATTAAGCAACTGCCGTTCACCGAATAAAGATTTAAATTCTTGACATGTCGACAAAGCGGAAAAAGAATTGGTTATGACAAATCGCGCAAATGATATTACATTTCGCACGAGAACGTATTCACTTACATAAGCGGATACAAACTGGGATGACGACGGTTGAATCCGGATAAATCGTTGTGTGCCCGGCAATCATGAAAGGATGCGTTATGGACGCTATCGTCAAATTCCTTGAAAAACACCAGGCTCTCTTCGACAAAATCTCAAAGAACATTTATCTGGTGGCGATTAAGGATGGCTTTCTCTCGAATATGCCAATTGTGCTGTTCTCGAGCCTGTTCCTTCTTCTTTCGACGCTCCCTGCCTATGTAGGCATCGCGCTTCCGTCTGAGGTGCTGGATTTCTTTAATAAAATCTATGCATATACCATGGGGCTTCTTGGCATTATGGTGGCCGGCACCACGGCGAGCTCACTTGCCATGTCGATGAACCGCCGCATGCCTTCGGGCAAATCTCTTAACCCCACCTCGTGCATGGTTTGCGCCATGTGCGGCATGTTCTTGCTATCGGTGACGAACGATGTTGTCTCGATTGGCGGAGCAGATACATCTGTTTTTGAAACCGGCTATATGGGAACCAAGGGTTTTCTCGCTGCGTTCGTATCCGCATTCTTGACCGTTAATATCTATAAGGTGTGCATTAGCCATAATGTGACGATCAAGCTCCCCAAAGAGGTCCCTGGCGCTATTGCGCAGAGTTTTCGCGATATCTTTGCGTTTGGGTTTTCAATCCTTGCGTGCGCCGTTATCGATCTCGCGAGCCGTACGCTGCTTGCTGTGCCGTTCGCCAATTTGGTATCTGCTCTAATCTCGCCGCTGTTCTCCGCGGTCGACACCTATCCTGGCATGGCGCTTATCGAAGGCGCGGTCGCACTTTTCCAATTTATGGGTATTCACGGTGCTTCGGTTGTCATGAGCCCGATCAATGCTGCGCTCTACGGCAATACCGTTACCAATCTTGAGGTTTTCCAAGCAGGTGGACACCCGTCAATTGCTCTCACGCAGGACTTTACAAGCTTCATCGGCGGTCTGGGCGGTTCTGGCTGCACGTTCATCGTTCCTATTATCCTGATCATGTTTATGCGTTCCAAGCAGCTTAAAGCCATGGGCAAGGCATCGATTATCCCGGTGATTTTTGGAGTTAACGAGCCCGTTCTCTTCGGTATGCCGATCGTTCTCAATCCCTATATGTTCGTGCCCTTCCTAGCGGCTCCTATGGTCAACGCCATAATCGGTAAGTTTTTCATTGACGTAATTGGAATGAACGCCCCCATGTATACCATGCCGTGGGCGCTTCCCGGCCCAATCGGTGCATTTCTCACCACGGGTCTCGATCTACGTTCTCTCGTATTGATGGCAGTGCTGTTGGTCGTTGACTTTGTGATTTACTATCCGTTCTGCAAGGCGTATGACCATCAGCTTTGTTTGGAGGAGTCTGCAAAGGAAGCTGCAGGAACCTCGGATGCAGATGCTATTGCCGCACAAGAAAATGCCGCAAAAGCTCTGGAGGCGGTAAAGAGCAAGGCGGAGCAGATCCGCGTGCTTGTGCTTTGCCAGGGTGCCGGCACTTCAACTCTCTTGGCAAATGCTCTTCGCGAAGGTGCCGCTGCTAAGGGTATTGATCTGGTTTCTCAGTCCGGCGCGTACGGAAGCCACTATGAGACAATGGATCAGTACAACGTGATTGTTCTGGCGCCCCAGGCACGCATGTACTATGACGCTATGAAGGCCGATACCGATCGCCTTGGAATTAAACTGCTCACCACAAGGGGCAAGCAGTATATCGACCTTACCAACGATCCCGAAGGTGCAATTGACTGGATCGTTCAGGAGCTGGCCAAATAGCGGATGCACTTCGTCGTTGATCCGTCGGTGCGTAGTACGGCCTCGCAGCTTATTGAGCTGCGGGGCCGTATTTCGTTGAGTATCTAATTGAGACAATGAGCGCAACCGTCGTGAGATCGCATTGGCGCTATCCGAGTCACCGACAAACTGTCTTCCATCTATGTGACCCAAAGGTCATCTCCGCTAGGCCGACGATGCAAATGACTCTGCTTCCTTTGGGTCCGAACGGGACATTGGCTCGCCCTTGCCAAATCCCACGAAGATAGAACTCGATTTGCTCGTGGCGCATGCATCAAAGAGTTTTTGATCAAGGTGCGCCTTCTCAACGCATTGATTCAAAACAAATATTCAGTTTGTGGGCTAGACCAGGCGGGCGTAGTCCTGTGACTGATGAAAGATGTGGGCGATATAGATTGTTTCGTGCTCAAACTTGTATAGACACACGTAGTTGTTGACGGGAAACGATCGGTAATAACGTGCCGCCAGCTCTTGCATGTGCGAGAGGGGACGTAGGAGCGGCTGCTCGCGAAGCAGATCAAGCTGATATTCAAACTCAGCGACAAAATTGCCTGCTGCGCGCGGATTCTTGAGGATTTGGGCAAGGTATCCGACGATACTCTCGTACTCATATCGCGCGCTTTTGAGTATTACGACGTTATAGGTCATATTTGTCTCGTATCGAAGCCGCGAAGGATTCGTAGTCGCTGTAGTCGCCTTGCGATATTTCGTCTTCTGCCAACATCATACGAGACAACAGTTTTGCCTTGGCGATTTCTTCTTGCATGAGGCGATACTGGTCGCTGCTGATGCAGTGCATGGCCTCGTAGCCGTTCTTGGTTACGGTGACGTCGCGCTCAGACTCAACAAGCGCGGTAAATGCGGCGGTGTCCTTCATGTCTCGGACGGGCACACAAGCGGACATGGGTACCTCCTTTGCGTTGGGACATAATTGTACCACGGTATATTAAAACGTCGGCGTCGTCGAATTATCTCAATCTGTAACAGTTGGGAGTAGAAAACCGAGTTAGATGTTACAGATCGAGATATTCTGCTTCGGGCTACCCGTTTGTCTCGATCTGTAACAGGTAGACGTGAAAAACCGGGCTACGTGTTACAGATCGAGATCTTCAAGTTCGGACCGCTCGTTTGTCTTGATCTGTAACAGGTAGGACCGAAAATCCCTGCTAGATGTTACAGATCGAGACAGACGGCCTGCTCGGGCCGAGCCAAAACAAAAAGGCCGCATACGAACCCGTGGAGGGATTCGTATGCGGCCGACAGGGGGTATGCGGCAAAAGTTAGGCCATGAGCAGGCCGGTCTCCGCGACGTTCTTGTACCAGTACGCGCTCGCCTTGGGATAGCGCTTCTGGGTCTCAAAGTCGATGTAGAACAGGCCGTAGCGCTTGTTGTAGCCGTTGGTCCAGGAGAACTGATCCTGCAGCGACCACACAAAGTAGCCGTCGACGTTTACGCCGCCGTCAATCGCCTTGAGGATCCATGCGAGATGCTGACGCATATAGTCGATGCGAGGGGCGTCATCGATAAAGCCGTCCTCGAAGTCGTCCTTATAGCCCATGCCGTTCTCGGTGATGTAGATCTTCTTGTAGTTGGGGTAATCGTTCTTAATGCGGAGCAACAGGTCGTACAGGCCCTCGGGATAGATGATCCAGTCCCAATCGGTCGTGGGAACGCCTTCGCGCACGCATGCCTCGCCCACGCCCTTGAGGAACCAGCGCGAGGAGCCCTTGTCGCCGGTGCCATTGTGGTTGATGTCGTTTTCGCCCTCGGCGGCACGCAGGAACTGGCACTTGTAGGTGTTGACGCCCAGGCAATCGTTGTAGGGGAGCGCGGCGGTCAACGCGGCGATGTCCTCGTCGCGGACGTCGAGCTCGCCGCCGGCGATATGGGCCAGCTTGGTTGCGGCTTCCATGGTGTCGGCTGCATAGTGGCCGCGGAAGGTGGCGTCAAGTACCCAGCGGTTGTTGATGACGTCGGCCATGCGGGCGGCCTCGCAGTCGGCAGCGCTGTTGGGATCGAGGGGATACTTGGGCTCCAGGTTCTGGACAATGCCGATCTCGCCCTCAAAGCCGCCCTCATGGAAGGCGACGACAGCCTTGGCATGGGCCACCATCATGTTGTGCATGAGCTGGAAGGCCTTGTCCAGGCGGTATTTCTCGCCGTGCGGCCAGTTGCCAACGATAAAGCTGCCCTCGGCGGTTGCGGGAATCTCGTTAAAGGTAAACCAGTGCTTGACCTCGGTGAACTCGGCAAAGCAGAACTTGGCGTACTCGACAAAGGCGTCGATCGTCGTGCGCGTCAGGAATCCCTCGCCGCCGTTCTGGTAAAAGGCCTCGGGTGTATCGAAGTGATCGAGCGTGACATAGGGGATAACGCCGGCATTGTTGCAGGTGGCGAAAAGCTCGTGATAGAAAGCGACGCCCTCGGGGTTAATCTCGCCGGTGCCACTGGGGAAGATACGGCTCCAAGCTATGGAGACACGGATGCCGTTGATGCCGAAGCGCTGGCACAGGTCGATATCGACCGGATATTTGTTGTAGAAGTCGCTTGCAGGGTCGGGGGAGAAGCGACCCTGAGCTGCCAGGAAATCGTCCCAGGGCACTTTGCCCTTGCCGTGCGTGCGGGTCTCGCCCTCAACCTGGTAAGCGGCGGTGGCGCCGCCAAACACAAAGCCGTCGGGGAACTGCATGGGGTTGTTCATAAGTCATCCTTTCTGTGGGATACGAATAGGGAGAGGTGCCCGAACTGGGGATCCGGGCACCAACAGAGGGAGGAACTAGTCGAGGTTCTCGCGGAGCCACTTGATGGCGCCGGCGGGGTCGCGGGTAAGGTCGATATATTCCTTGCCGCGCGGGGCGAGCAGCTTAATGCCCAGACGATCGGTGTCGGCCTTCATGTCGTTGTAGTAGCTACGAACCTGCGGAGCGAGCACGATGACGTCGTACTGATCCATGATGGCAGTGTGCTGGCCATAGGCGCCTGCGGAGGAAGCGATGTTCTCTCCGGTCTGTGCGGCACCTTCCTTGATGGCGTTGGCAAGCATGGCAGAGGTGCCGGCGCCGGCGCACAGGACGAGGACCTTCAGGCCATCGACATCCTTCTTGGCGGATGCATCGGCAGCGGGCTCGGGCTGATCGGCGACAGGCTTGCTGTCGGCGGCGGCAACGGTCGTCTCGACGGAAGCGGTGGCCTGCTCGACAGCGGGCGTAGAGGCGTTGGCGGCGACGGAAGCGGCACCATCGGACTCGAGTCCCAGCTCGGCGGCGCGCTCGGCCTCCTGGTCGCAGAGCAGCTTATCGTATGCCTTCAAGAACGGCAGGTAGATGATGGCGTCCAGCAAGATGATGATCGCGACAAATACCAGGGCGATAAGCTGGAAGTTCGTGGTGATGAAGATGCCGATGGGGGCAGGGGTAGCCCAAGGCACCACGAAGGAGAAGCCGTTCATACCCACATTGTCGATAAAGAACTTGGCAACACTCACGTTGACGCAGCCGGCGGCAACAAAGGGGATGAGCATGTAGGGGTTAAGGATCATCGGCGCGCCAAAGAGCAGCGGTTCGTTGACGGCGAAGGCAACAGGGACAATCGAGGCCTTACCGACGGCTTTGAGCTGCTTGGACTTCATGAAGAGAATCAGCAGAAGCGGCACGATGAACGTGGCGCCGGTGCCGCCGAACTCACCCACGAGCGACATGTTAAAGGTGAGGGAGTGGGCGGGGTGGCCGCCTGCCAGCAGAACCTGCAGGTTCTCGGCCTGGTTGGCAAGACGGATGGGGTCGATGCCCGGCTGGACGATCGAGGGGCCGTGGACGCCGATGAACCAGAAGAACGCGGTGGCTGCCTGGATAAGGATAAGGCCAGGATAGGTTTCTGCAGCGGTAAAGAGCGGGGAGAGCAGTTTGATAAGCAGCTCGGAGAACGGAACGCCCATGAGGTTGCGCACGACGACATCGATGATGCCGCAGATGATGACGGCGCCGCCAAAGGGGATAATGTCGCGGAAGTTCTGAGCGATGGCGCCCGGGACCTCCTTGGGCAGCTTAATGGTCAGATCGCGCGAGACGCAGAATTTGTAGACCCACACGGTGATGAACGCGGCGATATAGGCCGAGAACAGACCGCGCGTGCCCATGCTGGTGCAATCGAAGACCGAAAGTTCGGAGCCGTTGAACTTGGTGGTGAACTGCGTAACGGCGAGCAGCAGCATGCTGCACTGGGCGGCCACCATGGTGGAACCGTCGTTGAGCACTTTGCCGGCGGGCATGCGACGGTTCATGGAAGCCGTGAAGTTCTTGGCAGTGGTGCCAGCAACCATGATGCCCATAACGCCCATGGTGAAGTTGTACAGCTTGTTGCACCAGTCGATAAGCGGCTGGGGCAGCGTGATGCCGACTACGCCGGGAAGGGTGGCGATCAGCAGGAAGATCGAAGAGGTGAGGACGATGGGCATGCACCCAAGGAATCCGTCCTTAATGGCCTGGAGGTAGGCGTTCCTCGAGATCTTCTCAAAGAACGGTTGATGCTTTTCGAGCATCTTTACGATGGCGTCCATAGAGCTCCTTTGCTACTTAATGCGCGACGCATGTGGATGGAACTGGTCGTCGATGGATGGTCAGGACTGCCCGGAAACCTTCCTGCTTAAGGAAGGCATTGCGAAATGACAACGTTGTCATTTCGTTAATGACAACGTAAGACATTTTTGGAAGAGCAACAAGGATTTACGGGTGAACGGTCGATATTGTCCGATAAACGGCTGATTTGTCAGTCGGGCAGGTAGTGTATGCTAGAACGCAAAAAACAAGCGATGTAAAACCGACTGGAGAAGTAGTGGCAACGATGGACAAGAAAAATGTCTCAATGAATGATGTGGCAGTTGCCGCGGGCGTTTCTCTCAAGACGGTGTCGCGCGTGATCAACGAGCCCGATAGCGTGCGAGAGTCGACACGCGATAAGGTCCATTCGGCAATGGAGGCGCTCGGGTTTCGAGCCAACTTTGCCGCGCGTTCACTCAAGTTGGGCCGTTACGGGTGCATCGGCGTGGTGATGTTTCACTTGTCGGGCGGCGCCGTGGACATGATTGACGGTATCGCCGATGCCGCCGAAGAACGCGGCTTTGCGCTCACGATGATTAAGAAGCGCGCGGGGGAGAAGATGACCCTTGCCGAAGCGGCGCGCAGGATGTCGCAGCTGCCTGTTGATGGCATGATCTTCAACCTGCGCCAGATGGTCGATGACTTTGATACCTTTGAGGCACCGAAGGACCTCAAGACGGTGATTATCACGCCGATGGAACATCCTACCTGCTCAACCGTCAGTGACGACCAAGAGGGCGGCGCGCGCATGGCGTGCGAGTGCTTCTTAAATCGCGGGCACAAGAACGTGTACTTCGTCTCTGGTAAGAAAGAGTCGCTGTCGAGCCAGTGCCGTATGAAAGGTTGGCGTGCGGCACTCGAGGCACGTGGCATTGAGCCGCCCGAGCCTCTGCAAGGCGATTGGAATGCGGATAGTGGCTATGCCGCGGGCCTTGTGCTTGCCGATAAGCCCGATTGCACGGCGGTCCTCGCTGCTAACGACTGCATGGCAAACGGCGTGATGATGGCTCTACGTGACAAAGGGCTCAGTGTGCCCGACGACGTGTCCGTGATCGGCTTCGACGATGAGCTCTACAAGACGATTCCCAACTCGATTCTGACGTCGGTGAAGTTTCGCCACCGCGAGCTGGGCATCCGTGCGCTTAACGAGGTCGTCGCAGGTCTGGAAGCCCCGAGCTCCAGAAGTCGTACGCTTGTCTCGGGCGTGTTGGTCGAGCGTGCGAGCGTGCGGGATTTGCGGGCGTAGGCGTGCTCGGCTCGTTCATCTCAACCTGTAACAGGTAGGGCCGAAAATCTCAGCTAGATGTTACAGATTGAGATATCTCTGCTCGGGCGTTCTGTTTGTCTCGATCTGTAACAGCTTGGAGCGAAAAACTCAGCTAGATGTTACAGATTGAGACAAACGTGCGGTACGGTCTGCCCAAAAAAGGCCGGGGGCGGCGCGTCGTGTGACGTGCCGCCCCCGGCTGAGAAATGGGGACAGGTTATGTGAGCGGGGCAATTCCGCTGGTCGCAAGCCGCTAGTCCAGACGACGGGTCTGCGCTACGTGCTTATACCAGTAGGCGCTTGCCTTGGGCGTGCGCTTCTGGGTTTCAAAGTCAACGTAGAAGAAGCCATAACGCTTGTTGTAGCCATTGGTCCAGGAGAACTGATCCTGCAGGCTCCACAGGAAGTAACCGCCCACGTTGACACCCACCTCCATGGCCTTGAGCAGCCAGCGCAGGTGCTGCTCGATGTAGTCGATGCGCGGCTGGTCGTCCACAAAACCGTCCTTGCAGGGGTCCTTGTAGCCCATGCCGTTCTCGGTGATGAAAATCTGCTTGTAGTTGGGGTAGCGCTGCTTAATGTAGACGAGCAGGTCGAACAGGCCCTCGGGATAGATGATCCAGTCCCAGTCGGTGGTGGGGATGCCGGGCTTGTTCACGTGCTCGCCAATACCCTTAACGCGCCAGCGGCCGGTGCCCTTCTCGCCCGTACCGTTGTGGTGCAGGTCGTTCTCGCCATCGTAAGCCTTGAGGAAGCGACACTGGTAGTTGTTAACGCCCAAGTAGTCGTTGTAGAGCGCGGCCTCGCGCATGATTTTCAGATCCTCGTCCGGGATCTCGATGGTGCCGCCCGAGACGGCAGCCAGGCGGTTGGCGCACTCGAGGGTGTCGGGAGCATAGTCGCCGCGGAAGGTGGCGTCGAGCAAGAACTGGTTCTGCAGCACGTGCTCGTTATTGGCGGCTTTGATGTCGGCGGGGTCGTTCTCGTTGAGCGGATACTTAAACTCCAACGACTGGATGACGCCGATCTTGCCCTTAAAGCCGCCGTTGTGGAAGGCCAGCACGGCCTTGGCGTGGGCGAGCATCATGTTGTGCTCGCACTGGAAGGCCTCGGCAAGATGCGCCTTGACGCCACCGGGGAAGGTGCCCTCGATGTAGGTGTTGGAGGCGTTCGCCCAGATCTCGTTAAAGGTGAACCAGTAGGTCACCTGGTCGGCGTACTCCTTAAAGCAGAAGGTGGCAAAGTCCACAAAGGCGTCGATGGTCTCGCGGTTGAGGAAGTCGCCCTTCTCAAAGAGGGGCAGCGGCGTGTCAAAGTGATGCAGCGTGACGAACGGCTCAACATGGTGCTTATGGCATTCGGCGAAGAGGTCGTGGTAGAACTGGACGCCCTCGGGGTTGATCTCGCCGGTGCCGTTGGGGAAGATGCGGCTCCAGGCGATGGAGAGGCGGATGCCGTTGATGCCAAACTCCTCGCACAGTTCCAGGTCGACGGGGTACTGGTTGTAGAAGTCCGAAGCGGGATCGGGGGAAAAGCGCCCCTGGGCCTCCAGGAAGTCGTCCCAGGCAACCTTGCCCTTACCGTGAGTGCGGGTCTCGCCCTCTACCTGGTAGGCAGCAGTGGCGCCGCCAAAGACAAAGTCCTTGGGAAACTGCGCAGGCGGGTTAGTGACGCTAGCAGGGTTAACGGACATGATGATCCAATCGTCTAAATTGAAGGGCCAGCCGGTCTTGGATGGTCGGCTGGCCCTGAGCGTTACTTACTTCGAGAGTTGCTCGCTTACGAAGGCGAGAGACTTGTCGCCGTTCTGGGAGAGCTCGATGTACTGCTTGCCACGGCAGGCGACGCACTTGTTGCCCACGCGCTCGCAGTCCTTCTGAAGGTCGGCCAGGTAGCTTGCGGCCTGCGGGGCCAGGACGACCAGGTCAAAGTCGGGGAGCATGTCAACGTGGTTGCCATAGGCCTCGGCAGCGGTCTCGAGGTTAATACCGCGCTCCCTGGCAGCCTTGGCCAGCGCGTTGGCGAGCAGGCCCGAGGTACCGCCGCCCTGGCAGAGTACGAGCACGCGCCTGCCGTTGAGGTCGCTGGCGGTCGCAGCCTCGGTGGCGGGCGCTGCGGAAGCGGCGGGGGCGTCGGCCTTCACGGCCTCGGCAGCAGCGCCGGCGGCAACGCTCTTGGCGTCAGCCTTGCCCTGGAAGGCGTCGTTGAGCTTGGCGGCCTTCTCAGCGTTCTTGGCGGCGAGCTCCTCCTGGGAGATCTCGGCCTCCTCGGTGCACTTCTGGGCGTCATAGGCACGGAAGAACGGGTAGTACAGGGCAAAGTCGACAACCAGGATAAGGGCGAGCATCACAAAGGCGAGCGGCTGGAAGCCCAGGCCCATGATGGTGCCGATGGGGCCGGGGACGGTCCAGGGCAGGGTGTACATAAAGCCGTTCATGCCCAAGAAGTCGATAAAGATCTTGAGGATCCAGATGTTGGCGATCGGGGCAAAGACAAACGGGACAAAGAAGACGGGGTTGAGCACGATGGGCGCGGCGAACAGCAGCGGCTCGTTGACAGCGAAGCAGACGGGAACGATGGCGGCCTTACCGACGGCGCGCATCTCCTGGGACTTGGCCAGGAAGCAGAACATAAAGACCAGGACAAGCGTGGCGCCGGTGCCGCCCATGCAGACGACGAAGTACTGGGCACCCTGGGTCAGGACAGCGGAAGCGTGCTGGCCGGCCTGGAACGCAGCCAGGTTGTCGGTCATGTTGGCAACGAGGGCGGCGGCGATGGCGGGCTCGACGATCGAGGGACCGTGGACGCCGACGAACCAGAACAGGCTCATGGCGCCGTAGATCACAGCGAGACCGAGATAGCCGTCGGCAGCGGTGAACAGGGGCTGGAACACCTGGATGACGCCCTGGGCAAAGCAGAAGCCAAAGGCAGCGCGGAAGACGATGTCAAAGACCCAAAAGACGGTGATGCAGACGGAGAAGGGGATGATGTCCTTAAAGGTCTGCGAGATGTTGGGCGGAACCTGCTCGGGCATCTTGACGGTGATGTTGCGCTTAATGAAGAACTTGTAGATGATGCCGGTCACAAACGCAGCGATAAAGGCGGTCAGCAGGCCCTTGGAACCAAGGTAGGTGGTGTTGAAGCCGCTGGCAGCGTCCGTGGCGATCGTGTCGCTCGAAAGGAGCAAGAAGCCGATGATGGCCGCGCACATGCACGAGATGAAGTTGATCTGGTTGTTCTTGGGCAGATCGCGGTTCTGAGCGTCGGCGAAGTGCTTGGCTGTGGTGGCAGCGCAGGCGATGGCCAGGATACCCATGGAGTAGTTGTAGCACTTCCACAGGGCGTTGTTGATGTCATCGGGCCAGTAGAAACCCCAGATGTTGGGGACCGAGGCTACCAGGCAGAAGATGGACGAGAAGATGATGATGGGGATGACGGAGATAAAGCCGTCGCGAATCGCCTTGAGGTACTTGTTGCGGGCGATCGCGTTGAAAAAGGGCTGGCCCTTTTCGATGATGGCGATAAGTTGCTCCATGCAATGCTCCTAAGAGTCGGTGGGTTAACAACGATGGTAGCTTTTGGCGTTCGGTTGCCAAAATGTTGACGTTGCCATTTTGTGACACAAAATAAGACGCGAACCGATGGTCCCTGTGCCTGCGAACCGTCGATTCCTTGCGCGTAAACGTTTGAGCCGCCCGGTGGCTCTGTGTTTGCACAATGGCAACGTTAACATTTGGGCGACAAAAGCCGTTCGGGGAAGCAAAAATGTCGGTGAACGGTAGGTTTTGGGTGGTGAGCGTATGGTGGGGGAGGCGTTGGATATACTTGAAGACGTTTCATTTGACTGCGCAGGATGCCACTAATGGCATCGTTGACATAGAAAGATCGACCTATGGCCGCTGTTAAAAAATCGGTTTCCGTTAAGGACGTGGCGCGTCTCGCGGGCGTCTCGGAGCAGACAGTCTCGCGTACGGTGCACGATTCGCCCAGCGTGCGCCCCGAGACCAAGGAGCGCGTGCGTGCCGCCATGCGCGAGCTGGGGTATCGCCCCAATTTTGCCGGTCGATCGCTGCGCCGCGGCAAGTTTAAGACCGTCGGCGTCGCCATGTTCAACATTACCGGTACCGGCAACCTCGACCGTATGGAGGGCTTTGCTGCCGCCGCCGATAAGCACGGCTACGCCATTACCCTCACGAAAGTAGATGGGCATCCGTATACCCTCGAGAGCGCATCGTCGCGCATGAGCGCACTGCCGGTGGATGGCATGGTCGTGATCATGAATCGCATGCCGGCGGACTTTGGCACCTTCGAGCCACTGCCCGGCATGCAGACAGTGCTCGTTACGATGTTGGAGCACCCGCTTTGTTCAACGGTCGATAACGACCAGTTCGATTGCTCGCGCCAGGTGGTCGAGTATTTGCTGGAGCAGGGGCACAAGACCGTGCACTTTATCTCGTGCCCCGAGCGCTCGCTTTCGGGCATGCAGCGCGAGGAAGGCTGGCGCGAGACATTGCGCGCACATGGTATTGAGCTGCCGCGACTCATCCGTGGCGATTGGACGGCGCAGAGCGGATATGCCGCAGGCCAGGCTCTGGCGGACGATCCGACCTGTACTGCCATCTATGCCTCCAACGACGCCATGGCCTACGGCTGCATTCGCGGGCTCGAGTCGCGCGGAAGGCGTGTGCCCGAGGACGTGAGCGTGGTGGGTGTTGATGACAGCCTGGGCGATATCGTGCCCGACCGTCGCCTGACCACCGTGCGCTTTGACAACAGGCGTGTCGGCATGTGGGCAGTCGATAAGATCGCCGGTGCCGAGGGGGGTGCGTCTGGCGTGGAGCACATGCTGATCCCCGGCGTGCTCGTAGAGGGCGATACGGTGCGCGATTTGCGCTAGGGCGCGGTCCTGTTTGGGTTTCCGTTAATCATGTTTGATATTGTTCGAAATGGTTTGGAAACCGTTCACGGGTGAAAATTGACCGTTCATAGCTTGAAATTATGTTTTGCGTTGTTCTTTTTTGTTTGAATGTTAATGTTTCTGCCATACAGAACGCAGCGCGTATGCCCGGACGCGATGCTCTCCATTGGTTCATATGTGAAAGGAACGCAATATGGCAACCAAAGAAGAAATCTCGATGGTTGGATTCGAGATCGTCGCATACGCAGGTGACGCCCAGACCGATCTGCTTGCAGCGCTCGATGCTGCTCGCGAGGGTGATTTTGAGAAGGCCGAGCAGCTGCACAAGGATGCCAGCGATGCGCTCATCGGTGCCCACGACACGCAGACCAAGCTGCTTTCGCAGGAGGCCGGCGGTGGCGAGATGGAGATGACCTTCATCATGGCTCACGCTCAGGACACTCTCATGACCACTATGATCCTGGAGAAGCAGACCCGCTTTACCATCGATGCCTACAAGCGCATCGCCGAGCTCGAGGCCAAGCTCGCCTAACGAGTCCGCACAACCAAGTCCCCTTCCAAAAGCTCTGCCGCAGACTCGCGACAGGGCTTTTTCTTTTCAAGACTTTAGTCTGCTGGCCGCGCAGCGGCCAGCTTTGAACCACCCGCTACGCGGGTGGAGACAAACGGCTTTACAAAGCCACCCCTCCGACCGATATTGACGATTGTTCAGGCCGTCAAGAATTCGAGTCGAAGGGGTGGTCGCCATGGCCCAGAAGGCCTACAGCCTTTCCCACACGAAGTGGATGTGCAAGTACCACATCGTGTTCACGCCGAAGTATAGGCGCAAAGTGATCTACAACCAAATCAGGAGCGACATAGGGGAGATCCTCAGGAAGCTGTGCGAGTACAAGGGGATCGAGATAATCGAGGGGCACCTGATGCCCGACCACGTGCACGTGCTGCTGGCGATCCCGCCGAAGTACAGCGTCGCGAGCGTCATGGGCTACCTGAAGGGGAAGAGCTCGCTGATGATATTCGACAGGCACGCCAACCTCAAGTACAAGTTCGGCAACAGGAAGTTCTGGGCGGAGGGCTACTACGTGTCCACCGTCGGCCTGAACGAGGCGACGATCGCCAAGTACATCAGGGAGCAGGAGTCCCACGACATCGCGCTGGACAAGCTGAGCGTGAAGGAGTACGAGGACCCCTTCAAGAGGGGGTGATCCCGCCGGTTCGACCGGCGCGCCACGGGTCAAGATGCGCTAGGCCTGGACGAAGTCCGGGCCCGCGCCTTTAGACGCGAGCCCGGGGCCCGTGGGTTATACCCTAAGAGCAAACCACCCTTTTTAAGGGTGGTTCTGATTTGTTGAACACATGGTCGCTACGTCCGCGCCCGGCTCAAACGGTCAGCAATCATCCGTGAACGATATTTGTTCAAAAAAGAACAAAGATAAACAAATAGTTGTTGCAATTACTGTTCGAATGTGTTCAAATAAACATGAACAGTGAAGAACCGCACATTCAGATGCCCGGACCTGAACGCGATTCAACACTTCCAAACAGAAACTACGCACCTGCGTATCTCTCAAGGAGGATGTCATGAGAGTTGTAATCGCTTCCGATGCCGACGGTATGTCGATGAAGGAGTCCATCAAGGAGATGCTCATCGCCGACGGTCACGAGGTCGTCGACTATTCCGAGACCCCTGCCGCGGACTTTGTCGATTCCGCGACCGCCGTTGCCAAGGACCTGCTGGAGCACAAGGATTCCCAGGGCTTCGCATTCGATAAGTACGGTGTCGGCTCCTATATGGCCGCCGTCAAGATCAAGGGCATGGTCGTCGCCAACATTTCCGACGAGCGTTCCGCTTACATGACCCGCGAGCACAACGGCTCGCGCATGGTCACCATGGGCCCGGGCGTTGTGGGCACCGAGGTCGCAAAGAAGATCGCCCGCGAGTTCCTGCGCGCCCAGTATGCTGGCGGCCGTCACCAGATCCGTGTCGACATGCTCAACAAGATGGCCTAACGAGAGCCACCGAGAACTCGAACTTCTACCTCAACTTGTGAATTCAGACGAAAGGACGTTCTGATGAAGAAGACCATCGCAATCGGTTGCGACCATATCGTTACGGACGAGAAGATCTATCTGGCCGACCGCCTGGAGCAGGCTGGCTACAAGGTGCTCGACTGCGGCACCTACAGCCACACCCGTACGCACTACCCCATCTACGGCAAGGCCGTGGGCGAGGCTGTTGCCAGCGGCAAGGCTGACTTTGGCGTGGCCCTGTGCGGCACCGGCATCGGCATCACCAACGCCGTCAACAAGGTTCCCGGCGCCCGCTGCGCCCTGGTTCGCGACATGACCTCTGCCCTGTATGCCCGTCGCGAGCTCAACGCCAACATCGTGGGCTTTGGCGGCAAGATCACCGGCGAGTTCCTGATGGCCGACATCATGCTTGCCTTCCTGGAGGAGCCCTACGACAAGACTCCCGAGCACGATGCCTTGATCGCCAAGATCGATGCCTGCAATAAGGCCGACGCCGAGGCTCAGGCCGACCCGCACTTCTTTGACGAGTTCCTGGAGAAGTGGGACCGCGGCGAATACCACGACTAAGGAGGTTCCGGCGTTCTACCGAACGCCAGACCAGTCGACGCTGCGAAGCCATCTGGCGTGCGAGCTACTCTGATAAAACTTTTGCTTGCTGAGCTCGTGTGCGTCGTTTTGGCGGTACCCGGCATTCTGCAGCTTTTTAATTGACGGCTCGCGTTTCTGTGAGGGGCGCGGGCCGGTTTTCTAAACAGGAGTCCAACATGATTCTGACCGTTACCATGAACCCGTCGATTGATACGCGCTATCAGCTCGACAAGCTGATCATCGACGATGTTAACCGCGTGATGCCCGAAAAGACCGCTGGTGGCAAGGGCCTCAACGTGAGCCGTGTGCTGCTGCAGCTGGGTGACGACGTGCTCGCGACCGGCCTGCTTGGCGGCCACATGGGTGCCTATATGGCCGAGCTCATGGATGCCGATGGCGTCAAGAATGACTTTGTGCCCATCGCCGGTGAGACGCGCATTTGCCTGAATATTCTGCACGAGGGTAATCAGACCGAGCTGCTGGAGAGCGGCCCGCAGATCGCCCCGGCCGAGCTCGAGGCCTTTACGGCCAAGTTCGCCGAGCTTGCAGCGAAGGCGGACGTTGTGACGCTTTCGGGCTCGCTGCCGCGTGGCGTCGATGCCGGCTACTATGCCGAGCTCGTCAAGATCGCCGAGGAGGCGGGCGCTAAGGTGCTGCTCGACACCTCGGGTGCATCGCTGGAGGCCGCGCTGGAGTCCGACGCTAAGCCTGAGCTCGTAAAGCCCAACCTGACCGAGATTAATGGCCTGCTAGGTACGTCCTTTACGACCGATGATATCGATGCCTTGCGTGAGGCGCTTGCCGCCGATGGCCGCTTTGCCGGTATCCCTTGGGTTGTCGTTTCGATGGGCACTGCCGGCTCGGTGGGCTTCCATGAGGGTCGCGCGTTCCGCGCCAAGACGCCCGCGATTGCGGCAGTGAACGCGACGGGTTCCGGCGACTCGACCATCGCCGGCTTTGCGCATGCCATTGCTGCTGGTGCCGACGACATCACGGTGCTCAAGACCGCCAATACCTGCGGCAAGCTCAACGCCATGGATCCCAAGACTGGCCACCTGGTCATGGACCGCTGGGACGAGATCTACAACAGCGTTGTCGTGACTGAACTGTAGGGTTACGCGGTTTTACCAAACCGCGTAACGGCGCGACGCTGCAAACGCCCCTAAGCGGCAATCTGACGTTCAATCGTCGGGCATGACCAAAAGGTCAATGCCCTCCTCTTTCACGTCACCTTGCTCGCTTAGGGGCGTTTTCGCTGTCGTTGCCAAGACACCGGCGTTGCCTTGGTCGCAAGTAGTCATTGGGGACGCTCTTTAATGACTAGTCGTTTAAGAACGCCCCTTAAGAATGACCCCAATGACTACACTCAAAAAACGGCGCCCGCCGGCGATGTTGCCGGCGGGCGCCGTTGTCTTGAAGACGAAGTGATCCGTTTTCCTCCGTCCCCAAGGGATCATTACAGTGAGTCGATAAAGCGCTGTTGGGCGGCGCGGCCGGCTTCGTCCCACTTAAAGACGCCGGCGTTGTCGAGCACGTGGCCAAACACCACGCCGACCTCCTCGTGCAGGATGTCGATGGCGTTGTCCGCCGTAAGCTCGTCGGCGCGGCGGGCAAAGACGTCCTCGGCCCATGCGGCGTGGCTGCGGCAAAGGTCGTCGCCCTCGAGCGCACCGGCAAGGTCGTAGCTGGCATCGGTCTTGGCCGCCAACAGGTGCTCACGGACAGCGCCGAGCTCGGGAACCAGGCGCGGCGGCAAAATGGCCAAGCCCATGACCTCGATCAGGCCGATGTTCTCCTTTTTAATATGGTGATACTCGGCATGCGGGTGGAAAACGCCCAGCGGATGCTCGTCGGTCGTGATGTTGCAGCGAAGTGCCAGGTAGGCCTCGTAAATCTCGCCACCGGCATTGCCGCGGAAGTCGACGCGGCGGATGACGGGCGTCACGGTGTTGTGCGCTACGCCGTCGGCCGTGTGCGCGATAACGCCCACAGACTCATCGGTCCACTCGCGCCAGGCGAGGATAATCTTCTCGGCAGCGTCGAGCAACTGGGCGCGGTCGTGCGAGCGCAGTCGCAGCACCGAAAGCGGCCACTGCAACACGGTACCGCTGACCTGGTCAAAGCCGGGCACGCTAAACTGCGAGACTTCGGTGGCATGCATCATGGGGAACTCGTGTGCGCCGCCCTGGAAGTGGGCGTGCGACAGAATCGAGCCGCCCACGATGGGCAGGTCGGCGTTGGAGCCGATAAAGTAGTGCGGGAACAGGTCCACAAAATCGAGCAGGCAGGTCAGACCCTTGCGGTCGACGTGCATCGGACGATGCTCGGAGCTCATAGCAATGCAGTGCTCGTTAAAGTACGCGTACGGGCTGTACTGGAAGCCCCAGCGCTCGCCGTCGAGCTGGATAGGGATAACTCGCAGGTTCTGACGGGCGGGATGGGCACCGCCGTCGGCTGCGGCGGAGCGTCCAGGGTAGCCCTCGTTCTCGATGCACAGCTGACAGGCGGGATACTTCTCGCTCGTGTTTTTGGCGGCACCGGCCGCGGCAATATCGCGCGGGTCCTTCTCAGGCTTGGACAGGTTGATGGTGATCTCCAGGTCGCCCCAGTTGGTGGGGGTGCTCCATTTGATATTGCGCGCGATGGCGGCGCGGCGCACGTAGCCGGCGTCGCAGCATAGACCGTAGAACCAGTCGGTTGCGGCGCGGGGCTCCTTGACACCAATGCGGCCGTTGAATTCCTCGTTTACAACCGAAGGCCTCGGCATCAGCACGCCCATGATGCGCATGGCGATGCGATCGCGGCCCGATGCCGTGTCCTCGGCGGCGCCGTTGGCAACGGCAGCCTCGGAAAGCGCGGCAAGCGTGCCTTCAAGGTCAAAGTTGGGGAGTGTATCGGGGTGCAAGAGCGAAATCTTCTCGGTCTTGAGCGCCCAGGCCATGTCGAGTGCGGGGCCCGTGGCGCCGATGCACTCCAGAATGGTGTTGTAGGCCCAGATGCGGTCGTCCTGTCCGATCATCGATCGGTGGATAGCATATTCGATGAGGCCCTGCGCAGCCTCGCGCGCGTCAGTCATTACAGCCATGCCGCGTAAGCCCCCTTGTCAGAAATTGCGTAGTGGCGGGGAGAGGCCCCGCCCCGCCCGCCCGTCCTCTTGGGGATGGAGGGG
>UQKQ01000009.1 GCA_900541645.1 uncultured Collinsella sp.
CCGCATCTGATGGTGTCGACGTCAATGGTATACGGGTGCACCATCGACGTCTTCAATACAGAAGATATCAGTGCGGAGTGTTCTGAAAAGTAACACCAGGGCGGGCCCTACGTTAACTCGGCAAGGGGAGTGCGATTCCCTGATCGCTCGCTTAATCTGATAGGGAATTGTGTGAGGCCGGAGCCTTGGCTCCGGCCTCCCCATATAAGGGCTCGGCAAAGCAGAGCCACTAAATTTGCATCAGCCCTCAAAACATGTTTGAGAACGGTGCCTGGAGTACGTGCCCCTAGGGCAGGAATGAGGTTGCTTTCCAACGCATTCCGCAGGGGGCGGCATTATTTTGTAGCGCGAAGCGCGGATCAAAATAATGCCGCATGCCCGAGGACGCGTTGGAAAGCAACCTCATTCCTGCCCGAACAGGTCAGTCTACCTGCGCATTTACAAATTCGTAAACTTTTTTCAAAAAAGTGCTTGCGCAGTTCTCGAAACATAGGTTATTATCTTCCTCGTTGAACGCGCGGGTTCAACAAAGCGAACCGCGAATCAACAACATAGCATGTCGGAGTGGCGGAATTGGCAGACGCGCTAGCTTGAGGTGCTAGTGACCGCTTTTTGGTCATGCGGGTTCAAGTCCCGCCTCCGACACCATCGCATTTGAGAAGCCTCTTCGGAGGCTTTTTTGTTACCGATAGACGGTGAGGTTCACGATGGAAACGCTTGAGCGCAATGAGTGGGCGGACGTTGCCCAATTGGTCGAGATCACGAGCGATGCTGTCATTATCTGCGAGCTCGACGGAACCATTTTGCATGTAAATAATCGCTTGCTCGACTTGATGTGCGAGGAGCGTTCCGATGTGATCAACGGGGACGTTAAAGACCTCTTGTACTCGTCGGCTTTTGAACGCGCGACAGAGCATCGGCTTCCTTTTGAGACCAATGGAACAAAGAGCGAGTTGATGCTCAAGTTAAGTGACGGATCGTTTATTCCCGTCCTGGTTTGTGCCGGCTCGGTTACGCCGCCTCGAATCTTTGGCCGCCGTGCGCCGCGCGTTCTGGTGGCACTCCATAGCATCGAAGAACAGTATTCGCACGACCGTCAGCTCAAGCGTGCGCTTTCGGAGCTTAGAGTGGCGAATAAGCGTCTCTCGGGTACATTGTCGGTCATTATGAGCACGGTGGGCTCCGATGAGCTGCCCAGTTTGTTAGATATCGTTTTGAACCAGCTTGTAGGAACGCTCGATGCTTCGGGTGCCGCTATCTATTTTTCTGAGAGCGGCGGTTTTAAGCTTCGCGGTGTCTCCAAGGAGCTGCACGACAGCTACCTGCCCGAGTTTTTGCCGTATGGCGCTGGCATTCCGACGTATGTTCTTCGCGAGTCGCGTGCCTGTCGCTTGTCGATTCAACAGGACCTTGAGGGTGATAGGGCTGCCTCCGGTATGTTCATGGACCTGGACAATCGTTCTAAGCACCTGTTGCGCGTGCAGGATATGCCTCCGTACCGCAGCGAGATCTGTCTTCCCGTTTTTTACGGTACGCAGATCCTTGGCGTGCTGGAAGTTGGTTGGAAGCGCCCTCAGGCACCGCTCGCCTATGACGTTAATGTACTCGAGGTCATTTGCGATTACCTGTCTATCCAGCTGGTCGGCATGGCATCGAGCCTTCGCTCTCGTCGCACGGCCGAGCTTGGCCGCTCGCTCAATGTCTTACGTGATGAGTTGTTTACCTTTCTAGACGATTCCGCCGCGGCTACCCAGGCTATATCGTCCGAGATTTGCAATATGCTCAACTGTCATTTTTGCCCTGTTGAGTATGACGCCAGTCTGGGCTCCTATGTCATAGATTTTGAAGGCGGCAGTCGCGTTGCTTTGCCGGACGATCCCGAGAAACTTTTCTTTTCCACGACGGCGCCAGCGGCACGTTTGGGGGTTGGCTCTGATGGCTTTGAGGCGTCTGTTTTGGGCGGCACGAGTGCCGAGGATCTTAAACACGTCCGTATAACTCGCGTTGACGAATCGATGCCTATGGGAGGCTGGCTTAGGGCGCATGGTCTGCCTTGCCAGGGTCTCTACGTCGACACCGGCATCGAGGCGGGGCGCCCGCGCTCTGAGGGTGATGGCAAACACAGCAACGACGCGATCGTTCCTGCTTCTGTTGCGAAAGGCCCGACGACGCGCGCGCTTCTGCTTCGTGACGGTAGTCAAGAGCCGATTGATGACCTTGAATATGACTACTTGGTGCACTTGGCGCATGACTTTGAACTGATCTACGAGGGCGAATCTCAAAAGCGCGAGGAGCGCCATATCGCTCAGACCCTCCAGATTGGCATGAGAAATTCGCTTGGTGACGTTCCGGGTATCGCGACCGATTCGGTATACCTTTCGGCAACGAATTCGGCGTTGGTTGGCGGCGACTTCTATACTCTTGTCCGTCTTCCCGACGATTGCGCCGTTATGATTTTGGGCGATGTATCCGGCAAAGGAATCGAGGCGGCGTCGATGTCAGCGCTCGTCAAGACGGCGCTGACGGCCTATGCCTGGGAGGGTGCTGGGCCCGCCCGTATGGCCCGCTCGCTCAATAGCATGCTCATGGGCTTTTCGAGGGTCGAGACGTTCGTGACGGCGTTTATCGCCAAGATTGATCTTAAAGCGGGTCGCGCTACCTACTGCTCTGCGGGACATCCTCCCACTATGGTCATTAGACCGTCGTCGACGCCGCTTGGCGGCGGAGAAACCCGAGGGGGAGAAGTGGAGCTCCTTGGGTGCCAATCGGGCGTGATCGGTGCCTTTGAGAGCATGGTGTACGAGACAGGCGTGTTTACGTTCGCTCCTGGTGACATGCTATTCATGTATACCGACGGAGCAATCGAAGCACGTGATCGCTCGGGTGCTTTCTTTGGCGAGCAGCGCCTTCGTGACCTTTTGCTCTCTGTCTCGGGTGAGGGTGTATCGGGAATCTGCGGTAAGGTCTTGGGAGAGCTTGACCGCTTTACCGAGTCGGCGCTGGACGATGACATTGCGCTGGTTTCCCTTGAGTTTTTACGGGGTCGATCGTAGACCGCGATACTTGACGGGCAAAATCTGCGCAGCTGCAGATATGTATGCATCGAGCGAGCTCTTTTGGGGAACCATGGTCGTATGAATGAGTGGAATGACATAGCGGTTTTGACGCCACCGGGTGATGTCGACATCGCCTCGGTGTCCGTGCTGCGCCGACGGTTGGATAATCTGATCGACCGGGGCGTGCGTCGCGTTGTCATCAATTGCCAGGCCGTGGGCTTTATCGACTCGACGGGTTTGGCGTTTTTGCTTACACGTGCCAGAGAGCTCATGAGGCGAGAGGGCCTGCTTTCGCTCGTTAACGCCTCCGATGAGGTCATTCGCTTTTTGGAGATTGCCCGACTTGTCGACATCCTTCATGTTGCGGGTCCGGCGCGTGAGTCGATTCCCGCTATTCCGGTGGGAGAGTTGCCACGATGGAGCAAGAGCGTCGAGGTCCGACAGGGTATCGAGAATCTTCCATACTATCGACATCGCATCGCCGAACTCCTTGAATCGCTTCCGTTGCGCCGCGACGAGCGCTACGATGTCGCGTTGGCGTCGGGGGAGGCGCTGGGTAATGCCTATGACCATGCGGGCGGTATCGGGTGCGTCCTGACGGTTCAGGCCTATGGCGATCGCGTCGTGGTTGAGGTGCTTGATCGGGGTGCCGGCTATTCTATCGATGGAGCGAGCGAACCGGTCGCATCTGAGGAACGCGGCCGTGGTATCAAGCTTATGCGTATGCTTGTCGATAACGTGGAGGTTGCTCGTCGCACAGACGGCACCGGCACGCGCGTGCAGATGGTGAAGCTATTTAGCGGAGCACTGGAATCGCGTGCCTAGCCAATCGCTTTAGCGCGTTTAGCCACCAAGAACACGCGGCCGGCAACTTTTTTGAAAAAAGTACTTGCGTCTTTTGGATAACTCGCGTAAATTAATAACCCGCAAGCGGACATGGCTCAGTTGGTAGAGCACAACCTTGCCAAGGTTGGGGTCGCGGGTTCGAGCCCCGTTGTCCGCTCCATTGCATTTCCGGACCGTTTAGGCGGTCCTTTTTCGGCGAAGTGGCCAAGTGGTAAGGCAGAGGCCTGCAAAGCCTTTACCCCCGGTTCGAATCCGGGCTTCGCCTCCAGGCAACATCCGGGCGCTCCGGCGCCCGTTTTGTTTTACATATGCGGACATGGCTCAGTTGGTAGAGCACAACCTTGCCAAGGTTGGGGTCGCGGGTTCGAGCCCCGTTGTCCGCTCCAACTATCTTACGCGGTTCTAACGAACCGCGTTTTTTGTTGACGCTGCGCGAGCCCCGGGCACCCCATCTTGCCCCCTCAATCGTCGGTCGCGTACATAAAGTACGCTTCCCTCCTCTTTCGCGGCAACCTGGGGCACCCGGAGCCCGCTCGCTGTTGTGGCCGGGGGAGTGAGTCTTCCGTTCTTTTCACTAATCGATCGATTCGTCCCAGGAGGCTCGAGCCCGAGAGGGAGCGAGCGTTTTGGGGTGTGGCTGTGGCGTTGTTTGCCTCGAATGACAGCTTTGGGCGTATCATCGTGGGCATCTCGCAAAACCTCGTTGCAAGGGAGGCTCACCCCATGGCTGCAGAAAAGTCCTCTTCGCGCTCATGGATGTCCGATGCCGCGATCTATCAGATCTACCCGCGTTCGTTTAAGGATTCGACCGGTTCGGGTCTGGGCGATATCGCGGGCATTACCCAGCAGATGGACTATCTTGAGCGGCTGGGCATCGAGGCCATCTGGCTGAGCCCGTTTTACCCTTCGCCTCTTGTCGATGGCGGCTATGATGTGGCGGACTACTGCGATGTCGACCCACGTCTCGGCTCGCTTGACGACTTCGATGACATGATCGCTGCGGCTCACGCGCGCGGCATCAAGGTCATCGTCGATATCGTGCCCAACCATTCATCCAACCAGCACCCCTGGTTCAAAGCCGCTCTTGCCGCCGGCCCCGGATCGCCCGAGCGCGCCCGTTATATCTTTCGCGATGGTCGCGGCGAGCATGGCGAGCTGCCTCCCACCAATTGGAATGCCAACTTTGGCGGCCCCGCCTGGACGCGTGTTGCGGACGGTCAATGGTATCTGCACATGTTTACGCCCGAGCAGCCGGACTTTGACTGGTCATGCCCCGAGGTTCACGCGTTCTTTTGCGACGTCCTGGCGTTTTGGAGCGATCGAGGCGTCGATGGCTTTCGCATCGATGTGGCGCACGGTCTCGCCAAGGATCTCGACCGCGATGACCTCGACCGGTGGCATCTCGCCGAGGGCGATGACATGGTTGACGACGGCGCCCATCCGCTGTGGGACCGCAACGAGGTCCACGAGATCTATCGCGAGTGGCGCCGCGTGTTCGGCCGCTATAATCCGCCGCGCAGCGCCGTTGCCGAGGCGTGGGTGCTGCCTGAGCGCCAGTATCTCTATGCGCGTCCCAGCGAGCTTGGCCAGACATTCAACTTTGAGTTTGCCAAGGCCACTTGGACCTATGATGACATGCACGCTGCAATCGAGGAGGGCTTGAAGGCAGCTATCGAATCCGATTCCGCCTCGACCTGGGTACTCTCCAACCACGACGTGCCGCGCGTGGCGACGCGCTATGCCCTGCCGCAAATCAAGGCGACGCGCTACCACCAGATTGCGCTCGACTGGCTCTTACGCGACGGGTCGTCTTATGACGAGGACCGTGAACTCGGCGAGCGCCGCGCGCGGGCGGCTCTTTTGCTTGAACTGGCACTTCCGGGCTCGGCATACGTGTATCAGGGTGAGGAGCTCGGTCTTTTTGAGGTGGCTGATATCCCGTGGACTGCACTCGAAGATCCCAGTGCAACCAATACGCGCGGACCGAAGCGCGAGAAGGGGCGCGACGGCTGTCGTGTGCCCCTGCCGTGGGTAGCGGCGGACGATCCCGCGCAGGGCGGATCGTTTGGGTTTTCGCCGGCGGACGCTGATGCGGCGCCCCATCTGCCGCAGCCTGCATGGTTTTCCGATTATGCTGCCGATAGGGAAGAAACGGACCCGACATCGATGCTTGCGCTCTATCGTGACGCCCTCTGGCTGCGGCGCAAGCTGCGCGGGTGCGCCAACGATCTTGCGTGGCTCGATCTTGACGGGCGCACCGGTCTTGCGGATGGTGCCGAGGGCGCTGAGGGCGGCGTCATCGCCTATCGCCGCGATAACGGCTGGGCGTGCGTGACGAACTTCGGTGCAGCACCCGTGGAGCTGCCGGCGGGCAGGGTCCTGCTCACCTCATCAGCGCTTGCAGACGGCAGACTCGCGCAGGACAGCTCTGCCTGGATCATGCTCGGTGAGATGTAAGGGCCTCTTGCGGCGAGTTTGCGTTTGCCTGCGCCTTCCGTGGTGGCTGATGTCTTCGCGAGGTTCGCGAGGGCGTCGCAAAACTTTTCAAAAAAAGTTCTTGCATAGGATGCGGGCATCACGTAAGATTAATCCTCGTAAGCGGACATGGCTCAGTTGGTAGAGCACAACCTTGCCAAGGTTGGGGTCGCGGGTTCGAGCCCCGTTGTCCGCTCCATTTGGGCGTTTAGCTCAGGGGGAGAGCGCTTCCCTGACACGGAAGAGGTCAGAAGTTCAAATCTTCTAACGCCCACCAAATGTTCGCAGCTCAGAGGCTATGTCCTCTGGGCTGTTTTGTTTTTTGTCACCAAGCGCGCCGCCAAATAAGTCATCAAATATTGATCCAAGGTCCGTACGCGATGGTCTTTGTATCCCGTAGGGGTGCCGGCAGATTGCATGTGTCCTGGCCCATCATGACCGCAACATGTTGGTCAAGGACAATCTTTTGGATTCTTTTGGCGCGAGCAGCTTGGTTTTGGTGCTATTTGGCGGCGGCACGGTTGAGGGGGTTTCAAAACTGCTGTGCAGGTAGTTGGGTTGATAACGTTTTAGCAGTCTGCCAAGAGGCCTTCATTTATAATGCGTCTGCAAATTGACCAATTGCTTTGACCTGCTGAAACACTATATGTTGTGTTTGACCTAAAAAAAGAATACAGGATATAGATGCCTCTTTGTCGTATGATAGATGGCGGACAGAGAACGAGAACCTTATTCGCCCCATTATTTGGATGGATCTTTGAGCCCCTTGATTGGCTGCGAGGATTGTCCGCATGAGGGCCTATGGTTATCGAAAACACAGATTGCGCGACGGCGCCGCAAGACAGGGTAAGCCCTGCCGGGCATCGTTTGGCTCTGAAGCGCAATGAGGCTACGATGCGAAAGAGGCAAGAGGATGAAGATCATCAAGCGCAGCGGCACCGAGGTTACCTTTGACATCGATAAGATCGTCAATGCGATCCGCGCCGCAAACTTGGAGGTCGAGGAAGGCTCTCGCCTTACCGACCGCCAGGTGATCTATGCGGCACAAAACGTCGCCGAGGCATGTGAGAAGGCCGGCCACACCGTATCGGTCGAGGAGATCCAGGATCTGGTCGAGGACGAGATTATGCGTCTCGACTGCTACGAGGTCGCTCGCCACTACATCATCTACCGCTATGTTCAGAGCCTGAAGCGCCAAAAGAACACGACCGATGACAAGATTCTGTCGCTGATTGAGTGCAATAACGAAGAGGTCAAGCAGGAGAACTCCAACAAGAATCCGACCGTCAACTCCGTTCAGCGTGACTACATGGCCGGCGAGATCTCCAAGGATCTGACCCAGCGCGTGCTGCTGCCCCAGGAGATCGTGGATGCGCACAACGAGGGCCTGATTCACTTCCATGATTCGGATTACTTTGCCCAGCACATGCATAACTGCGACCTGGTGAACCTGGAGGACATGCTCCAGAACGGTACTGTTATCTCGGGCACGCTGATTGAGAAGCCGCATAGCTTCTCGACTGCCTGCAACATTGCGACGCAGATCATCGCCCAGGTTGCTTCCTCCCAGTACGGCGGCCAGTCGATTTCGCTGACCCATCTTGCCCCGTTCGTCGAGGTGAGCCGCCAGAAGATTCGCGGCGAGGTTGCCCGCGAGCTTGAGGAGCTCGGTGTTTCCGCTCCCGCAGAGAAGGTGCGTGAGGTCGTAGAGGACCGTCTGCGTGATGAGATCCGTCGCGGTGTCCAGACGATTCAGTATCAGGTCGTGACCCTTATGACCACCAACGGCCAGGCACCATTCGTGACGGTCTTCATGTACCTCAACGAGGCCCGCTCGGTCCAGGAGAAGCACGATCTTGCCATGATCGTGGAGGAGACGCTTCGCCAGCGCTATGAGGGCGTTAAGAACGAGGCGGGCGTGTGGATCACCCCGGCGTTCCCCAAGCTTATCTATGTGCTCGAGGACGATAACGTTTACGAGGATTCCCCGTACTTCTATCTGACTCAGCTGGCCGCCAAGTGCACCGCCAAGCGCATGGTGCCCGACTACATCTCCGAGAAGAAGATGCGCGAGCTTAAGCTTTCGAAGGGTGAGACCGCGGGCAATGGCGATTGCTACACCTGCATGGGTTGTCGCAGCTTCCTGACGCCCGACCGCTCGGGCAACGGCTTTAATAACGTTGCAAACGCGCTGAACTATGACCCGAGCAAGCCCAAGTATTACGGTCGCTTTAACCAGGGTGTTGTGACCATTAACCTGCCCGATGTCGCACTGAGCTCGCACCAGGACATGGACAAGTTCTGGAAGATCTTCGACGAGCGCCTTGAGCTGTGTCACCGCGCTCTGCTGTGCCGCCATGAGCGCCTGATGGGCACGCTTTCGGATGCCGCGCCGATTCTTTGGCAGTACGGCGCCCTGGCACGCCTTAAGAAGGGCGAGACGATCGATAAGCTGCTCGTGGGCGGCTATTCCACCATCAGCCTGGGTTACGCCGGTCTGTATGAGTGCGTCAAGTACATGACGGGCCACAGCCACACCGAGAAGGAGGGTACGCCCTTTGCCATGGCAGTTATGCAGCGTATGAACGACAAGTGCGCGGAGTGGAAGGCCGCGAGCGATATCGATTTCTCGCTGTACGGTACGCCGCTGGAGTCGACGACGTACAAGTTCGCCAAGTGCCTGCAGCGCCGTTTTGGCATTATTCCGGGCGTGACGGACAAGGGCTATATCACCAATAGCTACCATGTTCACGTGTCCGAGGAGATCGATGCCTTCGATAAGCTTAAGTTTGAGGGCATGTTCCAGCAGCTTTCGCCGGGCGGCGCCATCTCCTACGTCGAGGTTCCCAACATGCAGGACAACCTTAAGGCTGTCATTCGCGTGATGCAGTACATCTACGACAACATCATGTACGCCGAGCTCAACACCAAGAGCGACTACTGCCAGGTGTGCGGCTACGACGGTGAGATCAAGATTGTCGAGGATGACGGTAAGCTAGTGTGGGAGTGCCCCAATTGCGGCAATCGTGACCAAGAGAAGATGAACGTCGCCCGTCGTACGTGCGGCTACATCGGCACCCAGTTCTGGAACCAGGGTCGAACCGAGGAGATCCGCGACCGCGTGCTGCATCTCTAATACCGCTCCGGGGCTGAGCCGAGAGGGCCGCTTGGGCATTTGCTCGCTATTTCGGACAGTCCTGCGCAAGACGAAGGCCACATTAAGTGGCCTTCTTTGCGTGCGGAACTCATATCGAGCAAAAGCCCAAGCGGCCCTCTCGGCTCAGCCAAGTTGACGTAGCTGAGATGCAGCATGCGGTCTGCTCGCTTCTCGAAGTTCTTAGCGGAAATGAGTTGAGCTGCAATGACGATCTGCTTGCAATGGCGGTTGAGCTGCAGCTGAGTATTTATTGGACCGCGAACCCTATACTCAATGTTCGCTTCGTTCATTGAGTTACCCTTTGCATGAGGCCGGGACATATCGTCCCGCCCGCAGTTTCGCAGGCCGAAGGCCGAGAATGTTTGAGGACGGGATGATATGTCCCGGCCTCCCGGGAGAGTTACCTATGAACTACGCGAACATTAAGTATTTCGATATTGCTGATGGGGAAGGCGTCCGTACTTCTCTGTTTGTGAGTGGGTGCCGTCGTGGGTGCAAGAACTGCTTTAACTCTGTTGCGTGGGACTTTGCTGCGGGTGAGCCGTTCGATCGCGCCGTCGAGGACAAGATTATCGAGAGTCTCGACCATCCCTTTATCGATGGCCTGACGATTCTGGGCGGGGAGCCTATGGAACCCGAGAACCAGGTGGGGCTCGTTGACTTTGTCGAACGCGTGCGTGCGGCCTATCCTGTGGAGTCGGGGAAGACCATTTGGTGCTTTACTGGCGACGTGCTCGAGGAGCTTGTGCCGGGCGGCCGTCATCATACCGAGGTGACGGACCGTATCCTTGCCTGCCTCGACATGTTGGTGGATGGTCCGTTCGTTCAAGACCTGTACGATATCTCGTTGCGTTTTAGGGGCTCGAGTAATCAGCGCGTGATCGACATGAACGCCACGCGCGCTCGTGCTGCGCGTGAGGGCGTTGCGCTTTGCGATGCTGTGGAGCTTTGGCGAGACGATCCGGTCTATTCGACCCATACTATGTAGCTGGCAGAGGCTGCGTGCCGGCGTGGTACCATAGCGCGAACGCGAAATCGAAAAAAGTGAGGCCCAGATGGTCGATCAGGAAAAAGTCGAGACTGCCATTAAGCTGCTGCTTGAAGGTATAGGCGAGGACCCAACTCGTGAGGGCCTGCTGGAGACGCCGGCACGCGTCGCCCGTATGTATGGCGAGATTGCCGGCGGTATGGACCAGAGTGCCGAGGAACACCTGTCCAAAACTTTTGCCGTCGCTTCGAACGATTTGGTTATCGAGCGCGACATTACGTTTTACTCGCTGTGCGAGCACCATCTGCTGCCGTTTTATGGCAAGGCTGCGATCGGTTATATCCCTAACGGCCGCGTGGCGGGTCTGTCTAAGCTTGCTCGCACGGTTGAGGTCTATGCCCGTCGTCTGCAGCTGCAGGAGCAGCTGTGTACACAGGTTGCCGATGCTCTCATGGAATATCTTGCCCCCCAAGGGGCAATCGTGCTGATGGAAGCCGAGCATATGTGCATGACCATGCGCGGCGTGCAAAAGCCCGGTACCAAGACCGTAACGCTTGCTCGTCGCGGTGTCTTTGAGACCGATCCGTCGCTCGAGGAGCGATTCTTTAGGATGCTGGGCCGCTAACCATGAGAGTCGTCAACGACTTTGCATCGAAGACCGATGAAGGAACGTCGCGTCGCGGCTTTATGGCTTCGGGCCTGACTCCCTTTGGTGCCATGCCTTGCATTGATTACATCTGTGCCAACGGACTGTTCCGGCGGCATCTGGGAAACATTGCGCAGTTGGAATCGGGGCGCATCTTTTGCCGCCACGGTATCGACCATCTGCTGGATGTCGCCCGTATTATGTGGATCAAGAATCTCGAGGAAGAGCTCAAATTTGACCGCGAGGTCATCTATGCCACGGCACTTCTTCACGATATCGGCAAAGATGAACAGTATGAATCGGGTATATCCCATGATGTTGCAAGCGAACGCGTCGCCGATGCGATTCTCGGCGGCATGCCCGAAGACGTGGCGTTTGAGCCGGCAGATGCCGCAGCCATTAAGACGGCCATTCTGGGCCATCGAAAGCTGCGCGTGAACAGCCAGCCGCTTGAGCGTCTGCTCTATGCAGCCGACAAAGCGTCGCGCGCCTGCTTTGCATGCCCTGCGCGCAATGCCTGCAACTGGAGCGATGATAAAAAGAACCTGTCGATTCGCGTGTAGTCGGTATGCGCGGTCGGGGTTCTGAACGAAGGAGACGATCGCGATGACTAACAAAAAGCTGCCCGAGAATGCAACCAAGACCGAGGGTGCCGAGCTTGCCCGTCGTGGCAGGGGCGAGATTTCCGCCGCAACGGCGGTGCCCCATGTGAGCTATGACGACCTGCGCCATGCCGACCGCATTACTATCGATGGTCTCGAGGTCTTTGCCAACCACGGCGTGTATCCCGAGGAAAACGCCCTGGGGCAGAAGTTTGTCGTGTCCTTGGTGCTCTATGCCGACCTGCGCGCGGCGGGGGAGCACGATAACCTGGATGCCTCTATTGATTACGGCTCGGTGTGCCACGATGTCGATGGCTATCTGCGCGAGCATACGTTTAAGCTCATCGAGGCTGCAGCCGAGGGTGTGGCCCAGATGCTGCTACGTCGTTATCCCTTGCTGCTTGGCGTGCGTGTTAAGCTCGATAAGCCTTGGGCGCCCGTCGGTCTTCCCCTGGCAAGCTGTGGCGTCGAGATCGAGCGCGTGCGCTAGCTGACGCTAAAGCTCGTTGGCGGGCGGTTTTTTGAGTCGCTGCGACAGAGCTCTATTGTTGGGGCAGTACGTGTCGAGCAGGGCGTGAAACCGCTGATTGTGGCTTGGCTCGAGCAAGTGGACGAGCTCGTGGGCGACAACCATGTCGAGGCATTCGACGGGGTAGCCGGCAAGTTCTCGTGCGATGCGAATGGCGCCGGATTTGGGCGTGCACGAGCCCCAACGCGTTTTCATGCTGCGTACGGAAACGCGGGAAACGGAGACGCCCATTGCGATTTCGTATGCGTGCACCATATCGCGCAGCGCCGATGTGACTTCGGACGTATAAAGCTGGTCGATGTGGGCTTGGAGCTCGTCGGACGTTAGACCGTCGAGGATTGCGAGCCGCTTGGCCTGTGGGCCTTCGTCCGATTCGTCGGTACCCATAAAACTTGCGAAGGTGGCCTGCTGGGGTCGCGGTGCGGGTGATACAAAGTTGTGATCGAGTGCGTCCTGTACCGTGATGGGCTTGCCCCAAAGCGCAATGATGGACGAGGGGCTGAGCGGCTCCTGTGCCGTCGTCTGACGTTGCTCGCGCTGGGCAAGTCGGCTGATAATCCAGGCGCTGTTGCGCTTCACAAACGCTTCGATACGCTCGCGGCTGGCGCCGAGCGGTGCGCTGGCGTGGACCTCACCGCTCGATGTGACGCGTAGGTTGAAGTTCTTGACGCGCTTTTTGGTAACGACGACGGGGATGGGCATCCCATCCGGTCGGGGTAGGAAAATCGTAAACTGCTGCGTCAAAAGCGGTCCTTCAGATTGGGGACGGGCCGGCATTTCGACCGTTCGGTATGCCGGCCCGCTCAAGGGATGTGAAATTAATAACGCTCGAAGAAGGCAAGGGCGTTATCGCTGCAGAGCTTCTGCATCACGGTCTTGCCAAAGTGCTTGGAGAGCATGTTCTGGAATTCGGGCATCTTGCTGGCATCGGAGAGGAAAGCGGGCACCTTGGCGCCGTCCCAGTCGCCGCCGAGTGCGATGACATCTTCGCCGCCCAGGTCGAGCCAGTGTTCGATATGGGCTGCCAGCTGGTCGAAGGTGACGTCTGCGGTGGTCTTGTCGGTCGCATCGTTGGATAGGAACTCGCTGCAGTAGTTGAGGCCGACGATGCCGCCCATGTCGCGAATGGTGCGGAACTGGTCGTCGGTGAGGTTGCGCTTGACGCCGCAAACCGCACGGGAGTTGGAGTGGCTGGCGACGAAGGGGCGCGTGGCGTGGGCGACAACCTCGTCAAAGCACTCGTCGTTGAGGTGGGAGACGTCGAGTATCATGCCGGCGTGCTCCATCTGCGTAAGTGCCTCGATGCCGGCGGCGGTGAGGCCGGCGTGGGTGTCGTGGCCGCTCGCGAGCGGTCCCTGCGCGTTCCAGCTGAGTGACGACATAAGCACGCCCAAGCTCTTGAGCACCTCGATCAGCGCGGGGTCCTCGGCAAAGAACGTGGCGTTTTCGATGGTGTGGATGCAGGCGACCTTGCCGTCTTTGAGCGCAGGGCGAATATCAGCGGCGCTGCGCACGTTGACCATGCGGTCGTGGTTGAGCATTGCCTGGCCGCTCATATGCGCCATGATCTGCGCCTGGAAGCGCGCGGCGTGGGCGGTGGGAATCTCGTCGGGGACAAACGTAGCGAAGCACTGCGCCCACGGCGTGTTGCCGATCTTTGCGAGCGAGATGGCGCAGGCGTTGCCCTCGATAAGGTCGAAATCCTGCGGATGCGTTTCGTCGCCGGGGAAATAACCGTCGGTGCCGGCGGTAAAGCGCAGGTCAAGATCGAGTGTGGCCCAGCCGATACGGTCGGCGGTGTCGCAGTGTAGGTCAAATACGGGATATGCCATGGTTCCTCCGGTTGCAGCGTTTCTTTGCAAACTGTCAATGAATTGTATGACTAGGGTATAGTTAGCGCCATATGTTCACGGCGGCCCGCGTTGTGCGCCGCCCTTATCACGGAGGTTACCATGTCCAACCAGGGCAAGAAGGTCAAGACCCATTATCGTGGCACGCTCGATGACGGCACGCAGTTCGATAGCTCCTACGATCGCGGTGAGCCGCTGGAGTTCACCTGCGGTGCCGGTCAGATGATCAAGGGCTTCGACGCCGCCGTTATCGATATGCAGGTGGGCGAGAAGAAGTCCGTGCACATTCCTGCTGCCGATGCCTACGGCGAGCACAACCCCGAGATGGTCCTGACCTTCCCGGCCGAGCAGGTTCCCAACATCGAGCAGATCGAGAAGGGCATGAAGCTCTTCCTGTCCACGCCGAGCGGCATGCCTGTCCCCGCTGTCGTCATCGATGTGACGTCCGAGGCCGTGACGCTCGATGCCAACCACGAGCTTGCCGGCAAGGATCTCAACTTTGATATCGAGCTCGTTGAGGTCGAGGACTAGTTGATGTCCGTGGACCTGGTAGCTACGGAGCGCTTGGGAAATCTCAACGACCCGTCCTATGAACTCCTGCTTCGTCGGGAGCTGGGTGGCGTCTTTGAGGTTGACGAGCTGCTACTCGATTGGGACCAGGCTGATGCGCGCCTGTTTGTGGGCGTGACGGAGCTGGGGCGCACGGTGAATGCCCGGCTGGATGCCACTGATGGCGAGCGTCTTGCCGACGGTGACGTGCTCGCTGTCGACCGCACGGGCACGGTGCCCGTAGCGGTTGTCGTACGCCTGCGCAGCGCCGAGGTCTATTTGGTCGAAGTCGACCGCATGGATCCGATTGTGCTCGCACATGCGTGCTGGGAGATCGGCAACATGCATGCGCCGCTCTTCCGGGGTGACTCGGACGAGCATACCGTGCGCATGTATACGCCGGTGCAACCGGTTTTGGGTCGTATGCTCCGGGGCATTGGGGGCGTTCGGCTCTCGGTGGTCGCACGCGAGCTCGATGCCAGTCGACGCTTTGCATCGAGCGCGGCGGATGTTGTTGTGAGCATGGCTTCAGACTTTACGATCGTAAAAAAGACGCGCGGCTAAGCGCGCGTATGCGCAAGACGGGCTTTGAGGGATTGCCATTCAAAGTCCGTCTTGCTGTTGATGAGAGGCTTTGGGGGAAGCATATGGGTCTTGAGGGAATCAAGCTGATCGCCTGCGATTTGGATGGCACGTTGCTGCATCCGGGGGAGCGCGAGCCACGCCCTGAGGCATTTGAGCTCATTGATGAGCTGCATCGTCGCGGTATTGTGTTTATGCCGGCGAGCGGCCGTCAATATGCGAGCTTGCGCTATCTGTTTGCCCCGGTGGCCGATGAGCTCGCCTATGTATGCGAAAACGGAGCCCTGGTGATGAGCGAGGGGCATGCCGTTGTCAAGCGTTCCATGGAGCGTAGCCTTGCTATGGATATCGCGAATGCCGTGGTCGCCTATCCCCATGCCGACGTAACCCTTTCGTGTGAGGGGCGCCTCTACACCATGAGCGGCAACGATGCGTTCGTCGATCATTTGCGCTATGAGGTCCACTGCGATGTGGCGGTGGTCGACCGCCCCGGGGACATCGACGAGGACGTCATTAAGATTGCCTTCCAGACGCCCGAGGTGGATCAGCTGGCGGCCCTGGAGTATTTCGAGCGCCTCTTTAGCGACCGTGTTGACGTGATGACGTCGGGAACCGAATGGACGGACTTTATCGGTTTCGGTTCGGGCAAGGGCTCCGCGCTTGCCGATTACGGTCGTGCCCTGGGTATTTCGCCCGATGAGATGATGGCGTTTGGCGATAACGAAAACGATCGCGACATGCTCAACGCGGTGGGCCATCCTTATCTAATGGAGAGCTGCAATCCCAGCATGCGCGGCATCAATGACCGCGTCCGCTACGTGCGCACGGTCGAAGAAGAACTGCGTCGCCTGCTTGCTGAGTAGGCATGTCCCAAAATCTACCTACAGTTGGGGCAGAGGCCCTCGAAGATGGTGTAGTGCGACGTGACGTTCCAGCCGATTTGCTCGGACGCCTTTGCGTCGAGCTGGGCGTCGAAGGGGAGCGGCACATCGATGACGCGGCTGCACGAGGTGCAGATGATATGCGCATGCGGCTCGATCGTGCGATCGAAGCGGCTGCCGCCCGGCGTCTTGATTGAGAGGATCTCGCCGGCGTCGGCTAAGAGATTGAGATTGCGGTAGACCGTACCGCGGCTGATTTTGTCATCCTGCGCGCGCACGGCGTTGTAGATCTCATCGGCGGTGGGGTGGTTATAGCTTTGGCGCACGGCGTCAAGAACCAGCTTCCGCTGCTTGGTGTTTCTTCTTTGCACCGCCATGCGCCTCGCCTCTTTTCTATTAACGGTCGTAGGTAAATGATACCTTATTTAGCACACAATACTAATAATGAGGACTGAAGCCGTCTTCATTGGTAAGTGGGGCTCGGACCTGGGCGTCTACGAGGCGAAAACGCGTTCCCATGCGCTCGTAGGAGGCATGAAGCGCCTCGAGATGAGATAGGATGTTTGCCGGAGCTCCCTGTATCTCCATCTCGACTGAGCCGTCTTCCATGTTACGCACCCAGCCGGTGAGTGCGCGTGCCTGCGCGAGGTTGGTGTTGGTAAAGCGAAAACCAACGCCTTGGACTTGCCCCGCCCAGCGCAGGAAATAGCGCAGGGGAGTGTCTTGAGTGGCCTCGTCGCTTGCGAGTACGGTAAGCCTGCGGCGCAGCTCGAACTCGACGTTTGATGGTTTTTGAGGCTCTCGACTGCCGCCGGTGACGCTGGAGAAGAACGTATCGAAGAGGCCCATCGCTATGCCTGCTTGACTGAATCGGCGGGGAAGGTAATGCCGGCCTGCTGACGCATGGCATCCATGATGCGCAGCGAGACGAGCGTGACATCGCGGTAGTGGCCGAGATCATGGCGTCCCGCCGGGGTCTCCCAGATCTCTTCCTTAACGTTATCGATGCCTCCGATGGCGGTGATAAAGTCTGCGAGTTCGTATTCCATGGTGTTGCTTGACTTGGGAAGGTCGAGCGCGCGGCCGTTGTCGTCCTGTTCGCGCGGCGCCTCGGTCGCCGAGCCGCGTACGACGTCGCCGCGATAGTCGATGCGGACGTTGCGGGGCGTGGACAGATGGTCGATCTGGATAGTGCCACGCTCGCCTTCGATCTGCGAGGGCAGCAGGTCATTCGTAATTTTGGAGTGCGCGAGCTCGACGGAGATACGGCCACCGCCATAGCTGGCGAGAATGGAACCGCAACCGTCGATGGGGCCATGGGTGAGCTCTTGCGTTGAGGGGTCGAGCAGCGTGGCCATGCTGGTGAGACCGGAGGGCATGCCGAAGATCTCGACCATGGGCTCGACGGTATAGACGCCGATGTCCATGAGGGAACCCGAGGCCATGTGGCAGTCGAAGATATTGGTGGCGCGTCCAGCGAGGATTTCGTTGTAGCGTGAGGAATACTTGCCAAAGCGCAGCGAGGCGCGGCGAATGGGCGCAATTTCGCCCAGAGCGTCCTCAACGACGTGGAAAGCGGGGTCATGGAGCGGGCGCATGGCCTCGAGAGCCACGACGCCTGCTGCCTCGGCAGCGCGAAAGACCTCGAGTGCCTGCGCCTCGGTGGCGCAGAAGGGCTTCTCGACGATAACGTGCTTGCCGCCGGCGATGCAGGCGAGCGCCTGCTCGTAGTGGAGCGCATTGGGGCTGCCGATATAGACGGCGTCGACGTCGTCGGCGGACGCAAGCTCGTCAAGCGCGGTGAAGTTGCGTTCGCCGCTGTGTTCGGCGGTAAAGGCGGCGCCGCGATCTGCATCGCGCGAGAGCGTGCCTACGAATGTAGTCTGGTCGTTGGCGTTGACGACCTGGATAAAGTCGTCGGTAATCATGGATGTGCCGATGGTCGCTATACGCAGCATGTGTCCCCCTCGTGCCGTTCGGTTTACAGGATGAGTGTAGCGCGAGGGGGCAGGAAATAGCGTGCGAAAACGCCGCTACAGGTCGCTTTCGCTAAAGCCGGTGTCGATATCGAGATTGGCTCCGTCGGCCGCGGTGGTGGCGAGTTCGTCGCAGCGCTCATTGAGCTCGTGGCCGGCATGCCCCTTAACCCAGATGAATTCCACCTTATGCTTACTCTTTGCGGCAAGCAGGCGCTCCCATAGGTCGCGGTTTTTGACGGGCTGCTTGTTGGCGGTTTTCCATCCGCGCTTTTTCCAGCCGTCGATCCAGTGCTTGTTAAAGGCGTTGACGACGTATTGCGAATCGGAATGGACCTCGACCTCGCAGGGGCGGTTGAGTGCCTCGAGCGCCACGATGACCGCCATGAGCTCCATGCGGTTGTTGGTGGTCTTGGCGTAGCCGCGCGAAAGCTCGGAGGTGAAGGTCTTGCCGGCGGGGTTGGTGTATTTGAGTACGGCGCCGTAGCCGCCGCGTCCCGGATTTGATCGGGCAGAGCCGTCGGTATAGATGATGACCTTCACGGGCTTCCTTTCGTTGGGTACGTTTCGTGTGAGTGACCATTGTAGCGCCATGCCCGCCGCGGGCTAGCAATCTACGATTTCTACCCCGTCTTCCGACAGCTGGTCGGCATGGATGATGCGGTTGAGCTCGTCGAGGTATTGCCGCAAGAGAGGAGAGGGCTTGCGCTCGTCGTGCATGATATATCCTACGTGCATCGTTGGGGCGTCTGCTAACGGGATCGATGCCATACCCCACTGCATTTCATTGGAAAGGACACCGGTCGACAGGGTGTAACCGTTCGACGTGATAAGTAAGTTAGTAAGTGTTCCGCGGTCCGAGATTCGTATGTTGCGGTCGCAAGGGATATAGCTAAAAGGTTCCTCGGCGTAATAGAAGGAGTTTGAGGTTCCCTGCTCAAAGCTGTAGCGCGTATAGGGTGTAAGGTCGGCAAGGGACAGCTGCGGGCGGCGTGCGAGCGGGTGGCGCTCGCTAACGAAGACGTGGACCGTCGCGTCGAAGAGGGGATGGAAGCTTGCGCGGGCATCGGCGAAGGCCCTCTGCAGGACGCGGGCGTTAAAGTCATCCAGATACAGAATGCCGATATCGCTGCGAAATGCGCGGACGTCGTCGATGATCTGCGAGGTGGTGGTCTCGCGCATGATGAACTCGAACTTACTGTCGCGGCAGCGCTCGACGACGTTGACAAAGGCCTCGACCGAAAAAGCGTAGTGCTGGGCCGAGATGGCAAGGCGCGCCTGGGGTGTGCCGCCGTCCTCGTAGCGGGCCTCGAGCATATCTGCCTGCTCCACGACTTGGCGCGCATAGCCTAAGAGCTCGGTACCGTCGTTGGTGAGCGTGACGCCGCGGCTGGAGCGCGTAAAGATTTCCAGATGGAGCTCCTGCTCGAGGCTTTTGACGGCGTTTGAGATGTTGGACTGAGCGGTATAGAGGCGCTGAGCTGCGGCGTTGATTGAGCCGGACTCTGCCACGGCAATCAGAAAACGAAGCTGCTGGAGGGTCATCGACGCCCGTCCTTTCGATAGCTATCTAAAAAACCGATAACATGTTAACGCTTTTAAGTGATTGACCGAGCGAAACAATGCTCGTACTATTCAAAACACACAAAGGCGGTAGGTAATTAAGCCGACCACGGAACCGGGATGCGAAAGGAGGCCCGCATATGAATTGCTTACCAAGACGAATGCCGGGCTCCTGCTTGCGCCCGTCGGCGTGATCAGGAGACAGCGACTTATTTCTCTCTTTTTATTTACTTTCGTTCGATCAAGGAGATCATCATGGGCCAGTTCATCAACAACCCCGAGCACACCTTTGGTTTCGATACCCTGCAGCTGCACGTTGGCCAGGAGAGCGCCGATCCTGCATCCGACTCCCGTGCCGTGCCTATCTACCAGACCACGAGCTATGTGTTCCGCAACTCCCAGCACGCCGCCGACCGCTTTGGTCTTGCCGACGCCGGTAACATCTACGGCCGTCTGACCAACTCCACCCAGGGCGTCTTTGAGGACCGTATTGCCGCACTCGAGGGTGGTGTGGCAGGTCTTGCCGTCGCCTCCGGTGCTGCTGCCATCACCTATACCCTGCAGGCTCTTGCCCAAGCCGGTGACCACGTGGTGGCTCAGAAGACCATCTACGGTGGCTCCTACAACCTGCTGGAGCACACGCTCTCCCAGTTTGGTGTCGAGACCACCTTTGTCGACGCCCACAACCTGGACGAGGTCGAGGGTGCCATCAAGGACAACACCACGGTCATCTATCTCGAGACGCTCGGCAACCCCAACTCCGACATCCCCAACATCGACGCCATCTCCGAGATTGCCAAGAAGCATGGCCTGCCGGTTGTTGTCGATAACACCTTCGGCACCCCGTATCTGTTCCGTCCGCTGGAGCATGGCGCCAATATCGTCGTCCACTCCGCGACCAAGTTCATTGGCGGTCACGGTACCTCGCTGGGCGGCGTGATTGTCGATGGCGGCAACTTTGACTGGAAGGCGAGCGGCAAGTATGCGCAGATCGCCGAGCCCAATCCCTCCTACCATGGCGTCTCGTTTGCCGAGGCTGCCGGCCCTGCCGCCTTCGCGACCTATGTCCGCGCCATCCTGCTGCGTGACGAGGGCGCCTGCATTAGCCCGTTTAACGCCTGGATCCTGCTCCAGGGCACCGAGACCCTGTCACTGCGCGTCGACCGCCATGTCGAGAACACCAAGAAGGTCGTTGAGTTCCTGGCTTGTGACAGCCACGTCGCCAAGGTGAACCACCCGAGCCTGCCTGAGCACCCCGACCATGAGCTCTACAAGCAGTATTTCCCCAACGGTGGTGCCTCGATCTTCACCTTCGAGATTAAGGGCGGCCAGGAGGCTGCATGGAAGTTCATCGACCACTTGCAGGTGTTCTCGCTGCTCGCCAACGTGGCCGACGTCAAGTCGCTCGTCGTGCACCCGGCTACCACCACGCACTCCCAGCTCTCTGCCGAGGAGCTCGCCGAGCAGAACATCACGCCCTCCACGATCCGTCTTTCTATCGGTACCGAGAACGCCGAGGATATCATTTGGGATCTGAAGCAGGCCTTCGCCGCGCTGGACGAGTAAGGCGACTTGTGCAAGGACCCCTTGCGACTCGATAGGTATAACTGCATAAAATGCCTGCTCAAGGCGTCTGTGCGAACAATGTTTGCGCAGACGCCTTTTTGCATAGGAATGCCTAAAAAACAGGTCTTTTAGCGTCGAATATCCAATCTAGATATGGAAAACTCCTGTTAAGTGAATGTGAGTTTTACGCAAATGACGTGCACCTTTTGAGAAAAACCGCAGGTCGCGAATTGCTCGGGGTACTATGCAGCGCGATCGAATCACACGCAGCTTAAACGCAGCAAAAACGCACTACGGAGGTTTCCAGCTACATGAGGATCGATTCACGAAAACCGAAGGCCGCCGCCCTTTCTGCCACGCTTGCTGTGGCGCTTTTGGTGGGTGCCGGCGCAACCGAGGCCCACGCGGCCACGCTGTCCGACGCGGTTGGGTCCCCGTCCTCCGAGACGACGCTGATGCAGCCCGTCGATTATCGCGGCGACGGTTTTGGCTCCATGCAGGAGTGGAACGCCTCTATGGAGGCCAAGCGCGACTCTTTGGAAGTTCGCGCCCAAATTATCATGAACATGTATGGCGACTACGCCACCGATGACGAGCGTGCCGTGCTTAATGAGTGCATTGACGGCACGGGCAGCCTTTTGACGATGGAGGAGGTCGACGCCAAGTCGACCGGGCTCGATGAGTTGCGCGCCACGCTCGAGGATGCTAAGCGCGAGGCGCTTGAGCTTGAGGCCGCCGAGGCCGCGGCCGCGGCCGCTCAGGCTTCGTATTACAACGCCGGTTACGGTTCGTCTTACGTTGCCGCTGCTTTCTATGCGAACGGCTCGGGCCTGACGCGCTCCGGTGGCGTTAACAACTACAATGGCCGCCGTGAGACCTACTACAGCAGCAATGTGTTGTACCATCACCGCACGGGCGAGTGGACGCAGGATTCCGAGGGCTTTTGGCGTGATTCTGACGGCTACTACGTCGTGGCTGCGGGCGATAAGGCCCAGGGCTCGACTTTTACGGGCTCTAAGGGCGAGTGCAAGGTCTACGATTCGGGCTGCGCAGCCGGAACTACCGATTACTACACCGGTTGGTAATCTTTCGGCACCGATTTGATGCGACTGACGGGCGTCTTTACCGAGCTTTCGGGCAACGTAAAGGCGCCTGTTTTATATATGCGCTTGGGTTAACAGAGCCCTTACCGTGGCACTACGTTGGGCATATGGGCGCGGGGCACACTAAGTCATGAGAAGCAAGGTCTTTCCCGTGGAGGAAGTGGTCCCATGAACGCTCGAGATATCGCTATTGCCGCCGTCGCACTTGCACTGGGTTGTCTTGGTCCTACGGCCGCGCTTGTCGCGGGCATGCAGGGCTCGTGCGGAGCTGCTCCTGTCGTTGTGGGGGCTCTGATTGCTGTCGCTGCGCTGGGAAGCGCCGGCGTCGTCCTTTGTCGCGATGATGAGGACGAGATCGTGGGGTCTTAAAGTTAGCCTCAACTCTGGTGTTGCCGGAGCATGTTGCGTGTGCCGGATAGCCGTATTTAGAAAAACAAACGCATGGGAACTCACGGCTCAAAGCCAAACCAGTGCGGGGTGTCGCACGAGAGCGTGTGGGTGAGGTCAACCCAGCGATAATCGGTACTTTTGAGCTGGGATGCGAGGTTCCAAAGGTCGAGCGCGGGCATGGGTGGCTCCTTTCATCGGGCTTTTTGCTGATGTTAATGCGGTGCCGTGACAGCTCGATTTCTGCTGCGTTACGATACGTTCTCGATTGCGATTCCACGATGTTTCGGCCGCGTGACCATTGTGTTTCGCCTTGCCGAGCGCTGATGGCGAAGGGAGGGTCCGTGCAATACCGCGTTGACTCCAAAAGTGGTAACCGAATATCTGCTCTGGGCCTGGGCTGTATGAGGTTTCCCGGTGCGCCGGGCCATCCGGATGCGAAGACAGCCGATGCCATCATCTCCCGTGCGGTGGAGCAGGGGATTAATTATCTGGATACCGCGTACCTCTATCCCGGTAATGAGGTGTGCGTGGGCGCCTCACTTGAGCGCTTGGGGCTGCGCGACCGGGTGTTGCTGGCGACTAAGTTGCCGCACGCCTCGTGTGTATGCACGGGGGATTTCGACCGTTTCTTTGATGAGCAGCTGCGTCGGCTGCGGACCGACCGTATCGACTATTACCTTATGCACAACATTACCTCGCCCGCCCAGTGGGAACGTGTGGTGGCGTTGGGCATCGAGGACTGGATCGCGCGTCAAAAGGCGGCGGGGCGCATTCGCCAGATTGGTTTTTCGTATCACGGCAGCGCGGCGGATTTCCTGACGGTGCTTGACGCATATGACTGGGATTTTTGCCAGATCCAGTACAACTATGCCGGCGAGCGTTACCAAGCGGGAACGGCAGGACTCATGGCGGCTGCGGAGCGCGGTCTTGCGGTGTTTGTGATGGAGCCACTGCTGGGCGGTCGTCTAGCGGGCAAACTTCCGCCGCGGGCACGCGCTGTGCTCGATGGCGCCCGTGACCCGCATTTGCGCACTCCGGCCGCCTGGGGGCTTTCGTGGGTGTGGAACCATCCTCAGGTGACGATGCTGCTTTCGGGTATGACCGATACCGCGCAAGTGGATGAGAACGCGGCGTTGGCCGATCGGGCCCTGCCGGATTCGATGACGGCTGCTCAGCTCGATGCCATCGCACGCGTGCTGAGGGAGTTTGAAAAATCGAATCGCGTGCCCTGCACGGGATGCGGCTATTGCATGCCGTGTCCTAAAGGCATCAATATCCCTGGGTGTTTTGCTGCCTACAACGCAAGCTATGCGCACAGCTGGTTTACGGGGCTGTCTCAATACTTTACGGCGAGCGCGGTGCGGACGAACGAGCCCAAGCTGGTGAGCAATTGCGTCAAGTGCGGCAAATGCGCGCGGCATTGCCCACAGCATATCGATATCCCCGGGCGCTTGGACGACGTACGCCGCCGTTTTCAGCCTGGCCCCGTGACGGCGGTGCTTAAGGCCTTCGGCAAAACGCGCCCCTCGTGACCCTTTTATAACTTGCGGTGGAATAGTTCCTGCTTGCGGCAGAATAAGGCATCGACAGGAACTATTTCACCGCAACTGAAGGGGGCTGTCGTGGGCCATCGGGATTCATGTGATGATTTGCGTGAGGTTCGTTGGGGCGTTTTGGGCGCTGGACACATTTCGCATCGATTTGCATCGTCGCTCAAGAAGGTCGACGGGGCACGGCTGGTGGCTGCGGCCGGCCGCACTCCTGCACATGTCGAGGAATTTTGCCGAGCGTTTTCGATTGATGTTGCGCATGGCCATGCCTCGGTCGACGATAACGGCGATGCGGCTTATGATGCGCTGATTGCCGACCCCGATGTCGACGCAATCTACTTGGCTCTTCCGCATGGCATGCATGCGCATTGGGTCTGTCGGGCACTGCGCGCGGGAAAGGCCGTACTGTGCGAAAAGCCGGCCGTTTTGAATGAAGAAGAGGCCCATGCGATCGCCTCCGTTTCCCGTGAGTGCGGTGTGCCGTTTATGGAGGCGATGAAAAATCGGTTTTGTCCGATGCGTACTCGCGTGAAGGGCTTGCTTGCGTCGGGCGAGCTCGGCCGTATCGTTTCGATCGAAAGCGTGCAAAAACTCGATTATGGTGAGTCCCCTTCGAGTTATCTACTCGATCCGTTGCAGGGTGGCTGTCTATATGACATGGGCTGCTATGCAGTCGGGTGGTTTGAGGATCTGCTTGCGGGCGCGTGCGAGGTTTCGTCCCATGAAGTTCGCTGGCGTGACGTATCGGGCGGCCGCGTCGATTGGGCCGACGAGGTCCATATGAGCGTCGGCGGTATACCCATTCATATGGTGTGTGACGGCAAAGCAGCATATGAAAGCCGCTTAACGATTGCCTGCGAGCGGGGTTCGTTGGAAATCGAGCGCCTCCATCGCCCCGAGCTCGCCCATGTGAGGTACTCCGACGGACGAATGCTCGAAATAAATGCCCCGTTTGAGGTCGATGATTTCTACGGCGAAATCCAGCATGCGACCCAGCTCATCCGGGCGGGGAAACTCGAGAGTCCCGTCATGCCCCTTGCCGCCACACAGCGCTGCGCGCGCATTATCGATGCAATCCGTCTAGCCCTCTAGGACTTGGCGCTGACGCGTAGGGGATCATGACGCCGGCGACCGTGGTGCTTGGTGGCCCGCATCTCTGATGCCCCTTTTATAAGTTGCGGTGGAATAGTTCCTGTTTGCGGCAGAATAGGGGCCAAACAGGAACTATTTCACCGCAACTGATGAGGGGGAGCTGGAGATGCTGACGATTGGGTGTCATCTATCCACGACGAAGGGCTATCGGGCGATGGGGGAGACGGCGTTGTCAATTGGCGCCAATACCTTTGCATTCTTTACGCGCAACCCGCGCGGCGGCAAGGCGAAAGACCTTGACATGGATGACGTGGCCGCCCTGCGCGAGCTTATGGAACAGAACGATTTTGGCCCGCTTGTGGCTCATGCCCCGTATACCTATAACCCCTGCTCGGCCAAAGAGCGGGCGCGCGAGTTTGCCTTGGAGGCCATGGCGGAGGACCTGCGGCGCATGGAAGCGCTGCCCGGCAACTACTACAACTTCCACCCCGGCGCGCATGTGGGGCAGGGGACCGATGCCGGCATTCAGATGATCGTCGACACCTTGTGCCAGGTGATGTTTGAGGGGCAGCAGACGACGGTGCTGCTCGAGACCATGGCCGGCAAGGGCACCGAGGTGGGCCGCAGCTTTGAGGAACTGGCACTCATCATCCAGGGCGTTGCCGACAAGTGCCCCGAGCTGTCGGCCAAGTTGGGCGTTTGCTTGGACACCTGCCATGTGAATGACGCCGGCTACGACATCGTCCACGATCTTGAAGGCGTGCTCGACGAGTTCGATCGTGTGGTGGGTATCGAGCGCCTGCGCGCCGTGCATATCAATGACTCCAAGAACCCCTGCGGCGCCCATAAGGACCGCCACGAATGCATCGGTAAGGGTTACCTGGGTAGCGAAGAGTTTGGCGGCGGTATGCAGGTTATGCAGAATATTGTATCGAATGGCCGCTTGCGCGCATTGCCATTCATTTTGGAGACACCGAACGAACTTGCAGGTTATGCGGCTGAAATCAAATTGTTAAGGTCATTGCAGCAGTGATGACTGTCATAAAGTGGAGTGCTCCATTCACGTTATGGGTTTGTTTCAATCAGTTTTCTAATTGCGGATTCTTCCAAGCGGGTGCATAATAACCAACAGTTTTTGCAGACCTCTGAATCAAATGGGGTCACTGGAAGGAGACTGATTATGAAGCTCAAGAAGCTTGGTGCATTTGCCGCCACGGGCGCCATGGCGCTCGCTCTTGCACTGACGGGCTGCGGCTCGTCCAACGCCACCTCTGGTTCTGATGCCAGTTCCAGCAGCTCTGACGACGCTAAGGTCGAGAAGGTCGACGGCTCCAAGGAGTACGCGCTCGTCAAGGACGGTACGCTCACCGTCGGCACCTCTGCCGAGTACGCGCCGTTTGAGTACAAGGATGACAACGGCGACTACCAGGGCTTTGACCTTGAACTCATTAAGGCTATCGGCGATAAGCTGGGTCTGGATGTCGAGTACGTCAACAACGACTTCGACACGCTGGTTCCGGGCGTCGCTTCGGGCGCCAAGTACGACGTCGCCATCGCGGCTATCACTGACACGCCCGAGCGTGAGAAGGAAGTCACTTTCTCCGACTCTTACTACATGGACGATCAGGCTATCGTGACCAAGGTCGATAACACCGACATCACGGCCGACAACTTCAGCGAGAAGCTCAACAACGCCGACGCTACCATCATCGTCCAGTCTGGCTCGACCGCCGAGGCCTTTGCCCAGGAGAACTTCCCCAAGGCCAAGATTGTTCCCTACAAGGACGCCACCGAGTGCTTCAGCGCCCTGCAGTCCGATAAGGGCGACGCAGTAGTCACCAACCGCTCCGTTGCCAGCCAGCTGACCGCCGAGCAGTTCAACACCTGCCAGACCATCAAGCAGATTAGCACCGGCGAGGAGTACGCCATCGCCATCAACCAGGGCAACACCAAGCTCAAGGACGACATCAACCAGGCCATCAAGGACCTGACCGACGACGGTACCGTTGACGCCCTCATGGCTAAGTACAGCATCAAGTAAATTAATGCTTGATTGCGTGCGGGCCCTTTCCGTTTTGCGGAGAGGGCCTTTGCGCTTCTCTCGACGGACCGCGTTTCCGTCTTGTTTTGCCGGCAACTTCTACGATAGGAGCCACCTTGTCTCGATTGAACAAAGGGGCCACAGAGCAGCGTTTTTCACTGTCCGCCTTGCTCCAAAAGCTAGCCTGCGTCATGGCCGTGGCGCTCGCGCTGGTGTGCGCGGGGGCATATGCGCCCACGACCGCCCAGGCGCTTGAGACCGCAAAGATTACCGCCCGACCCAATACCGGTTCGGGCAGCGCTGTGGTCGGCGGCACCGAGACGCGCATTACCTGGGAAGTTCAGGCCGATGCCGACGAGGAGCTGAGCGGTCTTTCGCTGACGTTTGTCGACGGCGCGACGTTTGGTACCGATGACACGCGATTGACGATGCTCTCGGGCGAGGACCTCATGGACCGTACGCCCATGAAGCCCACGTGCAAGGCCGATGGCCAGACGCTCAAGATCGACTTTGGCGAGACGGCGCCTGCCGGCGGCTTTTTCCGTGTCGAGGTTTACGGCGTGACGTTCCCCGTCGAGGGCGGCGACGAGGCCTTTAGCGGAACCTACATCTTGGCTGACGGCTCGACCAAGAAGATCTCCAAGATTCCGTCGGTGGAGATCAAGGGCGTGACGGCATTCGATAACTTCCTGGCCGACCTTAAGGAGCAGCCGTGGATCGAGGCGTGGAACTCAAATATGTTCCTCCGCCTGTTCCTGAACCCGGTTATTTTGGTCCAGAGCCTGCCGATCGTCTTCAAGGGCTTCCTCATGTCGCTCTCGATCGTGCTTGTGGCGTTCCCGTTGGCAATTCCCTTCGGTTTTGCGTTGTCGCTCATGCGCATCTCCAAGTCGCGCATCCTGCGCTGCCTTGCCGGCATCTACGTGAATATCATCCGCGGCACGCCGGCGTTCCTGCAGATCTATATCGCGTTCTTTGGCCTGCCACTGGCCGGCGTCAAGGTGGATGATTATGTCCTGGGCGTCATCGTCATGGCCATGAACTCGTCTGCGTATCTGTGCGAGATCTTCCGTGCCGGTATTCAGTCGATTCCTAAGGGTCAAAACGAGGCTGCTCGCTCGCTGGGCATGAATGCCTTCCAGACACTACTCTACGTTATGATTCCGCAGACGTTCCGCAATGTTCTGCCTACGTTGACCAGCGAGTTTATCCTGCTCTACAAGGATACGTCGCTGCTCGCCGCCGTGGGCGTGGTCGAGATCGTCATGAACGCCCGTACCATCGTGGCCACGACGGGCTCCATTACGCCGTATGTGGTTGCCGCCCTGTTCTATCTGGTTATTACCCTGCCGCTTGCGCGCTTGGTGAGCGGTCTTGAGGCGAGGCTTTTGGGGACGACCGAGACCAAGAAAAAGCGTCCCAACAAGAGCGCTGGGCAGGTTGTCGCCACGCCCGCCGATCATATCGCCGGTCTGTAAGGAGGTCCTGGCATGAGCGAAACCAATAACTCGAACGAGGTCGTCGTCAGCATCAAGAATCTCCAGAAGGCCTTTGGCGACAACGTGGTCCTGCGCGATATCGATCTGGATGTGCACAAGGGTGAGGTCGTTGTGGTCTTGGGCCCCTCGGGCTCGGGCAAGTCGACGATGCTTCGCTGCATCAATCGTTTGGAGCATCCCACGAGTGGCTCGATTATCGTTGAGGGCGTGGATGTGTGCGCCAAGGGTGTCGACCTCAACAAAGTGCGTACGCACCTGGGCATGGTCTTTCAGCAGTTCAACCTGTTCCCGCACCTGTCGGTCAAAAAGAACGTCATGCTTGCGCAGCAAAAGGTGCTCAAGCGCAGCAAGGAAGAGGCCGAGAAGATCGCCGTCGAGGAGCTCACCAAGGTCGGTCTGGCCGAGCGCATCGATTTTATGCCGAGTCAGCTTTCGGGCGGTCAGCAGCAGCGCGTGGCCATCGCCCGCGCCCTGTCGATGAATCCACACGTGATGCTCTTTGACGAGGCCACGTCGGCGCTTGACCCCGAGCTTGTCCGCGACGTCCTGGGCGTCATGCGCGACCTGGCACGTGACGGTATGACCATGATCGTGGTGACCCACGAGATGGGCTTTGCCCGCGATGTCGCCGACCGCGTCGTCTTTATGGACGGCGGCGTCATTGTGGAAGAGGGTACGCCGAGCGAGGTCTTCGACCACCCCAAGAGCGAGCGCACCAAGGCGTTCTTGGGCAATATCTCGTAGCTGGTTCATGCGGCTGGCATTACAGAAAACGGGGCTGGACATGAATCCAGTCCCGTTTTTTGTTGGGATGTCGATAATGTAGCGTGAGCCCCTTCTGTCGGGCTCGGTGGTGCTGCTAGGCCAGCTCGGCGCCAAGGGCACGGCAGGCCGCCTCGCCCTCATCGTCGGGCGCATCGTAGCAAATGACGGAGTCCACGACGTTGACTCCGGCCTCGTCGGCGTCGGCCTTCCAGTTGTCCATCCACTCGCCCTCGGCCCACGAATAGGAGCCAAAGAGGACGACCTTCTTGTCGCCGAGGGTCTCCTTGACCTCGTCCCACATAGGCTGAAACTCGTCATACTCAAGCTCCTCGGAGCCCATGGCGGGGCAGCCGAAGGCGAAGGCATCATATTCGGCGGCCTTGTCGGCAGAGAAGTCGGCGCAGGGGATGACCTCAGTCTCGGCCCCCGCGGACGTGGCGCTTTCGGCGACGAGGTTTGCCATGGCCTCGGTATTGCCCGTGCCGCTCCAGTAGACGACGGCGATCTTGCTCATATTGAGTCCTTTCGGTTGTGCGGCGTGCGGCCGCGGTTTGTATGTTCTATCGGGCTGCCTGGGCAAGTTTTGCCAGGCTGTGGCCCTGCTGATAGATATGGGTAAGGTATTGCGTGCATGCGCGATAGGAGTCAAAGGTCGTAAGCGCCTGTTCGACGTTCGTGTATACCTTCCAGGCGCCAAAGACCTTATAGTTTTCGCCGTGTTGGACGATAAACTGATGGACATCTTCGTAGGGATAGCCCAAAAAATAGCCAATTTCGTGGGGGAACTCGCACGTGTACCCCGTATCGCAGTGCCTATTTCGCGCGAGTGCGCAGACACTGCTGTCATAGGCGCTTTCTGCGGCATTGCTGCTTGCCAGCGTGATGCGCGCGGCGAGATGCACCAGGGATGCGGGCAGGTTGTGGACATCGTATCCTTCGGCGACAAGAGCCGTCGCGGCGCGGGGGTCGGAGAGATATCGCATAAGGTCCGCAGGTCGGTACACATAGACGAGCGCTCCGCAGGGGCGCCAGACCAAAACGCTCATATGGATCCCGAGCGGCTGGAGCTCGCGGTTGCATTGGGCTATGACGGCGAGCAGGCGAGAGCGTCGCTCTTCGATTTGAGCGATGCCGAGTTTTCCGTTTTGGTTGGCGTAAACGCCGGGATAGGTAAAGAGCGAAGCCGGCTTGATACCTGCGAGCGTAGGGGAGCAGTTGCGCACGACAGCCGTTTGGTATGTTGGGATGTCGATGGTTCGAGTCACGTTGCCCCTTTCGATCCCTCACTTGTTAGCCTAGGAAAACTTATACACGAAAGTAAGCCTTGGTCAACTAAAAAGTTTGAAGAGGGAAACTAATTGACCGAACGGACATGATTTTGGGTTAAGATGGGAACACCCCATGGGGGTATCTAGATAGGGCTACTTGAAAGGGGAACGCATGAGTGACTTGCTCAACCCTGCGAATCTCATCGTGCTGGCCGTCATTGCCGTCGGCATGTTTTTTGGACTGCGTCGCATTGCGGCGTCGACGCATGGAAAGAGTTGTTGCAGTGATGGCGCGAGCGGCAAGAAAGCCAAGAAGGTTGTGGTGGCAGACACCGACGAGTCCCACTACCCCTATCGTGAGGAGCTGCTTATCGGCGGCATGAGCTGCGACGGATGCGCTCGGAATGTGACGAATGCCCTCAATGCGCTTGATGGCGTGTGGGCTACGGTGACGTATGCGGACCGCACGGCGCGCGTACGCTCGAAGCGCCCGGTTGATCTCGACACACTCGAGACGGCGGTGAGGGGCGCGGGCTATTACGTTATGAAAATGTAGGCGTTGCCCTCTCCGGCGGATACCGGCCGCCTGCTCATTGTGACTATCGGCATCCAAAAATTTGTGCAAAAAATAACCTTTAGATGCGGCAAAAGTGGAGTTTGGTGACGGTTCGCGCGGAATTCGTTGACAATTGAGCATCTATTAACCCGTCCAAAAAATTACAGGTGTATATTTATACGCTGATTATTGTTGTGCTCAGATTGCAATTAACCGTGGACAAAAATGAAGAATGCTAAAACTGGGCTTAAGGACAGGGGAGGCTATAGCCTTATGAGATGAGTGGGAACACTTGGCTTGGTGGCAGCGCTTGCCGCTATCTTGGTATCGCCGCTGCCGGCGCACGCCGAAGATGCTTCGGGTGCCGTTACCTACAATGCGGGAAATGGGTATTCCTTTGAGAAGCTCTCGCATCCTACGGTAGGAACGTCGCAGCCGGATGGCATCGTCGACTACCAGGGTAACGGTGCCGTTGCCGTTCCGGGCGCCGATGGTAATACGGCCAACAACGAAGGCGATCGCGGCCAGAGCTACACTTGGGCGGCTGCGAGCTATGGTGACTGGCTTTATGTGGGCACCTGCTATGCGGCGATGGGCAACACGCTGACGCTCATGAACGGCACGCTGGGCGATTCCTTTGATGCCGAGACCATGCGCCTGACGCTGGAGGCCATGTTTAACGGCACCTTCTTCTATGGACAGAAGAAGGAGGACGGCACGGCCGACAAGGACAGCGGCGGTATCTTGGTCAAGATCAATACCAAGACCGGTGAGACCAAGCTGCTGCTCTCTGATTCGCTCAACGGCGTCGCTCCTTTGTTCCGTAACGCCGTGAGCTATAAGGGCAAGCTCTATTTCTGCGGTAGCGTCAGGACCAATGGCGGCAAAAGCGGCCTGCCTGCTGTATATGAGATCGATCCTAAGACGGATGATTGGAAAGTTGTCTATCAGGGCCTTTCGAGCGCGGACGATTACCGCGATGCCTACCAGCAGGGCATTTCTACCGGTATCCGCGGCATGTGCGTCCATGATGGCCAGCTCGTCATCAGCAATGTGGGTAAAGACGCGTACGGTAATTTTGTGTCGACAATCCTGACGTCGTCTGACCCCTCGAAGGGCCAGGCTAGCTTCACCGAGATTGCCAACTCGGGCACGCTATTTAACTATCCGGCGATTCGCTATAAGGACAGCATCTACGGCGGCGCCATTTGGGATATGGTCTCGTACAATGGCCATCTCTATGCCACCATCTGCACCGGTACGCCTGAGAACGCTCCCGATGACAATTCCATGCAGTCGTTTGCCATGGTCCGTGGCGACAAGAACGCCGAAGGCAGATATGAGTGGACTCCCATTGTTGGCGATAAGGCGGACGGTGCAAAGTACTGCTTTGGCATCGATCCTGCCCGCACCCGTTCTGGTGCTGCCAACCTCATCGTCTACAACGACTACCTCTATATCGGTGAATACAACGACGAGGAGATTGCTCTCGAGCGCATCCTGTTCAACAAGTCCAACACCGAAGAGGGCGGCAAGAGCGGCATGGGCGGCGTTGACTGCTCGTTTGTGAATGCCAATCTTGAGCAGTCGGTTAACATCTATCGCATGGACAAGAACGAGAACATGGAGCTCGTCGTTGGCGATCCCACCGAGATGTTCTCCGAGAAGAATGGCAACGGCCCTCTTTCCGGCCTGGCTTCGGGCTTTGGCCGAAACGAGAACCAGTACATTTGGCGCATGCAGAAGTTCGACGGCAAGCTGTATATCGGTACCTTTGATACCGCGAGCCTGCTCGAGCCGATCGGCCAGTTCTCCAATGGCGACATTATCGATATGACGCCCGAGGAGTGGAACTCTCAGGTTCAGCGCCTTAGGGACCTGCTCGATCACCTGCTCGACAAGAAATCGCCTGACGACCCCATCGTTCCCGTGAACACGCTTGCGGACGATGATTCAAACGAGGCCGTCGAGGTCGATGATTCGAACGAAGCTGCCGAGGTTGATGATTCAAACGAGGCCGTCGATGTCGATGACGAGAAGACCGAGGTTGCTAAGGGCTTTGGCGATCTAAGCGATGCGCTGGAGGATGCCACGGGCGATCTTTGCGATCAGGCCTCGACGATGTCCCAGGACTTTGAGGACGACGCCGCTTATGTCCAGAAGATCGATGGCGAGATCGCGTACTTCAAGTCCTTTGCCGACCAGTATCAGGACATGCTCGATAGCTATGAGAGCCTGAAGCAGCAGTACGAGGATGCCTATGGCACCGAGCTGCCGGGCGATATTCAGGATGCGCTCGATAAGCTGCTGAGTGCGGAGAACCTCAAGAAGTTGCAGAGTGTCCTTACGTGCATGTACTACCTGCGCGATGCCGAGCGCGGCTTTGATATGTATGTGACCGAGGACGGCGTGAACTTTACGACGCTGACGACCAATGGCTTTAACGATCCGTATAACCATGGTCTGCGCACCTTTGCGGTGACCAACCAGGGTCTGTGCCTTGGTACCGCCAACCCGTTCTATGGCTGCCAGGTTTGGATCCAGCGCAAGGAGAATTCGGAGAATCCGATTGATCCCGGTACTCCGGATCCGACGAAACCCACCAATCCTTCGCAGCCGGGTGGCGGCGATCAGCCTGGTGGCAGCCAGACGGGCGGCAACGACCAGTCGAGCAGCACCACGACCACCGTCACGACGGCCACTAAGAAGACTCCGAAGGACGGCTCGCTGCCTCACGCTGGCGACTCGACCCTCACGCTGGTCTTGGGATTGCTGGTTGCAGCTGCCGCGGTGCTTGGCATTGCCCTCGTCTTGCGCAAGCGTTCTTGTCGCTAGGCGCGTCCGCGCAGCTCGATGTTTTTGATATCGTCGAAGTCGATGGCGATATCCCTGAGTTTGAGCAGCTTGAATGCGGGTAACACTTCGTCGAGAATGCCCGTGCGGCTACGATAGCCGTACATATCGTAATAGGTGACGCGCACCAGGTCGCCGCGTTTGAGGCCCTCGAGCTTTTTCGAAAGCTCGAGGGCTTTTTCTTCCGTGAGTTCGCATTTTGGTTCGACGGTGATTTCCTGCTTGCGCACGAGTTCGTAGTATCCCGTGAGGGCGGCAAAGGGCATAAACTGTGCGGCGCGGTTGGCGCGCACGGCACCGTTGGCAGTGAGCTTGGGGTCGGCGGCGCGGCGTCTGCCCTCGGGGTCCGCCAGGCGCTCGAAGGCGGTCGGCGGGCGCACGGGCTGTTGTTTGGGTTTAGGCACGGTGTCCTCCAACTTGGTCGTTGCGTTCGCGTGCGGTGGCGCCAGCGGTAAAGCTCAATCCTTTGACCAGGGCGTTCTTGCCGTACTTGCCCTTCACGGCCAGGACGGCGCGCGCCAGGTCGCGCTCGCGCTCATCGGCCTTAACATCGCTAAATAGATCGATGGTGGCAAATTCCTCGGGCACCAGATTGCCAAATCCTAGGTTGATGCGTTTGACCGGTCGTTTGGGATCGACGGTCTGCGCCCAGAGCTCATCGAAATAGCCCATGATCTTCTTAAACGAATTGGTGCGCTCGGGCAGCTTTCGCGAAGCGTTAGAGTGTGCAAAGAGTGCGGCATAGCCACCGCGCGGTTTGCCGCCATGCTCTCCCACAAAGATGCCATCGATTGCCTGCGCCTCGCGCACCAGGCGGCGCCGTTCGTCATCTCGCTGGACGGGCTTGGGCGCACGGGGTGCGAGCTCGGGGCCGGCGGTTGCGGCGGGTTCGATGCTCGACGTGCTCGAACGCAAATGCCCGCATCCGTCTACATATTGCGCTGTGCCGCTGGCGTCGAGGCGGCGTATGTCGGCGCGCTCGCTCGCGTAGCCTACAAAGAGCGAGATGCTGTCGCACACCACGTGCTTATCGACTAAGTCCAACACGGCGTTGTCGACCATCTCGCGCAAGACGGTGTAGGCCTGCTCGTAGGCATAACCCTTCGAGAGCACCTGTCCTGTGGTGGTCGAAGTTGCCTGCGGGCGATAGGCTTGGATATCGGCGATGGTTGTCGGCTCGCGCCCGAAGGCGTGGTCGATGAGATATTCGGCATTAACGCCGAGTTCGTCGTAGAGCAGGTTCTCGTCGAGTGCGGCGACGCCCATCAGGTCATAGACACCGTATTTCTCGAGACGGGCCGCCACGCCGGGGCCGATGCCCCAGATGTCGGTGATGGGGCGATGGGGCCAGATCTCCTTGCGAAAGACCTCATCGTCGAGTTTGCCGATGCGACTGGGCACGTGCTTGGCGGTGATATCAAGTGCAACCTTGGCCTGGAATAGGTTGGGGCCGATGCCGACCGTCGCCGTGATGCCGGTGCGCGTCAAGACCTCATCGCGCAACATGCAGGCGAACCCTTTCGCATCGGTGTGATAGAGGTCCAGATAGGGCGTCACGTCGATAAAGCACTCGTCAATTGAGTAGACGTGCACGTCCTGGGGGCTGACGTATTCCAGATAGATGCCGTAGATTTGCGCCGACACCTCCATGTAGTGCTGCATACGCGGTACGGCCTTGATGTAGTCGATGCCGTCGGGAATCTCGAACAGACGGCAGCGGTTGTGTATTCCGAGGTCCTTCATAGCCTGCGTGATGGCGAGACAGATGGTCGTTCGTCCGCGCGATTCGTCGGCAACGACCAGGCGCGTAGTGAGGGGGTCGAGGCCTCGGTCGACGCACTCGACGCTGGCATAGAACGTCTTAAGGTCGATGCAGATGTAGGTGTGACGCTCGTGCCCCACGCGTCCTCCCATCAAACACATGTTCTTATCGAATACATGTTCGATAATACCGGCTTGCGCGGACATCGTCAAAACCTGTCCCTTTTTGGTCGGTCGCCGTTTGAGGGCGGATTGGCAACGCTCGCTGATTGTAGTCTTGACCTGCGCTAGAATAGTGGCATCTGAATGTCCGGGCGCATGGAGGCGTGCGCCCGTATGCTGAGGAGGACTTTATGGCAACTGTTGCCGCACCTATCGATGCTACGTCGACTGCCGCTTGGAAGGCGCTCGAGGCTCATCAGGAGAAGCTCGAGGCCGAAGGTATCGACCTCAAGGCCTGGTTCGCCGCCGATGCCGAGCGCGTGAACAAGCTGAGCTTTGACGCTGGTGACCTGCACTTCGATCTGTCCAAGAACCTGGTGACCGATGAGACCGTCAAGCTGCTGTGCGATCTTGCCCGCGAGGTGAAGCTCGAGGAGCGCCGCGACGCCATGTTTTCCGGCGAGCACATCAACACCACCGAGGACCGCGCCGTCCTGCACACCGCGCTGCGCCGCCCGGCAAGCGAGAAGGGCCAGCTCATCGTCGACGGCCAGGACGTCGTCGCCGACGTGCACGAGGTCCTCGACCGCATGTATGCCTTCGCCGAGCGCGTGCGCTCCGGTGAGTGGAAGGGCGTTACCGGCAAGAAGATCGAGCATCTGGTGTCCATCGGCATCGGCGGCTCCGACCTGGGCCCGGTCATGGCTTACGAGGCTCTGCGCCCCTACGCCGACGCCGGTATCGACTGCCGTTACATCTCCAACATTGACCCCAACGATCAGGCAGAGAAGCTCAAGGGCCTCGATCCCGAGACCACGCTCGTGATCATCGTTTCCAAGACTTTCACCACGCTCGAGACCCTCACCAACGCTCGCGAGGTCAAGACCTGGATGCTCGAGCAGCTCAAAGCTCAGGGTGCCATTGACGGTTCCGATGAGCAGAACGCCGAGGCCGTGGCAAAGCACTTTGTCGCCGTTTCCACCGCACTCGAGAAGGTTGAGGCCTTCGGTATCGACCCCGCAAACGCCTTCGGTTTCTGGAACTGGGTCGGCGGCCGCTATTCTGTCGACTCCGCCGTGGGCCTGTCGCTGATCGTCGTGCTCGGCCCCGAGCGCTTCCAGCAGTTCCTCGAGGGCTTCCACGCCATCGACGAGTACTTCTGCAACACGCCGCTCGAGAACAATGCCGTCGCGCTGATGGGTCTGCTCAACGTCTGGTACGTCAACTTCTTCGGTTCCAAGAGCCACGCCGTGCTTCCGTACTGCCAGTATCTGCACCGCTTCCCGGCCTACCTGCAGCAGCTCACCATGGAGTCCAACGGCAAGCATGTCCGCTGGGACGGCAGCGCCGTGACCTCCGACACCGGTGAGATCTTCTGGGGCGAGCCCGGCACCAACGGCCAGCATGCCTTCTACCAGCTGCTGCACCAGGGCACCGTGGTGGTTCCGGCCGATTTCATCGCCTTCGCCAATACCGCCAACCCTGCGACCGATAGCGGCCAGGACGTGCATGAGCTGTTCCTGGGCAACTTCCTGGCCCAGACCAAGGCGCTCGCCTTTGGCAAGACGGCCGACGAGGTTCGTGCCGAGGGCACGCCCGAGCAGATCGTCCCGGCCCGTTGCTTTGAGGGCAACCGCCCGACGACCTCGATCTTCGGCGACACGCTGACCCCGTTTGCGCTCGGCGAGCTCATCGCCCTGTACGAGCACATCACGTTTGTCGAGGGCACGGTCTGGGGCATCGACTCCTACGACCAGTGGGGCGTCGAGCTGGGCAAGCAGCTTGCCAAGCAGATCACCCCGGCCTTCCACGACGACGCCGCCAAGGCCGAGCAGGACGCTTCGACCCAGGCGCTCATCGAGTTCTACCGCGCTCACCGCAAGTAGTCGCTGCTGTTAACGCATCGCGCCTTATAGCCAGGGGCCCGTATCCCATCGGATGCGGGCCCCTTTGCTTTGCCGTGGCCCCGGGGCGCACGGCCTTTGTGGAACATCGCCGGGACGCCGCGCGCTGCGAGAACCCTGCGCCTAGATCTCGGCCTCCGCATGGCCTCGCTGCGCCTCGGGCAGCTCCCCGTAGAGCGGATGGTCTTCGAGCCTAAAGCGCTCGACCTGTTCGGGAGTGCGACCGCGTACAAAGAGCCACGAGCGATCGATCGGCGTCGCCATGAGCGTGCTGGGCAGCGCGTCGGCGCGGTCGGAAAACACCCGGGCACTCTCGGGATCCTGGAACGCCAGCACCAGATGCGTGTCGCAGTTGCCCATGATGGAGCGTGCGCGTGCCTCGCCATAGAGCGCATCGAGCTGGTTGGTCGACTGCAGCAGCAGCGTTGCCCAGATGTTGCGGCTTCGGATAATCGAGAGCACGTTGTCGATCTGGGGGATCTGCAGATTTGCGAAGTCATCGAGCATAAAGCGCACGGGCACGGGCAGGCTGCCGTCGGGCTGCCTATCGGCCTCGCGAATGAGGCCCATAAACGCCTGCGTAATAAAGAGGCCGGTCAGCGGATCGAGATTGCGGTCGATATCGCTCACGGTTACAAACAGGGCGCAGGGGGTGTGTCCCATGGAAGCGAAGTCCACCTGATGGCACTCACGATAGAGCTGTGCCGCACCGTCGAATCCCAGACACATGACCTTTTCGGCAAGGATGCCGACGATGCTCGCGTGCATGCGCTCGGCATTTTGCGTAATGGCGTAGCGCCGCCATAGCGAGAGGGCATAGCTTTGGGGGTCGGTCGTGATCAGGTCGTCAAACAATCGACCCGTGGCACCGTCCTGCAGGTGCTCGATCAGCTTGATGACCGAGCTGATCGTCTGCTCGTCGGCGGGTAGCTGTTCGGTGACGTAGGCGATAAGACACGACAGCAGGTTTGCCGCCGCATGATCCCAAAAAGGCTGGTTGTTGTCCTCGATGGGGCAGATGGCCTTTGCCACTGAGAGAATGTCCTGCTGGTTGGGCCTGCCGTCCGCCTTGCGGCGAATGTGCCTCAGGGGGTTGTAGCCGCAGCGCTCGATGCCGGGCGCAAGGGCCGGGACGGTGTTGAGGTCGGCGAAGTTGAGACATTGCACGCGGTAACCGTGGGCTGCCAGCACGGGTCCCACTTCGCGACAGAGCGTGCCTTTGGTGTCGAGCACGATGTAACTTGCGTTCATTTGCAGCAGGTTGGGCTTGAGGACGTTTCGGGTCTTGCCGGCTCCCGAGGGGCCGATCACAAGTGCGTTGTTGTTGAGTCCCGTTTGGCGGGTGTCGCAGGAAAGCGTTCGATCCTTGGCGAGGATGGTGGACGATGCGGACTCAGATGCGGCGAGGCGGCTGGCGAGGTTAGACATGGGCGACCTCCTTGGTGGTCGAGAGGATTTCGTGGGCAAAGCCGAGCTCGACGGCGCGCTCGGCCGAAAGGTAGGTGTCTTTTGCAGTGAGGGACTGGATGCGCTTGGGCGTGAGGCCGCTGCGGTCCGAGAGGATTTGCGTGAGGGTCTTGCGGGTCTGCATGAGACGCCGGCTGGTTTCCTGCAGCGCAAGTGCCGAGCCGCCTGCCCCCTGGGGGATCAGCGGGTCGTGAATCATGAGCTCTGCATGGGGCGCCATGCGGCGATCGTCGCCGCCCATAAAGATCACGGCGCCCATGGACGCGGCGAATTCCAGGCAGACGGTGCGGATAGGGCACGATGCGAGGCGCATGGCGTCATAGATCGCAAGACCCGATCGCACGCTTCCGCCGGCGCTGGCGACAAATATGGTGATGGGGCGGCTGGGGTCGGTGGCATCGAGCAGGCGGATCTGCTGGCATAGGTCGTGGGCCATCGGGGTTTCGATGTTTCCCATGACGGAGAGCTCGCGACGGGCGAGCATCTCATCGTAAATGCTGGTGAGCGTGATACCTCGGGCGGATTCACGCATGGTGAGGGGGCTGATGATGGGGGAATGATTGGTGTCCATGAGGACTCCTTTCTGTTGGTGGTGTTGTGGAATAGAGTCGCTGCCCGCGGAGGGGCTGGCGGGCTACAGGGTTCGTCCGAGCCTGAGATCGAGCTCGGTTGTGGGGCAGGCTGCCTGTCCGTGCGGCTCGCAAGCGCCAAGGGTTCCAAAGCGATGGAGCGTTGCGACGGGCGTGGTGTAGGCGAGCCGCAGCTGATGCTCGATAGGGGCACATCCGTCATTTTTGTAATGAGCCGCGTAGTACTGCGCGATGCTGGCGTTCATCTCGCTGCCATTGCGATGGCGCTCAAACTGGCGTCTGCAGGTCTCGATGATCTTTGCTACCGACTTGGGTGCCGTCGCGGGAACAAGGGCGAGATAGCCCTCAAATAGCTCGTTGATGCTCAGGAGGCACAGCAGGTCGATCAGCGTCCTTATGGCTGCTCCCTCGGCGGAAAAGTGCGCGGTCATGCGGTTATATCGGTTGCGGTCGACGATGGCCGCATGGGGTCTTGGAGTTTTCTGCCCCGTGGTCCCGGGCTTTTGCTGCGCCTGTGTATTGAGCTCGACGTTGCAGCGCTTGAGGCCGTCCAACGGAAGGAACAGTGCGGTGCGCAGGGTGTTCCGCTTGCTTTCGAGTTCATGACGCTCGTCGGGTTCCCATTCGAGCTTGAGTTTCGTGTCGAGCGCCGTAAGCATATGGGCTAGGCAGCCTACGGTAAGAACGTACGAATCGTTGTCGCGTTTTGGGGCATAGGGGTCTGTCAGCTTGCGAATGTCGGGGTCGCCCATGATCTTTGTGCAGCGCTTCAGCAGTTGAGGGTGGTCGGCCAAGATCGTCGCGAGCGGTAGCGACGCGTAGTTCTTGATGGTCGCGGCGGCAAAGGCGGCGTCATATTCGTTTGCATATGCTCGCTCAATGCGGGCATCCAGAATGCTTTTCTTATCGCCGTCTACAGCGTGGTGGTTTGTCATAGCTTCTCCAATCGGTTGATGTTCGTGCTGTTTGTTGATGTGTTGGTTGTCGTGAGTGATGTGCTTGCCGTGGGTGATGTGCTGACGTTGGGGTGCTATGCGGTTTTCAATGAGCCCGTGAGGCAGTTGCTGCAGGGGCGGGATGGAACGGCCCATGCAAGGCGGAAGGCATCGTGCTCAAAATCGAGACAGCAATGCCCTGGGTGCCTCACATGTGGCAGTTACCTCATTAAGTTGTCATTGCGTTTGGGGTTGTACTTTGCCGATCTTCCTTCTCTTACACGCTAAAACTCAAACTTCATATGCTCGATCTACTTAAAACCGCAACGGCGGTCTTTTATCAACTTATATGTCGGAACGCGTCTTTGCAAGTACTTTTTTGCGTTTGTTTCAAATGGGGTGGTTTTGCAACCGTCATACGCGCGCTTTGCGAACGTGCCCCGGCTCGGATAAGATAGTGCGCGATAAAAACGATGCAAGGAGGCACATATGGCAATTAAAGCCATCGCAATGGATATCGACGGTACGCTTACCAACGATCAGAAGGTGATCAGCCCGCGTACGCGCGAGAAGCTGCTCGCGGCGCAGGAGTCGGGCATTAAGCTCATCTTGGCTTCGGGCCGTCCCGCATGGGGGCTGCACGCCTTGGCGCAGGAGCTCGATCTTCAAAACCATGACGGTCTGCTAGTTGCTTTCAATGGCGCGCATGTGGTCGACGCTCAGACCGATGAGGTCCTTTTTGACCAGGCCATGCCGGCTGACGAACTGCACCGTCTGATTGATCACCTGCGTAATTTTGACGTGATCCCTATGATTTCGCTCGGTCGCGATTTGCACGTCGAGGACTCGTACCATTGCATGATCACGCTGCCTGACGGCTCGCAGAAGAATATCGTCAAGTATGAGCGCGACGCGTGCGATCTTAAGATCCGCGAGGTGGAGAGCCTGCATGAGGTCGCTGATGCTTATCCCGTGGACAAGCTACTCACTGCGGGCGACCCGGCATACCTGCAGGCGCATTACGAGGAGATGTATGCGCCCTTTAAGCAGACGCTTTCGGGCATGTTTACGGCCGACTGGTACTTTGAGTACATGGCGCCCGGTATCGACAAGGCCTGCGCGCTCGAGGGTGCCCTGCCCAAGCTCGGCATCGATGCCAGCGAGGTCGTATCGTTTGGCGACGGCCAGAACGACAAGTCCATGATTGAGTGGGCCGGCACCGGTGTTGCCATGGGCAACGCCGTCGATGAGGTTAAGGCTGTAGCCCAGATGGTGACCGCCAATAACAACGAAGATGGCATTGCGGTGGCACTGGATAAGCTACTGGGCTAGAATCGCCGATAATGCATGGTTCGGGCGCCTGCTTACAGGCGCCCTTTTGTTAGGGAGGGTGCCGTGTCCGCATTTCCGTTCGACGCCGTTATCTTTGACATGGACGGCGTCATTGTCGATACCGAGTATTACTACCTGGGCGAGACCGCCGCGTTTGCCAAGGAGCTTGGGCTTAACTTGACTCAAGAGGAGTTGAATGGGCAAGTCGGTACCTCGCATCAGTTCTTCCTGCGTATGCTGGTCGATTGGTTTGAGCGCGCCGGTAAGGGGCATTTTACTGGCGAGGAAGCGTTGGCCCGTTGGGACGAATGGGCGCATAAGCGTCCGCGCGACTATCAGGCTTTGATTAACCCAGGCGCCGTGGATACGATTCGAGAGCTGCCGCGCCGCGGCGTTCGCGTGGCGCTTGCCAGCTCGTCTCCCATGGATAGCATCGAGGAAGTGCTCAACGCATGCGGGCTGTCGGATGCCTTTGAGTATGTGGTGAGCGGCGAGCAGTTTAAGGAGAGCAAGCCCGAGCCCGACATCTACCTGCATGCGCTGGACCTGCTGGGGCTGCCCGCGAATCGCTGCTGCTGCGTTGAGGATTCGGTGCCTGGCATCACTGCCGGCAAGCGAGCCGGCCTGACGGTCATTGCCAAGCGCGAGGAGCGCTTTGGCTTTAGCCAAGATGCCGCGGACAAGATTATCGACCAGCTGCCGGAGCTGCTCACGCTTTCTTAGGAGCGCGGTAGTTGCGCGTTTTTCGGGTCTGATGAGTAAATACCCGACATTTTGGTGCGGCAGCAAGCATACTTTATGCTAATGCGGGCTTAAGGGCTTGTTGAATGCCCTTGAGCCCGCTTTAGACTTAATTGTGCTGGGAGAGGGTATATGCCACCGACTGAAGGGCCAACTGACGGTAAAGCAGCGATACCGCTGTACCAACAGGTTATCGATATCATCAAAAACGAAATCAACTCCGGTGCCTACAAGGCAGGGGCGCGGATACCCAACGAATTCGAATTGGCTGAGAGCTATAAAGTTGGCCGCGTTACCGTGCGACGCGCCATTGAGGAGCTCGTCCAGCAGGGCTATCTAACGAAGCGACAGGGGAAAGGCACGTTTGTCAATGCCCCCAAGCTCAAGCGCAAGATTCGCCAGAAGGATGACGTCCAGAGTTTTTCGGACGCATGCCGCGTTAACGGAATGGAACCGGGGGCGCGTGTCATTTCGAGAAAGATACTGCCGGCGGATTCCACCGAAGCACAGTTCTTTGGTGTTCCCGTTGGAACTGACTTGATTTGCGTTGAGCGCGTGCGTGCTGCCGATGGCGTCCCTGTCATGCTCGAGAACAACATATACGTTTACGAGGACAACGCCTATCTATCAACGGCACCTCTATCTAACCAATCCATTTTTGAGTTCGTGCGCAACCGGACGGGCCGCACGCCCGCGTTTACCGACCCGTGCACACTCGAGATCGCGTGCGCGTCGCCCGAGGTCGCTCGACTGTTGGCAGTTCCCGTTGGCGAACCCTTGTTTTATATGGAAGCCTTCTTTTTCGATGAGCAGCGGCGGCCGTTTATCATCGGTCGTCAGCGGATCGTTGGGTCTCGCTACGTCTTTGACATCTAGGACATTGCGAATGGAGACGCCCGGTTGATCATCTCACCGGGCGTCTCCATACCGTTCACGGCGCGAACGCAACCGTTCAACCGCGTCGCGGCAATCAGTTTGAAATTATCTTGATGATGGGAAAAGCTGCTGGTAATCTATGGAACGTCATAGAACGTTTGCCTTGCGCAGGCGTTGAAGCGAGATGCGATGCAGTCTCGAGTTCTTTGGAGGTATCTATGTCAGATACGAAGGCGAAGAAGACAAACAGACGTTTTAAGTTCAAATTACCGCATGTCTATACGATCATGTTCTTGCTGATCGTTGTCTTTGCGGTCCTGACTTGGATCGTTCCCTCTGGTCAGTATCAGCGCAAGACGATTTCGACAGCGGCGGGCGAGCGTGAAGTCGCCGTTGCTGGAACCTATGAACAGGTCGATAAGAACTACACCGATTCCGAGACCGGCGAGACCATCAATCTGGGCCAGGATATCTTTGCGGTCCTGCAAGCGCCTACTAAGGGCATCCAGGAGGCTGCCGACGTCGTTGCGTTCGTCTTATTGATTGGCGGATCGTTCGCAGTCATCACCAAGACCAACGCTTTGAATGCCGGCATGAGCCGTGTGATTAAAAAGCTCAAGAACAAGGACATCCTCATCATTCCCATCACGATGACGTTGCTGTCCATTTGCGGCACTACGTTTGGTATGTCTGAGGAAGCCCTGCCGTTCTATGCCATCTTCATTCCCATCATGATGGGTATCGGGTATGACTCGATGACGGCGTTTATCATCTGCTTCCTTGGTCCTAACCTGGGATATTGTGCTTCGACCATCGACCCGTTTAATGTTTTGATCGCCCAAGGCATCATTGGTATCGAGGGCAATCCTCAGCTGTGGCTGCGCGCCGTTTCTTGGGTCATCTTCACTGCCGTTGGTATCGCATGGGCCATGCGCTACGCCATGCGTGTCAAGAAAAATCCCGAGTCGTCCATTGTGTACGAGGACGATAAGCTCAAGCGTGTTGAGTTTTCCGTGACCGATGCCTCCATCGAGGAAGAGTTCACTACCCGTCAGAAGCTCGTGCTTATCGATTTTGCCTGCGGCATGGGCATTATCGTCTGGGGTCTTGTTACCCAGGGCTGGTACATGAATGAGATTTCCGCCGTGTTCCTTGGTATGGGCTTGCTTGCCGGTATCCTGGGCGGCCTTGACCAGCAGACGATCGCCGAGGAGTTCGTTAAGGGTCTCGCCGACTTTGCGTACGCTGCCGTCGTTATCGGTATCGCGCGCGGTATTCTGGTCATCGCCGAGGGCGGCATGATCATCGACACCATCCTCCAGGCGCTCGCTACCGCGCTCGCCGGTGCACCCGCCGCCGTCTACACCACGTTTATGTATGTCGTCCTTGGCCTGCTCTCTTTGCTGGTTCCCTCGAGTTCTGGCCTGGCGGCGCTCACCATGCCCGTTATGGGCCCCCTGACCGAGCTCATGGGCCTCAATCCCGAGGCGGCCGTCACCGCGCTCCAGTTTGCCAACCAGACCATCAACACCATCAGCCCCGTGGCGGGTATGACGGTCGCCGGGCTTGCCGTGGCTAAGATTTCGTTTGGCCAATGGTGGAAGACCATTTGGAAGTTCTTCATCTTCATGGTCGTGTTTGGCTTGGTCATTACTGCCATTTCCGGCATGCTTCCGGCGTAGGTGGTTGTGATGTCTGATCGTTTGACGGTCCTGACGTCTAAGAGCGTCTTTACCGGTACGGGGGACCTGCCGTTTGAAGGTTTCGTAGCGGTCCGTGGCAATCGAATTGAGGCTGTTGGCGCCAAGTGTGAGGTAGCTTCGTATTTGACCCAGGCGGACGAGGTAGTTGACCTGGGCGACCGCACCGTCATGCCTGGCCTGATCGATGTGCATACCTTCTATACAGGCTGGGCGCTGCGGACGTTGGGGCCTGATCTGTCCGGCATCGCTGATGCCAAAGAGGCCGTGTCGCTCTTGCGTGCATGGAAAGAAGATCGTCCGGATTGCGCGGCGGCTTTTGGCCACAACCTACCCGAAACGTTGACATCGGATGCCGAGAACGCAAATACAGCAGCTGTGTTTGACGAGTGTTTTGGTGATATCCCCGTCGTCTGCTTTACACCGGGCGCGGATACCTGTGTTCTCAATGCTGCCGCCAGTGCGCGATACGGCTTCACACCCCAGGCGTGCTATGCCGAGAAGATCTGGCGCATGATGAGCGATTTCCTCGCGCTGCCCGAGGTGCGTGCAGGGTATTCGGACTACATGAGCATGCTTAACGAACGCGGCGTTACCGCCATCAAGGAGATGGCGTTTGATGACTACTACGGCTTTGCCGACGAAATGGCTCGCCGTGAGGAATCTGGTGAGCTGACGGTTCGCGTCTCTATGATGTCGCAGCCGGTGGGTGCCGGTGCAAATCTTGCATATGCCCGCGAGGCGCGAGAGCGCTTCCGGGGACCGTTCGTTCGTTTTTCTGGCTTCAACCGTATGACCGATCGCGGCGTATGGGCGGGGCTTGCCGAGATGATAGAACCCTATGAGGACTCGGCCGATGCGGGCGCTGCCGGCAAGACGGTCGTCGAGGAGCCAGAGTGGGATCTGATTGAGAACGAGCTGCGTGCAATTGATGCTGACGGATTCCGATATTCCTTGCATTGCCAGGGCGATGGCGCCGTTCGTCGCACCGTGGCGCTCTATGCCTCGCTGCCTCGAGACGAGCATGGACGGATGCTTCGCCGCCATGCGATTACCGATCTCGAGAACTCTGACCCGACCGATCTTGTCGAGTTTGGCAAGTTAGGTGGAATTTGCGAGGTCTATCCGCAGATTCTGACGCTGGACCGACGCGAGGATTGCCTGTCGATGATGCGTCGACAAATTGGCGAGACGCGACTTTTGCACAGCTGGAATCGCCGCGGCATGGAAGATTCCGGATGCACAGTGTGCTGTGGAACGGATTTGCCGCTGCTGATTCCGAGCCTGGGCGAGTCAATCTACAGCGCGTGCGGCGGATTCTTCGCCGACGGACTGCCTGTGAATGAGGTCAACACGCTGACGCTTGTCGAGCTCTTGCGCGCTTGGACTGCCGGGGGCGCGTACGATCTGATGCGCGAAGACGAGCTGGGTACGCTCGAGGTCGGCAAGCTTGCCGATATCTGCGTGCTCGATCGGGATGTGTTTGACCTCGATTATCGCGACGCACGCGATCTTGCGGTTGATATGACGATGTCGGACGGACAAATCGTGTTCGATCGAAATAAGGAGGCATAAGATGTCTGAATCCAAACCGACGCTGCGCCGCGAGCAGATTGCGGGCATGAATATCCACTACATCATGTGGTCGCTCGATTACTTCCTTGATGTGCAGCAGCGTTTGGGCTTTGAGTCCATTGAGCTGTGGTGCGCAGAGCCGCATGTGACGCTCGACCACACGGGCTACTTTGAGGCTGAGGTCCTGGCGAAAAAGGCTGCAGACCGTGGGCTTAGGTATCGTACTCTGTGCCCCGAGAACGTTGTCTATCCTTGGCAGTACTGCGCACGCAAACCGCTGCATGAACAGCGCAGCCTGGCGTACTTTAAGCACGGCATTGAGCTTGCCGAGGTACTTGGGTGCGACCGTATGTCCGTCAACTCGGGCTGGGGCGACTGGGACGAGGACCGCGAGGAAGCCTGGAAGCGCAGCCGCGAGCACTTGTCCATTCTGGCGGAGTATGCCGGCGAGCACGGTCTGGTGCTTACGATGGAAAGCCTGCGTCCCGAGGAGAGCAACCTTGTGACGACGGTTTCCGATGCGAAGCGCATGATTGACGAGGTCGCGAGCCCGTACTTACAGCCCATGGTTGATACAACCGCGATGGGCGTTGCTGGCGAGACGCTCGAGGACTGGTTTGCCACCTTTGGTGATGGGGCAATTCACGAGATGCACTTTATCGACGGTGACCCGTATGGCCATCTGGTGTGGGGCGATGGCAAGCACGATATGGACGCCTTCGTTGCCACACTCAACGCCCATGGTTTCGACGGCATGCTGGGCCAGGAGATCACGGACGGTCGTTACTACGATGACCCGGCGGCGGCAGATGCCAAGAACATGGCCGCATTCGAGAAATATCTGATTGACTAAAACAACTATCGGCCACGCAACCAACGTCATTGATTGCGGCCAAACAAGAAAGGAACTGGATATGAACGCACACGATCTGATCAAAGAGGCAATTGCCGAGAAGGGCAAGTTCGACAGCGTCTACTGGATTGCTTGCGGCGGCTCCATGATCGATTTGATCCCGGCTCATGAGCTTCTGCAGCGCGAGGCAACCACCTTCACTTCGTATATCTATACGGCTCGCGAGTTCGATATCATGCGTCCGCGTCGTCTGGGCGAGAAGTCCCTGGTCATCGCTTGTAGCCATAGTGGCAACACTCCCGAGGTCGTCGAGGGCTGTGAGATTGCCCTTGCTGCCGGCGCTACGGTGATCGCCCAGACCGACAACGCTGGATCTAAGATCGACTCCGGCAAGTGGACCACGTGGGTCTACCCGTGGGGCGAGGGCGTGCCGCAGGCCGAGGTCCCCGCTGGCATTTCGCTGTCGCTTGCGGCCGAGCTGCTCGATCAGCAGGAGGGCTACGCCGATCTTGCCGATATGTATGCCGGTATCGCCGAGATGGATAAGATTCTTCCCCCGGCACGTGAGAAGGTAAATGCCGAGCTGGGCGATCGCTTTGCCAAGCTTTGTCAGGAGCACGAGTTCTTCTATATTCTGGGCAGTGGTCCCAACTTTAGCCAGACCTACGGTTTCGCTATCTGCTCTCTTATGGAGATGCAGTGGCAGCACTGCAGCTACATCCACTCTGCCGAGTACTTCCACGGCCCCTTCGAGGCTACTCAGGATGGCGTTTTTTACTTCCTGCAGATGGGCTCCAGCGAGTGCCGTGCTATGGACGAGCGCGCCCTGGCGTTCCTTAAGACGCATACCGATACGCTGATGGTGCTCGATGCCAAGGAGTACGGTATGGAAGCCGTGCCGGCGAGCGTCCGTGCCTATCTGGACCCGGTGCTGTTCTACGCCATGAACTGCGAGCTGCGTGCTGCACGCGGCAAGGTGTTTGATCACGATCCCGATTTCCGTCGCTATATGGGCGTCGTCGAGTACTAGAAGGGACAAAGGCCATGGCATTTAACGTTAACGCGCTCGGATTTGGCGACAACGTCGTCGATCGCTACGAGCATATCCACACCATGTATCCTGGCGGTAACGCGGTTAACTTCGCCGTTTATGCCAAGAAATGCGGTGCCGCACGCTCTGCATACATGGGCATTTTTGGCAATGATGCCGCTGCCGAGCATGTCATTGCAAGCCTCGAGGATGAGGGTATCGAGCTTGACAAGTGCGAGCAGATGATTGGCGAGAACGGAGCGGCTCGCGTGACCGTCGTTGACGGTGACCGTGTCTTCCTTGGCTCCAACGAGGGCGGTATCCGTGGCGATGCGCGCTATGTCCTCGATCGCTTTGACCTTGCGTACATGAAGCAGTTCGATGTGGTTCATTCGGGCAACTATTGCTTTACCGAGCGCGAGCTGCCCAAGTTGAAGGCTGCGGGCGTCACGGTCTCTTTTGACTTTTCGGACGACTCTACCGACGAGTACTACGAGCAGATTGCGCCCTACGTCGATTTCGCTTTCTTTAGTGCGGCGGATGCCGCGAGTGAGGACGAGATTCGCGAGCGTCTGGCATGGGTGAAGGGCCTGGGTCCGCGTTTTGTGTCGGCTACGGCGGGCGCCGAGGGCTGCATTGCTTACGACGGCGAGCGTTATTACCGCCAGCTGGCTAAACCGGTAACGGACATGAAGGACACCATGGGGGCGGGCGACTCGTTCCTCACCTCGTTTTTGATGTGCTATCTCGATTCCGCCAAGCGTGGTGAGGATGGCGCCGAGGCTATCGAGCGCGCGCTCGACTTTGCTGCCGGGTTTGCCTCGACCGTGTGCGGCATGGAAGGTTCTTGGGGCCACGGAGCACCAATCGTCGAATAGCTTAAGAAAGCGTACGGCGGTCTGGCTATGAGGCTTTGGACAGCCGATGCAAAACAATAAGCGAAACGCGAAAAGGGGGCTCGCCATGTGGTGGGTCCCCTTTTGAACATTGGAGAAGACCATGGGTATTAAAGCGTGCGCAGCTGGTTTTTGCTGTGCGGACGTCTATCAAAACATCGGCGTGTTCTATCCGACTGGTAATGGCATTGACTGGGGTATCCATCTTGCACGAATGGGCGTTTCGGTATCCGCCGTGTCGGTTGTCGGCAAGGACGAGTACGGAGACAAGATGAGGGAGGCGCTGGCCGCTGAGGGGTTCGATATCTCACATCTGCGGGTGGAGGATGGCGACACCTCGGTGATGCTCATGGCGTTGAAAGACGGCGTCGATCGCGTACATCTCGAGGCAATCGATGGCGTAATGGAGGCATATCGACCGAATGAAGATGACCGGGCGTTTATCCTAGAACATGACATCATTCACACCGACCTGTTTGGCAATTGTTTGGACCTCCTGCCCGAATGGCATGATGCGGGCAAGACGGTGGTTATGGACTTCTCGGTGTTCAGCCAGGATCCCGAATATGCCTGCGAGAACCATTTTCCCTACGTTGACTATGCGTTCATGTCGTTTGAAGAGGACACTCCGGAGCTGCGTGATTGGGTACGTCACGTACAGGAGCTGGGACCGCGGGTGGCAGTTGCCACGCTTGGTGAGAAGGGAAGCATTGCCTATGACGGTGAGCGCTTCTATGAGTGCGGGATCGTGCCGGCGGAGAAGGTCGTTAACACCGTGGGTGCCGGCGACTCGTATATTGCCGGGTTTACCAAGGGCGTGATCGATGGCCTTGATATTCCGGCGTGTATGAAGGCGGGCGCTGAACTGTCGTCCCGAGTGATTGGTTCGTTTGAGCCGTACTAGGGCCAAATGCCTGGAAAGGAGTACGAAATGGTTATCGACATGTTGGTCCATCCTATGCTCTATGGCGAGATCTGTACGCCGGGTGATGAGCCTGATGGATTCGGTTTTTGGTCACGAGAATTTGGTATGGGGCATATGGGCCCCATGGATTGGGATGAGCTTCAAGTCGAGATGGACGTCTGCGACGTGCGGAAGAGCGTGCTCATGCCGCTCGATGTAACCACGGCATGCGGAGGACACTTTGGCACCAATGACCAGATTGCCATGCTGGTTGCCGCGCACCCCGATCGTCTGTGGGGATTTGCGAGCGTAGATCCGCAGGTGAGCGGTGCCGCAGACGAATTGGAGCGCGCCTTTACCGAGTTGGGGGCAAAGGGGCTTTGCCTGCATCCGGCAAAGCAGGGTTTTGCCCCCGATGATGCTGTGGCCGAGCCGCTTTACGAGCTGTGCGAGCGCTATAACAAGCCGGTGGTTTTCCATGCCGGTATGTCTTGGGAGCCGGGCGCAGAGCTCTCGCGCAGTAACCCGCTTGCATTTGAGCACACAATCGCAACGCATCCAAATGTGCGCTTTAGTTTGACCCACTTTGGCTGGCCCTGGGTGCGCGAGACCGTGGCGATGCTGCTCAAGTATCCCAACTGCTACACGGACACCTCTATCACTTACATCGATTCGCCCGAGGAGATGATGCAGCGCCTTTTCACGGTCGATATGGGGCCGCTGTGGTATGAGCGCGCGCTATCGCATCAAGTGATGTTCGCCAGCAATACGCCGCGTTTCCGTGCATTCAAACTCAAGCGGGCGCTCGATACCGTGCTCATGCGCGATGATGCGCGAGAAAGGCTCTACTGGGGTAATGCCCTGCGTTTTCTTGAAGGGGATGAGTAAACATGGTGACGCTCGAGACATTGAGCTATCTATCGACTGCTCCGGACCAGTTCATCGATATTACCGAAGATGTGCACGCTGCCATCGAACGCAGCTCGGTGACCAATGGCTTGGCAGCGATTATTTTGTCGCATACGACCTGTGGAATCGTGGTAAACGAGGGACTGCCCTGCGTGGAGACGGATCTTATGGAGACGCTTGATCGCATCGCCCCACTCGATGCCCCCTATGCGCATGCACACTTCCTGCCGAGCTATGGAGCCACCGGTAACAACTCCTGTGGGCATATCAAGAGCATGATTTGTGGAAACAGTTGCTTCTTTCCCGTCCAAGATGGCCACATCGTGTGCGGAGGTGCCCAGAACATCTATCTTGCGGAGTTTGACGGTCCGCAGAAGCGAAAAGTGTACGTCGAGGTGCTGGGGGAGTAACGTCCCTGCAATGACCCTAAGAAGGAGCACGTTATGTCGTTTCTAACCTCGATGTTCAAGACCGAAAAGCCGGTTATTGGAATGCTGCACCTGCGTCCTCTGCCGGGCGATCCACTGTATTACCCGGGCGGAAGCGTGTCGCAGGTCGTGGAAGCCGCCAAGCGCGATCTCGAGGCGTTGCAGCAGGGCGGTGTCGATGGCATTTTGATTACCAATGAGCTCTCGATGCCCTATGAGCAGCATGTTTCTCCCTCAACCCTTGCATCGATGGGCTATGTAATCGGGGCTCTATCCCATGATTTGTCGACTCCTTGGGGAGCTGAAGCTATTTACGATGGTGATGCCACAATCGAGCTGTGCGCTGCCGTCGACGCGCAGTTCACGCGTTGCAATTTTTGCGGTGCCTGGGCCGGTGATCTCGGGCTGATTAACCGAGATTTCGCTCACACCATGCGTCGCAAGGCGGCGCTGCGCCTGGACGACCTCAAGCTTTTTCACTTCATCACGAGCGAGGGGGAGGTTTATCTCAACGACCGCACGACTGCGGACATTGCCGATTCACTTCTCTTTAATTGCCTACCGGATGCGATGGTCATCGGCGGTTCGGCTGCCGGTCGTGGCGCTTCGGGCGAGCTTGCCGATGAGGTCCGTGAGCGTGTTGGCGAAGTGCCCGTGGTATGTGGCACCGGTTGTCGCGAAAATACCGTGGCTGACGTATTTGCTCACTACGATGGCGCGTTTGTCGGCACCTGCTTAAAGCGCGACGGAAAGCTGGATGCCCCGGTTGATGTTGAGCGGGTAGCTCGTTTTATGGCTGCCGCTCGTACGGCGCGAGGGGAGTAGGCACCTATGGCGCTCTATCTGGGTATTGATATTGGGACAAGCGCCTCTAAAGGCGTTTTAATCGATGATCGATGCAACATCGTTTGCCAAGCCTCTTGTGGACATGAGACGGACAACCCGTGTGACGGATGGTACCAGCATGATGCCGAGGCCGTTTGGTGGGGCGATTTTTGCCGCTTGTCGCGCGAGCTGGTGGCGCGATCGGGGGTTAACGCGGCACAGATCGGATGCGTGGGCCTTTCCGCATTGGGCTGCGACTGTGTGCCGGTCGATACCGAGTGCAACGCGCTGGCGCCCGCGATTTTGTATGGAGTCGATGCACGTTCGAAACCGCAGATTGACGAGCTTCTTTCCGAATATGGGTCAGATCGCGCACGCGAGCTTTTCGGGCACGATCCCTGTTCGTCAGATATTGCTCCCAAGATCTTGTGGTTTAAGGAGAATATGCCCGAGGTGCACGAACGTGCCGCGAAGTTCCTGACGGCGTCATCGTTTCTGTGCGCAAAGTTGACGGGGCGTTTTACGGTGGACCGTTATTTGGCGGAGGATTTTCTTCCCCTATACGACCGCTTCACTTGGAAGGTTGATGCTCGGGAATGTGCTCGTTTCTGCCGGCCTGACCAGATGGCGGAGGTAATGTCGGCTACCGATATTGCCGGGGTGATTACTCAGCGTGCGGCTGAGGCGACGGGGCTCGCGGCAGGGACACCTGTCTTAGTGGGAACGGGCGACTCTGGTGCCGAGGCCATTTCGACGGGTGTATTTCGTCCCGGCGATATGATGGTTCAGTTGGGGAGTACGGCGTATTTCATCTATCTAGCTGATCATATGGTCGATGATGCCCGCCTGTGGCCAGGGACGTTTATCATTCCCGGAACTTACGGGATCTGCGCGGGGACCAATACGGCGGGTGCGCTCACATCGTGGCTGCGCCAAGAGCTGTATCGCGACGCCGTGGAGGCCGAGGGCCACGGTGGCCCCGATGCATATTCGGTTATGGCGCATGATGCCGCCGGTGTGGCGCCGGGTGCCGATGGGCTCCTGTGTCTGCCGTACTTTGCGGGGGAGCGCACTCCGCTCAACGATCCCGAGGCGCGTGGCGTCTTCTTTGGCCTGACCGGAAGGCATACACGAGCCCATATGGTTCGTGCCGCCTTGGAAGGCGTCGCGTATACCGTTGCATCCCATGTCGACATTATCGAGCGAGAACATGGACTGCCAATTGGGCGCATTATGCTTGTCGGAGGTGGAACCAAGAATCCAGTTTGGATGCAGGCTATCGCCGACGTATGTGGGCGCGAGGTCTCGGTTGCCAAGGTTACGGTGGGCGCATGCTTCGGTGATGCCATCATGGCAGCTCTCGCAGGTGGCGCCTATGCATCATGGGATGAGCTCGCCCAAGTCCTTGGCGTTGCGCAAACAATCGTGCCTGATATGACTGCCCACGAGTTATATGCGTCGCGCCGTCATATCTTTGACGAATTGTATGCACGCAACCGTGATCTCATGCACGAATTGGTGTAATGCTGCCGAATTGTACTGTCTTCCAAAATAGGGACTGCGTTGTGCGATTTGCATGCCCCTTGGCATTTTTGCCCACAGGAGTTAGCGAAGGTCAAAAACAGAGTGCGCATTTGCTAAAACTGCCGACTCGATGCGCTTTGCGTCACAGTTTTTGAGTGAGGCGATGCGCATCGAGGTCCTTGCGAGCGATCTGATGAGCGACTGCGCGCTTGTTTCTGTGTTTGGTTCGGCTGGCGCATCGGTCTCGAGCAGTAGACGGTCGAGTGGAATCTGCCGGGCATATTCGCGACCGCGCTTGGTGGCGAGCATACGCTCGTTCACGGAAAAATAGCAGTTTGCGTTTCGCGCGCGGGCGAGTTCGTTCGAAGTGCCGCTAAACCAGTGGAAGATGATAGCGGGGGAGTCGGGGTTTGGGATGAGTAGTCCATGCGATTCGAGGACGTCCAGTACGGCTCCTGCCGAACGAACGGCGTGAATTGATATCACGCGCCCGGTAAGAGGATGCTGCACGAGTGCATCGCAGAGCCGGTTAAGTGCCTGTATTTGTAGCGGCTCACTTCCAGCAAAGCGCGCGGAAAAGTCGAGCCCGACTTCGCCGATGTAGCGCTCTTGGGCAGCAACTTCGCAAAGCAGATTGACTTCGGCGGGACCGCAGCGGCCGTCGGCGAGCCACCAGGGATGGAGGCCGATGCCCTTGATGACGGTAGGAAGGCGACGGGTTCGCCCGTGTGCGCTAGCGAAGTCGCGTGGATCGACGCCGCAATCAAATAGACCCAAGCCCAGCGCCGTTGCCTCATCGGCAACGGCGTCCGGGTGAGCCATTAAATCAAGATGGCAGTGTGCATCAAATAACCGGGGCTCCATCTCGGCGCGCTCCGCTAGTCTAGGCGCTGGCCATCGGCACGCACGTGCTCGGTGCCGCGGCCACTGATCTGGCGGATAACCTCGCCGGCGATCATCTGGCCCATGATGGGCGGCATAAAGCTGGCGGTTCCGAGCTCGGTACGCTCGTGGATGTTGGAAGGGTCGCGGGGCTGTGTCTTAACCGATTCCTCGCAGCTAAACAGTACATGTAGGCTCTTGATTCCGCGCTTCTTACATTCTTTGCGCATAATGCGGCTCATGGGGTCACGTACCGTATCGAAGATGTCGGCAAAGCGGAGGCACTCGGGATGGAGCTTGTTGGCCCCGCCCATGGAGCTAACCAAACGAATGTCGTGGTCCTGAGCATATTTGGCAATGGTGAGTTTGGCCGAGATGGTGTCGATGGCGTCGACGACGTAGTCGAGCTTGCCGTCCGTCTGCTCCAAAACGCTCGCGAAGAACTCGTCGATGTTGTCGCTCAGCAGGTATTCGGTGCGTTTGATAACGGTGGCGGCGGGATTGATATCGCGGATCATGGCATCCATCACGTCCACTTTGCGCTTGCCGACGGTGCTGTGAAAGGCGATGGCCTGGCGATTGATATTGCTGGGCGCGATGATGTCCTTGTCCAGAATGACGAAATGACCGATGCCGCCGCGGGCGAGTGCCTCGCAGCAGTTGGAGCCCACGCCTCCGCAGCCGAGCACCAGCACCGTGGCGGCGGCGAGTTTGTCGAGCGCCTCGCGGCCCATGATGATTTCGAGCTTGGTATCGCGCGTCTCGACGAGAGCGGCAGCGGTTTCGGCCATAGACATCCTCCGATTGGGAAGCGAATCGTGTTTTAGCTATCGTCATTATAGGTAATCGCCCATAGGTTGCGATGGCGTTTGCTTTGATGTGGATTGAAGCATTGCGATTAGATAGTTAGACAAACATCTAAATATCGAGTATAGTGTGCGCGTCGAACGAAATACTGAGAGGAGGTCCTATGCCGGGAGAGGGTTTTAAAGCGCTGGCCGATCCTACACGGCGTCACATTTTGGAACTGTTGCGCGAGGGCAATTGTACGGCCGGAGAGCTTGCCGAGCATTTTGACATCAGCAAACCGTCATTGAGCCATCATTTGGCGACGCTCAAAAACGCCGGGTTGGTGACCGATGAACGTCATGGCCAAAACATCGTATACAGCTTAAACACCACCGTCATGCAAGACTTGATCGGTTGGTTTATGGGCTTTACAAACACTGAAGGTGATAAGAATGAATAACGAAAACAAGGGCATTCACGCCACGGGGGTATCGCCACGCGTGTGGATTGCGCTGGTCGCTCTGTGCGTCGCCAACGTCGTAGTGCACCTCATGGTGATGCCGAGCTTGCCTGCGCAGATTCCCACGCACTGGGGCGCGAACGGCGCCGTCGACGGTTGGGGTCCTAGCTGGATGGCCCCCGCGCTCGGCGTGCTGCCTCTGGCGCTTCTCGCAATGTTCTGCGTGGTGCCGCGCATCGACCCCAAAGGTGAGGCATATCGAACCTCGGGCAAGTTCTATCAGGGCTTCGTAATCGCCTTTACCTTGTTCATGTGTGCCGTAAGCTGGCTGGGAGAGCTTACGGTCTGGGGCGTGGTGCCGGCGGTCGGTTCGGTCAACGTGCTGATTTCCGGTGCTATCGGTTTGCTGTTCATCGGCGTAGGCAACTACTTGCCGCGTGTGAAGCAGAACTATACGCTCGGTATCAAGACGCCTTGGGCGCTTGCCGATCCCGAGAACTGGCGCCGTACGCAGCGCTTTGGCGGTGCCTGCTTTATGGTGCTGGGTGTTGGCCTGATTGCGATGGGCGTGGCAGGTGCTGTGCTTTCGAATGAAGTCGTCGCCGCGGTGATTGCGGTTCTGGCGTTTGGTTCGGTCGGAGCCGTCTACGTCTACTCGTATCTGCTGTGGCGCAAATCTCAGCGGGCTGTTCGTTAAGGTTGCGGAAAACTAGCGTACGCAGTTCATGGTATGTTCTGGGGGATTTTTCCCAGGTAGTATTAGGGGGTATGGGCAACCACGCCCCTTTTTCGTTACGTTTCAGAGCTAGTTTTCTCATTTCGTTTCCACTAAAGCGAATCAAGAATAGGGAAACAACAGGTAGAAAGGATAAAACAGACAAATGGCGGAGTTTATCTACCAGATGTATCAGGCTCGCAAGGCCCATGGCGACAAGGTGATCCTTGACGACGTGACCCTGAGCTTCTACCCCGGTGCCAAGATCGGCGTCGTGGGCCCCAACGGTATGGGCAAGTCGACCCTGCTCAAGATCATGGCCGGCATCGAGGAGGTCTCCAACGGCGATGCCAAGCTTACCCCCGGCTACACCGTGGGTATCCTGCAGCAGGAGCCGCCGCTCGACGACGACAAGACCGTCATCGAGAACGTGCGCATGGCATTTGGCGACATGATCGCCAAGGTCGATCGCTTCAACAAGATCGGCGAGGAGATGTGCGACCCGGATTGCGACATGGACGCCCTCATGGCCGAGATGGGAAAGCTCCAGGACGAGATCGACGCCGCCGACGGCTGGGATATCGATTCCAAGCTCGGCCAGGCCATGGACGCCCTGCAGCTGCCCGATTCCGACATGCCGGTCAACGTACTTTCCGGCGGCGAGCGCCGTCGCGTGGCCCTGTGCAAGCTGCTGCTCGAAGCTCCCGACCTGCTGCTGCTCGACGAGCCCACGAACCACCTGGACGCCGAGTCGATCCTGTGGCTCGAGCACTTCCTGCACAACTACCAGGGCGCGGTGCTTGCCGTCACGCACGATCGCTACTTCCTGGATAACGTTGCCGAGTGGATCTGCGAGGTCGACCGCGGTCACCTTTATCCCTACAAGGGCAACTACTCCACGTATCTGGAGACCAAGGCCGCCCGTATCGAGGCGCAGGGCAACCGCGACGCCAAGCTCGCCAAGCGCATGGAGGCCGAGCTCGAGTGGGTACGCAGCTCGCCCAAGGCTCGCCAGGCAAAGAACAAGGCCCGTCTGGCTCGCTACGAGGAGATGGAGGCCGAGGCCCGCGCAAGCCAGAAGCTCGACTGGACCGATATCCGCATTCCCGTTGGACCGCGTTTGGGTAACAAGGTGCTCGAGGCCCATCACCTGCACAAGGAATTCGACGGTCGCGTGCTCATCGACGACCTTTCTTTCACCCTGCCGCGTAACGGCATCGTGGGCGTCATCGGCCCCAACGGTGTGGGCAAGACTACGCTCTTCAAGACCATCGTGGGCCTGGAGCCGCTGACTTCGGGCGAGCTCGAGGTGGGCGAGACCGTCAAGATCTCCTATGTCGATCAGAACCGTTCTGGCATCGACCCCGACAAGAACCTGTGGGAGGTCGTCTCGGATGGTCTGGACCACATGATGGTCGGCGAGACCGAGGTCCCCAGCCGCGCGTACGTGGCGAGCTTTGGCTTTAAGGGCCAGGACCAGCAGAAGCGCGCTGGCGTACTCTCCGGTGGCGAGCGCAACCGTCTGAACCTGGCGCTCACGCTCAAGCAGGGCGGCAACCTGCTGCTCCTCGACGAGCCCACGAACGACCTCGACGTCGAGACGCTGTCCTCGCTCGAGGCGGCGCTGCTCGAGTTCCCGGGCTGCTCGGTGGTCATTAGCCACGACCGTATGTTCCTGGACCGCGTCGCCACGCACATTCTGGCGTGGGAGGGCACCGACGAGAATCCGGGCAACTGGTATTGGTTCGAGGGCAACTTCGAGGCCTATCAGGCCAACCGTATCGAGCGCTTGGGCGAGGACGCAGCCCAGCCGCATCGTATTCACCGCAAGCTCACGCGTGACTAGTAGCAAGTAGAAAGGCCGCCAGCAAGGGCGGCCTTTCTTGTAGCAATTGCACTGCAGCTATGCCCTGGCTGCTGGTTTGATTCATAATCAAAGTCATCTCTTTGGGATTAAAGCCCGTTTTTGCTATGAGTGATTTTCTAATTCCGTTTAAAACGTAAAGACGTATTGGGTTACAAGGACATAAGCAAATCGAATTGAAATATAACCAGTGCTGTAACGTTACAAAAAAGGTTATAGAATAGGAGTATCTTATAAGTCGCTCCTCTAGAAAGAAGAACATATGCTTTCGCGTCGTCGTTTTCTGCAACTTGTCGCGTCTTCAATTGTCGCCTTAGCCGCACGTCCGAAAGAGGTTTTTGCTTCGACGGGCAATATTGATGGTGAGCAGATACAATTTACTTCAGAAATTGCGCAAGAGCTTGCCGATAAATATATAAAGGGACTCCTCGGCTCTTCGTATACGCCTTCTGACCCTATTCCTTTTGTAGACGTTGATGGGTCCCCGCTTGGCTACATTGTTCCGGTTGTGACATTCAATAGAGCCGCGGGCTATTTGGTTTTAGATGCTTCAGATGATGAAATACTTACGGGATATCGTTTTGGAGACGGCTTAGTCAGCCCTATGGATCGGGGAGGAGATCTTGGTGTTGAGTCTTATTCTTTCAATAACCCAGTCGTAATGATCAATCCATTCGAATTCGGTGTGCAATCTTTGGACGGTTCAATAACAACAAATTGCGGAAGAACAATCCCGGCTGTTTCCATAGAAGGACGGCCTGTCGTTTTATCGAATAAACCTTCAAGCTGGAACGATGTCGTAATTTACGCAACTCAAATGCAGGATTACACAGTATCTGGATTTCGTTCCATTTCTCAGTTTATGTCATATGATGAAAGCGAGATTAAGAGGCTTACTGCCCACTATGCTTGTATGGTGACCGCTTTTTCGAACGTTGCGGAACTGTATGGCATTGCCAATTTATATAGCGACCCTTCGCAATATATGCAGATATGGAATTACACCAATACCCATGCTCTTTCCGCTGAAGAACAGACTGTTCCCGGCGTTGTTTTGGGCGGAACGCCGATATCAACCTGTGCAACGGGGTTTACAAATTACTGCGCAAGCAGAGGAAGTGCTCTTATCGCCCGCACTGTCTCCTCTCCGGCTATCGCGAGCATTCAAAATGAGATTAACTCTAATAGACCGAATGTTTTACATGCGAGTTTGTACAACGGATCAGCCCATTCTGTAACAGCGGAGGCTTACGCCACACTTACTGGTAAGAAAACTGGAGAGACAAGGCAGATGATTGGCATAGCGGACGGCTGGAATTCATCTTTATCCTTCCTGAAGTATGATCAGAGCTATTATGCGTGGACTTATGGAACGACTTTTTCGAAGTAGGGCGATTCGTCTAGCTCTGTCTTTGGTGCTGATGGCTTCATTGGTGGGCTGTTCAACAAAGGAAGAGATATCGCGCGGAGGTTCCGGAGAAGTGACTGCGACAGACTCAGGTTCATTAGAAATAGCTGGCGGGCATGCCGATGTGATGTTACAAGGAAAAGGCGTGCTTAGGTCGAATGATGCTGAAGACGCTGTCTGCTCAATAGAGGATTTGAAGACAGGTGAAACTGCATCGTACCGAGTTTCAGATAATGCTGCGAATATGATTGAGTCGATACCGACCGGAGCGCAGGTTTCTTTTAGATACTTTGCTCCGCAACTTGAGGATGAGCTTGCTTCTCTGGTGTCTATATGCGCCGATGACAACTAAAAGGCCTGAATTCAAACGGCCTCGGATGGTCAATTGGCTATCCGAGGCCGTTTTTTACTCGACCGGGGCTTCGACCTTGTCGATGGCCCAGGTGGCTCCGAGGCCGCCGGTGGTGTTGCGGCGAATGCGTACGGTGACTTCGTGGCGTTTGCCGGCCTGTGTGTAGCGCAGGGGGAAGCACGCGCGGTTACGGCCGGCCTCGATGGTACCGCGCTCGCGAGCGATCCAGTAGTACTCGCCGACGATGCCGAGGGTGTCAGCGCCGTAGGGGAGATAAGTCGACAGCTGGTGCAGCAGCGGGCTAGGGCAGAAGACCTCGGTCGCGAAATCGATGGGGAAGTCCCCGGGGATGGTCGGTGCTGCGGGAGCGGGGGCCGGTGCTGAATTGGGGACCGGAGTCGGTGCAGGTGTGGGAGCCTGGTCACAGGCGGGTGCGGATGCGGACTCAATGACAGGTGCAGACTCAGATGCCGCTTCTGGCTTAGCTATGGAATCTGTCGGTTCCACGGAGATGGACGTGTCTTCGGTCCCGGTTTTGGCATCGGCCTGCGGAGTGTCCTCTGCCTCGACGTTCGGCTTGGCCTCGACCGGCGTGGATACCATGGTGGTGATGCCGGCGTTGGCGTTCTCGGGGTCGTAGACAACCGTGAGCGAGATGGCAGGCTGGGGCGCCTCGGGCTCCGGTGTTGCCTCGGCAGCATCTTGATCCGCGAGCTCGTCGGACTGATTGTCCTCGGTGTTGTCGCCAAAGGCATCGTGGTTCTGGAACACGGGCGCCTCGGGCTGGCCAGCCGCCTCTTCGGTTGTCGACTTGGATGCCTCGTTGAGCTCCACAGCGGCTTCCTGCTCTGGCATGACTTCGGGATCGGTCATGGCGGCGATTTCGGTTTCGGCTTCCGCTGCCACCTCAATAGCGACTTCGATCTCTGTCTCGGGCTCGGGCTCCGGCACAGCTTCAACCGCGGCTTCTGGTTCGGGACGCTTAACGTGCTTGGGGCGCACAGCCTTGAGGTCCTTCTCACCGCGCTTTTTCTTTTTGTAGGACTGCTTAGCGCCCTTGGCGGTCTTGGGCTTGTCCTCGCCCTTGGCAAGGGCGGCATCCCAGGCCTCGTTGGCGATGACGGTGGCATACAGGCGACCGCCCTTAAAGACGGTCAGCTTAATGCAGTCGTCAAGCTCTTCGAGCAGCTCGCGCGTGGATTCGAAGCCCAGGTCATAAGCGGTCATGTCGCCAGCGGCGAGCGCCTCTTCGACCTGCGTCATAAACGTTTGCTTGCCGCATCCAATCGCATCGCGCAGCAGGCGATACAGATAGATGTGGTTGCCCAGTGAAAGCGTGGGCCTAACTATTGTCTTGCTCATGGCAAATCTCCTCTTTACACATGTAAAGCATCTTACCATCGCATGGCGCTCGCCATGGCGGCGCCCAAGGCAAACGGGCGCGAACCGCTGTCGATTCGCGCCCGTTATACAGGTCGGTTATCTATGAGAGGCAAATGTGCCTAGTTGCCCGATGTCGCGCCTTGGCTTGAACTGTCAGATGCCGTGCCGGACGCGGTTCCGCTCGAGCTGTTGGTGTTGCTGTTGTCGGTAGATCCCGTACTCGGTGTATTGCCATTCGCCTGGTCGCCCGTGCTCGGTTGAGAGCCGTCAGTCGTTTGACTTGAGTCAGTCGTGCCGGATTGCGTGCCGCTGTTGTTCGCAGAGGAATCGACGCCCTGCGATTGGTTTTGGGTGTTCGAGGACGAATTGGCAGAGGTAGAACTGTCTTGCGTATCGTCCGTCTGTGCCTGCTGATCCTGCGACTGGGTGTTGCCATTTGCATCGCTCTCGGTCGTGCGCGACGACAGGATTGGCTCGGGACGCTCGCCCAGACCCTCACCGGCAGTGGTGATAAGGATGGCGCCGGCGCAGGCGATGACCGCGACGATGGCGATAGCGATCGAGAAGACGATGACCTTCTTTTGCGTCTGGCTGCGCTCAGCCGCCGCCTTGGCGCGCAGGCTGTTGGGAGCGACGCGCGCCGTGGTCGCGCGTCCCGCAACCTGGCGCATCTCCTGCGTGGTTGCGGCGCCACCTAGGTGCTCCTCGACATTGGGCTCAACGGGCTCGTAGGCGCCGGTAGGGTAGTCGACAGCGGCATGCGTGCCCTTGATTGCTTCGGCGCTGGCGGAGATAAAGTGGCGATAGACCTGCGAGGACACAACAGTGATGACTGAGCTCACAGCGGCACCAATCACCGAGCCGGCAATGCCGATCTTTGAAGCAAGCGCCACGCTCGTGGCGGCAGCTGCGGCGCCGGCGATGATCTGGGGAATGGAAATGTCATCGAACAGGCCCTTTTTGGGCGCGATGGCCATGGTCTGTCCGATGGAATGGTTCTCGTGCACGCCGTTGTTGAGCGCGGCCGGTGTCATGACGCGCGTGCGCGGCGCGTCGGTGTACTTGGTTGCCATACGGGGTCCTCCCGGTGTAAATCTGCTTCGTTTCGTGTAGCCATCAGGGTACCCACCAGATGTGAATCGTACGTGACATTTAACAGATACCATCAACTCATCAAGGGGGCCTGCTGTCTTTGGTGCAATAGCTTGATGCTAAACTGGATTTATGTTTGCGAGGTGGTTTACGTGATGTACCCGTATATGACATTCGAAGATGGAACCGAGGTCATTCATTCTGACCTGATTACAGATGGCGATATCGAAAAGGTTATCATGCATTTTGAGCGACCGACGGCAGAGGGCTTCGACTCCGCTCGTTGTGAGTTGCCTTCCTGTTCGTGGACTGACTGGGAAGGGCATTTTACTCAGAGTGAAAAACGAGCTTTCGAAGAGTGTCTGAGCAAATAATTTAGATTAGTTCGAGTTTAGTTCGAATAAAGAAGCTGAATGCGATGACCTAAAGCGTATGCATTTTTAGTATTAGATGCGTATGAAATGGAGGATGTGAATGGATGAGCTAATAGACTTTAAAAAACGATTTCTCAAGAATGGCGAGCTGGTTTCAATTCCAAAAAAGGAAAGCTATAAAAGAATCATGCTGCTATGGGCCGTCTCTTTCTTTGAATTAAATACAAGTTATACGGAGCTTCAGGTTAATCGTGTGCTGTCACAGCTCTATCCTGATTATGCCGTGTTGAGGCGGTACTTGGTTGATTATGGATTCCTATTAAGGGATGAACGAGGCCTGAAATACGAGGTTAATCGTGATGTTCACGGTATTGAGAGCTAGCCGTCCGGTTCGGGTCCTATATATTGCTAGAGGGATAAGCGAAATAGGCAATTGGTGTGCGAATATTGCTTTGCCAATGCTGATTTACGAGGTAACTCACGATGTTTCTGCAACTGCTTTGATGGTCTGCTGCAGATTTGCCCCCTCTCTGTTTTCAGTTGCGCTCGCGCAGCTGCCTCAGAAGATGGGTATCGGGACACTGCAGGCCATGAGATTGGCAGACTTAATTCGCGCGGGATTATTCGTTTGCTATATTTTTGTTGATAGTAAATGGAGTATGTTTGCTATTACGTGCGCGGTATCGCTTTGCCGAACGGTAGAAATGCCCTGCTTTTACTCGTTGTTAAGAGCCAATACGAATAGTATCAATCGCGACGTAATTAATAATTCGTTTGGGTTCCTGCAGAATTTGATGATGGTTCTGGGGCCAGTTGCCGGCGGTTTTGTTGTCGCTCAATTTGGGGCGGAGGCTGTTCTTGCATTAGACGCGCTTTCTTTTGCCGCGTCGTTCTGGTTGCTGCGAGATGTTCCGTCGATTATCGAGGTTAATGATAAAGAGGGAATAAGCAAAAATGAAAAAAACAGGACTGCATTTAGTGATCTTAGCGCGAAGCACTTGGCAATTGGTTTCCTATTAATCGATATTTCTAGTGGCGTGGCATTCGGCTCTCTGAATTCTCTTTTGCCAGCTATAGCGCAATTGCAATTTGACTCGTCATCGATACAATACGGATTCCTTCAGAGTAGTCTTACAATCGGACTGTTGTTCGGAAATACAATATATGGTCGTTTAATCAGTGGTTCCGATTGCGTTAAATCATATTGTTTTGTGACGTATCTTGCGCTCGGTGCGTATCTGGCGTTTGGCTATCGCTATGCGTCTGGGATATCGTTTATTTTCCTTTTTATCGTCGGTGCCGGAAACGCCATTCAAGATGTGCTTCTCATAACATCGCTGCAGGATTTGGCGAGAGACGGATCTGAATCGATAAGCCTGTTTTCAATTAGGGAGTCTTTGCAATCGGTTGCTGTTGTTATTTCAACACTTCTTGTTTCGCTGTTCACGAGCATCGCGATGTTCTCAATTCTCGTTACAGGACTTGGTGTATTTTCAATTATGATGGTAGTTGTGTTTCAATTGAATTATTTGCGAAAGATGTGACGTTGATATGCCTAAAACGCTTTTAGTATTTCCCCCAGGATGGAGTCCAGTGGGGCCGTATCTTGCCTTGCCTGTTTTGAAGTCATATCTTCAAGAGGTTGAACAATACAAAGTTGACATTGTTGACTTAAACGTGGAATTTTACGATGACCTCCTATCTTTTAGACATGTCGAAGAGTGCTGTAAAAGGTATCGGGAATCAAAGGATTCGTTTAGTTCGAATGTTCAATTAACAATCGAGTTGATACAAAAGTCGGCACTTAATGTTGACGAGGCAAAAGATATTTTCAGATCGAAGAGATACTTTAATCTAAAAGAAAGACAATATGCTGAAAACATTTTTAGAAATGCACTCTATATCATAAATCACGTCTCATATGGAGTTAAATACACGTTCAACTCCATAGATCTGCCCTATGATTATTATTCGACACCAGAAATAATGAAATCGCTTGCAGATACCTTGCATAATCCGTTTATTTCCTTCTATGAAACTGCCTTTCTTAAGCGTATTCAGAGGGAAAAAATCGAGTTTATTGGGATTTCGGTGAGCGGCTGTTTCCAATTGATTTCTGCAGTTACGTTAGCGAAACTGATTAAGGAAGAATGTCCATCTGTTAAACACGTCTCATTGGGCGGCAATTACATTACTCGTTTAGCAGATGACTGCATGAAAGAATGGCATCCCTTTTTTGAATACATTGATTCGATAATGATGTATGACGGCGAAGAGCCGCTTGCACGTCTTCTTGAGGCTCTTGACTCTGGTGATGACAATCTCGACTGTGTTCCAAACCTTTGCCATGCTAAAGGTGGAAAGATATATAAAAACCATCGGATTGAGCAAACATTTATCAACGATACAGTTCCCGATTTCGATGGCTTCGCCCTTTCTAAATACTTCATGCCTGAGTTAATATTGCCGGTTTATTCCTCTAGGCAGTGTTTTAATCATTGCGCCTTCTGCACCATTCCCGGTGCTACCGGTGGTTGTTACCGAAAGATGCCTATATCGAGAGTATTTGAAATAATGTGTCGGTTAAATGAAAAATACGGCACGAGAGTTTTCTCTTTTGTGGATGAAACATTCGAAGGCAAAAGAATGGAGCAACTCGCGGATGAAATAAACGCATCGGGAAAAACGTTTTTCTGGCATGGAGAAACGAGGTTCTCTCCAACCCTAAGTACAGAAGTTTTTAACAAGATATACCAAAGTGGATGTAGGCAGATTCAGTTTGGCCTCGAGTCATACAACCAAAGAGTTCTTGATCTAATGAAGAAGAACACGAGAGTTGATTGGATTGATCGCAATATCCATGATTGTCTCAATGCGGGTATTCCTGTTCATCTATTTTTTATGATTGGCTTTCCGACCGAAACTAAAGAAGAGGCTCTGAACACCTTAGCTTATACAGAGAATGTTTTGAATTATTCAAAACAGGTATGTGGTGTTCCATATTCCACGAGAGGATTTACGAATTTTGGTCTCGTTATGGGGTCGGATGTTTGGAATCATCCCGATAAGTATGGTGTCTCTGTAATGCCGAAGTCCCAATATGAGGATTTGCGCCTCGAAGTGGATTATGTTTCAGGCACTGGTTTAACTTTAAATGAAGCAAAATCCTTATCTGATGAGCATCATATTGATTTTTATATGCAAGAGGTCATAAACGGTAGCGACACAATTGACTTGCCCCAGCGCCTTCATATTTCAGAGGTGACCTGGATCCTAGATTCTATTCACGCTGTCAGGTATAAGGGACATTTGACCAAAGTAAAGCGACGGCTAACTAGTCTAAATCCAGCTGATCGAATCTGGCTGGATTCCAAGACCTCTGTCGTGCTCGTTGAGCCATTTGCCTACTTCTATAATTCTGAATACCATCATGTCTATGCTGTTTCCCAGTTGGTATACCTTAAGTTGGCCCGTTTATTGGAGGCCGATTGTAGCATTTCTCTTATTCTTGATCAGGGCGACCTCGAGCTGACAAGGGCGATAGAAGAACTGTTGCATTATGGATTGCTGAATACAAATATCGATGCCGATTATGTAATGCACGATAATGGTTTTCAATTGGTTAAAAGTTCGTTTGTTAAAGAAGTCGGACGCTCAAAAGAGGGGTTAAGAGTACTGCTGAGTTGTGCCACCCATAGAATGTGTGCGGTTAATGATTTTTCGTTCACTTTGCTTTCGTTGTTTGAAAAGCCGATTACTAAGAACGAGGTGTGCGACATTTTGAAAAAAGAGGGACTATCGGCAAGCGAGGAGCAATTAAACAAGTTGGTTGATAATTGCATGAAAGCAGATATACTACAATTGATTAGATAGAGGAGGTTTCTACATGGACGTTATTAACAAAGATCTCTTGGAGCAACTGAAAGAGTCTCAGGAAGAGGGCGTCGTGGTAGAAGTGTTCGACTTTGAGAACTACATGGATAAATTCTGCCATTAGTTTCGGAATTTACTTGCCTCGCTTAAAGGAGAAGTCGATTATCGATTTCTCCTTTTTTAATTAAAGATATTTTTGGAATACATGCTCTTAGCACAGGTTGGCGTCTCAGTAAACTGGGAGGTTGCTTTGGCTAGTTAGAGATATGTGAACGTCCGTTAGACTGAATCTCAGGGTAGAAGGGGCCTCCAGTGTCCAGATCAACAAGGCAATGCTGCGTTTCGGCTAATAAGAACGATGGCTTTTTGCGTGTGGCGGCGGCGTCGCCGCAGATTCGCGTCGCCGATGTCGAGGGCAATGTCGAGGTTGCGCTGGCGGCTGTTCGCGATGCTGCCGAGCGCGGCGTTCATGCTCTGGTGCTGCCCGAGCTTAACCTGACCGGCTATACCGCGGCCGACCTGTTCCATAATCGCACACTGCTGCATGTCTGCGAGGCTGCTCTGGCGCATATCCTCGATGAAACCCGTGAGTTGCCGGTCGTCTTTACCATCGGTCTTCCCGTCGCGGTGGCCGAAAACATCTACAATTGCGCCGCCGTGTGCTGTGCGGGCGAGCTTTTGGGCCTTACGGCCAAAAAGTACTTGCCCAACTACGGAGAGTTTTATGAGCGCCGCTGGTTTGCTCCGGCGCCGGCCGATCCCGTGTGGATTGAATTTGCTGGTCAGGGTCCGGTGCCGCTTGGCTCGGAGCTTGTCTACCGCTGCTGCGATGAAGGTGCCGAGGATCTGGTGCTGGGTGTCGAGGTGTGCGAGGACCTGTGGGTACCGGCGCCCCCCTCGACCGAGATGGCGCTTGCTGGCGCGACGGTGATCCTCAACCCGTCGGCCTCGGACGAGATTATCGGCAAGGCGGATTACCGCCGCAGCCTCATCTCCAACCAGAGTGCGCGCCTGTACTGCGCCTATGCCTACGCGGATGCGAGTGAGGGCGAATCTACGACCGACATGGTCTTTGCGGGCGAGAACCTGATCTACGAAAACGGCTCTAAGCTGGCCGCCACCAAACTGCTTACCTGCGACATGGCGGTTGCCGATGTCGACCTCGATCGTCTGGTTGCCGAGCGCCGTCGCTCGACGACGTGGACGCGCGCGGACGATGCGCCGGAGGCCACGACCGTTGAGTTCTCTTTTGAGGGCGTGTTGGCCGAAGAGCCTGTCCTGCGCGATGCACTCGGCATCGACCGTGTCTTCCCCCGCGCACCCTTTGTTCCGGCCGACCATGGTGACCTGGCCGAGCGTTGCGAGACCATCCTCGACCTGCAGACCGCGGGCCTCAAGACCCGTCTTGCCCATACGGGTACCAAGGCGGCTGTCATCGGTCTTTCAGGCGGTCTGGACTCCACGCTGGCGCTGCTTGTGACCGTGCGTGCCTTCGATGCGCTGGGGCTGCCGCGCACGGGTATCACGGCGGTTTCCATGCCTGGCTTTGGCACGACGCATCGCACTAAGTCGAATGCCGAGTCGCTCGCTCGCGACCTGGGCGTGAGCTTCCGCGAGGTTTCGATCCACGCGGCTGTGGAGCAGCACTTCAAGGACATTGAGCACGATCCGACCGTGCAGGACGTGACCTACGAGAACAGCCAGGCCCGCGAGCGTACGCAGATTCTGATGGATCTGGCCAACCAGGCTGGCGGTTTTGTCATCGGCACGGGCGACCTGTCGGAGCTGGCGCTCGGCTGGGCTACCTATAACGGCGACCACATGAGCATGTACGCCGTCAACGCGAGCGTGCCCAAGACGCTTGTGCGCCATCTGGTGCGCTATGCGGCCGATGTCTTTGGCGGGCGTATTGCCGAGGTCTTGCTCGATATCCTCGATACGCCGGTGTCCCCCGAGCTCCTGCCGCCCACGGGCGACGGCGAGATTGCGCAGAAGACTGAGGACCTGGTGGGCCCGTACGAGCTGCACGACTACTTCCTCTACTACCTGCTGCGTTTTGGCTTTGAGCCGGGCAAGATCTACCGCATGGCGCTCAAGAGCTTCGAGGGCGTCTACGACGTCAAGACCATTCACACGTGGCTACGCACGTTCTACCGTCGCTTCTTTGCCCAGCAGTTTAAGCGCAGCTGCCTGCCCGATGGCCCCAAGGTGGGCTCGGTCACGCTCAGCCCGCGCGGCGATTGGCGCATGCCGAGTGACGCCAGCTCGCGCCTGTGGCTCGCCCAGATTGACGCGCTCAATCCGATGGACTAAGGTTGCCAAATTGAACCAAAACAGCGGGTGCAAGCGTTACACTTTTGCAATCTGATGGCCCGTATCGCGCGGCGCTCTTGTCGGAGCGCCGCGTTTTTCATATCGAAAGGTGGCACCATGCAGGCATCGCAGCGTCTCGACCGCTTTGGCGCGGAGGTCTTCGCCTCGCTCAACAACAAACTGCTTGCGCTGAAGGCTCAGGGCAAGACCATTTACAACATGAGCGTGGGCACGCCCGACTTTAAGCCGTACGACCACGTGGTCGAGGCGCTCACGCAAGCGGCCCAGGACCCCGAGATGTGGAAGTATGCCCTGCGCGACCTGCCCGAACTCAAGCAAGCCGTGTGCGATTACTATGAGCGCCGCTTTGGCGTTTCGGGCATTACGCCGTCTATGGTGCAGTCGTGCAACGGCACGCAGGAGGGCGTGGGCCATTTGGGCCTGGCCCTGCTCGATCCGGGTGACACCATTTTGGTTCCCGATCCGTGCTACCCGGTCTTTGAGGCGGGCGCCAAGATTGCCGATGCCAAGCTCGAGTACTATCCGTTGGTCGCCGAGCATAATTACCTGCCCTATGTGGCGGGCATCGATCCCGAGGTGGCCGATCGTGCCAAGTATATGATCGTGTCGTTGCCCGCCAACCCGGTCGGCTCGGTGGGCACGCCCGAGGTCTACGAGGAGATCATCGCTTTCGCCCGCGAGCACGACCTGCTCATCGTCCATGACAACGCGTACTCCGACATCGTGTTCGACGGCGAGCCGGGCGGAAGCTTCTTGCAGTATCCTGGTGCGCTTGAGGTGGGCGTGGAGTTCTTCTCGCTTTCCAAGTCGTTTAACGTTACCGGTGCGCGTATCGGCTTTTTGGTCGGTCGCGAGGATGTGGTCTCTGCCTTTGCCAAGCTGCGCGGCCAGATCGACTTTGGTATGTTCTTCCCGATCCAGAAGGCCGCCATCGCCTGCCTGAACGGTCCGCGCGATGAGGTCGAGGCGCAGCGTCTGAAGTACCAGGAGCGCCGCGATGCCCTGTGCGACGGTCTTGAGGGCCTGGGCTGGGAGCGTCCCAACGCGCATGGCTCTATGTTTGTGTGGGCCAAGCTTCCCGGTGGTCGCACCGATTCCATGGCGTTTTGCGAGGAGCTCATGGAGAAGGCCGGCGTTGTGGTGACGCCGGGCGCGAGCTTTGGCCCTTCGGGCGAGGGGCACGTGCGCATGGCGCTGGTCCTGCCGCCCGATCAGATCGCTTTGGCTGTCGAGGCCATTCGCGAGGCGGGCCTGTATTAGAAACCTATTTCGACTCGTCAATAGCTCGAAACCGATTTCGTGCAGTTATTTTACGAATTCTGCAAACAATTTCGGTAAACGGTCGATTTTTGGCTGCGAATAGGAGCATAATCAAAGTCCCGATTGGATGTATTGGGATTACGGCAAGCCGCTCGGGTCGTTCCCGGGCGGCTTGTTTGTGGAGAGAGATGGGAGTTTCTAATGGTTAACGAGAAGAAGGTCGCTATTGTCGGCTGCGGTTTCGTCGGTTCGTCTTCGGCGTTCGCTCTGATGCAGAGCGGTCTGTTCTCCGAGATGGTCCTCATCGACGTGGACAAGAACCGCGCCGAGGGTGAGGCTCTGGATATCGCGCACGGCATGACGTTTGCCGAGCCGATGAAGATCTACGCCGGCGATTATTCCGATGTCGCCGACGCCGCCATGATCGTCGTCACCGCTGGCGCTGCCCAGAAGCCCGGTGAGACCCGCCTGGACCTGGTCAACAAGAACGTCAACATCTTTAAGTCCATTATCCCCGAGATTAAGAAGTCCGGCTTCGACGGCATTCTGCTAATCGTCTCCAACCCGGTTGATGTTCTGACCTATGCTGCCATCAAGATGTCCGGCCTGCCCGAGGGCCATGTCATCGGCTCTGGCACCGTGCTCGACACTGGCCGTCTGCAGCAGATGCTTGGTGCCCACGTCGAGGTTGACCCGCGCGACGTTCAGGCCTATGTCATGGGTGAGCACGGCGACTCCGAGTTTGTCGCTTGGTCCAGCGCCCAGGTTGCCGGCGTGCCGCTGAACACCTTCTGCGAGCTTCACGGCCACCTGGAGCATGAGACCGCCGAGAAGCGCATCGCCGAGGACGTTAAGAACTCCGCCTACACCATCATCGAGAAGAAGCACGCCACCTACTACGGCGTCGCCATGGCCGTTAAGCGCATCTGCACCGCTGTTATGCGTGATGAGCAGACCGTTCTGCCCGTTTCCTCGCTCATGGTGGGCGAGTATGGCCTGTCCGATCTGGCCATCTCCATGCCGACGGTCGTTGGCCGCGACGGCGTCGTCTGCCGCGTCCCCGTGCCACTGAACGATGACGAGCAGCATGAGCTCACCGCCTCCGCCAAGGCCCTCAAGGACATCATCGACAGCGTCGACTTCTCCTGCTAAATCAAGCTCGCTAGAGCGAAAAGCTACAATGAAGGCGTCCGGGTCCACACGGCCCGGGCGCCTTTTTGGTGCAAGGGGGGTCAGGTTACTTTGCACCACCCCAATGCATCATAGTTGATGGGAGGGCCATGTCGGATTCGCCTAATTTTTTGACCTATGCCCAGACGGCGTTTGATCCATTTGAGGAACGGCCGTTCTGCGCGGTGGATAGCCTGGTCTTTGCGTGGTTGTCCTATTTGCGTTTGCCGGGTGATATGGCGGAGCTGACGAACTGGCAGGGCCTAGACGTACGCGAGCTGCTGCGCGCCGAGTGCTACCAAGACATGATTGGCGACCTGTGGGATCCGGAGGGGAGTCGTGCCCTGTTGGAGGCTGTGGCAGCAAGCCCTCGCTACCGTGGCGTTCGTGTTTGCGGCTATCGTAGCGTGAGTGATGCCGAGACAACGGAGCAGTTTGCGGCCATGACGTTCCGATTTCCGGCGGGGTTTAGCTATCTTGCCTTCCGGGGGACCGACAGCACGATTGTGGGCTGGAAAGAGGACTTTAACATGGCGTTCCGGTGTCCTGTGCCGGCCCAGGAATCCGCGGCGCGTTATGTAGACGAGGCGGCGGATGCGATTGACGGGCCGCTTTTGTGCGGAGGTCATTCCAAGGGTGGAAACCTTGCGGTGTACGGTGCGGCGATGTGCCCCGATGTCGCCCGTGAGCGAATCGAAAGGGCGTATTCCCATGATGGCCCGGGCTTCGTCGAGGAGTTTCTGAGCGGCAACGCCTTCGCCGATCTATCCGGTCGAATCGACAAGACGCTACCTCGGTCGTCGATCTTTGGCATGATGTTCGAGACACAGGAGGACTATGCCATCGTTGAGAGCACCGAGTTCAGCCTGCTTCAGCATAATCCCTTTAGCTGGGTGGTTGATGGTCGCGACTTCGTGTACTGTGAGCGCCTGTCCGCCGGTGCTCGATACGTTGATGGCTCCATTCGCGAGATGCTGCTTGCGGTGTCGCCTAACGAGCGCGAGCGTTTTGTAGATGCGTTGTTCTCCGTGCTTGAGGCTACGGGTGCTGAGCGGTTTGCGGATATCGCTGGGAATCTACGCGAGAGCCTGCCCGTGATGCTCCAGGCTGCGCAAGGCTTTGACAAGGATACGCGACGCTTTGTCTCGCAGACTATCGTTGCGATTCTTAAGTGTGCGCTTCTGCCCAAACGTCCCCAGATCGACATGCCCGCTGCCGGCAAGAGCTTGGCAGAACAGCTCGAGGCTTGGCAGTCCGAGCTCCTGCGCTAACCATTGGTGCAAAGCAACCTGTCCCCGATGCACCAATCTTCGATGCGCCTGGGGCGGGATCGACCGCTATACTGGTTCGTGCCGAAATCGATCTAGAACGGAATGCCGTATATGAAAATCAATCACGCGATTCTGCATATCCTGGACTTTGACTCTGCCGTCAACGTTATGAGCCAGCGCGAGCTCGATATCGAGAGCCGCACCGTGCGTAATTTCGTAACCACGCACCTGCGGCGCGCTCGTACCTCGGCCGACAACAAACGCGCCACGTTTGCCGAGAACTCTGCGTTTGGTGGTGAGCTCAAGGGCTATTTCTTTGGCGAGCGCGAGTTCGTGGACCTGTCGCAGCAGATTGCGGAGTTTATCTCCTCCGAGCTCACCAAAGCCGAGAAAGCCGAGTCCACCGACGTGCTCGTGGCTGATTTTGACGACGATGAGGATGCCCGCTGGTTTGCCGTGATGCTGCTGGGCTCCAAGCAGGCTTTTATGCACGAAGTGGGCCGCGAAGAGGGGGAGGTGCGCAACGACATCGCGCGCCACTACGCCATTCTGCCGAACCCCTCGCAAAAGGTGCCGAGCTATGCAATCGTGCGTGCAAGCACCATGGAGATCGGCTATGTGGATAAGAAGCGCAAGATTGCCGGCGAGGATCGCATGCTCATTCCCGATGGCCTGCTGCAGTGCGACACGGGGGTATCGGGCAAGGAGGTCATCGACACCGTGACGCGTGTGGTCGAGGAAGTCGCCGAGGAGCACGGTGCCAACACGGCTGTAGCACTCGCCAAGGTTAAGGCTGCTGTTGCCGAGAAAGTTGAGGATGACGAGGAACTGCCCCCTTGGGATATCGTCGATGAGGTCTTTGGGGACGAGCCGGTTATCAAGGAGAGCGTGCGCGCGGCACTGACTGAGGAGAAGGTGCCTGAGCGTGTGCCCGTGGAGCGCAAGCAGGTCGAACGCGCGGCGGTGCGCAACCACAAGATCCGTACCGACACGGGCATCGAGATCAGCTTCCCGGCCGAGATGGGTTCGAACTCTGAGTACATCGAGTTTGTCAACGAGCCCAACGGCCTCATCTCCATCGAGCTCAAGAACATCGGAAGTATTGAGAATCGATAAACTGCTCTTGGACGTTGCAAAAAACAAAGGCCGAAGCCTTTTGGGACTTCGGTCTTTTTTGTTTTCGGCTTGGTGGCTGACATTGCGCCGCAGGTTGAGCTCACGTCAGCGAAAACGCCCCTAAGCGAGCAAGGTGACGTGAAAGAGGAGGGAAGCGTACTTCGGTACGCGACCGACGATTGAACGTCAGATTGCCGCTTAGGGGCGTTTGCAGCGTCGGGCCGTTACGGCGTTTGGTAAAACGCCGTAACTATTAAAGCTGGCGCAGGCCCTCTTCCAGGCCGGTCTTGCTGTCGGTCTTCTCGTCGCGCATCTTGATGGCGCGGGCGGGGACACCGGCCACGACGGCGCCGGCGGGGACGTCCTCGACGCACACGGCGCCGGCGGCAACTACAGCACCCTTGCCCACGTGCACGCCTTCCAGGACCACGGCGTTTGCGCCGATCATGACATCGTCCTCGATGATGACGGGCGTGGCGCTGGCGGGCTCCACAACGCCTGCCAGCACGGTGCCGGCGCCGATGTGGCAGTTCTTGCCCACGGTGGCGCGACCGCCCAGCACGGCGCCCATATCGATCATGGAACCCTCGCCGATAACGGAGCCGATGTTGATGATGGCGCCCATCATGATGACGGCACGGTCGCCAATCTCGACGCGGTCGCGGATGATCGCGCCCGGCTCGATGCGGGCGTTGATGCCCTTAAGGTCGAGCATGGGGACGGCGGAGTTGCGGCAGTCATTCTCGACGTCGTAGTAATCGATGGAATCGGCGTTGGCGTCCAGGATGGCTTTGAGCTCGTCCCAGTCGCCAAAGACGGTCTTGCCGCGACGGCCGCCGTAGACATGTGCGTCGCCCCAGGCAACCTTCATGCCGGGTTTCTCGCGCACATACAGCTTGACAGGCGTCTTTTTAGGCGCGGTGGCGATGTAATTGATAATCTCCTGGGCATCCATCTCGGCTGCGTTGCTCATTCGCTATCTCTCCTTTGGGTGGATTCGGTTGATACCTGGTTAGGCAAACATGACCTGGTCGAACGTATAGAAGCCGGGTTCGCGGGCGACGAGCTTCTGCGCGGCTGCCAGGGCGCCGTTGACAAAGATCTGACGGCTCGTGGCGCGGTGGGTGAGCGTGACCTCCTCGTCCTGGCCAAAGAAACTCACTTCGTGGACGCCGGCGACAGTGCCACCGCGCAGCGAGTGCATGCCGATCTCCTTGGGATCGCGTGCTCCGCACATGCCCTCGCGGCCATAGACGGGGTGGTAGCCTGCCTCGGGCTCGGCTTCGACGACGGCGTCGAGCAACAACTTGGCAGTGCCGCTGGGGGCGTCGACCTTTTGGTTATGGTGCGTCTCGACGATTTCGCAGTCAAAGCCGGGCAGCTCGCGTGTAGCCTGCGCTACCAGATGGCGCAGGGCTGCGATACCGATGGAGTAATTGCCCGAGTGCATAACGCGGGTGTTCTGGCCCAGCTCACGCAGGCGGTCCATCTGCTCGGGGGTGTAGCCTGTGGTGCCTGAGACCAACGCCGCGCCCGTGCGCTCGACATAGGCGACGACAGCGTCGAAGGTCGCGACGTTCGAGAAGTCGATAATCACATCGGCAGCCGGTGCGTTCTCGAGCTCGCTCAAATCGAAGCCAATCTGGGCCACGATATCAAAAACGGGCTGCCCGGCGGCATCGACAATGCTTTCGGCGGTGGTGCGGATGAGCGAGCCCATGCGGCCCGTTCCCATAATGACGGTCTTAATCAAGCAGACCAGCTCCCTTCAGAGCATCGGTAAGTGCGGATCGCGTGTCGTCTGCCATGGGGCACAGCGGCATACGGTAGTTTGCCTCGATCATGCCCATCTGGGCGAGCGCTTCCTTAACGGGGATGGGGTTGACCTCGCTAAAGAGGGCATTGATGAGCGGCTGACCGGCAATCTGGATATCGCGGGCGCGCTCCACGTCGCCGTCCAAATAGGCGTGGCACATGTCGTGCACGAGCTGCGGCTGAACATCGGCCCACACGCTGATGGTGCCCGAGGCGCCCAGGCTCATGAGCGGCACGGTAAGCGCGTCCTCGCCCGAGTACATGCGGAAGTCGTCTGACAGCAGGTGAGCGATCTTGGCCGCGTAGGCGACGTCGCCCGAGGCTTCCTTAATACCCATGATGTTGGGATGTGCGGCCAGGCGCTCTACGTTGTGCTCGCTGATACCGCAGCCGCAACGACCGGGGATGTTGTACAGGATGCAGGGAATGTCCACGGCATCGGCTACGGTCTTAAAGTGCCGATAGATACCCTCTTCGTTAGACTTGTTGTAGTAGGGGGTAATGAGCAGCAGGCCGTCGGCTCCCAAGCCCTGGTAAGTAAGCGACTTGGTGAGCATGGTCTGCGTGGAGTTGGAGCCCGAGCCGGCGATGACGGGGACGCGTCCTGCAACTTGCTTGACCACCGCGGCGACAACGGAGTTGTCCTCGTCGTCGGTCATCGTGGCGCTCTCGCCGGTGGTGCCTAGGGTGAGGATGGCGTCGGTGCCGTTTTGCAGGTGGAAATCGATAAGGCGCCCAAGCGCGTCAAAGTCGACACTGCCGTCCTTTTTAAACGGCGTAACTAGGGCGACGGTTGAGCCCTCGAGATTGCGGATGTCCATGTTCTTCCCCTTCGCCTCTGCGATCTGGATGCGTTTGTTCCATTGAGCTGCGACTGCCAAGCGCTCGTCTTTGGCGCGACGGCGTGCACTTTCGGCGCGCGACTTGGCCAGCAGCTCTCGGCCGCACGGCAGCACGTCGAGCGTGGCAAAGTAATCGCCCGGGCGCTCGGCGCGGCGGATGAGGTCGGCCGCGCCATCGGGGCGCAGCAGGACCTCGGCCGAGCGCAGCCGTCCGTTGTAGTTGTAGCCCATGGAGTAGCCATGCGCACCGGTATCGTGGATTACAAGCAGGTCACCCATGTCGATATGCGGCAGCTCGCGATCGATAGCGAACTTGTCGTTGTTCTCGCATAGGTTGCCCGTGATGTCATAGGTGTTCGTGACGGACGCTGTGGCCTTGTCGGCGCCGCCCGGCTGACCCATTACCGTAATGTGGTGGTAGGCGCCATACATGGCAGGGCGAATCAAATCGACGGCGCTTGCATCGACACCGATATAGTCCTTGTAGATCTGCTTCTCGTGGATGGCCTTGGTGACCAGGCAGCCGTAGGGGCCCATCATAAAGCGGCCCATCTCGGTGCAGATCGCCACATCGCCCATGCCGGCGGGAACCAGGATCTCGTCGTATGCCGCGTGTACTCCCTCGCCGATGGCGCGAATGTCGTTGGTCTGCTGCTCGGGCAGGTAGGGGATGCCGACGCCGCCGGACAGATTGATGAAGGCGACGTGTGCGCCGGTCTCGCGCTCCAGGCGTACGGCAAGCTCAAAGAGGATGCGCGCGAGCTTGGGGTAGTAGTCGTTGGTGACAGTGTTGCTGGCAAGGAATGCGTGGATGCCAAAGTCCTCGGCGCCCTTGGCCTTGAGCATGCGGAAGGCCTCGAAGAGCTGCTCGGTGGTCATGCCATATTTGGAGTCGCCCGGGTTGTCCATGATGCCGTTGGAGAGCTGGAACAGGCCGCCTGGATTAAAGCGGCAGCTGACCGTCTTGGGGATGGGCCCCGCAACGCGCTCAAAGAACCCGATGTGGCTGATGTCGTCAAAGTTGACGATGGCACCCAGCTTGTCGGCGAGCTCAAAGTCGGCAGCCGGTGTGTCGTTGGACGAGAACATGATGTCGTGTCCCGTGATACCCAGTGAGCGGGCGATCATGAGCTCGGTATAGCTCGAGCAATCGCAGCCGCAGCCGTATTCGTTGAGAATGGAGATGAGCGCCGGGTTGGGGTTGGCCTTGACGGCAAAGTATTCCTTAAAGCCCGGGTTCCATGCAAAGGCGTCGCGCACTTCTTGCATGTTGCGGCGGATGCCCGCCTCGTCGTATAGATGAAACGGCGTGGGGAACTGCTCGACGATATGCTCGAGTGTCTCCTTGTCCACAAACGGCTGCTTGGCCGCATATGCCTCGTTGGGGGTCAATGCCATGTCCCGTAAACCTCGCTATCCAGACGGCGCCATCTGCGCATCGAATCCGCATAGCGTGGACCCAATGTCCGGATAGCGCTCCCGCATTGCTGCAGACAGTCCTGTGGGTGTTTCCCACAGGCCCACCAGGTTGTTCGTGCCCGAAAAGCCCAGTTCGGCGGGTTTCGCCTCCCCACGGGGTCAAAGCCTGCCGGCTCGCCCGCGGTTCTTCGTGCCCGCGCCTCTATCAAGTGGTAACGACCCTACCACGTTGCACTTTACCAAACAAGAGTATTCGTATATAACGTTTAAAAAATGCAGGGATATGCTGGAAACATGTGCGCCACAATCCTGTATCACAATAAGTTGCAACAGATGTGCCTCACGAAGGGATCCTCTATGACCGAGCTCCAAGAACTCCGTCGCTATCGCCGCGATCTCCATCGCATTCCGGAGCTCGATTTCGATCTTCCGCAAACCATTGCCTATATCGAGGGCGTGCTGGCACCGCTCACCTGCGAAGTGACCCATCCGTGCCCCAGCTGCGTCTGTGCTTTCTTCGACGCCGGCGTTGATGCCGCGCATGCCACGGCGATTCGCGCCGATATGGATGCGCTGCCCATCGCGGAAGCGACGGGAGCGGCCTTTGCCTCAACCCATCCCGGCAAGATGCACGCTTGCGGACATGACGGACACATGGCCATGGCGCTTGCCGCCGCGACGTATGTCGACCGTACGATTCGCGAGCATCCGGGCGCCATTAGGCGCAATGTTCTCTTTGTGTTCCAGCCGGCCGAGGAAACGACCGGTGGTGCCAAGACAGTATGCGAGAGCGGTGTGTTCGAGCGCTATGGGGCCGACCGCATTTTTGGCTTCCATGTGTGGCCCGATCTGCCTGCCGGCACGTTGGCGAGTTGTTCCGGTCCGCTGCTGGCGCGTTCGAGTGAGACACACATTCATATTCACGGGACGAGCATCCATATCGCTAAGACCTATGGCGTTCCGGTCGAGGAGTCGCACGATGCGGCGCTGGCGGCTGCCAAGTTCTTGGTTGCCGAGCGCGAACTGATGGACGAGCTGGGCACCGACAAGCCCTGTATCGGTAAGTTTGGTCTGCTGCAGGCCGGTACGGTTTGCAACGCGGTGGCGGGGGAGGCCCATGTGGCCGGAAGCCTGCGTGTGTTTACGGACGACATGTTCGACCGGGCGCGCGAAGGCGTGCGCCGCGTGCTGGACGATGCCTGTGCCGCAACGGGCTGCACGTATGATCTCAACTTTGCCGAGGGCTATCCGCCGGTCGACAACGACCCCGAGTTGTTTGCCAGCGTCGCGCCTGCCTTGCCCGGGCTGCAGCTTGTGGAGGAACCGCTGCTGATCGCCGAGGATTTCGCGTTCTATCAACGCCATCTGCCGGGCGTGTTTTTCCTGCTGGGCACGGGTATGCCAGAGGACCAAGACAACCCGAGTGATTCGGATGGCTGTCCCGCCTATGCCACAAGCGCTCTGCATACCGATAGCATGCTCTTCGACGAGGAAATCCTTCTCAAAGGCCTCGATGTCTACAAACGATTGCTTTTGCTTGACTAAGGCGCAAAGGACTATTTGTTCTAGAAAACACGAACAAACGTACGATATAATAGAGATGTAAGTTTATAGAAACGTTTGACGTTACTAACGTAAGGCGATACTATGATTGCATCGTATAAAGATGAGGATACCGAACGCTTTGCCATGGGTGTGCGGGTCAGGAGGTTCGTGCCCTTTGAGCGTGTTGCGTTGAGGAAGATTCGCCAACTGCAGGTTTGTGCTTCGCTTGATGATCTTCGCGTTCCACCGGGCAACCGCCTGGAAGCTTTGAAGGGCGATCGTGCCGGTCAATATAGCATCCGTGTTAACGAGCGCTATCGGGTCTGTTTTGAGTGGAGACAGGAGATGGCTTGGAATGTCGAAATCGTCGATTATCACAAGTGATGAGACTTCGGCCGATTTGCTGTCGCCGGTGACTCCTGGTGAGCTTCTCAAAGAGGAGTTTCTTGTTCCCATGGGCATTTCTCAATATCGCCTTGCGAAAGAGACTGGGATTCCGGCTCAGCGTATCGGGCAGATTGTCTTGGGAAAACGTCGCGTGACGGCCGACACCGACCTCCGTCTTTGCCGTTATTTTGGCCTGACGGATGGTTATTGGCTGCGCGCTCAGGTGGCGTTTGACCTTGAGGCCGAGAAAAGGCGGATCGAACCGGAACTCGACAAGATCGTTCCTGTTCAGCAGGCTATCGCACTGTAGTGCTCAAAGATGATGGGGGTGGCGCGGCGATGAGGCGACGCCGACAGTCTGCCGTATATAGTCCGGGTGGATGCGGGTGCGGTTTGCTGCTGCTTCCGGTCATCGCTGTGAGCATTGGCGTGATGATTGCGCTTGCTGGGCTGGCTGCGGCGGCACTCGTACTGTTTATCACTGCCATCGGCGTGACGATTTGGCTTTGCCGCAATCGCGAGCGACGCCGTGCCGGCGGTAAAACCAATGTCGGCTGGGTTGTATTCCTGGTCATTGCGTACCCGCTGAGTGTCAGCTACCTGGTGTTCTTTGTCCTGTTGATGGTCAGTGCCTTTACCGGGGAATCCGTCACGGTGGGTTGATGCGCTGCCGGCAGACGGTCGCGCAAAGTGCGTTTGCTCGGCGTTTGGATAACTGCATTGGCCGTTTACCGCAACCTTAGCTCTCAGCTAATGAATTCAAGTTTAATCCTTCCTACGATGTGCTGTGTGCCGGCACGGTAGCCGGATCGTAGGAAGGATGAATAATGGCAAAAGAGGGAAAGAAGCCGATCGGTAAGATTGTCCTAGGCGTCATCGTGGTGCTGGTTATTGTCGGTGCCGTGGGCTCTATGGGCGGCAACTCAACCGATTCGCCTGCGAGCGATTCGGCAAAACCTGCCGGGACGACACAGCAGGCTGAGGAGCAAAAAGAACCGCAAGAACCGTATACCATTGCTGACGAGGCTGAAGACACTTCCAATCAGTTTGCCTATAAGATCACGGGGACGCTGACCAATAACACGGACAAGGAAAAGAGCTACATTCAGATTGAGTATGTTCTGTATGATGCTGATGGCAACCAGGTTGGAACGGCTCTTGCAAACACCAATCATCTGAAGGCGGGCGGCTCCTGGAAGTTCGAGGCGCTGGGCACGGTGTCTCCCGATCAGGTCGCCAGTTGGGAGCGTTCGGACGTAAGCGGTTTTTAGCATGTTGTATGCACTGGGGGAGGTGAAGTCGTATGCCCGATAAAAAGCTGACTGACGAGTTACTCAATGAGCTTCTCGACGCGCCAAACATCGATGGCTATATCAAAGAACACGACTTTGCCGCCCCGTCGCTTTCGGACTACCTGAAGCAGCTACTGCAGGAAAAGGGCTTGGAGCGCTCGCGCGTGGTTCGTATGGCCGATCTCAATGAGACCTTTGGCTATCAGATCTTTACCGGTGCGCGGCATCCGAGCCGCAATAAGGTGCTGCAGATTGCCTTTGCGATGGCGCTGGCGCTCAAAGAAACCAACCGTGCGCTGACGGCTGCCGGGGTAAGCGTCCTTAACTGCAAGGACCGCCGCGATGCGATTATCATTTTTTGCATCGATCGCGGGTGCAGCCTCCAAAAGGTCAACGAGGAGCTGTATCGCTTTGGCGAGGAGACGGTGAGTTAGCGGCTGATATCTGAGCCGGCGGAGCTGCCGAACAACGATGCAAGCGAACGGGGCGCAGATGCCATGGGGTGTCTGCGCCCTGCGCTATGATGGAGGCTATGGATACTCAGAGCCCAACATATTCCGATGACGAGCTGACCGCAGCGCTTGCCGAGCACCTGGCGTCGCTCGATCGCGACGACAGCTATCGCGTGGAGCGTGTACTTAAGCGCTCGTCCGTCGAAACAACCGAGCTCGTGTACTTTGAAGGAACCGGCGGTGGTTCGCTCGGTCCCTTTGTTCGTAAACGCATCGATGCCTCGGCTCAAATCGGCGGGGCATACGAGCGTCTGTTTGCCGCTCAGCGGGCAGGCAGGCGTTTTGAGCACCTGCCCAGAATCGTCGATTGTCGTCGTGTGGGCGACGAGCTCAACGTGGTTATGGAATACATCGAAGGGGAGACACTCGGGGCGCTGGTGGACCGTCTGGGAGCCACCCCCGATTATGCGCGTGAATTGTATCCTGCCCTATGCGATGCCGTGGGCGAGCTCCATGCCGGTTTTGCAATGGTGGGGGAGACGTCGGCGCCGGTGATCCATCGCGACCTCAAGCCGTCGAATATCATCGTGACAGGTGCCAACTATACGCCTGATGACGGCCTGGCATTTTCATCGCTGGTGATTATCGACCTGGGGATCGCGCGCGTATGGCGCGATGGCGCCGATGCTGACACCGTCAAGTTTGGCACGCGACCCTATGCGCCGCCCGAGCAGTATGGGTTTGGGCAGACGAGTGTGCGCAGCGATGTCTACGCACTTGGGGCCCTGTTGTTCTTTTGCTTGACGGGAGTCGACCCTAAACCAGGGCTCGACATGCGCGAGCAATGTGAGGCATGCGGCATTCCCACTCCACTTGCCGATGCCGTCTGCATGTCGATGGCGCTCGACCCGGTCAAGCGTTTTGCGAGCGCGGAAGCGTTGGGACGGGCGACGCGCGCGGCATACGATCTAAGTCGCCCCGTGCGGCCTCCTGCGCCTGTGCTTGTCCGTACTCCGGCCTCGGAGACGGTGTTGACGCCCCAAGGACTCCAGAACCCCACAGGGCTTCCTAGGCCTGCCGCCTCCACTGCATGCGGTCTGCTCTCTCGCGTTCCGGAGTCTCTGGGGCGCATTTGGAATACGCTCGTCTTCTTCTCGCTGCTTGTGTTCTTTGCCGGAAGTCACTTTGCCGTCTTTCACCCCACGGGAGCAAACCAAAGCTACCCGACGTGGCTTCTCATAATCGAGTATTTTTTCTTTGTCGATGGCCTTATGGTGCTTATGCATTTTGCGCTGTTCGACAAGCGTCGTCTTCGTCGGCGATTCGCGCTGCTCGACAGCTATCGCGGCAAGAAACTCGCGAAACTCTGGCTCAAGGCATTGGGTGTGCTGCTCCTATGCATGATCGTCATAGTCGCGGTTGCCAATGCGACCGGCGTCGTCGATACCTCCGCTACCTAAAAGAAAAGGGCCCCATTGGGGCCCTTTGCAGTTGCACTTAGATGCGGTTCATCTGAGCGGCGACTTTGTTGTACCAGTCCTGCCACGTGGGCGGGCAGTACTTTTTGGCTGCTGCCGGGGTAAGGGTGGAGCCGTAGTTGGCGCCCAGATAGGCAACGTGAGCGGAGATGCCCTCGCTCCAGCTGCCAAAGCTGCGCCAACCGCCGCCACGGGCACTCCAGCCCCAGGCGTTGTAAGAATTGGCGCAATAAGCACCCTTGGTGCTCTCGATGCAGGCGATGGCGGGGGACCAACGGGGGTCGACACCGGTATTCCAAGCGGCGACGGCAAAGTTATAGCCCTGGCCTGCCATGGGGGAGCCGGCGAGATAATTGTCGATGCGGCTCGTCCACTCATTAATGAACGAATCGTAATCGGAGCTACCGGTATTGGCGTTGTTCACCGTGGTGTCGATGGTGGTGTTGGTGTTGGTGGCCTGGCTGCTGGAATTGCTGCCGCTTACGCCCTCGCCCGAGAGCTTCTCGGCGGCAGCGGCCTTATCGGCCTCAAGCTTGGCAAGCTCGGCGGCATTTTCCTGCTCGGCTTTTGCCTGTGCCTCGCTGCGGAGCTGCTGGGCCTGTGCCAGCGCATCCTCGGCGTTTTTCTGCTCTGCCTCAAGCTGAGACTTGGCCTGCTGGAGCTCAGCCTTGTTCTGCTCGAGTTCGGTTTGCATGTTATTGAGCTGTTCGATCTCGTCGACGCTCGAGCTCGTGATCTGGTTGGTGTATTTGCAGGTCGTGATGAACTCACCCAGGCTCTGTGCGTTGACCAGGAAGCTCACGATGGGATTGGTGCCCTTCTGATACTTGTACAGATCGCGCATGGCGGAGCTTGCCTTGGCCTGCTGCTCGGGAAGCTTGGCCTCGATTTCCTCGATGCTTGCCTCATTGGAGTCAATCTGCTTTTGCAGGTCATCGAGTTTGGTGCGGGCGTCGTTGTAGGCGCTCGTGGCGGCTTCGATCTTCTGCTGGGCTGCGGAAAGCTGGTCCTGCGTTGCCTGCGAGGCGGCATACGCCGCAACGGGGGAGAGCATCGGCGTGGCCGTCAGCGCAACGGCGAGCACGGCGCTCGTGATGATACGAGCCGGCTTCGACGCAATGAACGCTGCGGTGCGATGATTCGAATGCTGCATCCAGTCCCTCTGCAATCAATCGTAGGTTATGGTTCGAACGGTATTCTACTACTGCTTTCGACCTCAACTTGAACCTTAAAGGTTCCAAAGGGTCAAGTTGAACTTGAGGCTTTGGCTTTGACCTGCAGTTATGATGAATTGTTGAGAAACCATAGAGTTCAACTTTAACGTTACAGAGCTCTGTTTGAGAGGAGTTTTGGGCTGTAAAAGCCATCTCAACGTGGGGTTTTATAACTACAGCGTGCCCTTCTGGCGAGCCTGCTCAATCTCTTCGAGGGCCTCGGCGGGGGTGAACGAACAGGTGGCGTCGCCGAGCTTGACTACCTGGATTTCGTCACCGGCGTTGGCCTCTCCGCCCTTTAGTACCACGCCGAAAACGCCCTCGTGGGGAAAGATGCAGTCGCCGGCGAGATAGTAGATGGCACAACGGGTGTGGCAGACCTTGCCGATTTGGCTGATTTCGACAAGCACCTCGCTGCCAAGCTTGAGCTGTGTGCCCAAGGGGAGCGAGAGCAGGTTGATGCCCCGGGTTGTGAAGTTCTCCCCAAAGTCACCCTTGCGCACATCGAGTCCGCGGGCCTGCGCCGTCTGGATGGACTCCGCGGCTAAAAAGGAAACCTGACGGTGCCAATGTCCGGCGTGCGCATCGGTGGCGAGGCCAAATTGCTCTATAACGGTGTCGCGTCCATCGGCGACGGGCGACTTGCGAGTGCCCTTGTGTACCGACGTGTTGATCGAGACGATGTGGGCGGGTCCGTTGTAGGCGTCGTTTGCCGTGCACAGGGGAGCGGTCGCTTTCGCACGTTTCGCCAGCTCGCGCCTCGCGGCATTGAGGATGGGATTATCGGTCGGATGGTCTTGGGGCACGTGCGCGCCTTTCGCTCGAGGATGTCAATACACTGAATCCTACAACAATGGTAGGTTCATTGCCCGTTGTCATACAACGGTGAGCGCCGTCTTCGTGCTGGCCTTCGTGCTGGACGATTACGTCGATTGCCATAGATACGGTGGAGCTTTGGGCGCCGGCGGCTTGGCACGCTAGAATAAATCAGTTGCGCAAAGACCGCCCCGTTGTGTGGGCAGTTCATGATAGGAAGTTTCCATGGCATTGCAGTTTACAGAGCGCGAGTTCATTCCCGTGCTGCTCGGTGGCGACATCAACGCCTATTCGGTGGCGCGCGCCTTCTATGAGGAGTACCAGGTCAAGAGTCTGGTCTTTGGCAAGTATCAGACGGGTCCCGCGTACCGCAGCCAGATTATCGACTACACGCCCAACGTGGATATCGATACCATGCCCGTGATGCTCAGGACCGTCAACGGCATTGCCCAAGCGCATGCCGATAAGACGATTGTCCTTGTGGGCTGTGGCGATAACTATGTTGCCCTCGTGGCTCAGGCCAAGGATGCCCATGAGTTGGCGGATAACATCGTCGCGCCTTACGCTCCCTATAGCATGCTTGAGCAGTGTCAGAAGAAGGAGATCTTCTACGAGCTGTGCGAGAAGCATGGCGTGCCCTATCCGCATACCTTTACCTTCACCATGGCGATGCTGAACGCCCAAGGCGAGGCGCCTGCCGAAGTGCTCGACCAGATCGATTTTCCCTACCCGATGATTCTGAAGCCTTCTGACGGCATCATGTGGTGGCAGCACGAGTTCGAGGGCCAGAAAAAGGCCTATGAGATTGCCGACCGTGCCGAGCTGGAACAGGTCATTCGCGACTCGTATGCCAGCGGCTACACCGACGACCTGATCTTGCAGGATCGCGTGCCCGGCAACGACGAGTACATGCGCGTGCTCACCAGTTATTCCGACCGTAACGGCAAGGTGCGTATGATGTGCCTGGGTCACGTGCTGCTCGAGGAGCATCAGCCTCACGGTGTCGGCAACCACGCCTGCATCATCACCGAGCCCAATGACGAGCTCATGGGCGGCGTGCGCAAGTTGCTCGAGGACCTTCACTTTGTGGGCTATTCCAACTTTGACGTTAAGTACGACGAGCGCGACGGCTCGTTTAAGTTCTTCGATTTCAACACGCGCCAAGGTCGCAGCAACTACTACGTTACCAACAGCGGCTTTAACGTCGCCAAGTATGTGGTGGACGAGTATGTGTTCAACCGTCCGTTTGAGCCGGAGTTTGTGACGGCACAGGACGAGGCACTGTGGATGGTCGTTCCCATGGGCGTCGTCGACAAGTACGTCAAGGATCCCGAGTTGCGCGCGGAGGTGCATCGCCTGGACAAGGAAGGCAAGGGCGCCGACCCTTCGTTTATGAAGGGCGACTTTGTCTTTAACCGCTGGCTGCGCATGTGGCACACCAAGCTGCGCCACTTTAAGCTGTTCAAGACGTATTACAAGTAGATGAGTGCGGCGCCCGTCCGGTTTACATCGGGCGGGCGCGGGTATGATACGCGCAATTGCGCAAGCGTCACCAAGGAGGCGGCGATGGAAAAGCTGGGAGTTATCGGCGGCATGGGCGCCGAGGCCACGTCGTATTACTACGACCAAGTGGTGCGCCACACGGCTGCTGCCTGCGATCAGGAACATATCGACATGGTGGTGCTCTCCAAGTCGACCATGCCTGACCGCACGCTGGCCATTAAGACCGGCGAGCATGCCAAGCTGCTGGCGACCATGAAAGAGTGTGCCCAGGCACTCGAGTCGCTGGGCTGTGCGCACATTGCCGTTCCCTGCAACACGTCACACTACTTTTACGACCAGATCCAGTCGTTTACGAAGGTGCCGATTATCCACATGCCGCGTGAGTCGGTTCGCTATGCCCTTGCGGGTGCGGTGATGGGGGAGTGTGAGTTCGACCCCAACCTGAGTATGCCGGCCGAGCCGGTGCACAAGATTGGCATCATGGGAACCGACGGCACCGTGGGCGCGGGCGTCTACGGCCGCGAATGCGAGGCTGCGGGTGTCGAGGTTGTCTATCCCAGCGAGAAGCGTCAGAACGATGTGATGTCGCTTATCTACGATGATGTGAAGGCCGGACGTGAGCCCGATATGGATAAGTTCGACCGCGTGATGTGGGAGTTCGCCCGTAGCGGCTGCGACCGCGTCATTCTGGCCTGCACCGAGCTATCGGTGCTGCAGAAGTACCGAGAGATGCCCGAGATTACCCTTGACGCCATGGACGTCCTGGTGCGCGAATCCATCATCCGCAGCGGCGCCCCCTACCGCCTCTAGCTTCCGACCTGCCAAAAAGGGACAGGTTTATTTTGGTAGGTTTTATCTGGTGAAACAGTAAAGGCCTCGGCTCGTTTGGTGCGAGCCGAGGCCTTTTGCGTTGGGCGGTTGCTGTCGGTGGTGAACTAGAAAAGGAAGCCGATGGAGATAAGGGCGATACTGACGATAAGTACGGCGATATCCAGGCCTTTGATGGGGTAGCGCTTATACGAACTCGCACGCGTGCGCAGGTAGAAGCCGCGCTGCTCGGCGGCAAGCGCGGTGGCATCGGTCTTGCCCACGCTCGAAATAAGCAGTGGCACGCACAGCGGCAGCATGAGCTTGAGTTTCTTGACGGGATTCTTAGTGTCGTATTCTACGCCGCGTGCAGTCTGCGCCTCCATGATGGCGTTCATTTCCTGGCCAAATACCGGCACAAAGCGCAGCGCCGTGGTAAAGGTGAAGGCATAGCGATATGGCACGTGCAGCACCTCGACGCAGGCGTTGGCGAGGTCGTTGAGCTTGGTCACCATAAGCATGAGGATGAGCGGCAGCGCCACGCCCAACAGACGCAGGCAGGCCTTTGTTCCGGTGATGAGGCCCTCGTCGGTGACAAAGCCCCACACCACGTTGCCATCGCGCATAAAGGCCAGCTGGAGCACCAGCATGATAAGCGCGAGCGGAATCAGCAACTTGAGTAGCGAGAACAGACAGTTGACGACGCCGGCATAGGCACCCAGTACAAGGGTGAGTGCCAAAAAGCCCAGCAGCGCCACGTAGGTGTCGGACAAGAAGATGCCGATGATGATGGCGGCGGCGAGGCCCAGTTTGATGACGGGGTTCAGGCGATGCAGCAGCGTATCGCCCGGCATGTAGTCGATGACGTTAACCACGGCGGTCCATCTCCTCGGTAATACGAACGATATCGGTGACCTCACTCACCTGCGCAAAGGCAGGCGAGACGGAGGATGCCAGGCGGCGTGAGAGTTCAATGACCTGGGGCGGCTCGACGTAGGCACGCTGCATGAGTTCGATGTTCGAAAACAGCTCGTGCGTGCGGCCGCGGTCGAGGATGCGGCCGTTTGCCATTACCACAATGCGCTCGGCAAAATCCGAAACGACTTCCATATCGTGGCAGACCATGATAACGGCGCAACCGCGCTCGGCCATGGTGCGCACCGTTTCCATGACGGTCATGCACTCGCGGTAATCAAGGCCGCTCGTGGGCTCGTCGAGCACGACGATCTTGGGCTCTACGACCACGACAGAGGCGAGTGCCACCATCTGGCGCTGACCGCGCGAAAGCGAGAAAGGTGCCTCATCGGCAGGCAGGCCAAAGCGGTCGATGACGAGCTGGGCGCGACGCAGAGCCTCGGCGCGGTCCATGCCGCCAAGCTCCAAGCCAAAGGCGACCTCGTCGAGCACGGTGTCCTTGCAGATCTGACGGTCAGGGTTTTGGAAGAGGGTTGCGACTTCGCGGGCGATACGGCTCGTGGGAACGGCTGCGGTATCCAGTCCCGTGACGCGCACGCTGCCTGAGGCGGGCTTAAGCAGGCCTGTGAGCAGCTTGGTGAGCGTGGTCTTGCCGGCACCGTTCTGGCCGACGATGCCCACGAGCTCGCCGGGATAGAGGGTTAGGTTGAGGTCGTGGACGGCGGCGCCGCCATTGGGATAGGCAAACTCAACATGGTCGAAGGTGAGCACGGGCTCGGCGTCCTTGGCGTGCGGGCGCAACGACGGTGCGTGCGGTGAGCCGGCGGGTGCCTGAATGTCGCTGCTTGCGTGTGCGGGGTCGACGATGCCCGAAATCAGGCGCTCGGCCTCATCGACATCCAAGCAAGGGGTACCGCTTACCAGGCCATCGGCCTGGAGGCTATTGAAGATACGCGTGACGCGAGGGCAGTCGACGCCGATGGCACGGAGCTCGTCGGTATGCGCGAAGACCTCGTGTGGCTCGCCCTGCAGCGCGATTTCGCCCTGGTTGAGCACGAGCACGCGGTTGCAGTACTCCGAGAGCAGGGCGACCTTTTGCTCAACGACGACGATGGTGATTCCAAGTGCGCGGTTTGCCTCACGTAGCGTCTCGAAGACCAACGTGGAGCTGGCGGGGTCGAGTGCCGCGGTGGGCTCGTCGAGAACCAAGACGCGCGGACGCATAGCGAGGATGGCAGCGATGGCTACCTTTTGCTTCTGTCCGCCCGAGAGGGTGGCGATCTCGCGGTCGCGCAGGTCGCTGATGCCGACGGTCTCGAGGGTTTCGGTGACGCGCTGCTCAATCTGGTCGTGCGGCACGCCAAAGTTCTCGAGGCCAAAGAGCATCTCATCCTCAACCACGGAGGCGACCATCTGCGTGTCGATGTCTTGCAGCACGCTGCCGACGATTTGCGACACGTCGGTCAACGAGACCTCGCAGGTGTCGTGGCCGTCAACCATGACGGACCCAAAGAACGTGCCGGTGTAGTGGTGGGGCACGGCGCCCGACAGGCAGGCGGAAAGCGTGGACTTGCCGGCGCCCGAGGGCCCGATGATGCCGATGAAATCTCCCTTGTTCACGCTGAGCGAGATGTGGCTAAGCGCCTGCTCGGTCTGCGTGCCATAGGAGAACGAGACATCGTCGACGTTGATGATCGTTTCCATGGATACCTTTCATAGTCATTGGGGACGTTCTTACATGACTAGTCGTTTAAGAACGTCCCCAAAAGCTAGTCGTTTGGGATGGTCTTTGTTGGTGGAGTGCGGAGACGGCTTTACGAGGGGCTCCAGGTTGGCGCGAAAGAGGAGCGAAGCGTACTTGGGTACGCGAGCGACGAATGAACGCCAAGATGGGGTGGCTCATAAAGCCGAACGGGTTAGTTGAGCTTCAGGGTCTTCTGGATGGGCAAGTAGAGGGCGCCGACCAGAATGGCGTTAAAGACGGCGGTCATGGCGACGACGGGCAGCATGGCGGCGGCGAGCTCGCCCACCACGCCGAGCATGGCCATCTTGATGACCATGAAGATGACGCCCGAGACAAAGGTGGTCACGAACGTCGCGACAATGGCGATGGCGGGCTTGACCTGACCGTTCTTGCCGGCGGCATTGACGATGACGGCCATGAGCATGGCGGCGATGCCCTCGGCGGCAAAATCGACGAACGGCGAGGTGGTGGTGATCTGGATCACGGCAGCCGAGATGAGGCCAATGACGAGCGCCTGACCGATGTTGGGGCGAACGACCAGGATGGTGAGGCAGAAGGCCGAGATGATGAACTCGGGGCTGATCATGCCGCCCGAGATGCCCGAGATTGCCTTGCCGACGGTAAAGTTGAGGATGAAGGCGGCGGCGAGCAGGATGGCGAGCAGGACGAGGGCGCGGACATCGAGTTTGCCGCGGTCGGCGGTCTGGACGGTGCGGGGCTGGGCGGCGGTGTTCTGAGACATGGTGAAAATCCTTTCGGAATGGGAGTGCAAGAGAAAAGCGGAGGCGCGTGATGCGAATGCGATCGGGCTCGAGATAGAAAAAAGCCCCCGGTCGAAACCGGAGGCCTTCCAATCACCTAGAGCGCAAAAACAGGCGTGAGGGACTCACTGTCGACCGATCGTATTCGCATCACGCCACCACCAGTTGTTGAGAGACGTCATCGTGTTCTTCATGTTGGTGGCTCCTTTCGTGATGCCGTGGCGCGGTCGCACCTAGTTGCTGTTGCGCTGCACTATAGCACAGCGAAGTGTATGCGAGGAAATCTTTTTTGAAAAGATTTCAGGCGGGTTTCCCGTCGGTCAAAAGAGCGGGCTAAGCGGGCGAGGCTGCCATTGCTGCCTCGCCCGCTCAGCTAAGACGTTACTCCTTATTGCGACGGTAGAGGAAGTAACCGCCTGCGGAGATGACGACGACGCCGGCAGCGGCGAACGCAGCCACCATGCGGCCATCAAAACGGTCACCGGTGGTGGGCAGGTTGCCCTTGGTGTTCGTCTTGTTGGTGGTCACCGTGGTCGTGGTGCTCGGCTTGGTGGGCTTGTCGGGGGTACCGGGCTGCTCGGGCTTGTCGGGGGTACCGGGCTGCTCGGGCTTGTCGGGGGTACCGGGCTGCTCGGTGGCGAGGGCGTCCTTGGCGTAGGTGATGGACACCTTGAGGCCGTTGGTCTCGGTGTTCAGGTCGCTCGGGGTGAAGGGCTTGCTGAAGTCCTCAGCCTTCAGATAAGCGCGCATCTCCTGAAGCAGGGCCTTGCACTTGACATAGGTGTTCTTGGTGGCAGCGTTGCCGGCCTTGTTGGCCAGGGCGGTGCGGCCCTCAGTGGTGGTCTCGGCGAGCATGGCCTTGTCGACCTCGAGGTTCTGCTCGATGAGCTCGTTCTGGAGAGCGTCGAGGTAGGCGCGAACGCCGGTGCCGAGCTGCTCACGGTGCTCGAAGCACAGGGAGCTGATGTCCATGAGGACATAGTTGATGGAGTTCTCGGGCTCCTCGTTGTTCACGATGTCCTCCTCTTCGCAGTGATCGAAGGAGACGGTCTGGTCGCTGTAGTACGGGCTAACCTCGGTGAGCAGTGCGGAGTAGTAGGGGATGGCGACGGAGTAGGCGGCGCGGGAGAGCATCTCCCACTGGATGGTCGCGATCTCGGGGTCCATGCCCTGACGGATCTGGAAGAGATTGACCTCGGTGTTGGTCTCGGTACCAATGGCGTAGGCGCCGTCGGTGTTGGCGTTGAGGCCCGGGACCTTCTCGCCGCGGTTGCCAAACGCGCGGATCATCTCAAAGGTGTTCCAGTCGGACTTGCCGGGCTGGAAGAACAGCGGCTGCGCCTTGCTAACCAGGGCGCCGGTCGTGGCACGAGCATCTTCGCGCTCGTCCTTGACGATCTCGTAGTCGGTGCCCTCGGTGAGCGGCACACCGAAGTAGGCGCGACCCTGGACATAACGGGCCCAAGAATGCATGGCCTTTTCGCTAATTGCCTCGCCGTAGGTCTGGGCAACGTCAAATTGACCGTCATCGAAGTACTTGGCGAAGCCATTCTCCTTAGGCATGGACTCGATGGTCGCAGAGTGGAGACAGTTCGCGGTGTCGGTGAGGTCAACCTTGTAGTTGAGGTTGCCGATGTTGGGGTTGAGCGAGGCGATATCGTCAGTGAGCCTCATGGCGATCCACTGGTGGCCGGAAAGTGCGGCAAACAGCCAAGTCTCGTTGCTGTCGGCGATGATAATCTGATCGTTGCCGCAGGCGCCCTGCTCGTCGATGATCTTGCCGAGGAGCTCGACGCCCTCACGTGCATTGGCGCTTTCACCTAAGATAACGCTGCCGTAGCTGTACTCGCCAATACCGGTTTTGGTCAGGGGGTCTGCTGCCTCAGCATCAGCATTCATGCCGGTGGTCAGCGTTGCGGAGCAGGACACGCCCTTCTCATTGATGCCTGCCTCAGAGTAGGCATCATAGCGCCCGTGCCACTGGGAGGGATGGTCGCGTACATAGGTGTAGCGATACGTGGTCTTGGTCGAGGTATACATGAATGCGGACTCGTCCGAGCCGTACGTATGCCCCGGGCCGTGAGAAGGCTCAATGCCAAAGTGCTTGAGGTAGCGCTTATCGAAGTCCTCGGCGCGGCCATAGTACGTGTCACCGTCGGCCGTCAGCTTGTTGCCCATGTACATCTGCGTGCAGGCGAGCGCAGATGTCGGCATGGACATGATGGTTGCAGCTCCAAATGCAAGGCCTATGCCAAGCTTCTTGAGCGCGTTGACGGGATGAGTTTTACTCATATTCCCTCCCAGCGTGCGAAAGCCCTCTGTCTCCAGAGGGCTTCACCCAATAATTACACCCCCTTAGCGTAACGAATTCGAAACAATATACATTCATGAAAGTTATTTACTCGATAAGCGTAGCGAAATATGCGATTAACGGTAAATTGAACTCATTTAGTGGGAAATCAATTTGTATAACGCCAGAGAAAAATGTAGCTAAATAAAGCGTCAAGAAAAAAGCGGACCCCTCGCCGGCATGTGGTTTCATGCCGGCGAGGGGTCCGGGCTGCACGGGCCGTCTAAGAGTAATGGCTACTTCTTTCGACGGTGAATCACGTTAATGGCATAGCCGACGAGCATGGCCAAAACGATGACGATAAAGCCAAGGATGGGGTTGTCGTTCACGGGGGTCCTCCTATTTTCCGAGCGGCGAGAATTCGTCGACGATGATATCAAGGCATTGCGGTAGCGCGCGGGCGCCAAAGACGCCGGAGTTGCTGGAGATGATCTCGCCATCAAACTGCATGCCGAGCGATGGCGTGCAGGTAATCTTGGCTTCTTTGGTCTGGATGATCTTAAACTGCGGGCGGCCGAGTACCTTGCCGGCGGGGTCGAGCGCGGCGGTGATTACCGTGGGGAGCAACTGCACCGTGCGCACGGGCTCAATAACGACGATGTCGACCATGCCGTCGTTCATACGGCAGTTGGGGAACAGGTTGATGTCGTTTTGGATGACAGACGTGTTGCCCGCCATGCAGCAGATGCCGTCGAGCTCCTCAACAATGCCATCATGCTCAATGGTAAAGTGCGCCACCGTGGGGTTGGGCGTGGCGAGAGCGGAGAGGAAGTAGGCGATCTCGCCGATGTCGTTTTTGGTGGGGGCGGCCTTCATCATGATCTCGGCGTCAAAGCCCGAACCGGCGATGATGATAAAGCCATGGCGCTTTTCGTTGCCGTTCTCGTCGAGCCAAAAGAGCTCGCCCATGTCCACCTTGACCGTGCGGCCGGCGCGGCATGCCTTGGCGAGCGCCGCCGCCTCGGGGGCATTGCCGATGTTGTTAAAGAACAGGCAGGCCGTGCCGGAGGGGAAGACGAGCGTGGGGACGCCGCATCCGCGCATCTGATCGAGCACGTTGGAGACAGTGCCGTCGCCGCCCGAAACGACCACGCGGTCGAACTCGCGAACGTCTGCCACGGCGTCCTCGGGCTCCATGCCATCGCCGATAAAGCGCATCACGACCTCGTCGCCGCCCTGTGCAAGGGCGTGCGTGAATGCGTAGATTTCATCTGAGCTGGGACCCGATGCCGGATTGTGGATGATAAGGCAGCGCATGCTTACGTTCCCGTTCTGTGACTAACCGAGTATAGTTGTAGGGCAATGCCGATATCCTACCCGTGTTTTTCGGGCCTAACCTTATTCGATGGGTTGATATGTACATTTCCACACATCAGGCTCTGGTCGACTTTTGCCAGCGCGCCCGCGAGTTCGACGCGATCGCCGTCGACACCGAGTTTTTGCGCGAGCGCACGTTTCATCCGCGCCTGTGCCTGGTCCAGATTGCCACCCCCGCCGAGAGTGTCGCTGTCGATCCGCTGGTGATCGACGACCTGTCGCCGCTTGCCGAGCTTATGGCCGACGAGAGCGTGATCAAGGTCTTCCACGCCTGCTCGCAGGACATGGAAGTTATGCTCCACACTGTGGGAGCGTTGCCGCGACCGATTTTTGATACGCAGGTTGCCGCCGCCTTTTTGGGCGAGCGCCAGCAGATTTCGTATGGAGCGCTCGTTCAGGCGTTCTGCGGCGTATCGCTGCCCAAGACCGAGTCGCTAACCGATTGGTCGCGCCGCCCGCTGAGCGATAAGCAGATCGAGTACGCGATCGATGACGTCAAGTACTTGATCGTCGCCTATACCGAGATGATGAGTCGCCTGCGCGAGCTGGGCCGTGTGGACTGGGTGCTCGACGAGTTGCGCCCGCTGGCCGACGAGTCGCACTATCGCGCCGATCGCCACGAGGCGTTCCGCAAGGTCAAACGCATCAATTCGTGCAGCCGTCACCAGCTGGGTATCGCGCGCGAGCTCGCCGCCTGGCGCGAGGATCGCGCCGAGCGCCGCAACATCCCGCGCAAGTGGGTCATGTCCGACGACACGCTGCTGGCGCTTGTGAAGCGTAACCCCGTGCGCGTTGAGGAGTTCCGCAGCATCCGCGGTACCGACCAGCTGGGGGAGCGCGACGTGGACGGTGCGCTCATGGCTATCAAGCGCGGTGCGAGCTGCCCGCACGATCGCCTGCCGCTCATGGTGCGCGGGCATCGCCAGATTTCGCCGGAGCTGGAGAGCGTGACGGACCTGATGTACGCGCTCATCCGCCTGGTTGCCGAACGCTCGGGAGTGGCGACCTCGGTCATTGCCTCGCGCGATGACCTGGCCGACTATATTGAGCATCCCGAGCAGAGCCCCCTGCGTGAAGGCTGGCGTTTTGAGCTTGTTGGTTCGCGCCTGGACGATCTGCTCTCGGGCAATATGGGGCTGACGGTCAAAGATGGCAAAATTGAATTGCTATAAGGAAGCCTAGCCGCTTGAGTGGGTAAAATGCCTCCAACGTGTAACTCGATTCGGAGGAATTCGCATGCCTTATTACTATGGATACGGCTTTGGCATCGACCCACTGTACCTGCTGGTTGTTCTTGTCTGCACGGTACTTGGCCTTGCCGCACAGAACTATATCAACTCGACGTACAAAACCTGGTCCAAGGTTCGCTCAGACGGCGACACGGGCGCCACGGTCGCTCGCCGCATGCTTGACGCCAGCGGTTGCAATGCCGTGGGTATCAAGGGTGTCGCCGGTGAGCTCACCGACCATTACAACCCGCAGGATAACAACCTGTATCTCTCGGACGCCAACCGTTCGGGCGGTTCGGTCGCAAGCGTTGCCGTCGCTTGTCACGAGGCGGGTCACGCCGCTCAGCGTCAAAGTGGTTATGCCATGATGAAGGTACGCACCGCCCTCGTGCCGGTCGTCAACTTTACCCAGAACACCTGGACGATTGTGCTGCTCATGGGCCTGTTTATGAACATCGCGGGACTCACGACCCTCGCACTGATCTTCTTCTCGTTTAGCGTGCTGTTCCAGCTGGTTACGCTGCCGGTTGAGATTGATGCCAGTCGGCGCGCCGTGGCGTATATTGAGCAGTCGGGTATGAGCTCCAAGCAGGTCAACGGTGCCAAGAAGGTCCTGACGGCCGCTGCGCTTACCTATGTTGCTGCAGCGCTCACTTCGATCATTCAGCTGCTCTACCTTATGGCTCGTTACAACAGAAACTCCAACCGATAACAAATGGGACCGACGGGCGCCGTGGGGATTTGTGTCCCCGCGGCGCTGTACTATGTGTTGGACTTGAATTTGCGCAGGGCCGAAGCCCTTGTGCACGATGACGAAAGGGGGCTGCGTGGCAGGCTGGAATCTGACCGGCAATACCGTTTCCGCCGAGTTCGACGGATCGGAAGAGCAGGAGCGCAAAGAGCTCAGCGTGAGCCAAGCGGTAGAGATCGCCGCCGGCGCGCTCGATGCCATTCCGCAGCTGAGCGTTTTGGGTGAGGTCACGGGTTTCCGCGGTCCCAATGCCCGAAGCGGCCACTGCTACTTCCAAATCAAGGACGACTCGGCCGCCGTCGACTGCATCATCTGGAAGGGCGCCTACCTTAAGCGTACCTTCGACTTGCGCGACGGCATGCAGGTGAGCTTTAAGGGTAGCTTCAATCTTTACAAGCCTACGGGTCGCATGAGCTTCGTTGCCCGCTCGTTCTCGCTGGCGGGGGAGGGCCTGCTGCGTCAGCAGGTGGCTCAGTTGGCCGAAAAACTGCGTCGCGAGGGCCTGATGGACGAGGCGCGCAAACGTCGCATTCCGGTGTTTTGCTCGCGTGTGGCAGTCGTCACCTCGCTTTCGGGTGCCGTGATCGACGACGTCAAGCGCACACTGCGCCGTCGCAACCCGCTTGTCGAGCTTGTTTGCGTGGGTGCCAAGGTGCAAGGCGAGGGTGCGCCGGCAGAGCTTATTGAAGGCTTGCGCCGCGCCGCTGCCATTACGCCGGCACCCGATTGCATCTTGCTGGTGCGCGGCGGTGGCTCCTTCGAGGACCTCATGACCTTTAACGACGAGGAGCTTGCCCGTGCGGTGGCAGCCTGTCCCGTGCCTGTGGTGACGGGCATTGGGCATGAGCCCGATACCTCGATCTGCGACATGGTGAGCGACCGTCGCGCCTCCACGCCAACGGCAGCGGCAGAATCGGTGGCGCCGGCTATGACGGAGTTGGCCGACGTGCTCGAGACGCGCCATCAGCGTCTGGGCGCCGCGATGGCTTCGATGATCGGGTCGGATCAGGTCGATCTGGAAATGCTCGACCAACGCGGCCGTCGTGCCTGGGACACCTATACGGCTCGTCTGGGCGACGCACTCGATGCAGCCGCGTGCCGCCCGTGCCTCAACGACCCCACATTTATGGTCGAGCGTCGCGAGTCTGAGCTTGCCCTGACGGCCGATCGCCTGTCGGGCGCCATAGCGCGCTCGGTCGGGTCCTTTCGTTCCAACTTCGAGCGTCTGCCCGAGCGCTTGATCGCAAGCACCTCAGGGCTTGATGGCAAGCGCCATGCTCTCATGCTCGCAAGCTCCCGTCTAGAGCATCAGGGGCGCACGATGCTCAGCAAGCCAGCGTCCGACCTGGGCCGTGCGGCGGCTTCGCTCGATGCCCTGTCGCCGCTTAAGGTACTTGCCCGCGGTTACTCCATCGCGTACGGCGATGATGGGGTTGCTACGAGCGCCAAGACCTTTAAGCCCGGCGACGCCATCCGCGTGCGCATGGCAGACGGCAACGTGTCGGCAACCGTCAACGCGGTCGAGTAGACCGCGTTTCACAGTGATAGACCCTTAGGAAAGGAAACAGTTATGGCAGAGAAGACCCCGGTCGAGCAGCTTACGTACAAGCAGGCCTCACAGGAGCTGGAGCTCATCATCCGCAGCCTGGAGTCGGGCGATATGGAGCTTGAGGAGTCGCTCGAGAGCTATACCCGCGGCGTCGAGCTCCTCAGGAGCCTGCGCACCCGCTTGTCCGATGCCGAGCAGAAGGTCTCGGTGCTCCTTAAGGACGTCGACGGCAACGACGTACTCGCCGACGGCGAGGCCGCCAACACCGACGACAACCTTTCGTTCTAACCATCCCGACCAAATATAATTACCTTGGTCTGTGAGAAAGGAACAAGCATGTGTGATTGCATCTTCTGCAAAATCGCCAACCACGAGATCCCCTCGACCGTTGTCTATGAGGACGACCAGGTCATCGCTTTTGACGACCTCAATCCCCAGGCGCCGGTCCACACGCTCGTGATCCCCAAGAAGCACTACAGCGATATCGCCGATAACGTGCCCGCCGAGACCATGGGCGCCATGGCCCACGCCGTCCAGGAGGTCGCCAAGGCCAAGGGTCTGGAGGACAGTTTCCGCGTCATTTCCAACAAGGGTGTCAACGCCGGTCAGACCGTCATGCACTTCCACATGCATGTCCTCGGCGGCAAGAACCTGGGCGAGAACCTCATCTGAGGACACGTAGCCCGTCGACTTGGCTGCCTTTGGAGTAATCTATGCAGCTTTCTCAACTCGAATACCTTCAAGCGGTAGCGAACTATGGCGGCGTGCGCAAAGCAGCTCGCGCCGTTCATGTGAGTCCGCAGGCCGTTTCGTCGGCAATCAAAAGGTTGGAATCTGAGTATCAGATTGTTTTGCTCGACCGATCGGCGGGGGAGGCTGTTTTGTCTCCGGCGGGCAGAGAATTTGCGCGTCGTGCACGCGTGATCCTGGCACAAGTCGACGATCTTAAAAAGTACGCCCAATCGAGGGACGACGGCGTCTCGCCCGACGGCCACTTCCGTCTTTACGCCCCCTGCCTTCAAGGGCGGGGGCGTCTCTTTTCCGAAAACTGGTACGACTCGTTTGAAAGCTCGCACCCTCAGATTCACCTTGATGTGTGGCATCAGCCAACGGCTACATGCTTTGAATCACTTGTGCTTGGCATTTCGGATGCGGCCATCTCATTTGAGGAACCAAGGAACAGTGTCCTTTCTTCGAAATACTTGGGTGAAAAGGAGCTCAAGGTTCTTTCGTGCCCAGCGGGTCATCAATCTGTGGGCGCTATGACCGTTCGTGAGTTACTGGGCGGCAGGTTAGCTGTTCCCATTAATTTGTCGCCCTGTCTCAATGCAATCAATCAATGCCCCGAAGCTCAGCTGGTTAATTTCCGCTTCCGCGACGTCGAATACGGAAACAGGGCGCAGACTGAGTTTCTTCAAGCCGGGGGATTGATATTGAGTTTTTCTGGCTCTTCTCTCGCATCAGATGTATTGGAAGTGAGCGAGTGCTCCATTGAAGGTTCGCGTGATGTAACCTTGCCTATCTACTTTTGCTATCGGCAAAATTCCTGGACTGATCGACACCAGACGGTTTTTCTGCACCTATTGCGTCATCTTGCTTCGTGAGATTAATTGGCTTCGAGGCATCAAGTGATTATTGACGCCTTGTAACACATAGCTGACAGCTTTGCCCTCATGCTTTTCCAAGATTCTGATTTAGATAGCTGACTCTTGGAGGGCGGAGCATGAAAAACCGTACGGTTTTGCTTTATATGACGTTCGTTTTTCTGTCGAACTTTAGCACCATTTTGTATTTTCTGACGGTTTACCTTGAATTCGTCGGATTCTCGATGGTGGCGATTTCTAGCATGATGATTGCATATCAAGTGAGCAAGTTCATCCTTGAAGTTCCCACTGGCTATATTGCTGATAGGTTTGGACGAAAGACAAGCGGTCTCGTTGGCGTCGTGGGAATGCTTGGATACTACGCCGCCCTGCTTCTCGTCCGTTCTCCCCTGCTTTTAATCGGTGCGTTCGCTCTTAAAGGTTTTGCCGTTGCATGTGTGAGCGGATCCATAGAAGCGATTTACATTGACAGCGTCTCTCAGGACCAGCTCGTAAGGCTTAATGTCGTTGAGCGATTTGTTTTCTATGCCTCTTATGCCATTTCCGCTTGTGTGGGCGGCTTCATTTCGTCTGTCGGTGCATATCTCATTGGTCTTTCGGCGGATGTCATCGCAATGGTGTTGACGTTGGTTGTCGTTATCTGCATTCCTGAGATGCGAAGAGGGGGCACTGCGGCGATACCTGAGCGTGGAATGAGCCCGAAGATGATCGGTGCCGCTATTGCCTGTAATGGCGTTCTTCGGTCAGCGTTCATCATGGACTGTTCTCAGGCATTTGCCTTCGTCGCCCTGGAAGACTTCTTCTCACTGTTGCTTGCAGGCCGCGGAATGAATGCCGTCGCTTCGGGCGTGACCATTGCGGTCCAGCTCCTTGTCTCCGCCTCCATAGGGTTTATTGTGCCCAGCGCGATTACTCGTGTCGACAAGGGCCGTTTTGCGCGTATTTGCGGCATCATTCGCTTAGTATTGACAGCTTTGTTTTTGATTCCCCTTACTCCGGTTAATTTGCTGCCCGTGTTCTATGTGCTGCAGACGGTTGCGTACTCGTTGTTTGCCCCAATCAAATACTCAATTTTTCAAAATGCTGCCGATTCTTCGATGCGCTGTTCACTGATTTCGGTTCAAAGCCAGATGGTGGCGGTGGGTGCCGTTCTTTTCTATCTGCTCAACGCTGTGTTGAGTAGCGTTGCGGGCATTCGAGTCGTATTGCTTGTTGCGCTCGGGATTTCTTCCCTGGTGTATATCCCCGAGCTATTTCGTCTTACAAGTCAAAGGCCGTGAGTATTTGGGCATCGATAACTTATATATCAACGCAATAAACCCGAGCGCGAGGGCGTTTGGGTTTATTATTGAAGCGTATGTAACCTGGCGGCGCCACACCGCCTGTTAGTAGGGAGACACATGAACGTTCTGGTCGTCAACGCAGGATCTTCGACCCTTAAGTATCAGGTCATCGATACCAAGTTCCACAAGGTGTCCGCAAAGGGCTCCTGCGAGCGCGTCTGCTTTACCGGCGGTACCTTCACCCACGCTGCCAACGGCTCCAAGAAGGTGACCGAGAACATCGAGTTCCCCGACCACAAGGTCGCCATCGAGGTCGTCCTGAAGGACCTCGAGGCTAACGGCGTCAAGATCGAGGGCATTGGCCACCGTATCGTTCAGGGCGGTTGGTACTTTGGCGATTCCTCTCTCGTCGACGAGGACGTCCTCGCCAAGATCCGCGAGGTCGCTCCGCTCGCCCCGCTGCACAACAACCCCGAGGCCAACGTTATCGAGTACTGCCTGGAGCAGTATCCCGACCTGCCCAACGTCACGGTCTACGACACCGCTTTCCACTTCAACATGCCCGAGGTCGCCAAGACCTACGCCCTGCCCAAGGACGTCTGCGACAAGCTGCACATCCGTAAGTACGGCGCCCACGGCACCAGCTACCGCTACATCTCCAAGAAGGTTGCCGAGATGACCAACGGCGAGGCTCGCAAGGTCGTCGTGTGCCACATCGGTTCCGGCGCTTCCCTGTGCGCCATCGAGGACGGCAAGTGCATGGACACCACCATGGGCTTGACGCCTCTCGACGGTGTCATGATGGGCACCCGCTGCGGCTCCATCGACCCGGCCACCGTGTGCTACCTGCAGCGCGAAGGCGGCTACACCTTCGACGAGGTCGACGAGATGATGAACAAGAAGTCCGGTCTTTTGGCTGTGACCGGCGGCAAGACCAACGACTGCCGCAACGTCGAGGAGCTCGCCGCCGCTGGTGACCCCGAGGCTCAGCTCGCCTTCGACATGTTTGTCTACAAGATTGCCGCCAAGGCCGCCGAGATGGCCACTTCCATGTGCGGCATGGATACCCTGGTCTTTACCGCCGGCATCGGCGAGCACGCTCCGGCCGTCCGCGCTGGCGTGGCCGACCGTCTGGCCTTTATGGGCGTCAAGATGGACCATGCCCGCAACGCTCTGCGCGGCGACGGCGCTTGGTGCCTGTCAGCCAAGGATTCCAAGGTCAAGATTTTCGTCATCCCCACGGACGAGGAGTTCATGATCGCTTCCGACGTCGAGCGCATTGTCAACGGCAAGTAATTGATGCAAGGGGAGGGGACTGGATGGCCTTGTGCCGTTCAGCCCCCTTTTACGCTCTTTGAGCGAAGAGTTTAATAGCTATTTATTGGATTCTGATAACTTCTTATTAAGGGTACGGCCGCCTTATAGGTTTGCCGACCGTACTGTAATCACGAAGGAGTCTCATGAACGTACTTGTTGTCAACGCCGGCAGCTCGAGCCTTAAATATCAGCTTTTGGATACCGATACCCGCGAGGTTTTCGCCAAGGGCAACTGCGAGCGTATCGGCTCGGAGATGGGCATCTTTGGCCACTCCGAGAACGGTGGTGCCAAGCTGACCGAGGAGATTCCTTTTCCCGATCATCGCTGCGCCATTGCGCGCGTGCTCGAGGAGCTCGAGAAGACCGACTTTACGATCGATGGCATCGGCCACCGTATCGTTCAGGGTGGCTGGCACTTCGATGATTCCGCGGTCGTCGACGATGAGGTCATGGCTAAGATTCTTGAGGTGGCACCGCTCGCCCCGCTGCACAATTACGGCGAGGCCGCGGCAATCGAATATTGCCGCGAGAAGTATCCGGAGCTGCCCAACGTGGCCGTCTTCGACACCTCGTTCCACATGACCATGCCCGAGGTTGCCTACACCTATGCGCTGCCCAAGGACGTGTGCGACAAGTACCACGTGCGCAAGTACGGCGCCCACGGTACGAGCCACCGCTACGAGTGGATGATGGCCAAGGAGATTCTGGGCTCGCGCTGCCACCGCCTGCTCTCGTGCCATTTGGGCAACGGCGCCTCGCTTGCCGCCATCGAGGATGGTGTGTGCCGCGACACCACGATGGGTCTCACACCGCTCGACGGCCTGATGATGGGTACCCGTTGCGGTTCCATCGACCCGGCCACTGTGTGCTATCTGCAGCGCGAGGGCGGCTACAGTTACCAGGAAGTCGACGACATGATGAACAAGCAGTCCGGTCTGCTTGCCATCTCGGGTATCTCCAACGATGCCCGTGACATTCGTACGCGCGCTTCCGAGGGTGACGAGCGCTGCCTGCTCGCCTTCGATATGTTCGCATACAAGGCCATGCAGCAGGCTGGTTCCATGATTGCCTCCATGGCGGGCGTGGACACCATTACCTTTACCGCCGGCATCGGCGAGAATGACTGGTCGATCCGCAAGGCCTTCTGCGACTGCTTTGAGTGGCTGGGCGTGCGCATCGACAACAACAAGAACCGCGAGGCCGTGGGCAACGGCCCACAGGTCATCAGCGCCGCCGGTTCCGCCGTCACGGTCATGGTCATCCCCACCGACGAGGAATACATGATCGCCCACGACGTCGAGCGCCTGACCGCGAACAACTAGCGCTCATTTGCAATTAAACGAAAGGCCTCCAGAGCAAACGGCTTCGGAGGCCTTTTTGTTGTCAGGGGGACGGCGGCCGCACTCCGCCTTTCGGATCCAAAGTGATCGATCCCAAACGCATGTGCTCTTAACAACGGGACCCATTCATTCAGATCCTCAGCCCCAGCTCGTAGCCAAGCCGCCGTCCACTCCAGATTCCTTAGCTGCCACGTAGCGGCAGGGACCCTACAGGGTAAAGCTCTGAAACATTCCGCACTGATATCTTCTGTATTGAAGACGTCGATGGTGCACCCGTATACCATTGACGTCGACACCATCAG
>UQKQ01000010.1 GCA_900541645.1 uncultured Collinsella sp.
CTGATGGTGTCGACGTCAATGGTATACGGGTGCACCATCGACGTCTTCAATACAGAAGATATCAGTGCGGAATGTTCTGAAAACCAAGCCCGGCCCCCGCCTGCGGTGACGCTGTTGCGAGCGCTCTGCGATGGGGACGTTGTTGGTTGGGGCCGCTGGGCTGATGTGGGGGCGCGTGGTTGTTGCGGGCTCTGGTCCCGGCGGCGGCCTCGGCGCTTCGCGCCTGCCGCCTGGGTCTACTGCGGGGCCGTGGCGGCAGCGGCGGCGCTTCGCGCCTGCTGCCTGGGGTGACTTTGGGCTTGGTGCGAATTGAGGTCTAATACTTTTCCCGTGAAGTGAACGACCTTATTTGGACCCCCGAAGCATTGGCATATTTTGACCGCTATTTCCTGCGGTTTTGCAGCGCGAATCCTGCGGTTTTTTGGTCTAAAGGTGTGGATGCTCCGGGGCTTCGTTTTTACTCGTTCACTTCTCGGGAAAGTATTAGAGCTCAGCTGGCGGGGGTACCGCCCTGGCGTCGAAGCCCCGCGTCTTCTTCGCTTGATTGGGAAAAACAGCCTCGCTGAAGTAATTGCGAGCCCGCCCGGACGTATCTGCGGGGGTTGTCTGCACAGTTCGCGGTATTATGTTTGCTGAGTTTTGAAAGGAGCCGCTGGTGGTCACGACGACATTTGCCTCGCCTTTGGGCGAAATCCTGCTTGCCGCTGATGGCCGCGGTTTGACGGGGCTTTGGTTTGAGGGGCAGGAGCACTTTGGCTCTACGCTGCTCAAAGAGGATGCGGAGTATGTCGTAGGTACCGATGCGGTTTCTGGTACCGGTGGGATGTCTTCGGTGAGTCCGGCAAATGGTGTGGCCTCTTCGGTGCTTGAGCGTTCATGGGCTTGGCTGAATGCTTATTTTGCGGGGCAGGAGCCTCGGTTTACGCCGCCGTTGCATTTGATTGGCACGGCGTTTCAGCGCGAGGTTTGGTTTGAGCTGCTTTCTATCCCGCGTGGCGAGGTCGCTACGTATGGCGAGATCGCCCAGCGTGTTGCGGCTCGACATCATGTGCCGGGAAACGAGGCACCCGTTGTATCTCCTCGCGCGGTGGGGGCTGCGGTTGCGCGTAACCCCATTTCGATTATCGTGCCATGCCATCGCGTAGTTGCCGCCGATGGTTCGCTCAACGGATATGCCGGCGGGCTCGATCGCAAGGAGTGGCTGCTTCGGCTTGAGGGCGCCTATCTATAAGCTGCAGGCGGCCGCAACGCCCATGCGGCAAGCGCGCTCGCTGTACGGGCGTTGTTTGCAGGGCGAGATGTGAAGCCGCCCGTTCCTTAAGTCCGACTAAGCTATAACCTTGCTTTTTTAAATATGCTCATCGACCTGCTAAGGCAGCACTAAGGCGAGTGCGGGTGCGCTATTATCGGCGCTCACGGAGCGCTTGGTGTTCTTGGCACGCATGGACGAGGGCTCGGCGGGCTTTACCATGGCGTCGATCGATCTTTCGGAGGCGGTGAACAAGGTGGCGGCGCCGTTTAAGTCGGTGGCGGTCTCAGGCGGTAAACGCCTGTCGACGTCGATTGCGACCGGCGTGCGGACCCATGCCGATGCCGCGGCGGTGGCGCAGGTGGTTGAGTTGCTACTGGACAACGCCACGCGCTATGCGAGCGAGGGCAGCGTGATTGAGCTGAGCCTGTGCGCCGTTTCGCACGGCAAAGGCAAGGGCGCCGCCGAGCTTGTCGTATCGAACGCCGTGGACGAGCTGCCCGAGGGCGACCTGGACCGATTGTTCGATCGCTTCTATCGTGCGGATGCGTCGCGCAGCTCCAAGACGGGTGGCTCGGGCGTGGGCCTGTCCGTGGTGCGTGCCATCGCCGAGGCCCATGGAGGCGCCGCCACCGTATCCGGTCACGGCAACCAGATCACCTTCACCGTTTGCCTTTAAAACCTGCCAAAAAGGAACAGGTTTATTTTGGCAGGTTTTATCTGGGGAAACGTCCGCAGGAGAGGGCATGGGCGGTGTGAACATATGCATCTCTACCTGCTAAAATATAGGCATCGTTATTCGGCTCCTGAGTGGAAAGGAGACGGTCATGCAGTACGAGATCGGCGGAGGGGCTTTCCCGGTTGTTACGTGCAACCTTAGCGATGGCGAATCCATGATCACCGAAAGCGGCGCCATGGCTTGGATGACCTCCAACATGGAAATGTCTACCTCGGGCGGTGGCATCGGCAAGATGTTCTCCAAGGCTTTTTCGGGTGAGGCATTGTTCCAAAACATTTGGACCGCGCGTGGCGATGGCATGATCGCGTTTGGCTCCTGCTTCCCCGGCCGCATCGTGCCAATCGAGATCGGTCCGGGCAAGAGCTGGATTTTGCAGAAGCGTTCGTTCCTTGCCGCGGAAAGTGGCGTCGAGTTGAGCATTCACTTTAACAAGAAGGCAAAGGCCGGCGTCTTTGGCGGCGAGGGCTTTATCATGCAGAAGCTCACGGGCTCGGGTGTTGCTTTTGCCGAGATCGACGGCGACCTGGTTGAGTACGAGCTCGCTGCTGGCCAGCAGATGATTGTGGATACCGGCAACGTGGCCGGCTTTGAGGAGACCGTGAGCATCGACGCTCAAATGGTCAAGGGCGTCAAAAACATCATGTTTGGTGGCGAGGGCGTGTTCAACACCGTGCTCACCGGTCCCGGTCGCATCTGGTTGCAGACGATGCCCATTTCCAATCTTGCGGCAGCAGTGGCCTCGATGACCAACAACAATAACTAGTCCGCATAGGATAGCGCGCGGCGGGCTTACCCTGTCGCGCGCTTTTTTGCTGGCAAACGCCTCGCTTATAGAGTGTGGCTGCGCTGCTACAGCGAGCGTCGTCATCTCGTCACCCTGATAGCTTGCGGCAAGCGTGGCAATGAGGAGTGAGAATTTGAGTGCTCAGTCCCAAGGCATAATGGCGGCCATGCCAACAAGCAAAAACGAGTTGCCGGTGTCACGGAAAGGCAGGCGTCGGTCGATTCCACGTGAGACGGCTGTGCCGATCTGCACGGCCGCCCCTGCGCGTCCCGCGCTGCCCCCAAAGAGGTACGTTTCCCCTTATAAAACCTGCCAAAATAAACCTGTCCCTTTTTGGTAGGTGGGAAATGGGTAATACTAAAGAGTTATCCGACCAGATGGGAATTAATCGATGGCCTATATCGAATTCAAAGACGTCATCAAGGCATACGGCGAGGGCGATGCCCGCATCCACGCGCTCGACGGCGCGAGCTTTACGGTCGAGCGCGGCGAGCTCGCCATCATTTTGGGTGCTTCGGGTGCCGGCAAGACCACGGCCCTCAACATTCTGGGCGGCATGGACACGGCAACTTCTGGCACCGTGACGGTGGACGGGCGTGACGTGAGCTCTGCCAACGAGGCTCAGCTTGTGGAATACCGTCGCGCCGATGTTGGCTTTGTCTTTCAGTTCTACAATCTGGTCCCTAACCTGACGGCGCTTGAGAACGTCGAACTCGCGGCGCAGATCTGCCCCGATTCGCTCGATGCCGAGCAAACGCTTCGCCAGGTTGGCCTGGGCGACCGCCTCGCTAACTTTCCGGCGCAGCTTTCGGGCGGCGAGCAGCAGCGCGTATCCATCGCCCGCGCGCTGGCTAAGAACCCCAAGCTGCTTTTGTGCGACGAGCCTACGGGTGCACTCGACTACAAAACCGGCAAGCAGATCTTGCAGCTGCTACAGGACACTTGCCGCAAGCAAGGCATTACGGTCATCATCATCACCCACAACTCTGCGCTGGCGCCCATGGCCGATCGCCTGATCCGCTTTAAGAGCGGCCGCGTGGAGAGCGAGACGGTCCAGCAAAATCCTGTGCCTATCGAGACGATCGAGTGGTAGCGCCCATGAATCAGGACCGCCAAAACAGTCAACGCCGCGACGCGCAGAACACGGAGCGCGAGCAGGATTTTACGACCTACCGTACCGCCCAAAGCTCAAACGATATGGTGCCGACGGTTTTTCGCCGTGGCATCTACCGCACGATTCGCGGCAGCCTCAAACGCTTCTTGTCTATCGTTGTGATCACCGCGCTTGGCGTGAGCGTGATGTGCGGCCTTAAGGCGGGCTGCGAGGACCTGTGTGATTCGGTCGACGCCTATTTTGACCAGCAGAATGTCTATGACATCAACGTGCAGTCGACCTATGGTCTGACCGATGACGATCTTGCCGCGATCCAAGAGGTCGATGGCGTCGAGACGGCCGAGGGCATCTATACCGAGACCGCCTATACCGCCGTGGGTACGACGCGCGAGCGTGTCGTCGTACAGAGCCTCTCCAAAGAGAATATTGACCAACCGGTGCTAGTACGCGGCGAGCTGCCCGAGACTTCGGGCGAAGTGGCAGTGACCTCACGTTTTTTGAAGGCTTCGGGCAAGAAAATCGGCGATACGGTGAGCTTTGCCGCCAACGATGCGAGCTCGTCGAACCAAAGCGCCAAGGACCAGTTTGCCGATGGGGACTACACCATCACGGCCGAGGTTCTCGATCCTACCGACGTGAGCTCCGACTCGACAGTCAACGCCTTTCGCGCTGCTTCGACTGCGGACTACAAGTTCTACGTGAGCGAGGATGCCGCGACATCTTCTTCCTACTCCGCTGTCCACGTGGTCGTCGAGGGAGCCAAGAGCCTCAGCTCCTATTCGGACGCCTACACGACAAAGATCAACGAGGTCAAGGGCAATATCGAGAAGATCCGCGAGGAGCGTGAGAAGGCACGTGCTCAGGAGTTGACGGTTGACACGCCGGCAAGCTTAGATGCGGCCGAACGCCAGGCGAATATGCTCTTTGGGATTGAACAGGGCAACATCGACCGTATGGCCGAGGGCAGCGAGGAGCGCGTCCAAGCTCAGGCCGAGTTGGACCAGCGCCGCGCCGCCGCCAACCAACAATTCGCCGATGCCCGCGCCGAGCTTTCCGATCTAGGCGAATGTACGTGGTACATCCAGGACCGCGGCAATATCGCAAGCTACTCGAGCGTGGAAAGCGATAGCTCGTCAATTGAGGCCATCGCCACGGTGTTCCCGTTTATCTTCTTTATCGTCGCCGTGCTCATCAGCCTTACCACCGCTACGCGCATGGTCGAGGAGGAGCGCATGCTTATTGGCCTGTACAAGGCGCTCGGCTATTCACGTGGGCGTATTCTGTCCAAATACGTGGACTACTCGCTGTGGGCGTGTCTGATCGGCGGCGTGCTCGGCAACATCATCGGATTTGTGGGCCTGCCGCTGTTCCTGTTTACGGTGTTCGACGACATGTACTCGCTGCCCCAGATGCTGCTTTCGTACGACATCGTGTCGTCGCTCGTGTCGGTGGCGCTGTTTGCCGTGGGCGTGGTGGGCGCTACGATTATCGCCTGCCGCCACGAGATGTCCGAGACCCCAGCCTCGCTTATGCGTCCCAAGGCCCCGCGTGCCGGCTCGCGCATCTTGCTTGAGCGCATCGGCTTTATCTGGCGTCGCATGGGCTTTTTGAACAAGGTGGCGGCGCGTAACCTGTTCCGCTACAAAAAGCGCGCCTTTATGACCATCTTTGGCATCGCGGGCTGCACAGCGCTTGTAATTTGCGGCATGGGCATTCGTGATACGTCGGTCGCGCTGTCGCCCAAGCAGTACGGCCACGTCACGCGCTACGATCTGCTGGCGGTCGCCAATCCCGACGATTTTTCACAGACGTGCGCGGCATTGGATGGGCGCAGCGCGTCCAATGATTCCAACGTGACCGTGACTTCGACGCTGCCGATTATGACCGACAACGTCACCTTTACATTTGGCGGCAAGAGCGAGACTGTGCAGCTGATCGTGGTGCCCGATGACCGCACGAGTGACTTGGGCGATTACGTGCGTCTGGAGGATGAGTCCAAAGAACCGCTGCCTTTGCGTGACGGAGACGTGTATCTGAGCAAAAGTTCACAGCTGGTGCTGGGGATTCAGCCGGGCGATACGGCTCACGTCCAGGATTCGTCGCTCAATGTTGCCAAGGTCAAAGTCAGCGACATTTCGCTTAACTATCTGGGCAACACGCTTTACATGACGCAGGGCACCTATGAGCGCACGTTCGGCCGAAGCGCGCGTCTTAACGGCATCTTTGCACTGCTCAAGGGTTCGTCGGCCGACCAGATTGCGTTTAGCAAGAATCTTAAGAGTGACGGTTGGCTTACGATTTCGAGTACGGCCGAGCATTGGGAAAACTATGAGGCGAACTTTACGATTATCAATTCGGTCGTGGTGCTCGTGACCTTTATGGCGGCGTGCCTGTCGTTTGTGGTGGTGTTTACGCTGTCCAACACGAATATCTCCGAGCGCGAGCGCGAGCTGGCGACCATTAAGGTGTTGGGCTTCCGTCGCGGCGAGGTGCACCACTACGTCAACAAGGAGACGTTGATCCTCACGGCGATTGGCGCCGCACTGGGCGTACCGCTAGGCGGCTTGCTGGCCGAGAGTTTTACGTACATCCTGCAGATGCCGTCGCTGTATTTTGATGTTGAGGTCGAGCCGCTGAGCTACGTGCTATCCGTGTTGCTGGCCTTTGCCTTTACGTTTATCGTCAACCTTGCCACCAATCGAACGCTCAACAAGATCGACATGGTCGGCGCCCTCAAGAGCGCCGAGTAACCTGCCAAAAAGGGACAGGTATATTTTGGCAGGTTTTATCTGGGCAAACGCCGGGCACCTACGGGCGACCCGGCGTTCGTTGCTTTGCTATCTTCTGCTCGCAGGCGTGGATGAGAAGCTCTCTTTAGCCTTCGAGATTGAGCTTGAATGGGTCGTATGCCACAAAACGGGCCTATCTACTACGTTTAATTGGATACCCTCAACCATGCCGGGAAAACGAAAAATAAAACCGCAGGTAGAAGGCCTGTCGGTTTTCGAAAAAGGCGGTCATGGTTGGCCCTATCGAGTTAAACGTAGTAGATAGCCCCTTTTCGTGGCGGACCATCAAACGAACGCCGACGCTTGTGCTGTAGCCGCTCCGATCATTCGTAAGTTGCGGTGGAATAGTTCCTAAACTCGATTACTCAAGGCTAAAACCGGAACTATATCACCGCAACTTAGGGGGGATGGGCGGGGGAGTACTAGTTGGATGCTGCTGTCGGGCTGGGATGGTTTAGGCTCGCTTGCGATGCTTCCATTGTTTACGGCACCAACGCATGAGTGCTTTTACGACCGGGATGGTGATGAGGATTACCCAGGCGGGATGGGGTTGTTCCAGGCAGAGCCACATGTAGAGAAACCATGCAATGGCAGCTGCTGGATAGGCGCATTCAATGAGCTTTGACAAATGGCGTCGATCGATAAAGTCACCAATCGCGTAGTAGACGGGAACCAGAAAGACGAGCAAGAGCCCCATGCCCCATGTGCTGTAGACAATGCCAAGCACCAGATAGGCGAGGGCGACAAGCGCGGGGAAGGGGAATTTGTTCCATGTACGTCCGACCTTGGTGTGGAAATGCTTGCCATGATGGTCGAGCTTGTCGTGTGCTTCCTTCCAGCTGGAGAACGTCTCGCCGTCGATGGTGACGGTGCCGTCGTCATCGGTATGCACGCTATGTCCATCGTCCTCAAGCGTATCGACATGCACGCCGTCCGGCCCCACATGCACCTCTTCGCCCTTGCGCTCGTTGGTCACATGGATGCCGTTCCAGCCAACATGGACTTCCTCGCCTTTATTGGGATCAATGACGTGGATGCCGCGCGCGAGGGAAATATCGACAAGTGGTTTGTCGCCACAATCGGCGTGCTCGGCAGAATCTTCGGCCTCTTTAGCCTCATCCACCGTTTCGGTGCTGCCGTCCTCTGAGCCATCGGCATCACTAGCCGCTTCCCCATACAACAACTCATCCAGCGACACACCATACAGCGCGGCGAGCGCAATGAGGTTATCGGTATCGGGTGAGGACTCGCTGCGTTCCCATTTACTGACAGCCTGACGACTCACACCCAGCTGGGCGGCAAGCGCCTCCTGAGAAAGCCCGGCAGCTTTGCGGCGATCGACGAGGCGCTGCGCCATCGCAAGATCCATGGTGGTTCCTTTCGTTTGATGGTCGAATCGAATGAGCCGAGTATGCCGAGAACAACCGGTAGCGACCACCATTTCTAGTTAGAATCTGCTCAAACCCTACCGCAACTACTGGTAGCAACCCCTAACGACCAGCCATTTTAGGACAAATGTCAATGCAAGTAGCAGCCAAGAGCTCCCACTCAGTAAATTGCGGTGGAGTAGTTCCTAAATTCAGCCATTTGCGGACTAAGCAGGAACTATTTCACCGCAACTGAATTTCAGGTCAGGCACCCGCAGCAAGAAGACGAATAGCCTCGGCCTCCCCAGTCACCGTAGGAGGCCCCAGGGCTTACCTCCCAAATCTTTCCGCAGGACGGAAGGATCCCGCCGCGCGAAGCGCACGGCGGGATCCTGACATGTCCGAGGACGATTTGGGAGGTAAGCCCTGGGGTCTCCGATGAGAGCAGTTTCGGCCGAGGCTATTCGTCGCCGAAGCTGATGCCCAACGCCTTGGCCTCGCGTACCAGGTCGCTCTGGGGATCGACATACTTGAGCTTGCCGGCGACATCCTCGAGCGGCATGTGGCACATCTTGCCATCGCGCAGGGCAATCATGTAGCCAAACTCGCCGCGCAGGCAGCCGAGCGCCGCCTCGACGCCGCACTGGGTCGCAAAGATGCGGTCCTGGGCATCGGGCTGACCGCCGCGCTGCGTGTGGCCGGGGATGGCGACGCGGGTCTCGCGACCGGTCTTGGTCTCAATCTCCTTGGCGATGTCGTAGACAATCGACGGACTCGTGCGCTCGGCAAGCTTTTTCTTGTACTCCTTCTTGGACAGCGCCGCGTCCTCCTTAGAGATGGCACCCTCGGCGACGGCCACGATGGTAAAACGGCTGCCGGTCTCCATGCGATGTTCGATGGTCTTGATGACGTTGTCCATGTCGTAGGGGATCTCGGGAATCAGGATGACGTCCGCGCCGCCCGCGACGCCGGCGTACAGCGGAATCCAGCCGACCTTGTGGCCCATGATCTCGATAACGAACACGCGGCCGTGGCTCGAAGCGGTGGTGTGAATGTCGTCGATGCACTTGGTGGCGACGTCGATGGCGCTCGTAAAGCCAAACGTCAGCTCGGTGCCCCAGGTGTCGTTATCGATGGTCTTAGGCAGGGCGATAACGTTGAGGCCCTCTTCGCGCAGACGGTTGGCGGTCTTGGTGGAGCCGTTGCCGCCCAGCATAAACAGACAGTCGAGCTGTAGCTTGTGATAGGTGTGGACCATTGCCGGCACTTTCTCGACGCCGTCGGCCTCGGGAATATCCAGGCGCTTGAACGGCGTGCGGCTCGTGCCAAGGATGGTGCCGCCGCGGGTGAGGATGCCGCTAAAATCGGCGGGCGTCATGACGCGGAACCTGCTGTAGATAAGGCCCTGGTAGCCGTCCTCAAAACCATAGATCTCGATAGGTTCTTCGCTATTGGTCATAAGCGTTTTGACAATGCCGCGCATGGTGGCGTTGAGTGCCTGGCAGTCGCCGCCACTGGTAAGAAGACCGATCCTAAGCATGATGAATCCTTCCGGGCAAGTTATAACATGCGCATAAGTTTACCCCCGCACACTGTTGATACGGGGTAAAACGTGTTAGCTCAAGCGTATGGAAATGTAAACAACGTCAGGCGAGCGTAAGGCCGACGGGCCTGGCTCCTTACAGTGCGAAGGCGTCGACGTCGCCCCAGTGGCGGCGCAGCGTAATAGCGGCGGCGGGTTCGGTATTGTCAAAGACGACCGACCATTGCGTATTGCTGGTGATGTCTTCCGGATTGGGCTCTTGCGCTGCAGCGCGCAAGGCTTCCCAGACAATCGTTTCGTCCTGGGCACCGACATGGGCGTCAAGGACATCGGCGATTGCGACGGCGCGCTCTTTGCCATGGCCCAGCTCGCCATTCTTTTGGTTGGGCAGCACTTCGTCGCCATAGCAGGCGTAGAAATTCGTAACCTGGCGTACGGGAGTCGCTTTGAAAGCGCGGTCCGGATCGCGCGGATCCCACTCTACTACGTGCGCGTCACCGGCGGCGTCGTTGATAAAGAAGTGGTAATCGCGTCCTGCCATGGCGTGCATGTCGTAGGCGGAAAGCAGGTCGACAGCTTCTTGCGTGGTGGCGGCACGGTCGAGCACCAGACGGATGGCGAGCGAGGTATTGATGACGGGACGTTGCGTGTCCTGGTCACAGGGCTTGGAATCCAGAGTGAGTACGGCAATGGACACGCCGCATTCGTTAAGACCGTCGAGCTGGGCAAACGGGCCCATCAACGCCGCGGCGCGTCCGGCGACGGAGTCAAGCGGAGTGTTATCGCCCAGGTTGTTAAGGGCGGCAAGCCCGATGGAAGCATAGCCGCCGCGTGGGTGATTGCGCACCAGCAGCGCCGAGGTGTCGTCCTTAAAGTCGTAATTGCGACCGGTGCGCACGCGGCCTTCGGCATCTACGGCGACAAAAGCGCTGCAGGCAAACTGGGGCGCCTGGACATGTGCCGGCACACCGGGCAGCACCTGCGCCACCACGGCATCGATGTAGGCCTGGTCGTCGCGCACGCCAGCGGCGATGATGCGATCGAGATCGTAGTCGTAGGCGATGTCGATTGCGTACAGGTCATAGCCATCCGCGTAGCCGGTCAAGCGTTTGAGCGACGCGGCGGACTTGATTTGCTTGTGATAAACGATACCGGTGGCAGCGGCAAGGCCGACGGCGGCTCCCGCGACACCGCAGGTGATGGCAATGTTACGTGGCTTCATGACGGCTCCTCTCGTCCTGTTAGCGCAATTGTCGCAAAAGGAGCGCGGGCATGATGGCTCAACTTGGTGAGTGGCGCGGAATTAAGCACGGAATGAAGAGTGCGGTGCTGGCGTGGCGGGGTATGCTGGAGGGGACCATCAACCCAGCGAAAGGGGAGAGCATGACGGATCAGGAAACGCCCGAGCGCGTGCACGTGACGGCTGACGATATCGAGGCCGCCAACGACCTTATCGACTTTATCGAGGCATGCCCCAGCATGTTCCATACGGCGGCGACCATTATGGCCGAGCTCGACGAGGCGGGCTTTACCTACCTGCCCGAGAACGCGGCGTGGGATATCGAGCCGGGCGGGCGTTATTACACGCAGCGCAACACCTCGAGCGTTGTTGCCTTTAAGGTGGGCGAGGACCTGGCTGCTACGTGGGGCGAGGACGGCGTTGCCGGTGACTATCATTTTCAACTGACGGCGTCGCACAGCGATTCGCCGACGTTTAAGGTCAAGGCTGTGCCCGAGCTTGACGGTGCGGGCGAGACGCTGCGCCTGAACACCGAGGCCTACGGCGGCATGATTGACTACACCTGGTTCGATCGCCCGCTGGCGCTCGCGGGCCGCGTGCTGGTGCGCGAGGGCGACCGTATTGAGAGCCGTCTGCTTGCCACCGAGCGCGAGGTCGCTATTATCCCGAGCCTTGCCATCCACATGAACCGCGGCGTTAATGAGGGCTTTGCTCCCAACCGAGCCGTTGACCTGTGCCCGCTCATTAGCGCCGGCGAGCTTAAGCAGGGCGATTTTGATGCTCTGATTGCCGAAGAGCTGGACGTTGAGCCCGAGCAGATTCTGGGCCGCGATCTGTTCCTAGTCAATCGTCAGGATGCGCGCATTTGGGGCTGGGCAGACGAGTTTATCTCGACGCCCAAGCTCGACGACCTGGCCTGCGCCTATACCTCGCTACAGGCATTTTTGGGCGCCGAGAACGCGCACGACGTCTCGGTCTTCTGCTGCTTCGATAACGAGGAGGTTGGCTCCGAGACCAAGCAGGGCGCCATGTCGACCTTCTTGGCCGACGCGCTGCGCCGCATCAACGGATCTCTGGGCTTTGACGACGAGTCGTACCATCGCGCCCTTGCCGCCTCGATGCTTGTAAGCTGCGACAATGCACATGCCGTGCACCCCAACCACGCCGAGAAGTGCGATGCCCGCAATCAGGTTGTACTCAACGGCGGCATCGTTATCAAGGAAGCCGCCAACCAGCACTACTGCACCGATGCCTTTAGCCGCGCGGTGTTCCAGGCCATCTGCGATGACGCCGACGTGCCCACGCAGGCCTTCGCCAACAAGAGCGATATGGCGGGCGGCTCCACGCTCGGTAACCTGTCGAACATGCAGGCGAGCATGCACGCCGTGGACGTGGGCCTGCCGCAGCTGGCCATGCACTCAAGCTACGAGACCGGCGGCGTACGCGACGTGATGTACGCCATCCGTGCCCTCACCGCCTTCTACGAGCGAAACCTAACCATCAACGGCGCCGAAAGCGTGGAGCTCTAAAAACCTGCAAAAAAGGGACAGGTTCATTTTGGCAGGTTTTATCTGGGAAAATGCCGCAATGCCAACAGCTGGACAGAATTGTTATGACACTGCAGGTTGAGCAAGCGTCAGCGAGCGATGTCCAGAGCGAACAAGTTGGCATGAAAAAGGCAAGGCATAGACCTTCTGGTCATGCCTTGTCTTTTGAATGACAAATTGTCGTTCTGGGCGGCGCGCAGCGTCGACCGGTCCGCCGTTCGTTAGAACGGCGGAACCCTAATGCTCGATCCAGCAGCGAAGCGTTTCTCCCGCCTGCAGGTGACGCAGGTTCTCCGCGGCGATGTCGACCACGTTGTTGAGCGTGGCTGCCAGGTGGAACCAGCCCGAGACGTGCGGTGTGATGAGCATGTTGGGCGCATCCCACAACGAGCTTGTCTCAGGCAGCGGCTCGGGGTCGGTGACATCGACCGCGGCGCCGGCGAGATGCCCTGACTCCAGAGCGGCAACCAAATCGTCGGCAACCACAAGATCGCCGCGGCCGCCGTTGGCAAAGAAGGCGCCCGGTTTCATCGCGGCGAAGAACTCGGCGTTCGCCAGGCCGCGGGTCTCGGGTGTGCTGGGCATAAAGGATGCGACGACGTCTGCCTCGGCCAGACGTTCAGACAGGGCGTCCATGCCGTCCATGTCCTCAAACACAATGGGGTAGACGAGCGGGTGGCGCTTGATGCCGCGGACGTGCGCACCCATGTTGCGGCAGAGCGTGGCAAAGTGGCTGCCAATGTCGCCCGCGCCCAGCACCAGCACGTTGGCATTTTTGAGCGAGGTGACCGGGCCCAAGTCCTCCCAGCGATGCTCGCGCTGCAGGTCCTGGTAGCTGGGCAGGCGCTTCATCATAGACAGCACCATGGCAAACATGTGCTCGCTCACGGCCTGGCCGTAGGCGCCCACCGAGCAGGAGAGCTTAGCGTCGGCTGGCACGGTGCCGGCGGCAAGGTAGTCGTCATAGCCGGCGGTCTGCAATTGCAACAGCTGGAGATGCTCGCATGCGGTAAGCAAGGCAGGGTCAATGTTGCCCAGGATCACATCGGCATCGGCGACTTGCTCGCGCGTGACGGCATCGGCGCTCGTGTAGATAAAGTCCTCGCCCGGAGCACTCGACTCAAGAATCGCGCGGTGACGGTCGTTGACGGGCAACAAAACCAGGATGTTCACAAGCAGTCCTCTCCGCTCGACCTGCCAAAAAGGGACAGGTTTATTTTGGCAGGTTGTATCAGACAAAACGCTAAAAAACGCCGGGCTTCGCGATGGGTAACATATCCATCGCTAAGCCCGGCGCATCCACGGCTACCAGCTCAGCAGCTCGTAACCATCCTCGGTCACCACGAGCTGTACCTCGCATTGGGCCGAATCGCTACCGTCCTTGGTGCGCACGCACCAGCCATCGCCCTTGCTAATCTTGATGTCGGGCGCTCCGGCGTTGACCATGGGCTCGATGGTAAAGACCATGCCCGGAGCCATGATGGTGTCCACATCGGGCGCCTCGGTGGTAAAGCCCACAAACGGGTCCTCGTGGAACTCCTTGCCGATGCCGTGTCCGCCGTACTCGCGCACCACGCTAAAGCCGGCGTCCTCGACGGTCTTTTGCACGGCCTCGGCCATAACGGACAACGGCAGCCATGGCTTGACGGCCGCCAGACCCGCCTCCACGCTGGCACGGGTGACGTCGACCAGGCGCTGGCGCTCGGCCGAGACCTCGCCGATGCAGAACATACGGCTCGAATCACTAAAGTAGCCGTCCAGGATCGTGGAGCAGTCCACGTTGATAATATCGCCCTCGTGCAGCACGTCTGTATCACAGGGGATGCCGTGGCAGACGACGTCGTTGATCGAGGTGCACACGCTCTTGGGATAGCCCTCGTAGTTGAGGTCGGCCGGCGTGCCACCGTGCTCGACGGTGTAGTCGTAGATCATCTGGTCGATCTGGTTGGTGGTCATGCCCGCGGCGATGTGTTCGCCTACGTAATCGAGCACGCCCACGTTGATAGCGGCCGAGCGCTTGATGCCCTCGATATCGGCGGGCGTCTTGTAGAGCGTACGGGGCAGAACCTCCCAGCCCTCCTCCCACAGGCGCTCGAGGCGCTCGTCGAAGGCGCTGTGACATTTCTTATATTTTTTGCCGCTGCCGCACCAGCAGGCGTCGTTGCGGCCGGGTACGGGTCCTTTGTCATACATGGCTAACTTCCTTTCATCCGCAGCTAGTATAGCCCACTCACGCGTCCATAAAAGTTGCGGTGATATAGTTCCGATTTAAGCGGTTTAACAGCATAAATAGGAACTATATCACCGCAACTGATGGAGTGGGATGGCGGACACTGGCTGCTGCGTGGTTTTGCTAGTAGCTCACCTGGCAGGGGATGCCGAGGGCGCGCACGCGTGCGGCGATCGTGTCGAGTGCCTCGGGCGCTGCTTTGGCAAGGCCGGCGACCGGTGTCTCGCGCGCCACCGTGTAGATGGTCGTCTCCTGCGGGCGAATGCGCTCGAGCGCCGCGAGCCAAGGGCCGACGTACTCCTCGCCGGTGTTATCGAGAGACTTGCCCCGGTACTCGCCGCTCAAAAACATCGTTTGGATAATAACGTGACCGTCAAAGCTCGCGAACGTTTCGATCTGGTGCTCTACATCGTAGGGGCCAACGGGCTGGTCGAGCAGCTGGATAAATGCCGGGTCGACGGTATCGAGCTTAAGAATGTTGTCGTCGACCATCATGAGCGCGTCGTGCACCTCGGGGCGGTCGGCGCGCGTACCGTTGGAGAGCACGGCGATCTTGGAGTTTGGGGCAAGCTCGTCGCGCAGCGCGACGGCGCCGGCAATGGCCTGCGGAAACTCCGGTGCGGCGGTGGGCTCGCCGTTGCCTGCGAAGGTGATCACATCGGGGAGTTCGCCCTCGGCTGCCATCTCGCGCAGCTTTGCCTCGAGCGTGTCGAGTACCATGGCAGCTGTGTTGTACGGCTCATGGCAGGGGCGCTCGGCGTTGAGGCCGTTTTCGCAGTAAATGCAGTCGAACGTGCAGATCTTACCGCTGGCCGGCATCATGTTGACGCCGAGCGAGAGGCCAAGGCGACGGCTGCGAACAGGCCCAAAGATGGGGCTGGCATTCAAAAACGTAGACATAGGCATATGCTCCTCAAGACAATTGTGCCTAAGCATAGCATCGGCTCCAAAGCAAGGTGCGGGCTCTTGCTTTACAAGTTTCGTTTTTTCACGTCGCCCATGATGCCGTCCCATGAAAAGCCTCGGGTCGGGTACAGTTAATCTGTTAACAAGGCGTAAGGCAATGCGGGTCCATCCAACCGCACTGACGTGCAACTGGATGAGCATTGATGACGGGGGCACAACATGGATTTTACGGTCGAGAATGCGGGCACCACGATTGCCTGTCGCGAATATGCCGGCCCGGATGTGTCGCCTGATACTCCTGCCTTGGTGTGCGTGCACGGCGCTTGTGTCGACGGCACATTTTTCGACGGAATCGCTTGTGAGCTCAGCCGCAACTACCGCGTCATTGCCTACGACCGTCGCGGCTGTGGTGACAGCGGCGAAGCGGCAGACGGCAGCTATGATCTTGCCGCTCAGGCCGCCGACCTGCAGGCCGTGATCGAACACGTTGGCGCTCCGACAAATGTGCTTGCGCACAGCGCCGGTACGTTGGTGGCGCTGGAGCTTCTTCGCGCCGAACCCCATCTCGTCGCCCGCGCGATTCTGCATGAGCCGGCTGTGTCGGCCGAAGGCGTCGGCATGGGCGCGGCTCCGGTTTTGCTCGATATGATTGCAGCTGGAAAGGTTTCAAGGGCGCTCCGTCTTTTCTTGGGAGCCCTCGGCGACTTGGACCCCGAGGCTCCTGGGACGACCGAGGCGGAAGCCAAACATGCTCTGCGCAATGGTCGTTGCTTTATGGCGAACGAATATGGAACAAATATGACATATGCTCCCGACTGGGATCGCGCCCGCGCGTCAAAGGCGGTGTCGGCCGTGTTTTTGGGTGAGCTTTCGGTCGGTACGCCCCGCGAGGCTGGTACGCGAGCGACTGCCGAATATCTCGATTGTCCTCTCGTGACGATCCCGGGCGCGCATAACGGTCTGCGCGATCGCCCCGTTACGGCGGCAAACGCCGTTCGCGATGTCTTGGAGCGTTAGCACGCTCGATGACCTGCGGGGAGGAGGACTGCTAGCGTTTCGTCATTGTTAACGAATGCGCCCATAACCGTGCGCTCGCGGCTCCATTACCGCTATTTGCCAGGTCATAAAAATGTAACGATAATCGCGCGTTTGCCTGTAGTTGTCAGATGTTACCCTTGTACCATTTGATATGCGCCGTTGCCGTGCGTAACGATAGAAAGGGCCCCATATGCTCAATAATCACGAGGTCAATCTAACCGACGAGGAGGCTGCCGCCGAGGTCGCCCGCGTCGCGAAGACCTACCCCGTGGTGCGTTTGCTGTCGGCCGATCAGATTAAGAGCGAGCCTAACTGCTTGCTCGCTGGCGATCGCTGCCCTTGTCTGCGTCAGTCGAGTCTTGAGGCCTTGGCAGACTCCGATGAGGTGTCGGAGCAGCTGCTCAATGATGGTATTGAGTACCGCGCCCGTCTGCGCCCTCTAAAGGTCGAGGGCGAGCCTCACGTCCTGCTGATGGTGCGTCCGATTGATGGGCAAGAGGCCGCAGAAGAGGACCTTGTCTACACCGACGTGCTGACGAGTGCGTGCAATCGCCGATATTACGAGGAAAAGCTCCGTAGCGCGCGCATGAAGGCCGGCGTTGCGGTAATCGACCTTGATGATTTTAGGGTCTTCAACGATACGTGTGGCCATCATGCTGGCGACCTTGCACTCGGTGCTGTGGCGACAGCCATACGCAGCGGAATTCGTTCGACTGACGAGCTTGTGCGCTATGGCTGCGACAAGTTTGTGACCGTCATGCCCAATATTCCCTCCGATGACTTCGCCCGCCGCCTGCATCAGGTATCCGATGCCGTTCATGCCACGGTTATTCCGGGGCATGAGTACGTGAGCTTGACGGCATGTGTCGGTGGCGTTCGCATTCATGGCGAGACGGTCGACGAGGGCGTTGGCCGCGCTGTCCAGTTACTGAGCCGCGCTAAGGCAAAGCCCGGTACGGTCGTGACCGATTCCGATTCCATCGAGGCCTTCCAAAGCGAAAAGCCATTGGTGCTTATCGTCGATGACTCCGAGATGAACCGAGCCATTCTCAACGAGATGCTCAAGGACGAGTATTGCATCCTCGAGGCCGATAACGGTCGTACGGCGCTCAATATGGTCGACCGCTATGGCGATAAGTTGTTGCTCGTGCTGCTGGATATTGTGATGCCGGGCATAAGCGGCGTTGAGGTGCTGGCCGACCTGTCGCGCCGATCGGGTGTCGACAATCTGCCTGTCATCATGATTTCGAGCGAAGATTCCGATGATATGGTTCTGCGCGCGTACGAGCTGGGCGCCTCGGACTATATCAGCCGTCCGTTTGACTCCCGTGTCGTGCGCCGCCGTGTAAGCAATACCATCCGCCTATACGCCAAGCAGCGCCGCCTGACGAACCTGCTGTCCCAGCAGTACAACGAGCGCGTCAAGAACAGTCGCATGCTCATCGACATCATGGCCGGCGTCATGGAGCTCCGCAATGGCGAGAGCGGCAGGCACGTTACGAACATCGAGAAGCTGACCGAGCTGCTGCTTGGCTGCCTGGTCCACCGTAGCGACAGCATCTCCCTCGGCAACGAGGAGCGCTCCACGATCGCCCTGGCTTCGGCACTGCACGATATCGGCAAGATGTCGATTGACGATGCGATTCTCAACAAGCCCGGGCGCCTCACGCCCGAGGAGTTCGAGATTATGAAGACGCATACCACGATCGGCGCCGACATGCTGCATGAGCTGGGCCGCCATCACGCCGGCAATGCGCTTATAGAATATGCGTACCAGATTGCGCGCTGGCATCACGAGCGCTGGGACGGCAAAGGTTATCCCGACGGCCTTAAGGGCAGCGATATTCCCATCGCCGCACAGGTGGTGTCGGTGGCTGACGTGTACGATGCGCTGACGAGCGTGCGCGTGTACAAGGACGCTATCCCGCACAAGGAGGCGATCCAGATGATTCTGGACGGTAAGTGCGGTACCTTTAACCCGCTGCTGCTCGATTGCTTGCTCGAGGTGCAAGACCAAATTGCCGAGACGTTGGCACGCCCCGCTGACGTCGTTGCGTTTCCCACGATTTAGTTTGACCAAAGGAGTTTTTAACCCATGATTTCCATGCGTGAGGCGTATGAGAAGATCGGCGCCAATTATGATGACGCTTGCACTCGGCTGATGGGCGAGGAGATGCTTGCCCGTTTTGCCCTCAAGTTTTTGGATGACGAGAGTATGGACAAGCTGGAGGCTGCCATGGCGGCAGGAGACGCCAAGGCAGCGTTTATGGCGGCGCACACGCTCAAGGGCGTGAGCCAGAACTTGGGATTCGATAATCTGTACGAGCCGGCGGTCGTGGTGACCGAAGCGCTGCGCGGTGCCGATACTGTTGACGGCGCTCGCGAAGGAATGCATGCGCTGCAGCAGCAATATGCGGCCACGATGTCGGCCCTGCGCGAGGCGGCTGCATAAGAGCTTGCAAGCTTTGATGACTATGAGAGTGGATAATCCCCCGTTTTAGGCCCGGTGGCGGCCTCAAAGTGGGAGATTATCCACTCTCGTTCGGTAAGTGTCCAAAAATTCACTCTCGCGCACTGGCGGGGCTTTCCGCATGCAATCCATATCGTTGTTCGATAAACTATTCCGATAACGATAGATTCGATGAGGGTGAGTGTATGTCCAACAGCGTTCAGCGTATGGCCAAGGCGGGCGAGACTGTAAGGAAGCTTGGCTTTTGCATGGCGGTCGTTTTTGCGGGAATGCTCATCGCTTTTGCCGCGTTGGTTGTTTACGTGATCTGGTATACGGTTGCAAACGTTGTTTCTGTCGATTCTTTCGGTGTCGTGACGCTTCTCGATGGCGGGAGCATCGTTATCCCAAGCGGGCTGTGCCTGGCACTCGTCGTGGGTGTTTCGCTTATCGTTTTGTGCGGAATCAGCCATAACATCTCTCGGGGCGTCTCGCCCTTTACCAAGGCGCATGTGCGGCTTATCCGTGTTCTTGCACTTGCCTTTGCTGTTAACGCCGTGGTTTCGTTTGTTGGTGCCTATGAATCGGTCAATCTCACCATTGGCGGACTGGAGCTTTACATCGTGCCTCATTCCTTCGTTATTGAGATTTGCCAAGGCGCTACCTTTGATGCGGGGTCGTTTATCGGCGCAGTTGTCTGTCTGTTTATCTCGGCGATCTGGAGTTATGCCTCGCTGCTCCAAGAGCAGTCTGACGAGCTTGTGTAGGAGGAAACATGAGCTATCTCATCATCGAGCTTGAGACGCAGCTGCTTAAGACCGGAAAGACCAGCTCTGATCTGATTCGTGCCACGGGGCATACTCCGGCTAATATTTCTAAGCTAAGAAACGGAAAAATTAAAGCTATTCGTCTTAAGACGCTTCTTGAAATCTGTGATGAGCTTGATTGTCAACCGGGAGATATTATTCAGCGCGTGAGCGAGAAAGAGCTCGAGGAACTTATTGTCGAGCGCGCGAAGAATGCCGTGAGGCAGATGCGGGATGGCAGAGGCAATGAGGCGTCGCTTCCGACATCGGTCTTCGCTGTCGATTTGAGCGACGAGTAGCTTAAGGCGAACAACTAAAACGAAATATCAGCGTGAAGGAACCCGTGTCTAACACGGATTCCGTCTTTTAGATTATCTTGACAAATATGAGTTATCGAAAAACAATAATAAGAATGGAAAACGATAAAAGAAAGGAGGAACGATATGAGCTGGATTGTCAAACCAAGTTATGTGGACCCCGGTGGTGGGTGCAACGGTTACTGCAAGAAATTCTGTGGAGCACGCGTCTGCACTAAGAACTGCAGTAAAAACAACTGCGTTGTTTATTTCTAGCAGTTGTGGCTGTTGCCAGGCGAGAGTCTGGCAACAGCGGTTTTGCTACCAAGCAGAACGGGAGGCCAATGAACGCATCAGCGATAAAACTATCAAAGGTGTCAAAGCGCTATGGAAAACGGCGTGTGTTGCATGACGTTTCCTTCGAGGTGAATCAATCTGAGCTTTGCGCCCTTGTTGGTGCAAACGGGGCGGGCAAAAGCACGCTTATCAAAATAGTGCTGGGCCTCTGTGAGCCATCGTCGGGGAGCGTGGAGCTCTTTGGAGGCAAGTCGAAAAAAGAGCTTGGTCTGATGCGGACGCGTGTCGGCTATGTGCCAGATTCCAGCGGAGCATACCAATCTCTCAGCGCGATTGAGAATCTTCAAATTCGATGTGCGGAATGGGGGCTTGATGGGAATCGTGAGATTCCTCGCGTTTTGAGCTTAGTCGGGCTGGACGTCGATGAAAAAAAGAGCGTAAGCAGTTTTTCTTTGGGAATGAAACGGCGGCTGGATATAGCTACGGCTTTGTTGGGTGACACTGACGTACTAATTTTCGATGAGCCGGCAAATGGATTGGACCCGCTGGGCATCGAGAGTATATGGGCCCTTATCGGCCGATTGAATCGAGAACAGGGTAAGACCATGCTCATCTCTAGCCATGATTTGGATGAGTTGGCATCGGTTGCAACAAGTTGCGTGTTTATTCATGACGGTGAACTGCTGAAAAAGGAATCGATGGATGTCATAAGGGATGAGGCGTCGTCCCTAAAAGAGTATTACAGGCGCTTGATGAAGGCGGTCTCGCTATGAAGCGGGCGATTCATCCCATAAAGGCAGATATGATGCGTCTGCACAGGATGTTTCCGGCGAAGTTTGGTCTTGCGCTTATGCTGGCGTTCGGCCTTCTCTTCGGTGTCTTTCTAAAAAACGGAACAACGTTGCTCGCCTTTGGCAATAGCGTTTTTGGGGAGGATATTGGCTTCTGCTGGAATGTAATCGATCCTTCTGCACCCGATGAATCCCTTGTGCGCAGCGCTTTTGCCGGCACATCCCTGTTCGTTCCACTCATCGTTTGTCTGGTGATTTTGCAGGAGCGCGGCTATGAAGAGGGATACCGAATTTCTATGGCAAGAGGTCTCGCCCGCTTTAATGGCGCTCTAGCACATGCATTTTCGTCTGCTTTCATAATTGGCGCAGCATATAGTGCGCTTTGCCTTCTTCTTTTTGCCATAGCCGTAACACGTGGAGGGCAAAACTACGTGCATGGCATGCTGGCTGCATTTTTGCCTGCAATGATAGTCAACGCCGTATTGGTGATATCGGTTGCGCTGGAGACGGTGACCATCTATCGGATTACGGGCAGCGCTGTATTGAGCGGGGCCGTGGTGATAGTTGGATTTGTCATGAGCTTGACGCTCTACGGAACTTACCTTCAGACGCCCATACCGTCCTTGCGATGGATCTTCTTTCTTCCGGGGCCGTACCTTGGAGTCGGATGTGCCCTTGGGTATAGCGATATGGGGCAGCTGACGCTTCTGGGATATGGCGCGGCAGCCAGCTGTCTATCGGTATTGATTTACGCTCTCGTGAACTTTCGTGCTGGGGGTGTGCTCAATGGCTCGTCAGACTAGAAGATTCCTTCATTCAGAATTGAAGCATGCGAGCAAATGGACGTACGCCTTAATCCTGGTAATTTATGCGTGCATGGTGGTATTGCAGATTAATTCTTTCCCGATGTGGTTCTGTAGCCTCCGTGAGAACAGTTTCTTGGGCTTTTTCCCAGACCCGACGCTTCGGCTATCGGCAGAGGATGTCCTTCTATTTGGTAATGCAGAGGTTTTTCGCGGCCTGCTGTTCAACGTAGCCCCGTTGGCTCATGCATTGTTCTTTCCGTTCATCGCGGCTTGCATTGTGCCGCGCTTTGTCAGCTCGGGCTTTGTCGAGGAACCATGGGGGCTGTCGGAGGCACGAGGAGGGAAGCGGGCGTGCGCTATCGTTGCGCGAGTGGTGCTGTCTTCTTTTGCCCTTTTGGGCGCGTTTATCCTGTCGAGTGTCGTTTTGTACTGTCTTAACTGCGCGATCGTTTTGGATGCTCAGCAGTATTTCAACCTGTATGTATTTTGCTATCGACTTGTTCTTGCTGCCGCTGCCTGCCTTGCATGCGTGGTTTCTTGTGTAATCGTTGTTTCCTATTTTGGGTCCGGCTTCGGTCCGATTGGCATGCTGTTACTTGTCAACGTCGTAGCGATCTACATACAGCTCGGGGCCAATTCCATGCTTCCGCTTCCAGCCTCGATGCTCATGTGGATTTGCGGCGTGACCCCGTTGGGGAATGGTCAATGCATCTCGATTTTAATTGACTGCCTAATAAACGTAGCAAGCGTTTTTGCCATTTGCTTTACCGTCGACCGATTACGGTCGAAATTTCTTTGATTGTTTGTGAGGGATAATCATATGAAGCCGTCTCAATACAACTTGATTGAAAACCACAGCGAAAGAACGCTGGTGATGAATTCAAAGACTGGCGCAATCCTTTCGTTGGATAAACAACATGCAGAAAGTATGTGCCGCATGGTATCGGGAACCGAATGTGAGCCAGATGAATTGCGCGAAGCGTTGCTTCAAGGAGGAATGCTGTTAGAAGATGATCGTGACGAAAAAGAGGAAATGAAGGCGATGGGCCATCTTGCTCGATTTTCCAATCGCTCTCTAGGCTTGACGATAGCCCCGACATTGGAGTGCAACTTCTGTTGCCCATACTGTTATGAAAAAGGACAACGCAAAACGACAATGACTCCGGAGGTTGAAGACCGGCTTGTCTCATTCGTAAAGGAGCGTTCACGGGGGCTGAGCGAGCTTGAGATCGGTTGGTATGGTGGAGAGCCGTTGTTGCAAGTCGATAGAATTCAGCGGCTTACAGAGCGTATAAAGGCGATCCTTAATCCAGAGTGCTCCTATTCGGCATCCATCGTTACAAATGGATATCTTCTGACGCCAGAAGTGGCCGAGACTCTCGCGGCTTGTGACGTCAAGATGGCTCAAATAACCTTGGACGGGTCTCGAAAGGACCACGATTCTCGGCGGTTCTTGCGGAACGGACAGCCGACGTACGATGCGATTCTAGACAACGTTTCTAAAGTCACGCATCTGTTGGATATTTCCATCAGGTGCAATGTCGATGCCCATAACATTGTCGGTGCTGGCGATTTGCTGGATGCACTCGAGGAAAAGGGCCTTAAAAACAAGGTTGGATTCTATCTGGCGCCTGTCGACAATATTAACGATACGTGCCCAAGTGACAGTAGTTGTTTTTCGATGGAGGCGTTTTCTCAGGAAGAGCTGGACTTTTATAGTCATGCAGTTGATAGGGGGTTCTATGTTGACCTGACGGTGCGCTTTAATCCGGCTATATGTGGCGCCGTTTGTGCAGGGTCGTTTGTAGTGGATCCGGAGGGCTATCTTTATAAATGTTGGGACGAAATCGGGATGCGTGAACGCTGCGTCGGCACGCTTGCCGAAGGGCCGAGGATGAATGCTCAGCTGGTCCAATGGCTAAACTATGAGCCGAGCGATCATGAGTGTGAAGAGTGTTTTGCCTATCCCTCATGCATGGGAGGTTGCCCTAATCACGCTCTTCATGGAGGGTCAAAACAGTGCGTATCTCAAAGGTATCAGGTGCGCCAACGAATGATTTTGACCGAGAAGGCTCAGCGATTGCTTTCGGAACTGGATTCAGCTCATGTTTAATCTCTGCGCAAGAACAATAATTAAGAATCCAAAGTATATAACCTATCTTCTAATGTGCCTGCTCTCGCTTGTGGTTGGTCTCGCAATTCCTTTTCTGACGGGACAACTGGTCAACAACTTTGTCGGTGTCGCGCGAGATGGGGAAAGCGCAATCGCCATCGGCGCTGAGATAGCAGCGCTGGGTATCGTACGAGCCGGTTTGAATTGCGCCAGCGAACTGGTCTATGTCGACTTACAGACACATGTGGGATTTGCATTGAATGAAGAGGTGATAAGTCACGTTCAAAGGCTACCTCGATCCTTCTTTATTAATTTCGATGCCTCATATTACAATCAGCAGATTAATCATGACGCTAACGATTTGGTGATATTTGTTATAAACGCAAGTGTCCAAAGTGTGAGCAATATAGTGACGTTGCTTGTGGTGTTTGTTGTCCTGGCGACCATAAACGGTCACCTGGCAATGCTGTGCATGGCTCTTGGCATAATAAGTGGCGCGGTCTATTCGCTTTTCAAAAAGTGTTTGTTCGCAAGAAGTTTTGAGGCTCAAGAGCAGGAGGCTCGATTCTTTTCCGATCTGGAGAAGCAGCTTAGCAGCGCACAATTTATCCGCAGGCATGTTCTATTCGAATTTTTTAAGCAAAGGCTCGAGCACTCTTTTGCAGAGCTATATCGTTGCGTTTATCAGAACCAGCAAATTAATGCGACCTTTACGTTTGCCAATGCTGTCGTCACGTCTTTGGCGCAGGGTGGAATCTTGATTCTGGGTGCAAAGGAAGTTCTCGACGGCAATTTGCTGCCCGGCTATCTTATGACGGCGCTAAGCTATTACTCCTATTATTCTTCGGCTATTGAATTCTTCCTTGCGTTGGGCAAGGACTATCAAACGTCAAGGGTATCCTACGAGCGGTTGCGTCGGTTGCTGGACATGCCCGAGGACTCAAACGGGACCATTATCCTCTCTGATGTTTACGAGGTGAACTGTTCCGAGCTGTCATATAGCTATCCGGGGTCTGTAAAGACCGCGTTCAGGGACATTCGGGCTTCTTTAGAAAAAGGAAAGGTATACGGAATCGTTGGGCCGAACGGTTCCGGTAAGAGCACGCTGCTGGATGTGATAAGCGGTTGCGATCCAGAAAACTGCAAGGGGGATATTTGGATTAACAACAAGCCCTTGGGCTCTCTGGACCGCTATGCGCTGCGGAAGCGCAATATCGGGATTACGGAGCAGGAGCCGCCCCTGACCGAGGGGTCGATACGGGACAATTTAATTCTTTGCTGCAGAAGCACTGAAGAGCGTGACCTTGAGAGCCTCATTGAGAGAATGGGGCTTAAAAAGATGGTCGATTCAAGTGGTGGACTTGATGTCGAGCTGGACGATAAGCAGAACAACATTTCAGGAGGAGAGAAGCAAAAAATAGCGATTATTCGCCAATTGCTGAAAAACCCGGACGTGATGATGTTTGATGAGCCGACATCTGCACTCGACAGCCAAAGCAAGCAGGCGTTTATCGAAATCCTTAAGGAAAGAAAGGGGCGACATATCACAGTCATCGCTACGCACGACCCTGTGCTCATTTCGGCATGCGATGAAGTGATTGAAATTGCCTGACGGGTTAGTGGACCGAGCATATCAAATTCAGGGGCGGGCACCGTAGCTGGTGTCCGCCCCCTGACATGGAATGATTTAGCCTCTGTGCTTTGCGAGCTAGCGAGCCTGCTTTACCTTAGCTGCTGCCTCGACAAACGACTTCCACAGGTTAAAGTCGGTCTCGAGCGTCTGCCAGGTGTACTCGGGATGCCATTGCACGCCCAGACAGAACGGCTGGCCTTCGACTTCGATGCACTCGGGAACGCCGTCGGTTGCCTTGGCGACCAAGCGCGTGCTCTTACCCAGACGATCGACGCAGCAGTGGTGTGCGGAGTTGGTCTGGATCAGCCTGTGCCCGCCAACCGCGCGCTCCAGCAGCGAGCCCGGCACGACCTCGACAGGATGCACAGGGTCGTTGAGCACGTGGGTATGGCGCCACTGCGTGCGGCCCTCGCGCGCGCCCAGGCTCGGCACGTCCATGCACAGGGTGCCGCCGGTGGCGACGTTGAGCAGTTGCGTGCCGCGGCAGGTGGTAAAGAGCGGCTTTTTGGCACGGAGCACCTCGCTGACCAGCTTAAACTCAAAACTATCGCGGATCTCGCAGCAGAGGGTGGGGTCGTAGGGTCGATCATCGCCCCAACGTTTGGGATTGACATCGGGGCCGCCGGGAATGGCGATGCCGTCGGCGATATCGACGTAATGACGGATGACCTCAATGTCCTCGGTGATGGACATCTGCAGCGGCAGACCGCCGGCGGCAAGAATGGCGTCGACAAATACGCTCGCAATCTCCTCGTTGGGGGAGAGCGTCTCGCTCAAATAGGGCTTCGCTTCTTCCCAGCGTGGTGCTACCAGGATAAGCGGGCGGTCAGCGGGATCGACGTCGACGTGCGGAGTGTAGGACGATGAGGTGCGGGTTCCGATCATGGGTGCGGCTTTCGAATCCGGGTGGACATGGCACAGGGGTGGCGCGGGACAAACGTTACTGATGAATTTGCCCGCGTGGCAATTGGGCTAGTGGCCCTTAATGGAGTTGAGGAAGTCCTGGGCGCGCTTGGTCTGGGGGTGGTCGAAGAACTCGTCGGGTGTGCCGGTTTCCACGATCTGGCCGTCGGCCATAAACACGACGCGGTCGGCCACGCGGCGGGCGAAGTTCATCTCGTGCGTGATGACGATCATCGTCATGCCCTGCTGGGCCAGACGGACCATGACCTCGAGCACCTCGTTGATCATTTCGGGGTCAAGGGCGCTCGTGGGCTCGTCAAAAAGCATGGCCTTGGGTTGCATGGCAAGCGAACGTGCGATGGCTACACGCTGTTGCTGGCCGCCCGAGAGCTGTGCGGGCACCTTATCGGCCTGCTCGGCAACGCCCACGCGGCCCAGCAGGTCCATGGCGCGCTCACGAGCTTCCTCCTTGGAGACGCCCAGCACATCGACCGGTCCCAGCATGACGTTCTGCAGTACGGTCATATGTGCAAACAGGTTGAACTGCTGAAATACCATGCCCAGCTCGGCACGCATGCGGGCAAGATCCTTGCCTTCCTGCGGCAGGGGCTCGCCCTCGATGAGGATTTCGCCCGAGTCGATGGTTTCCAGGCGGTTGATGGTTCGGCACATGGTCGACTTGCCCGAGCCCGAGGGTCCGATCACAACGACGACCTCGCCGCGGTCGACCGAGAGATTGATGTCGTTGAGGACGTGCAGATCGCCGTAGTGCTTATCGACGTGCCTGAGCTCGATCAGCGGCTGATTGCCGGTGGAAGAAGTGCTCTGTGCCATGGTGCTCGGCTCCTTATGACTCGAAGTGATAAATCGTTAGCGGATGATGGTCGCGCCGGTCTTGTGCGAAACGTAGACGGCGGCCTTGTTGATTGCAACGTTGATGAGGATGTAGATGACCGCGATCACCAGATAGACCGACACGAGGGCGTCGTAGTTGGTAATGAGTACGCGGGCGTTTTGCATGAGGTCGGGGTAGCTCACCACGTAGGCGACGGTGGTGTCTTTGACGACGACCACGAGCTGCGAAATCAACGACGGAATGATAAAGCGAATCGCCTGCGGCAGCACGATTTTAAAGGTGATTTTAGCTTTGGCGAGACCGAGCGCCTGGGCGGCCTCGACCTGGCCGCGCGGCACGGCATTGACGCCGGCGCGGAAGATCTCGGCAAGCACACCGGCTGCAGCGAGCGCGACGGGAAGCGTGAGCATCCAAAACGACGGCAGCGCGATCTTGTACTGGGGCAGCACCAAAAAGAAGAAGTAGATGAACAGTAGGCTCGGCACGCCACGGAAGAAATCGGTGAGCACGCGGCAGACCAGCTGCAGCGGCTTGATGTCGCTGGTGCGGCCGAGCATGAGGGCCAGACCCAGTACCAGCGCGATGGCGCCAGCGGTGAGCGCGACCTTTACCGTGCCCTCAAAACCGGCAAGTAAGAACTTCCAGGTAGTGAGGTGCGTAAAGAAATACCAATAGTGGACTGAAAGCTGACCGGTCACATAAAAGCGCTGCAGTACCAGAGCGATGAGCGCGACCACGGCAACAAGTGAGATGGCGGTGCCGACGCGAATCTTGGCGCGCATCTTGGGGCCGGGAGCCTCGTAGAGCGCATCGCGCATGGTGAGCGCGGAGGTGGAGTGCTTGCTCATCGGAGGATCCTCACCTTCTTATCGATATAGTTGCCAATGTGGCTCACCACAAAGGCTGTGCCCAGGTAGCCGAGCGCCGAGATAAAGAACGCGGCGACGCCGCCGAGCGAGCGCGTGTTGATGTAGCTCACCACGCCGGTGAGCTCCTGCGGTTTCAGCGGCACCTGACTGCCGAGCGCGGTGGTGAGCATGACGGCGATAAAGAGGTTGGTCATGGGCAGCACGCTCGAGCGCAGCGCCTGCGGAATCACGATCTTGGCGAGGATACGGCTGAAGCTCATGCCCAGCGAGCGGGCGGCTTCCACCTGGCCGACACCGACGGTGTTGATGCCGCTCATAAAGTTCTCGGAGCCAAAGGCAGAACCCAAGAGCACTGTGGCGACGATGACGCAGGTGCGGTAGGGCAGGACGACCTTGAGCGGCGGCAGCGCGTAGACGACGATAATGAGCAGCGCGATGCCGGGGATGTTACGGAAGACCTGGACATACAGGTCGCCAAAGACGCGCAGCGGCTTGAGCGGCGACACGCGCATCACGGTGACGGCGACGGCCAACACCATGGCGATGGCAAACGACTCAAGCGTCATGCCCCAGGTTGCTAGCAGCGCGTCAATGTAGTTCTGGCCATAGAGCGACCAGAGCTCGGAGAGACTCATGCGGACCTCCCGCCGATAAGGAAAGGGGCTCCCGTGTGTACGGAAGCCCCGACAACTCAGTGAGGAAACAGTTTACCGCAATAAAGCGCATCATGCGTTTCCGTATGGTTTCGTTGCGGCCGTTACCAGGCTCGCTGCCTAGGCGCCGATCTCGGGCAGCTCGGGAACATTGGTGTCGCCCGTACGGTCGCCGATGCAGATCTGCCACAGCTCGGTCCAGGTGCCGTCGTCCTCGATCTTCTTAAGGAAGTCGTTAACGAAGGCGACGCCGTCGGAATCGAGCGGCAGACCGATGCCATAGGGCTCCTTGCTGCCGAAGGGCTTGCCGGCAATCTTGTACTTGCCGGGCTCGCGGACCAGGGCGCTCTGCTGCATGTTGTTGTCGATGACGTAGGCGTCAACACGACCCTGCTGGAGTGCCTGGCGGGCCTCCTCGTCGGTCTTGAACTCCTGCTGGCTGGCCTTGGGGGCGAACTCCTCCAGGATGGCAGGGCCGTTGGAGCCGGACTGGACGGCGACGTTCTTGTCGGCCAGGTCGTCGACGCTCTTGATGTCGTCGTTATCGGCGAGCACCAGGATGGCCTGCTGGGTGTAGTAGTAGGGGCCGGCGAAGGAGACGAGCTTCTTGCGCTCGTCGGTAATGGTGTAGGTGGCAAAGACAGCGTCGACCTGGCCGTTCTGCAGGACAGACTCGCGCGTGTCCGAGGTCACCTGGGTGATCTCGACCTTGTTCTCGCCCAGAATGTAGTTGGACAGGAGCTGTGCGATACCGGCATCGAAGCCGCGGGTCTGACCGTCTTTCTCGTTGAGGAGGGAGAAGAGCGTGGAGGTCTGAACCCCACCGATCTTAAAGACGCCGGCGTCCTTGACGGCCGTGGCCCAGGTGCTGGCGGCGATGGCGTCGTCATCAGCCTTGGGGCCGTCGTTGACGAGCTTGTCGAATGCCTTGGCATCGAGCGTGGTGGAAGCCTCGGTATCCTCGGAGCCCTTGGAGGAGCCGGTGGCGGAACCCTTGTCGGCCTCGGCGCTGGTGTCAGAGCAGCCGGCAAGACCAAGGCCGGCGACGGTTGCGAAGGTGGCGGCAACGAAGCCGCGGCGGTCGAGAACGACCTGCTGGGAGAGGTTCTTGCTCATGGTAGAACACCTTTCTCAATAAAATCCCTAGCGGTTGAGTAGAGTTATACCCTATCCCGCTCAAATGGGTCAACACGAAATAACTCAGAAACATACTTACCTTATGGGTTATTCAACCTACCAAAAAGGGACAGGCACCTTTGTGGTGGTTCTGGCCGATGCAGCGGCATGCCTTGCTGTTTTGTCTCGATCTGTAACATCTGCAGCCATTTTTGCCGAGTAACTGTTACAGATCGAGATCATCTCCTTAGGGGGATTCGAATGTCTCGATCTGTAACAGTTAGGCGGACAAAAGCTCCCTTTCTGTTACAGATTGAGACAAAGGTCAGGGGCAAAGACGGTTTGTCTAGATCTGTAACAGTTAGACGGGAATTCGGGCCCTAGATGTTACAGATTGAGATAATCGCGTCGCGAAAATAAAAACCTCCGCAGGGGTGCTTCCCTTGCGGAGGTTATTTACTCGTTGAGTAGCCTTACGGCTTCGGCGGCCATGTTCTCGACCGTCATGCCGTTCTGCGCGAGCAGCTCGTTGGGGTCGTAGCGGTCGGGGAAGCCCTTGGCGATGCCAAAGGTGCGCGTGCGCACAGGCGTGCAGGCCAAGTAGCACGCGACACGCTCGCCCCACCCACCGTCCAAGATGCCGTCCTCGAGGGTGACGACAACGCGATGCTCGGCGGCAAGGCTGTCGAGAAACTTGCGGTCAAGCTCGGTTGCAAAGCGCGGGTTGACGAGCGTGGCCTCGATGCCGTACTCGGCAGCCAAGCGGTTTGCCACGTGCTCGCCCAGTTCAAAGAAGTCGCCAAGCGCAAGCACGGCTACATCGCGGCCCTGACGCGCGACGTTGTAGCGCACGACGCTGTAATCGGCGCCCTCGGCGGGCGCCAGATCGGGACGGCTTACCAGGCCGATGCCCGGTACGCGGATTGCCACGGGATGCTCGCGGTGGTCGAGCGACCAGCTCAGCATGGACAGATATTCCTCCATGCAGGCCGGCGCCAAGTAGCGCATGTTGGGAAGACCGCCCAGCATGGAAATATCAAAGAACGAGAGGTGCGTCTCGGATGTGGTGCCAAAGATCGATGCGCCAAATACCAGGATGGTCGCCGGGGCGTCGTTGAGGCACAGGTCGTGCCACAGTTCGTCATAGGCGCGCTGCAAAAACGTGCCGTACACACCAAAGACTGGCTTGGCGCCCGAGCGTGCAAGCGCGGTGGCAAAGGTGACGGCGTGCTCCTCGGCAATACCCACGTCGACAAACTGCTTGCCGGCGGCAGCGCGAAGTTCGGGTGTAAAGCCCATGATGTAGGGTGTGGCGGCCGTGATGCCCACGACCTGCGGATCGCGCTCGATGGCGGCGCTGAGCGCCTCGCTCGTAATGTCGGCATAGGTGCGCAGCGCAGGCTCGCTCGGATGGCCCGGGCAGAGCTTGCGCCCAGTCGCCATGTCAAATGGACCCACGTGGTGCCAGCGCTCGGGGTCGCTCTGGGCTGGCTCAAAGCCCTTGCCCTTGGCGGTCGAGACGTGCAGCACGATGGGGTGATCGATATCGCGCAGCTCCTGCAGCGCGTCGACGAGGGCCAACACTTCGTTACCGGCGTCCAGATAGCGGTAGTCGAGCCCCATCGCGCGGAAAATGTTGCGCTCACAGGCGCCGTTGCTGGCGCGCAGCTCGGCCAGATTGCGATACAGGCCGCCATGGTTCTCGGCAATGGACTGGTCGTTATCGTTGACGATGATGATCAGGTTGCTATCGAGTTCGGCGGCATTGTTGAAGCCCTCAAACGCCAGGCCGCCCGAAAGCGAGCCGTCGCCAATGATGGCGATGACGTTGTATGCATCGCCCGCCAGGTCACGAGCGTGCGCCAGGCCGCAGCCCAGGCTCACCGACGTGGAGGTGTGCCCCATGGCGAACAGGTCGTGCTCGGACTCGTCGGGATTGGCAAAGCCAGAAGCCTCGCCATAACGCTCCGGATCGATATAAGTGTACGCGCGCCCCGTCAGCGCCTTGTGGGCGTAGGTCTGGTGCGAAACGTCAAAGACAATCTTGTCGATGGGGGAGTTAAACACGCGATGAAGCGCAACCGTAAGCTCAACGACGCCCAGGTTGGGGGCAACGTGCCCGCCGACGGCGGCGGAGCTTTCGAGGATTGCCTGGCGGATCTCGCCGCAGAGCTGCGGGAGCTCGGCGCGATTAAGAGCCTTGACGTCCTCGGGCGTTGTCGTTTGCGTAAGCAGCATCGTTGTGGGTTACTCCATGCGAATCGAGCGCCGGCGCTCCCTCGGCCGGCACAATTGCACAAAACAGTCTCGCACATTTTGGCGTTTGATATGTGACGGCGGCGCGGTAATTCGCCAACTGGCGGGGCAAAACGTTTTGTCCGATGCCATACTGATAGATTCGATGATGATTTTATTCAATACGTGCAGGCCGTGGCTTGCCGCCGTGAGCCGCTGGAAGGAGGCAGCATGTCCGATGCCATTCGTGCCGAGAAAATCGCGCACGAGGTCGACTTTGCTGCCCGTCAGCTGGCCCAGGCGGGTCGCTTGGACTTGACGCGCGAGTTTATCCAGCATGGTGACGTGACGGTCTATGCACATGTGACTTCGGTAGCGCGGGCGAGCCTGTCCTTTGCCGAGCGCTTGGGCCGTGCTGGCATTTCGGTCGACCGTGCCTCGCTGCTGCGCGGAGCCTTGCTGCACGACTACTTTCTCTATGACTGGCACGACCCCGACCCGAGCCATCGACTGCACGGATTTCGGCATCCATTTTTTGCCCTGGCGCGTGCGGAGGAAGATTTTGAGCTGACGTCGCGCGAGCGGAATATTATCGTGCGCCATATGTTTCCGCTGGTGCCGGTGCCGCCGACGTGTCGTGAGGCATGGATTGTGTGCCTGGCGGATAAATGGTGTGCTCTGTGTGAGACAGTCGCCGGCCGCCTGCCGCGCAAGGACGAGGCAGACGATGGCATGAGTAAAGCATCGAGCGAAAAGAGGAGAGGGTAGACGGTGGAAACCGCGATCGATATGGCGTTTGGCGACGCGACGCTTGCCGCCTGTCCGCTCTCGGCGTTGGTGCTCTCGTTTGCCTTCTACGGTTTTTGCGGTTGGGCATGGGAATCGACGGTCTGCGCCATGCTCAACCACGGACGCTTTGCCAACAGCGGCTTTTTGCTGGGGCCGTGCTGCCCCATCTATGGCGCGGGCGGCATTGCCTGCTGGCTGCTGTTGCGCGGAATTCCTGACGCGTCGACCCAGTTTGTCGCCGCAGCGCTCGTATGTAGCGTGATTGAGTACAGCGTGGGCGTGCTGTTGGAAAAGACAACAGGCGCACGCTTTTGGGATTACTCGCACCTGCCGTTTAACTTGCACGGACGTATCTGTCTGTACTGGGCCTGCGCGTTTGGCTTAGGCGCGTTGTGTATTTGCCGCGTGGTGGAGCCGGCGGTGTTGGGCCTGCTTGCCCATCTGTCGGTGCTGATTGTGCGGCTGTCCGCCTTTATCGTCGCGGTCGCGATGATGGTCGACGCGGTGTGCTCGTTGGCGAGCTGGCGGCGTCTGTCCGATCAGCTGGAGCGTGTGCGCGCCGACCTTGCCGACCGCATTAATGAGTCGCTTGCCGATGCCTCGGACTCAATGCTCGAGCGCATTCCCGAATCGACGATTGACTCGGTGGCGCAGACGCATATCCGTAGCCGTGCCGTTAACGCGTGGCTGGCCGAGCTGGGTGACGCCGCGCTTGACGCCCTGCGCGAGAAGGCTTCGATGCCGACGTTTATCGCGGATGGTGCTCGCGGCCTGGCGCTTGCCGCCCGCCGCGTGGCCGATGCCGCGCCGAGCATGCCGCGTCCGTCGCTCAGTCGTCGCCTTGCCGGCAAGCGCATGAGCCGTCCGGTGCCAAGCGTGTCGCTCAGCCGACGCGACCTGCGCTTCTTCAATGCCTTCCCGCGCTTGCGCATTAACCGCTACGAGGGCGTCATCCGAGCTACCGACCTCCGCGACCGCGCCCGCGAGCTGTTTCGGCGCTAGCCGGGACGGGCACGCTCACGGCTCCCTTGCTCGCGTATTTCCCGTCCGTTTCGCGTCCGTTGCCGTGCCGTTTCCAAGATTGCGGCACCGTTTCCATTCGACAACGCAGCGTTTAACAACGCCGTATCTGGTCTACGCCAGTTGCCCCTCGGCCGCATTATGGGCGCCGACAACGTTCATGCGATCAAGGGGGAGCGAATGTACGATACGGGATCGACAACGTTTATGCTCATCTGCACTATGCTCGTGTTTTTAATGACACCGGGTCTGGCGTTTTTCTATGGCGGCCTGTCCAGGCGCAAAAATGTCATCAACACCATGCTCATGTGCTTTGGCGCCATTGGCCTGGTTGGTGTGCTGTGGATTGTTGCCGGCTGGTCGCTGGCCTACGGCGGCGACGGTTCCAGCCCGTTTATTGGAGGCCTTGACCAGCTACTGTGCCTTCCGGTGCTCAACCAGGTGCTGCAGGCGGCCGAGGGCAATGCCGCGGACGGTGCCGTCTACCCTCGGATCATCAACATCGCCTTCCAGATGGCGTTTGCCATGATCACCGCCGCTATCGTCACGGGCAGCCTGGCAGGCCGCGTTAAGTTTGGCGCCATGGCGACCTTCCTGGGTATTTGGCTGCTCGTGGTCTATGCGCCGCTTGCCCACATGGTTTGGGGCGGCGAGGGCTCCTTTATCGGCGACATCATCGGTGCGCTCGACTTTGCCGGTGGCGACGTGGTGCACATTTCGTCCGGTCTGACGGGCCTGATTCTCTGCTTAATGCTCGGCCGTCGTCGCGGCTTTGGCATGGTGAGCTATCGTCCGCATAACGTGCCGTTTGTGGCGCTGGGCGCCGGCCTGCTTTGGTTTGGCTGGTTTGGCTTTAACGGCGGCAGCGAGTTTAAGGCCGACGCCGTGGCGGCACTCGCCATCCTCAACACCGTGACGGCCAGCGCGGCGGGCATGGTCTCGTGGCTTGCTGTCGAGCGCGTGCACACCGGTCGCCCCACGCTGGTGGGTGCCAGCACCGGTTTGGTTGCGGGCCTTGTGGTGGTCACGCCCGGCGCGGGCTTTGTCGAGCCGTGGGCAGCGCTGGTTATGGGCCTGATCGTATCGCCCGTCTGCTACCTGGCCATCAGCCATCTCAAGACCAAGTTTGGCTACGACGATGCGCTCGACGCGTTTGGTTGCCACGGCATCGGCGGCATCTTGGGCGGCGTGCTCACGGGCCTGTTCTGCGTGCCGGAGCTTTCGTGGACCGGTAAGGGCGGTCTGTTCTACACGGGCGATGTGTCACTGCTCATCTCGCAGATCTTGGGCATTGTGGTGACGGTCGTCATTGTGCTGGTGCTCGATTTGGTGATCGTCGCGGTGGTCAAGGCGCTGTTCCACGGCAGTCTGCGTGTGGACGAGGCCGACGAGGCGCTGGGCTTGGATGCGAGTCAGCACGGCGAGAGCGCCTACCCTTCGTTCTCCGGACTCGATTAGCAGCTTCCCCAAGCACCTCACCTCGGCCTTCAATCGTCGTTTGCGTACCTTAAGTACGCGGCACTCCTCTTTCAGGCCGATCTGCGGCACTTGGGAAACCTGCTAAGACCTGTTAGTTGCACTTATCTGATCTACAAGGTTGGTCTGTGGCACCTGGAAAACCCGTGCCATGTGAGGGACAATTCATTTCTTTTTTTGAAGAGAGGAATTCACTATGAAGAAGATTACGGCGGTCGTTCGTGCTGAGAAGCTTGAGGTTCTTAAAGACGCGCTGTTTGCTGCCGATGTTCGCGGTATGACTATCAACCAGGTGCAGGGCTGCGGTGCGCAACATGGCTGGAAGGAATACGTGCGCGGCAACGAGTTGCTTGTCAACACAATCCCTAAGGTGCAGTTCACGCTCATTTGTGCCGATGAGCATGTCGACGGCATTGTCGAGATCATCTGCAACGCTGCTCGCACCGGTGCCGTTGGAGACGGCAAGATCTGGGTCGAGCCGGTCGAGGAAGTTATCCGCATCCGTACCGGCGAACACGGCCCCGCCGCGGTGTAGGACAATCTTTCGCCTGACGGGCGCGCTTCTCTTGAGGCGCGCCCGTTCTCGTCTACAATATCGTGCAGACGAAGGAGAGGCATGCTCATGATCAAGATGTTTGCGAGTGACTTAGACGGAACGCTGCTGAATGCCCTGCACGAGGCAGACGGGACCATCCGCCGTGCCATTCGCGAGCTGACCGAGGCCGGCCTGCATGTGGTTCCCGCGACCGGACGCTCGACGCTGCCGATCGGCGAGCATGGCTTTACGGGCCTGGCGCTCGACGCCTGCTGCTCCAACGGGTCCATCGTGCGCGACAGCCATGGCGAGGTGCTCAAGACCTGGACCATCGATCCGCAGATTACCGAGGAGCTGCTCAAGGCGTTCCCGGACATTTGCTTTGATTGCTCCACGCCCGATGGCATGTTCTCGAGCGGTTCGTTCGAGATGCATCAGGCGGGCTTTAAAAAGGACAGCCCCATCAAGCGTATTGTGATGCGCGGCATGCGTGCACGTGGCGGGTATCACGAGGAGCAGTATTTCGATCAGTCGATTGGCGATATCTTGCGTCACGATGTATGCAAGATCAACTGCCGCGTGACCTCGCTCGAGCTGGAGCGCGACCTTAAGGCGTATTTGGCCGAGCGCTCGGACCGTGTGGTCAACGCGCCGTTCGATCCGGTGATGTTTGAGATCACGGACGTGGCGTGCAACAAGGGTGAGAGCGTGGCCTGGCTGGCGGGCTACTACGGTATTGCCGAGGACGAGGTCGCGGTTTACGGCGACGGCGGCAACGACATTGCCATGCTCAAGCGTTTCCGCCACAGCTACGCGACCAAAAACGCAAGCGATGCAGCCAAGGCCGCCGCGAGCGCGACCATCGGCAGCTGCATGGTCCACGCCGTCCCCAAACACATGCTCGCCACCATGCGCAAGCAGAGCTCCCGCACCGTAATCGAATAATGTGACAAAGGGACTGCCCTTCGTCACATCCAAATTATTGCCTTTACGTGTTGATGCACACGGTGTGCAATAATACTCGCACTGTGCAATAGCGCGCAGGTTGAGTAACAAGGAGGACGCTTGTCCCAGCTCGAGAAATGCGATCGCCGGTCCCTTCGCTCGCAGCGTGCCCTTCGCCAGGCACTTGCCAGCGAGCTTGCCGAAAGCGGCGACCTTTCGCGCATTAATGTCGCGTCGCTCACCGAGCGCGCCGGCCTTACGCGCCGCACGTTCTATTCGCACTACCGCGATATCCCCGACTTCATCAATCAAATCGAGGACGGCTTGCTGGCCGAGATCCGTGAACGCATTGAGCTCATCACCGCAGCTCAGCTGCCCGATCTCTACCACAACATCGATGAACTCGAGCCGGCGCCCGGTTCGGTTGAACTGCTGCGCTATCTTGCGGCCAACCGCGACTTAATCGGTGCGCTGCTGGGTCCGGGCGGCGACCAGGCCTTCATTAAAAGGATCATCGACACCGCGCGTGAGGCTGTGGTGCCGCGTGCGCAGACGGGCATTTTGGGCCTGGCGCTGGGCACGTTCTTTGACTACTACGTCACCTACGTCGTGAGCGCCGAGGTCGGCATGATTCAGCGCTGGTTTGAGCGTGGGCTCACCGAATCGCCCGAGGCCATGGCGCGCATTATGACGGTGCTCGCTTTTGTGCGCCCTGGTGACCTGTATGGCCAACCCATCGATATCAACGTGCCGGAATACGGCATGAAGCTATTGAACTTGCAGCTCGAGGACGCGGCCGACACCGCCGCAACCGTCGAGTCCAACAACTAAGAGGAGAGACAATGAGCAAACTCGTCGAGGGCATCAAGGATCGTATGGTCGCTGCCGCACGCGAGGCCGCGCCCGCCGTGGTGGACGCCGCGCAGAAGGCCGCGACCGCGGCTGCCGAGAAAGTTGCCGAGGCAGTTGCCGATGCCAAGAACGCGGCAGGGGAGACGCTCACCGCTGACGCAGCCACGCCCAACGTTGCCGAGTCCGTAACCGCCACCGCCGCCCACGCCCCCGAAGGCGCGATCTTCAACCCCGAGGCCGCCCGCGGCAACCTGCACCTGGGCATCGACGTGGGCTCCACCACCGTCAAGCTTGCCGTGCTCAACGATGACAACCAGATCGTCTACGCCAAGTACCAGCGCCACCACACCGACGTCCGTGCCTGCGCCCGCGATCTGTTCGAGGGCGCCGCGACTGTGCTGCCGACGGCCCAGATGACCTGCGCCATCACCGGCTCGGGCGGTCTGCTGCTGTCCCAGTGGCTCGACTTGGAGTTTGTCCAGGAGGTCATCGCCAGCAAACGCGCCGTCGAGACCCTTATCCCGGCCACCGATGTCGCCATCGAGCTGGGCGGTGAGGACGCCAAGATCATCTACTTTGACAACGGCATCGAGCAGCGCATGAACGGCACCTGCGCCGGCGGCACGGGCGCGTTCATCGATCAGATGGCCACTCTGCTGCACACCGACGCGAGCGGCCTCAACGAGCTCGCGGCCAACGCCACCACCATCTATCCCATCGCCAGCCGTTGCGGCGTCTTTGCCAAGACCGACGTGCAGCCGCTCCTCAACGAGGGCGCCCGCCCCGAGGACGTCGCCGCTTCCATCTTCCAGGCCGTCGTGACCCAGACCATCTCGGGCCTGGCGTGCGGCCGTCCCATTCGCGGTAACGTCGCCTTCCTGGGCGGCCCGCTGCAGTATCTCTCCGAGTTGCGCCACCGCTTCTACCTCACGCTCAACCTGGACGAGGAGCACCGCATTGTGCCCCAAAACGCCCACCTGTTTGTGGCGAGCGGCGCTGCCATGGCGCACGAGTCCAACAAGCTCAGCACGTTCCCGCAGCTTATCGAGGCCATCGACAGCCTGGGTGACACGCAGGGTGCCGAGGTCGAGCGCCTGGATCCGCTCTTTGCCACCGACGAGGACTTTGCCGAGTTCAAGAACCGCCACGACCAGGAAGTCGTCCCCAAGGGTAAGCTCGACGGCTACACCGGCCGCGTGTTCATCGGCATCGACGCCGGCTCCACCACCATGAAGGCCGCGCTCGTGGGCGAGGACGGCCAGCTGTTGCACACCTGGTACGGCAACAACAACGGCGACATCCTGGGCACGGCCAAGGTCATCATGGCCGATTTCTACAATCACATCCCTGCCGGCTGCACCATCGGCCACGTGACCACCACGGGCTACGGCGAGGCGCTGCTCATCGAGGCCCTCAAGGCCGATTCCGGCGAGATCGAGACCGTCGCGCACCTGCGCGGCGCCAAGGCATTCCTGCCCGGTGTCGAGTTTATCCTGGACATCGGCGGCCAGGACATGAAGTGCCTGCGCGTGAAGGACGGCGTCATCGAGCACATTATGCTCAACGAGGCCTGCTCATCGGGCTGCGGCAGCTTTATCGAGAGCTTCGCCGTGTCCATGAACATGGACGTGCGCGCGTTCGCCGATGCCGCCATCCATGCCAAGGCCCCGGTCGATTTGGGCAGCCGCTGCACGGTCTTTATGAACTCGCGCGTCAAGCAGGCGCAAAAGGAAGGTGCCACGGTGGGCGACATCGCGGCCGGCCTGTCCTATTCCGTCATCAAGAATGCCCTGTTCAAGGTCATTAAGCTGCGCGACCCCAAGGAGATCGGCAGCCAGGTGATCGTTCAGGGTGGCACCTTTATGTCCGATGCCACGCTGCGCGCATTTGAGCAGCTCACCGGCGTGCACGCCGTGCGTCCCGACATCGCCGGCTGCATGGGTGCTTACGGTGCGGCCCTGCTCGCCCGCGACCGCGCCGGCGCCGACGGCACCTCGACCATCCTTTCTGCCGAGGACATCGCGCACCTCACCGTGACGCAAAAACACGTCCGCTGCGGCCGTTGCTCCAACAACTGCCAGCTCACCGTCAACGATTTTGGCGGCGGCAGGCGTTTCATTACCGGTAACCGCTGCGAGAAGGGTGCCGGCCACAAAAAGCAAAAAACCGAGGCTCCTAACCTCTTTAAAAAGAAAAACGAGCTGCTCTTTAACCGCGAGGTGCTGAGCCCCGACGAGGCCCCGCGCGGCACCGTGGGTATCCCGCGCGCACTCAACATGTACGAGAACTACCCCTTCTGGCATGCGTTCTTTACGCGCCTGGGCTTTAGCGTGCAGCTGTCCGACCAGTCGAGCAAGAAGACCTACCAGGCGGGCATCGAGTCCATGCCGTCCGAGAGCGTGTGCTATCCGGCAAAGATGAGCCACGGCCATGTGATGAACCTTATCGACCGCGATGTCGACTTCATCTGGATGCCGTGCGTGCGCTGGGAGCGCAAGGAGGATCCGACGGCTGGCAACTGCTATAACTGCCCCATCGTCATGAGCTACCCCACGGCGTTGGCACTCAACATCGACGAGATCCGCGAGCAGAACATCGAGTTCCTGTATCCGTTTGTGCCGTATCACGACAAGACCGAGCTCAAGCGCCGTCTGTACCAGGTGCTCGCCGTCGACCGTGTGGCCGATGCGCAAGCCGGTCGCGGTCGCGTGCGTGGGCCCAAGATCACGCGCTCCGAGGTCGATGCCGCTGTCAACGCTGCCTTTGAGGCCGATGCGCGTTTCCATGAGGACATCCAGACCATGGGCGAGGAGGCTCTTAAGTGGGTCGAGGACCACGGTGGCCACGGCATTGTGCTCGCCGGCCGCCCCTACCATAACGACCCCGAGATCAACCATGCCCTGCCCGAGCTTATCTCGAGCTTTGGCTTTGCGGTCTTTACCGAGGATTCGCTCGCGCACCTGGTAAAGCCTGAGCGTCCGATTCGCGTCGTCGACCAGTGGATGTACCACAGCCGCCTGTATGCCGTCGCCCGTTTTGTGACGATGCGCAACGACCTGGATCTGATCCAGCTCAATTCCTTCGGCTGTGGCCTGGACGCTCTGACCACCGACCAGGTGCAGGAAATCCTTGAGGCCAGCGGCAAGATCTACACCGTGCTCAAGATCGACGAGGTGTCCAACCTGGGCGCTGCGCGCATCCGCATCCGCTCGCTCATGGCGGCGCTCAAGGACCAGGAGGCCGAGCGCTTGGCCGAGGCTACGGCAGCGGGCGAGGCCTACGAGCAGGGCGACGCCGCGCCGGTGGCACCCTCCATGGATGCTCCCGCATTCGCGAGCCGCAAGTACACGTTCGAGGCGCAGCGTGAGAGCGCCTCGACCGCATGGCCCAAGGTGCCCTTTACCGAGCAGATGCGCGAGGAGGGTTACACCATCCTGTGCCCGCAGATGGCGCCGATCCACTTTGACCTGGTCAAAGAGGTGTTCCGCGGTGCCGGCTACAACCTGGAGCTGCTGCCCTCGACTGACCACGATGCCGTCGAGGCCGGTCTGCGCTATGTGAACAACGACATCTGCTATCCGTCGATCCTGGTGACGGGTCAGATCATGGAGGCCATCGAGAGCGGTCGGTACGACCTGTCCAAGACAGCCGTGGTCATCAGCCAGACCGGCGGTGGCTGCCGTGCCACCAACTACATCGCGCTTATCCGCAAGGCCCTGCGCGAGAGCGGCCACCCCGAGATTCCGGTGATCTCGCTTTCGGCCGTGGCGCTGGGCGAGGACAACCCCGGCTTTAAGATTACGCCGGCGCTGCTTAAGCAGGCAGTCTACGCGGTGCTCTTTGGCGACGTGATGATGCAGATGCTCTATCGTTGCCGCCCGTACGAGGCAACGCCCGGTGCGGCGAACGCACTCTACGAGGAGTACATGGCGCGCGCCCGCAAGCTGGCGCCCAAGTTCAACAGGCATAACTACACCAAGCTGTGCCGCGAGGCCATCCGCGCGTTCGACTCCATGCCGCTCGTGGGCGAGGGCACCAAGCCGCGCGTGGGCGTGGTCGGCGAGATCTTGGTCAAGTTCCATCCCACGGCCAACAACCACGTGGTCGACGTTATCGAGCGCGAGGGCTGCGAGGCCGTGGTGCCGGGTCTGCTCGACTTCTTCCTGTACTCCATGAGCAACGCCGAGCTGCAGAAGGACGAGCTGGGAAGCTCTCCCACTACGCGCGCGGGCATGCAGGCGCTCATCAAGCTGGTGGACTGGATGCGCACGCCGGTGGAGGAGATGCTCGAGAAGTCCCGCCGCTTTGAGGCGCCCGAGCGCATCGGCACCATGGCCGATAAGGCCCGCACAGTGCTTTCGGTGTGCAACAACATGGGCGAGGGCTGGCTGCTCACGGCCGAGATGCTCGACCTGATCGATCACGGTGCGCCCAACATCATCTGCACGCAGCCCTTCGCGTGCCTGCCCAATCACGTGGTGGGCAAGGCCGTAATCAAGGAGCTGCGCCGCCAACATCCCGAGAGCAACATCGTCGCGGTGGACTACGACCCCGGCGCGTCCGAGGTCAACCAGCTCAACCGTATTAAGCTCATGATCAGCGTGGCCAAGGAGAACATGCGCGCCGGTAAGGGCTTTAAGCTCGAGAAGGTGGCGCCGCTCGCGATGGACGAGGTCACCGGCCAGATGCGTGCTCATGACGGCTGTGTGAGCTGCGGGCCGGCCAGCGAGGAGGCCGTGGCATCGGTCGCCGAGCGCCTGGGACGCGGCATTAAGAAGTAACTGGCCTGCTATGGGCTAGATATGGGACAAACGGGTGGCAGCCGTACCGGTTACCACCCGTTTTTACTGGACATCTGTTGCGTAAACGGTCCAACTATCACCCCCTGCGAACTTGGATTTCGGAAGTATGCGGCAAAATTTGAATAGGCCGAGCACACTGGATATGCCCAAGCTTTGTACCTGCGGTTTTATTGGTGAAAAACCGGGGTGTGCTCGAGGGCTCCGGAATTTGCCGCATACTTCCGAAAACAACGTCTCGGTGGCACCAAAAATTGCCTCTAGAACCCTGAGATAATGAACATATTGTAGCCGTTCGCCGCAAATTATCGTCCGTTCATGGAACCTATCTCCAACGAGTTGTAACCATATGGTTTGATGTTGAAAACATATGATTGCCGGCAGGCCATAGGTGACGTTCCCCCTGATATCGGAGGTTCCAGGTATGTTTCGCGCTCCGTTAAATAACTATCGGTTGGGCTAACATGGGTCGCCGTGCTATTTCGATAACCCTTGCAGTGGTCTGCCTGGCTGTGCTCTTAGGCGCTACGGGGCTGTTTGCTATAAGTCGAGAAACATCCTATATGCAGGAATGTGCTTCCGAAGGCTTTGCCATTGATGGTTACTATCGGGATGACAAAACGAGTCGGGAAACCCTGGCTTTTCTTGAGGAGGACAACTGTCGATGGCAGCTGGTCGACCAAGACGGAATCTGCACAGACGGGCAGTTTAAGCGTACGGATGACCCCAACATCCTGATATTAAAGAAGGAAAACGGTGAAGAATTCGGTACGGTCCACGTGGCGTACCTGTCACGCCGACGCGATCAGGGCTTGCTCTACCTATTTAGAGATACCAGGGTGACCCGTTTTTATCTGGTGAGTACCGGTCCGGCGTTTACGGTGGAGTCTGGCGATGTCGATGCGGACAGTTGATTCACGGCAATAAAACAGCGAGCGGGGCACGGACATGAATCGCGCCCCGCTTTTTTGCTCGCGGCCTGCGTCGCGTCTGCGCTTCGTTCCGACTCGCGCCTGTGCGCGCATCCATCTCACGTCCCGCATCACTTCACATCGAACTCCACGCGATCGAGCTCGGGCACGTTGAGGTCGATGAGCTTGCGGGCAACGCGGCGGTCGTGTGCCCCAAGCGCCTCGCCTGTCGTCACATGGGCGACAATCTCGCGCTCGACGATGCCTTCCTCGTCCCCTTCGGTGGCCGAGGTCTCGACGGCGACGGTGTAATCCTTAAAGCCCGGCAGCACCGCGGCAAGCTCGCGTGTGGTCTCGGTGACGCCGTAGCCGTCCTGCACGCCGACCTGCGCCGAGCCAATGGACCCCGCGGTCATGACGATGCAGGGGATGGCAAAGATCACCGTACCCACGATGATGCGGCGGCGCACCTTGTGTGACAGCTCATCGACCTCGGCATCTTCTTCGGCGGTCACAATGCCGTCGCCGTTGAGGTCGCGCTTGAGCGGCACGCGCAAAAGAAGTAGTACGGCTTCGGCCGCCAGCGCGATAAAGACGACGTTGATGCCAAACTCGTAAAGCGCCGAGAGAAACAGCGACCCGCTTGCGATGGCGATGCCATAGCCCGCCGCGCACAGGGGCGGCATGAGCGCGGTCGCCACGGCCACGCCGGCGATGAGCGTTGCGGGCTCCTGGTCGCGCGAGTTGCCCAGGCCACCCGCAAAGCCGCCCGCGAGCGCGACGGCAAGGTCCCACACGGTGGGCGTCGAGTTGTCGATAATGGCGGCTGTGGTGGTGCCAAGGGGCGAGAGCTTAAAGTACAACGTGGATGTGACCAGGCAAAAGGCCATTTGCAGCGCAAGGCCGGCGACGGCTTCGACGGTAATCTCGCGGTCGAGCGTGGCGATGCCATATGCCATGGCAAGGACCGATCCCATAAGCGGGCAGATGAGCATGGCGCCCACGATGGCGATGTCCGAATCGATATCGAGGCCAATACTTGCGATTAACATCGCGATGATGAGGATGCACAGGTGAGTGCCAGTCAGACGCGCCCCGTTTACAAAACGCTTGCGGATCACGTGATAGGGTGCGCGTCCCTCGCGAATGTTGAACGCGCGCTTGAGGAAGCGGGTGACGTTTTCCATGGCTTCGCTATGAGCAGGGCGGATGCCGTGACGCCGATGATGACGCTCGCGCAGTCGTTCGATCTGTTGCTTGTCGAGTTCCATGTCCACCTCGTTCTGGCACGGGCCGCGCAACGCGCCCGTTGTCCTAACTCTACACCGTGGCGGACGAGGTGTCTGTTGGATGCGGAATCCGATAGGGCGGATGACGCGGGAGCAAATGCAAATCACAGGTTCAATTTGATCCCGCAATAATATGATGCACCAGCTCCTACATATGTGACGAAATTGTGAAGCACGAGAGCGTGAATTTCAAAAAATACGCTGGTCGCCAATGTTTCGCAACAGAATTCAAAAATCGACAGCTACCGTTTGATACGTATGGATACATCCGTGTCAAAGGGAGAAAGCCATGGCAAACTACAGTCCACAACACTTTGGGCCTCGGGCCAAGACTGTCAACGTCAAGGGCGTTGCTAACCGCGCCGTCGCAACCGTTTTGACGGCGGGCCTCATTGCTCAGCCGCTTATGTCGCCGCTGGCGGCAATCGCCGCACCGTCAACCGATAACGGCGATTCTGTTCAGGGGGGGGGTAGTTCTGTAGAGAACACCGTTGCCGCCGGTAACCAAGCGGTCGTAAAGACGGCTGCCCAGCTGGCCGAGGAGTCGGCAAAGCAGCTCAAGGACGCTCAGGCCGCCTACGATGCCGCCCAGAAGAAGGCCGACGCGGCGGGCCAGTCTCAAAAGCAGGCACAGCAGCAAAAGAATCAGGCCTCGCAGGCTGTGAGCGACAACGAAATCGAGCAGAACGCAGCAGTAGTCGCCGCGCTCCAGGAGAAGATTGACGAGCTCAAAGCCGCCGTCGAAAAGACCGAGCAGCAGCAGAAGAAGCTGGGCGACCTGAACGATCAGCTCGAACAGGCCAACAAGAGTGTCGAGGATAAGACCCAGGCGCTCAAGGACGCCAAGGCAAAGCAGGATGAGGCCAAGAAGGCCCTCGATGATGCCCAAGCCAAGCTCGAGGCCATGGGTATGGACGAGTACGAGACTGCCAAGAAGGCTGTCGAGGACGCGCAGGCAAAGCTCGATGATGCCAATAAGGCCGTTGCTACTGCACAGGCCAATCTGGACCAGGCCAAGGCTGCCGAGGCTAGCGCCCAGCAGGAAAAGAAGGACACTGAGACCGCTCTGACTTCCGCCCAGGCCAAGAAGCAGGAGACTGCCGCTGCTCTCGCTGCTGCGACCACTGCGCGCGATAACGCCCAGCAGAAGTTCGACCAGGCGCAGGCCGCGCTTGATGCCGCGACCTCGGGCACGGGTATCGATCTGAACGCGCTCGAAGCTGCCAAGGTCACTGCCGCCAGCGAGCTCGCGACCGCGCAGGCCGCGCTCGAAGCCGCGACGACTGCAGACGCCACTGCACAGGCGAACCTGCAGGCTGCGCAGACTACCGTCACCGCCGCGCAGGAGAAGGCCAACGCCGCCAACGCTGCTGTGGCATCTGCCAAGTCTGCATACGATGCGGCAAACAAGGAGTACAACGCCGCCGCCAGCGAGCGCGACGCCGCCAAGGCCGCATACGAGAAGGCGCAGCAGACCGAAGCAGACAAGAAGACCGCGTACGATAAGCTTGTCGAAGTTCGCAAGCAGAAGCGCAGCGAGTGGGAGATGGCATGCGCTGAATCCGATACCGCCAAGAAGGCATACGACACCGCGAATGCCGAGGTCGAGAAGCTTAACCAGCAGATTGCCGACCTCAAGTCGAACATGACCGTAGACCAGAATGTTATCAGCCAGGGCATGTTCGGCTTCATGAACTACATCATCGGCGGCAGCCAGTTCACAGCCACGCAGAAGAAGAACGCCCAGGACGCCGTATCGATGCTGACCGGTGCCGATGACAAGGCCGAATGGTATGACCAGTACGTCGATCAGGACATGTCTCGCGACACCAACCCGCTTTCCCTGGAGCAGATGCGCAACGCCCTGACATATCTCGACACCCAGAACAACCTCCGCAAGGCGAACGGTCAGTCGGCGCTCAGCGTCAGCCTCCGCATGACTGTGGCAGCCGCCCTTAATGCATCATATTCATCGAACATCTGGAGACACTCAGGCTGCTACTGGGATAACGGTGAAAATCTTGCCGGCGGAGGCGGCGCATATACCGGCGGCGAGACCGAGGATACACTCGGTTGGCCCTATACTGGTCTCTACACTCAGGAGAAGGTTAATTACGAGAATTGGATTAAAAAGTACGGTGCGGATAGCGAGGCTGGCAAAGCTCTCATGGCTCATCGCTATGATTCGTACTATATCTACCAAAACTATCGCGATGTGTATTCCGGCACAAAAGATGAAAACGGTAAGGAAAGAGGAGACGGCTGCGGGCACTATCTCAACGTTATCGATTCCGCTACGGTGGCTATCGGTATCGCAACCGGTAGCGGTAAGAACACCGATTCCGAGGTAACCGTATTCGATTACAGCGCTGATGATACTCAGGCTGATTTCACTGTCTCCGAGTTCAAGAAGCTCGTGAACGACTACATCGACTCTGCCTATAACGCTGGCGGCACGCAGGCGCAGAAGGCGCAGCTCAAGGAGCTTCAGGGCAAGCTCGCCGAGGCGCAGAAGAACTTTGGAACTACTAGGGAAGCTTACTTCGCAGCTGTAAACGGGCAGGATGCCGCCCAGGACGCTTTCACCGCAGCAGATGTGAACATGAACACCGCCAAGGGCGAGTACGAGAAGGCCAAGTCCGGCACCGCCGCCGCGAAGACGGCATACGACGCCGCCGAAGCCAAACTCAAGGGTATCGACGTCAAGACGCCCAAGACCAAGCTCGACGCCGCCAAGGGCGAGGCCGCTACTGCCCAGGCAGCTCTCGATAAGGCAAACGCCACGCATGCTGACAGCAAGACGAAGGCAGCCGAGGCCGCTGCTCACAAGGCGAAGGCTCGCAGCGCCCGCGACGCCGCCAAGGTAAAGTCCGATCAGGCCAACGAGGCGTATGACAACGCTACTGCTTCGGTCAAGGACCTTGCCGCCAAGTGCGATGCCGCCAAGACGGATCTTGCGAACAAGCAGGGCACGCTTAACGATGCCAAGAAGGCCGACGACACTGCCCAGGCTGGCGTTGACAAGGCTCAGGCCGCAGATGTGCACGCCGCGACCGCTCTTTCGGGCGCCAAGCAGGCAGTTGCCGCCAAGACGCAGATCCTGTCCGACGCGCAGGCGAAGGCCAAGGCCGCCGAGGACGAGCTTGCCACCGCAAACAAGGCCTTCGAGCGCTTCGCCGGTGCCCAGAAGGCGGTCGACGACGCCAAGGCCGCCTATGACGCTGCCGTCGCCGGTGTCGCCGATGCCCAGAAGCAGCTCGATGCCGCCAACGAAGCCGTCGTCGATGCGAACCTCGAGATCGTCAAGGCCAAGGCCGAGCTTGCCAACGACGAGGCGCTCAAGGCCGATCTTGAGGCTGTCGACCACAAGGCATCCCTTGCCGCGGGCACGACGGGCAACGAGAAGCTGGTCAAGCTGAACGCTGCCTACGCTCGCTATAAGGCCGCCGTCGATGCCGCCGCTGGCCTCAAGGCTGCTCTGAGCGATGCCGATGCCAAGCTGTCCGATGCCAACGACGCCTATGCCGCCGCGCTTGCCGAGCTTGGCGATGCCAAGGATGCCCTGGCTGCCGCGCAGGCCGAGTACGACAAGTATCATCCCAAGGCTGAGCCGCAGGCCAAGCCTCAGGTTGCGCAGGCTGCTGCAAAGGCTCCTGTCGCCAAGAAGAAGGCAACGTCGGCCGCGCTCGCCCAGACCGGTGATGACTCCGCGCTTGCGGGCGAGGTCTTCGTTATCGGCGGTATTACGCTCGTGGCTGCGGGTGTGACGCTCGGCGATCGTCGTCGCAAGCAGATGTAGCGTTTCGAGCGTAGATTCTGCAACGAACTTCGGTTCATAGCAGGAACGCTTCGATAGCTTAACCGATAAGGCCGGCGCGCTGTTAAACGCAGCGCGCCGGTCTTTCTTTGCGTTGGTATCAAAAAGCCCGGTCGGTAGCCGCGAAAGCTACCGACCGGGCAAATCGTAGGCAATATGGTTGCTGTCGAGCAACTGCTCAGCTTATCCCAGCAGGCTCAGGCCCACGGAGACAAACGCCAGGATAACGCCGACGATGGACTCGCCGCCCAGCAGGCCGCTGGCAACGACCAGGCCCTGCTCCTGGAAGGCGGCGTCCTTGGCAGCCTTCTCCTCGTCAGAAAGACCAGCGGTGGCGTCGCGGTGTGCTGCCCACTTGTCGTAGGCGAGCTTGACGCAGGAGCCCAGGAATGCCGTGAGTGACATGTAGAACGGCAGGTACACGCCCAGGCCGATCATCATGGCCGGAATGCCGAGCCAGTACATGACGATGCCGGCGATAAAGCCGCCAACGAACCACGGCACGCTCGGGATGCCCGAGACCATGGTGGCGACCACACTTGCCTGCGCGGCAACAAAGCTCTTGTCGGGGCCAAAGGCGTCCGGACCATAGGCGGTGACGAGCGCGACCATGACGGCTGCGGCGACCAGGGCACCCACGATGCCGCCAATGGCCTGGCCGATCCACTGAGCACGCGGGTTGGTGCCCAGCACGGCGCCGGCCTTAAAGTCGTTCATGACGTCGCCCGCAAGGCCGCACGCCACGGCCACGATGCCGGCGATAAAGAACAGCTTGACCTGGGCGATCTGTGCGAAGGCGGCCACGATGAGCATAACGATGAGGCCAAAGATCTCCATGGGGTCGATGCCCGTCTGGCCGCAGCTCTGTGCGCTCATGATGGTGGTGACAAAGGTGAACAGCGTGACGATGACGGCCGGAACGGGGCCAAGGTCGAGCACGATGGCGATGATCACGGCGATGGCGGCAGCGCCCAGGCCGATGATACCGGCGTCGAGCTTAAGGGAACCCGAGATGAGCGACTGCTCGTCGGTGTCGGTGGAGCTGTCGGCGGCGAGGCCGCGGACGATACCGGCGACCTGCGGCAGGATGTCCTTGAGGACGACGGCGACACCAAAGCCCATCATGAGGCCCATACCCAGGGACTTGACGATGCCCTGCGCAGTCACAACGTCGAACAGACCGGCAGCGGTGCCGCCCACAATGATGCCAAAGTTGCCCAGCAGGGCGCCGGCAAACCAGAAGGCGACGGGGGCGAAGCCCACGAGGAAGCCGACGGAGAGCAGCATGGGCGAGTTGTAGATACCAAAGGTCACGCCGGGAATGTTGAGCGTGCACAGCATGCTGGGCACAATGCCCAGGGCGTCGCGCAGCACGCTATAGATGCCGGCGATGGCCATGGAGCCAAAGAGCTGCTTGCCGGTCTTGCCGCCGGCCTCGGTCGCGCGCAGGGTCTGAGCTGCGGCGTTGCCAGTGGGGAACTCAAGCGCGGCGTCCACGATAAAGTGACGGTGGATGAGTGCCGTGGCCAGCAGGCCCAGGATAGTGCCGGCGAGTGCCACGATAAACATGTCGAGCCAGCTGATCTGGTTGGCATAGCCCAGCATCCAGGCGCCCGGGATGGTAAACGCCAGACCGCCGGCGACCATGGCGCCTGCGGACATGATGGTGTGGGTGACGTTTGCCTCGTTGAGGCTGGCGTTGCCCATGAGCTTAAGGAAGAACAGCGAGATGACGGCAGCGAAGACGATTGGCCAGGGGAGTGCGCCCATCTTGAGGGCGGTGTAGGCCGAGCTTGCCGTGATGATCACGCAGCCAAGGACGCCGATGACGACGCCGCGCAGCGTGAGTTGCCCGCGCATCGAAGCGCGGTTCGAGGGATTGCTCATATAGAACTCCTTTGCGTATATCCGCTTCCCCCGGGAGCGCCGCTACGGATACGGCGCGGGAAGTCGGGTTACCAAGGGCCGCCGCGTGAGCTCGCAAACGACCGCGCACCAGTATAGCCGCAAGCCAGTCATTTTGGGATGACTGGTTTAGGTAGGCGATATACTGCTGGACAGACGAAAGGAGCGCCGACGATGCTTAATGGGTGCGCATATATATTGACGGTCGACGTGGGTAACACGTTCATTCGCTTTGGCCTGTTTGCCGAGGATTCGGCCGCGGCGCAGGAGCGCCCGCTCGCGACGTGCGAGATCACGACGCCGTCGAGCATTACGGCCGACGAAGCGCGTATGCGTCTCGCGCAGGTCACGGCCGCGCTGGCGGCCGATGCGGGCATGCCGGGCGCGCTTGTGCCCACGGCTGCCGTGCTGAGCTGTGTGGTCCCGGCGCTCGAGCGCCCGTGGAAGGCAGCACTTTCCCGTACCTGCACGGGGCGCGTGCTCACGGTGGGGCCGGGCCTCAAGACCGGTATGCCCGTGCACTACGACGATCCAGCAGAGATCGGTCCCGACCGCATCGCCGACGCCGTGGCGGCACGCGCCGTCTACGGCTCTCCCTGCATCGTGATCGACTTGGGTACCACGACCAATATCGAGGTCATCGACGCGCGCGGCACCTTTGTGGGCGGCGTCATCGCGCCGGGTCTGGCGCTTGGCGCCCGCTCGCTTTCGGCTGCTGCGGCGCGTCTGCCGCAGGTCGAGCCCTCGGCACCCACGCATGTGATCGGTCGCAACACGCGCGAGGCCATGCGTTCGGGCGTGGTTCTGGGCGAGGTGGCCCGCATCGACGGCATGCTCGACATGGTGCTCGCCGAGATGCGCGCGACCAAGGCCGCGGGGGAGGGCGACGTGCCCATCGTCATTACCGGCGACGATGCCGAGGCGCTCGCGTCGCTGGTCGGCCACAGCCTGACGGTAGACGACGCGCTGACGTTGCGAGGACTCGCCGAGCTCTACCGCATCAACCAAAAGCCCCGCCGCGTGTAAAAGTGAGGGCGCCGGTGGGACAAACGCCCCCCACCTTTCACCTGCTACAATGGGTCAAACTATTGCGATTACGGAGGTGTCTGCCATGTCGGACGATCTTCATCAAACTTCGTCAGGCAAGCGCCTGGACGTCATTAGCTGGGACGAGTTCTTTATGAGCGTGGCCATCGCCGCACAGCGCCGCAGCAAGGACCCCAACACGCAGGTGGGTGCGTGCATCGCCAGCACCAACCACCGTATCCTTTCGGTGGGCTACAACGGTACGCCCTCGGCGCTCAACGACGACTTTTTCCCGTGGGGTACGAGCGACGACCCGCTGCAGGACAAGCACAACTACGTGGTCCATGCCGAGGCCAACGCCGTGCTCAACTACCGTGGCTCGCTCAAGGACCTCGAGGGTTCCACGGTCTACGTCACGCTGTTCCCGTGCCACGACTGCGCCAAGATTTTGGCGCAGGTGGGTGTGGGCGAGGTTGTCTACCTGGACAACAAGTACGCCGACACCGACGACGGCCGCATCAGCCGCCGCATTCTCGACTCCTGCGGTATTAGCTACCGCCAGGTTATCGTCGATGTTCACATCGGTACCGAGGGGCAGGCTCAGCAGTAGCGCGTGACAATGCCAGCTGGTAACAACAGGCAGCTAAAAGATCCCCGTCCCAAATTGACTGCTCGTGAAAGTCGTGTCCGCGCGCATGGATGGCTCGTGAGCGGGTACATGGCTGTAGTAACATAGCCCCTGTCCGCGGGCGTGCCCGCGTTATTGTGAGAAAGGAGCCCCTGTGGCTGTTAACGAAGAGCTGCTTAAGAAGGTTCTTGAAGAGATTCGCCCCAACCTGCAGGCCGACGGCGGCGATATGGAGTATGTGGGTGTTGACGACGAGGGCGTCGTCAAACTGGAGCTGCAGGGTGCCTGCGCCGGCTGCCCTATGAGCGCGCTGACCCTGTCCATGGGTATCGAGCGTATCCTCAAGGAGCATGTGCCCGGCGTTACCCGTGTCGAGCAGGTTAATGCCTCCGGCGAGACCGACGACCTGTACGACGAGTACGCGCCGTTCTAAGATGCGAAAGCTGCGGACGGCATACTCCGCATAGACGTTACGCCCAAATATGCGGCTGCGAGCGCAAGGCCCGCGGCCGCATTTGTATGTAGGGAGTAGGAGGGTCGACATGCTCAACGACTTCTACCATATGCTTGATCCCGTCGCGATTTCGGCGGGGCCCATCACGATTTACTGGTATGGTCTGGCCTATGTGGTCGGTGCCCTGCTCACGGCGGTCGTCATGTACCGCACGCAGCGTCGCTGGGGCTTTAACATCACGATTGACGACCTGACGAGTGTCGTGGTCGGCGTGGTCTTTGGCCTTATCATCGGCGCCCGTCTGTTCTACGTCATTTTCTACGGCGACGGCTACTACTGGGCGCATCTGCTCGAGATCTTTGCCACCAACGAGGGCGGCATGAGCTTCCATGGCGGTTTGGTGGGCGGCATTATCGGCGGCATCATCGTGTGCCGCATGTATAAACTCGACGCATGGACTTTGGCAGACCTTGCCGTCATAGGCGCGCCGCTGGCCTTGTGCCTGGGCCGTTGTGCCAACTTTGTCAACGGTGAGCTGTGGGGCAAGCCGACCGATCTGCCCTGGGGCGTGGTCTTCGGTGGCACCGCGGGCGATATGCCGCGTCATCCCTCCCAGCTCTACGAGGCATTTCTTGAGGGCATTGTGCTCTTTTGCATTCTGCAGGTGCTCAGCCGCAAAAAGCCGCTGCTGCCCCAGGGCACGTTTATGGGCGTGTTTGTGATGGGTTACGGCATCGTCCGCTTCCTCGTCGAGTTCGTGCGCGTGCCCGACGCCCAGCTTGGCTATCTGCTGGGCGGCGTCATCACGATGGGTCAGCTGCTGAGCCTGCCGCTCGTAATCGCAGGACTGGCGCTCATCATCTTCGCCCGACACCGCAATCGCCCCCAGCGCATCTACCTCGACGCCTAGCCACCACATGTCACCACAAGGGGGACAGGCACCTTTGTGGTGGTTTTGCCGGGCAACGATGACAGAACCGTAACGTTTCCCCAGATAAAACCTGCTAAAATAAACCTGTCCCTTTTTGGCAGGTTTCTAGAAAGGCTATTCGGACTGTGAAGGATTCCGACCTCTCCGCAACGGCTGCGCGCGACGCCGCCCGCATCGTTTGGTTTAAGCGCTATCCCGCCAAGCAGACGCTCATCGCATTTTTGCTCGCGCTGTTGGCGACCACGGCGTTTTCCATCGATCCCGCCCCGGTGTCGAGCAACGCAGTCTTGGCAATTGACCCCAAAGCCTCGGGCATGCTGTACGTGTGCTACGAGGTGCTCCTCTCGTTTGCCGGCCATACCGACGCGGTCATGCTGCTTGCGCTTGCCTGCCTGCTTACGCTGCCGTTTCGCTACGTATTCTTTGGCCGCGGTGACGCTTGGCGCCCGTCGGTCGTGCTGCCATCGCTGTTCTTTGCCGTTTGCATGGTGTTCGGCCGTAGCTACGACCTTACCGATTCGGCAGAGATTGTGCTGGGCGACAAGGCACGCGTTATCTGCGCCTGGATTGGCGGCGCGGGCTGGATGCTTCTGGCGATTGTGGCCTTCTATCTGGCTTTTGAGTTTTTGGATTGGTTGAGCTCCCGCCGCATTCCGTTTTCCGAGGCGCACTTTGGCCGCATATGGCGTGTGGCTCACGCCGTGCTCTCGGTCCATCCCTTTGCCGGGCCCTTCCTGGTGCTTATGATCGCCTGGGCGCCCACGCTCATCGCTTCGCTGCCTGGCCTTTTTATGGGGGACACCGGCGCGCAGATTCGCCAGTGGTTCAACTATCCCAATGGCACGAGCGACTACCTGCGCCTGCTCAACCCCAACGTGCTGCTCAACGGGCACCATCCCGTAGTGCACACGGCCATTATCGGCTCGTGCGTTCAACTGGGGCTTTCGCTGTTCAACAGCGCTAACGCGGGCCTCATCATCTATACCTGCGCTCAATTTGTCATCACGGCTGCCTGCATGGCCTATTCCATTTCGTCGCTGCGCAAGCTGGGCGTGAGCCTGCCGGTTCGCGGTACGATCCTGCTGTTCTTTGCGTTTATGCCGATGTTCTCTAACTACGCGGCCCTGCTCACCAAAGACGTGCTCTTTGCCGACGCGTTTTTGGTGCTGCTGGTACAGACCGTCAAGCTCGTGGCATGTGGCTTGCCCCGTCGTGATGCCAATGTCGAGCGAGCGGGCGAGAAAGCCCCCGTGCTCTTTGCGCGCCACGACTGGCTGTTGCTTGCGCTGGCTGCCATGGGTTCCACGTTTTTGCGCAATGGCGGCCTGGTCTTTCCGTTGGCGGCCTGCGTGATTGCGGCGGCGTTTTGCGCATGGGATGTACATGTCGCTCGTCGTGCGGCTAAGCAGACGGGCACCGCGGTCTCATGCGCCACGCCGCGCTTCCGCTGGGTTGGCGTCCTCGCGGTGCTCGCACTCTGCCTTGCCTCTAATATGTACTTCACCAAGGTCTTTATGCCGGCGCACGACATCACGCCCGGCTCCAAGCGCGAAATTCTCTCGATTCCGTTCCAGCAGACGGCTCGTTTTGTCCAAAAGCACGACGGCCTCAACTCGGGCGTCAACCCTACGGTTAAGGAGGACGGCACTATCGTGGAGGCACCCTGCGACGGTTTGGTGACCGATGAGGAGCGCGTCGTGATCGATCGCGTGCTCAAGTACGAGAACCTGGGCCGCCGCTACAACCCTGACAAGTCCGATGCCGTCAAGAACTGCTTTAACGAGTACGCCTCGCAGGAGGACATCGATGCCTATTTTGACGTATGGGCCCAGATGTTTAAGAAAGATCCCGAGTGCTATATTTCGGCGCTTATCAATAACTACTATGGTTATTTTTATCCGAGCGCGCGCGATGCCTGGGTCTACAGCACGGCGCGTAGTGCCGAGATCATGGCGCGTCCCGACAACCTCAAGTACTTCGACTTCCATCCGGTTGACAGCAACGTGGTGCGCTGGTGTGACCACCTGATCAATCTGTACCGTGTGGCGGTGCAGCGCATTCCGTTTATCTCGCTCACCATGAGCTCGGCCACCTATGTGTGGATCATGATCGCCGTGGTGGTCTACCTGCTGCGTCGTCATTCATGGCGTGCGCTGGCGATCTGGGTGCCGCTGTTGGGCGTGCTCGCTGTGTGCCTGATTGGCCCGTGCAACGGCTCGACCTACATGCGCTACCTGTATCCGGCCATCGCCTGCATGCCCTTCGCCATCGGCGCCACCATCACCCGCAGCGACCTCCTCTGGTCCTAATTTGGTGCAAAGGGGACAGGTTGCTTTGCACCAAAGGGTGGCATCATCACGACGCCTTCATTTTGGGGTTTATCTCGCAGGCCAGTAGGTATATCATAACGACGTTTGTTTATATTGCCCGAGCATCTGCGCTGGGCTTTAGGTCGAAACCGATAGGAGACACGTATGTCCGGACACTCTAAGTGGGCCACAACCAAGCATCGTAAGGGCGCGCAGGACGCCAAGCGTTCCGCCCTCTTCTCCAAGCTCAGCCGCAACATCACCGTTGCTGCCCGTCTCGGCGGTGACCCGCTGCCCGAGAACAACGCCAGCCTCGCCGCTGCCGTTGCCAAGGCCAAGGCTCAGTCCATGCCTAAGGACAAGATCAAGTCCGCTATCGACAAGGCTTTTGGTTCGGGTGCTGACGCCGCCGTCTACGAGAACATCGTGTACGAGGGCTACGGTCCCGCCGGTGTCGCCGTCTACGTCGACTGCCTGACCGACAACCGCAACCGTACCGCCGCCGATGTCCGTTCCGCTTTCTCCCACGCTGGTGGCAACCTGGGCACTTCCGGCTCCGTCGCCTTCCAGTTTGAGCGCAAGGGCCAGATCGTCGTTGCCAAGGAGATCCTGGACGAGAACGCCAAGAAGGAGACCATGATCGCCAACGGTGCTGCCGGTGACGAGGATGAGTTCATGATGGCCATTGCCGAGGCCGGTGGCGAAGACTACGAGGACGCCGGCGAGGAGTGGATCGTCTGGACTACTGCCAACGAGGTCATGGCTGTCTCCAAGGCGCTCGAGGAGCAGGGCGTCCAGGTCAAGGGCTCCGAGACCACCATGGTCCCGACCACCCCGACCGAGGTCTCCGGCGCCGACGCCAAGAAGGTCCAGCGCCTCATCGACCGTCTTGAGGAGCTCGACGACGTCCAGGATGTTTACAGCACCATGGACATGACCGACGAGGTCATCGCTGCCCTCGAGGAGGAGTAGCGCCCGCACGGGTTAAGCCGTGCATATCTGGGCATAATGAAGCGAGCATGCAAGCCTCGTGGAATAGATGAGCCGGATCCGCGTGCGTAGAGCACCGGACCCGGCTCTTTTATAATGATGCGAACCGTTCTGCATTTCGAGAGCCGAGATTTGAAGGGAGCGCCGCGTGCGCGTACTCAAACGAGCCCTAGCGATCGTGTATCTTGCCGCCACCATCGTGGCACTGGGTACGCTTGTCTGCCAGTTTTGGGGGCCGTATACGTATCGCTTTATGCTGCTGATGCGCGACCCCATGCCGCGCATCGTCGTGACGGCGTGCGCCGGCGTCGTGGCGATCGGCGTACTGCTGAGCTTTTTCCGCCTGATGTTCGCCCGTCGCGAACCGTCCTGCGTGCATCCGGCGGGGGAGCGCAATATCGAGGTTACCCTTGCGGCGCTTTCTTCGTGCGCCAGGGTTGCTGCCGAGCGCGACGACCGCGTGATGGTCGAGCATGTCGAGGCTCGCGTCCAAGGCCCCGACGATTCGCACGTCCGTTTTAAGGTCGAGGCTATCGCGCTTGACGATAAGGACGTGGCATCTCTGGCTACCGCGATGCAGCAGCGCATCGAAGAAGCCTGCGATACCATGCTCGGCGCGCCGGGTACGACCGCGCGCGTCCGTTTTTTGCCGTCCAAGACTACCGTCCAGACCGTGGAGGCTTCCGGTGAGTGATACCAATCAAGATAAGACCGCTCGTACGCCGCGCCTGACGATTGACCAGAGCGCCGCACCGGCGAGCGAACCTGTTGATTCCAAAGCAGAAGCAACCGAGTTGCAAGACGCGGCAGCCGTGGATTTTGACGAGGCTATGGGTCTCATCAAGGGTACGGGCGCTGCCATCTGGAGCTATGCTGTGCGTCATCCCAACACCACGCTCGGTGCCGTCGCTGGCTTTATCCTCGCCGTGTTGGTGCTCACGCTCGGCCTGTGGGACACGCTCGTCATTGCATTCTTCGTGCTGATCGGCGCTGTGATCGGCCAAATTCGCGACGGCGAGAACGGGATCGTCAACTTCTTCGGCCGTCTGTTTAGCGGCCGCTAATATGTATTCGACTGTCGCATCCGCGGCAGGCATAAGGAGGAACCATGGCTTTTAATACGAAGGTCGATGTGGCCGATACCGAGCTCGAGGCAGACGAGACCGTCACCGCCGAGGCCGAGGACGTGACGCTCGAGGACGAGGCTCTTGTCGAGGCCGAGTCCGATGAGGATGAGGACGACGAGGAGGCGGACGAGTCCGAGGACTCGCTGACCTATTCCAACGGTGTGATCGAGAAGATCGTTGCCATGGCCACTCGCGAGGTTCCGCACGTTCTGGGCATGAAGGGTAACCTCATGCATTTTGTGCAGGAGCAGTTTGGTGCCGAGAATCTGACCAAGGGCGTGACGGTCGAGGTCACCGACGATAATCGAGTGGTCGTCAACATCTCCGTCATTATCGAGTACGGCGCCTATGCGCCCGCGATCTTCGACGATGTCAAGGCGCGCGTCACTGAGCGCCTCGCCGCGATGACCGGCCTTGAGGTGGCGGGCGTCAACCTGCGCATCGAGGACGTCATCACCCCCGAGGAGTACGAGCACCGCACCAGCCAGCACGAATAACCTTCCAAAAAGGGACAGGTTTGTTTTGGCAGGTTTTATCTGCGAAAACGTTAAACGGCCGACCGCGCAAGCAAAAACGTGGCCGGCTGTTTTTGTACGCTTCCGATATAGTCATACCGCTCGTCTAACTAAGGGTTGCAATCCCCACGTTCCGCGTTACCCTAATGAGCGCATTGTTTCCAAATTGTTAACGAGGAGTTGCCGTAATGGCCGACGAGCACGAAACAGAAAGCAAGGCATGGGCGATTGAGGCCGCCGCTGCAGAAGCGGCATCGCGTGCTGCCGAGGAGGTGCATCGTCCTCCCGTGGTGCCGATGGAGCGCGTGGTCGATCGCGCCGATATCGAGCGCGGCGAGCGTGCCGGCCAAAAGCGCAGCCAGGAGCCGGGCTTTCCGCGCTTTTTCGCCGAGCTCAATCTGGGCCTGATTCTTACGGCCTTTGCCATCGTTGCATTTAAAACCCCTAATCACTTTGCTTTCGGCGGTACCTCGGGCGTGTCGGTCATTCTTTCCACGCTGTTCCCGACCCTGCCCGTCGGCGTCTTTATGTGGATTATCAACGCGGTTCTCGTCATCTTGGGCTTTATCTTTTTGGAGCGCAAGGCAATTCTGTGGAGCGTCTTCGCCTCGTTTGCGCTGTCCGCCTATGTTTCGCTGTTTGAGCTCTTTATCCCGACCGATGTCTCGATGACGGGCGATATGTGGCTCGACCTGTGCTTTGCCGTGATTCTGCCGGCCCTCGGCAGCGCCATCGTCTTCGATATTGGTGCCTCGACGGGCGGCACGGACATTCTCGCCATGATCCTCAAACGTCGCACGACGCTCGAGATTGGCCGCGCCCTGCTACTGGTCGACATCGGCATCGTGACCATCGCGGCCTTCTTGTACGGCCCGCGCGTCGGTCTGTATTGCGTGCTCGGCCTGTTTGCCAAGACGCTTGTGGTCGACAAAGCCATCGAGAGCATCCACCTGCGCAAGGTCTGCACGGTCATTTGTTCTGAGCCCCTTAAGGTCGAGGAGTTTATCGTCAAGCATCTCAACCGTACGGCGACTATCAGCCGCGGCTATGGTGCTTTCTCGGGCAAGTGCGTGACGGTGATCATGAGCGTGCTGAGTCGTCGCGAGGCCGTGCAACTGCGTCGCTACGCGCGCGAGATCGATCCGGGTGCCTTTATCACGATTGTCGACAGCTCCGAGATCGTCGGCAAGGGTTTCCGCGGAACGAACTAACGCGGTCGAGCTCATCAAACAATCGAATAGCGCCCTGCGCGTTGCAAATACGTCATGTTGGAGCATTTGTCCCCACATTGGGTGATAATGATGCTAAAGACATCGTTTGCGATCCAGATGATTCGCTCATGATACGAAGGGATGATTTCGATGTTCTGTTCGCAGTGTGGTGCCCCCATGGGCGACAACGACAAGTTCTGTGGCGCGTGCGGTGCTCCTAATGCCGGTGCCGCAGCCTCTTCCCCTCAGGGTCAGCCCCAGCAGTTTGTTCCGCAACCGCCCGTGGCGAATGCGTCCAAGGGCTGTGTGGCTCAGGCGTTTGAGGACATGACCAAGACGCCGGGCGTGCTGCAGCGCGTGTGCCAGATCGCCTTTTTGCCGGCGCTCATCTGTGTCGTGTCAGTGCTCGTGCTGTTCATTCCCGTTATCGGCGGTATCGCGGCTGCCATCGGCTTTTTGGCTGCCTGTGTGGCAAGCGCGTGCGGTTCTGGCTTTGGCATCGAATGGGGCCGCGACCTGTCGCTTAAGGTCGATGACGGCATGGATCGTCCGCTGATGCGCTCCACGTCGTTTGGTCTGGGCGTCTTTTCGGGTGTTATCTCGGGCGTGCTCAAGGTTATCGCTGCCATTCCCGTTATCGGTGTGGCGCTTTCGCTGGTGGAGAGCGTGGTAATTGGTGCCGCGGGTTCGTATTCATATTACGGCTCTTATGCGCTCGAGGCCGCGCTGATCGGTTCGCTGGGCCTGTTTGTTCTGGCTATGATTGCCGCGGCGGTCCTGGGCGTCTTCTTTACCATGTTCGCCGACATCGCCGTGATGCACTTTGCGGTGACCGGCCGCGTCGAGAGCGCGTTTTCGCTTGATAAGGTCTGGGCGGCCTTTAAGAACAATAAGACCAAGCTGTTCTGCGCTTCGTTCCTTCCCGAGTTTTTGACGGGTCTGGTCGCTAACGTTGTCACCTGGATTCTGACGTTCGTCTTTGGCACCATTGCCTCTGTCGGTATGTATAGCTACTACTACCGTCCTACGGCTATTGAGGCGCTTGTTACCGGCGGTGGCATTACGCTCGTATTGTTCTTGGTGCTGACGGCGTTTGTCACGGTATTTCTCACGGTCTTTGGCAAGATGCTCAAGCACCGTGCCGTTGGCTATTGGGTTGCGCGCTACGCAAGCGAGTGGGCCGACGAGGACAAGGACGACGTCCTGACTTTTGTATTGCCCTTCGAGAAGAAGGCTGACCCTTCGGGTCACGGTACTCCGGATGCTTCGCCGGCACCTGCACCTATTCCCGCGCCCGAGCCTGAGCCGGCGCCCGAGCCTGAACCGGCGCCCGAGTCTGAGACGGCATCTGAGCCTGAGCCTGAGCCGGCACCTGCACCTGCACCTGAGTCGGCGTCCGAGCCAAGCTCCGACGAGGAGCCTCAGGACGAGTAGCCACGCCGTCTGCCATTTGGGGACGGGGTAGAAATGGTAGAAATAGCGCTTGAAGAATGAGCGGGGGCGGACGTTTCGATACGTCCGCCCCCGCTCTGCTTTAGCCAGGCTGTTATGGATGGGTGTGACGACTACTCGTCGTGTTTCTCCTCGCGGCGTGCAGCAGCGCGTGCGTCGTGGATGCCCTTGATCGCGGCATGGCGAGCCGTTCGGGCATCGTGCATGGCGTCGCGGGCCTCGGCGGCCGTGGCCTTGGCAGAGCGCAGTTTGGCTGCCAGGTCGGGATTGGTCTCGGCGACCGCGGCAATCGTGGGGCCGTCGAGCTCTTCTTGTGTGGGCTCGGCCAAAAAGTCGATGGCATATTGGGCGGCCACCATGGAGCCCTTGGCCAGTACCGACTCGTCAATCTTGTAGAAGCAAGAATGTTGGGCGTACGTGGCGCCAATCTGGGGGTTGCGCGTGCCAACAAAGGCGAGCACGCCCGGTACGCGGCGCAGGTACTCCGAAAAATCCTCACCCGAGAGTGTGCCGCGATAATGGCCTTGGCCGGTGGGGCCCAGGCATTTGATTACTGCCTGGCGGCAGCGCTCGCTCGAGGCGGCATCGTTTTCGACCTTGTAATTGGCGATGGTGTAGTCGGTGAGCTCTGCCTCGGCACCCAAGGCGGCCGCGGTATGCTCCACGATGCGACGCATAAGCTCCGGCATTTCCTCGTGGGTCGAATCGCCGTAGGTGCGCACCGTGCCGGCGAGGTAGGCCGTGCCGGCGATAACGTTGCGCGCAGTTCCGCCGTGCAGCTCGCCGACGGTAATGACGGCCGGCTCGTAGGGACTGATCTCGCGCGAAACGATGGTCTGCAGAGCGTTGACGATCTCGGCAGCAACCATAACGGCGTCGTGGCCGCGCTGGGGCATGGCACCGTGGCATGAGGTGCCGCGAACATCGATGCGGAACCAGTCGGTATTGGCCATGCGCGGTCCGGGCTCGCAGCTCACGGTGCCGGCGTCGACCTCACTCCAGATGTGCGCGGCGTAGGCGCCATCGACGCCGTCGAGCACGCCCGTGCCGATCATGAGTTTGGCGCCCTGGCCGTTTTCCTCACTGGGCTGGAAGACGATGCGGACTTCGCCGTGGATGTCGTCGGTCATATGGCGCAGGATCTGCAGCGTGCCGAGCATCATGGCGATGTGGCAGTCGTGGCCGCAGGCGTGCATGCAGCCCTCGTTGACGCTGGCGAAATCCTCGCCGGTCTGCTCGGTGACGGGCAGGGCGTCGATGTCGGCGCGCAGCAGGATGCGGCGGCGTGGCGTGCCGTCCTCGCGATAGGAGTCGGGCGCGGTGCCGCGAAGGGTCGCCACAAGGCCCGTCTTAAGGGGACGCTCGTAGGGGATATTCATGGCGTCGAGCTGGTTGGCGATGTCAGAAGTCGTGCGCTCCTCGGCAAGGCTCAGCTCCGGGTGCTTATGGAAGTGCCGACGCTGCTTGATGATATAGGGTTCAAACTCGGTAGCGATATCTTTGATGGCTGCGGTGACGTCGTCAGCCGCGCGAGCCTCGGTCGCCGCCATAATCTGCTGTGCCTTGGTCTTCGTCATGGTCGATTTGCTCCTTGCTGGGTTGATCGCAAAATCGTACAGGCTCTCTCCAGTATGCCACCTGCCGCTAGGGCTGGTAAAGTTGCCGTTTGCCGCTTGGGGTTTTGTTACAAGGGCGGGGGAGTACACTCGGGGGTGTTGAATTTCCTGCCAGAGATGGGGATGCCCATGCAACATATCGATCGGATTATCCGCTCCAAGAACGTCTTTACCGCGCAAGACGGCATCGATACCGCCCGCGAGCTGGCGATTGCCATCGCAGGCGACCGTATCGTCGCAGTCGGTGAGCCCGATGACGTGATCGCCGCCGCTCCTGCCGCCACGTCGGTTATCGACTACGGCGAGCAGTTTGTCTGCCCCGGTTTCCATGACGCTCATCTGCACTTCTTCCATACCTCGGTCGGTTCCTCGCCGTACATGCTCATGGATATGGGCACGTCCGAGTCGGCACTGGTGCAACATGCGCTCGAGTTTTCCCAGGACTTGCCCGACGACGCCTGGGTTGTGACGCAGGGCTGGCGCGATTACCGTTGGGACCCGCCCGAGCATCCTAGCAAGGCGTCGCTCGATGCGGCATTCCCCGATCGTCCCTGCGTTATGTATTCGGGCGACGGGCACACGCTTTGGCTCAACAGCCGTGCACTCGAGGCGCTCGGCGTCACGCGCGACAGTGAGCCGCCGGCGGGCGGCAGCTACGACAAGGACGCAAACGGCGAGCTCACGGGCATTGCTCACGAGGCAGCTGCTATGCAGCTGCTACCGCGCTGCCTTGAGTGGCTGGGCGAGGATCGCATCGCAAGCGCTTACGCCGATCAAATGAGGCGGATGGCCGAGCAGGGCATCACCTCGATATGCGATATGTCGCTCATGCCCATGCCGGGCTGCGATTTTATCCGCGATGACGTCTACGACAAACTGCAGGCAGCTGGCAAACTGGGCATCCGTGCCCATCTGTTCCCCACGTTGCTGGATGACCAATCGCGCTTAGAAGAACTGCAGACCCGCTACGCGAACAACGCGCTGCTCTCGGCGCCTGGTTTTAAGCAGTTCTTCGACGGCGTCTCGAGCGAACACACGGCCTATCTCACCGATCCCTATACCAACCCGCGCTTCCCGGGCGATCAAGGTCGCCTGACGGTTCCCGTCGAGCGCATGCGCAAGCTGGTCCTGGCGGCAGCCGAGCGCGGCCACACCGTGCGCATCCACGTTATCGGCGACGGCGCCATCCATGCCGCACTCGATATCTTTGAGGAGGCGGCAGAGCTCTACGGCTTGCCCCAGCACGGCCATAATACGCTTGAGCATCTGGAGAACCTCCTGCCCCAGGACATCGATCGTCTGCGCAAACTCAACGTCATTGCCTCGAGCCAGCCCTGTCACATTACGCTCGACCCGGGCGGCCCCGAGCGCGACCTGGGCTTGGAGCGTAGCCGCATCATGTGGCCGTTTGCGACCTATAAGCAGCGCGGCATCCGCCAAGCCTTCGGCACCGATAGCCCCATCACAGCCGTTACCAGCATGAACGTGCTCTACACGGCTATCACCCGCCAAGACCCCCGCAGCCACTGGCCCGAGGGCGGTTGGCTGCCGAGCGAGCGTATCGATGCGGCAACGGCCCTGCGCAACTACACCCTGGGCAGCGCCTACGCGGCAGGCGACGAGCAAAACCTCGGCAGCCTGGAACCCGGCAAATACGCCGACCTGGTAGTCCTGGACCAAAACCCACTCACCATCGACCCCCAAGAACTCCAAGCCACCAAAGTCCAAGCCACCTACCTGGCAGGTAACTTAATCTACGAGCGCTAGCCCCATACCCCACCCACAAGGGGCGCGTTTCAGCAACGTGCCCCCTTCTTGTTCGCACCATCCGCATCGCCATTTTGCTGTACTGACTTTTCTGAATGCCGGGCCCGAATTAGTTAACCTGGCTCCCGTGTGGCTCCGGAGGGGCGGGGCATAAGGTTTATCGCGAGTTCCGCACGAGCCGAAGGCCACTTAATGTGGCCTTCGTGCGAGCAGGACTGCCCGAGCAGGAAACCTTATGCCCCGCCCCTCCGGAGCCACACGGGAGCCACTGCTAAGTTATCCCCCGGCATTCAGAAAATCTAAGTGCCAAAAAATAAGATTTTTTGACTCCGTGTTGTATAACCCGCCATTCGTGGGTACCATTCAACGCGTACGCAAACAAAAAGGGTTAATTCGCGTGGCATAACCACGCGGCCCAAAAAGGAGGAGACAAGCATGTCGTCTTTGAAGCCGCTTGCAGATCGTGTTCTGGTCAAGCCCGACGAGGCCGAGCAGAAGACCGCTTCTGGTCTGTATATCGCTAGCAACGCCCAGGAGAAGCCGCAGCGCGGCACCATCGTTGCCGTTGGCGCCGGCAAGGTCAACGACAAGGGTGAGCGCATCCCCATGGACGTCAAGGTCGGTGACGTTGTCATCTATGGTAAGTTCGGTGGCAACGAGGTCAAGGTCGACGGCGAGAAGTATCTGCTGATGCGCGCCGACGACATCTACGCTGTCGTCGAGGCCTAGTCTCGTCAGAATCTCTGATTCGTCTTTGAACGCGCCCGCCGCATAGGACTCGGAAGCGGCGACGCGAGTCACATTTCTTTTGGAGGATTACCTACCATGGCAAAGAACATTACGTTCAACACCGATGCCCGCGCTAAGCTTGCCAAGGGCGTCAACACTCTGGCCGACGCCGTTACCGTCACCATGGGCCCCAAGGGCCGCTACGTTGCGCTGCAGCGCACGTTCGGTGCTCCGACCATCACCAACGACGGCGTTTCTGTCGCCAAGGAGATCGAGCTCGAGGACAACATCGAGAACATGGGTGCCCAGCTGGTGAAGGAGGTCGCCACCAAGACCAACGACACCGTGGGTGACGGCACCACCACCGCAACCCTGCTCGCTCAAGCCATCGTCAACGACGGTCTGCGCAACGTCGCCGCTGGCGCCAACCCGCTGGCCATCCGTCGCGGCATCGACAAGGCCGTCAGCGCCGCCGTCGCCGAGATGAAGAAGCAGGCCAAGCCGGTCGAGACCAAGGAGCAGATTGCTTCCGTCGGTACCATCTCCGCCGGTGACCCCGAGGTCGGCGAGAAGATCGCCGAGGCCATGGAGGTCGTGGGCAAGGACGGCGTCATCACCGTCGAGGATTCCCAGACGTTCGACATCACCATCGACACCGTCGAGGGCATGCAGTTCGACAAGGGCTATGTCTCCGCTTACTTCGTCACGGATAACGACCGCATGGAGGCCGTGATGAAGGATCCGTACATCCTCATCACCGACCAGAAGATCTCCAGCGTCCAGGACATCATGCCTGTTCTCGAGGCTGTCCAGCGCGCTGGCCGTGGCCTGCTCATCATCGCTGAGGACATCGATGGCGAGGCTCTGCCGACCCTCGTCCTCAACAAGATCCGCGGCGCCCTCAACGTCTGCGCCGTCAAGGCCCCGGGCTACGGCGATCGCCGCAAGCGCATCCTGGAGGACATCGCCGTCCTCACCGGTGGCCAGGCTGCTCTGGACGAGCTGGGCGTGAAGGTCGCTGACATCACCGCCGATATGCTCGGTACCGCTAAGTCCGTCACCATCTCCAAGGACAACACCGTCGTCGTCGGCGGCGCTGGCTCCAAGGAGGCCATCGACGCCCGCATCGCTCAGATCAAGGGCGAGATGGAGAACACCACTTCTGACTTTGACCGCGAGAAGCTCCAGGAGCGCCTGGCCAAGCTCTCCGGTGGCGTTGCCGTCATCAAGGTCGGCGCTGCTACCGAGTCCGAGCTCAAGGAGATCAAGCACCGCGTCGAGGACGCCCTGCAGGCTACCCGTGCTGCTGTCGAGGAGGGCATTGTCGCCGGCGGCGGCGTCGCCTTCATGGACGCTGCTCCTGCGCTCGATGCTGTCGAGATCGACGACCCCGAGGAGAAGATCGGCGTCGACATCGTCAAGAAGGCTCTGACTGCTCCGGTCGCTACTATCGCCAAGAACGCTGGTTTTGAGGGCGCTGTCGTGGTCGACAAGGTTGCCGAGCTGCCCGCCGGCCAGGGTCTCAACTCTGCCAACGGCGAGTGGGGCGACATGATCGAGATGGGCGTCCTCGATCCCGTCAAGGTCAGCCGCGTCACCCTGCAGAACGCTGCTTCTGTCGCCAGCCTGATCCTCATCACCGAGGCCACCGTCTCCGATGTGCCCAAGAACACTCAGCTTGAGGATGCTATCGCTGCTGCTACCGCTGGTCAGCAGGGCGGCGGTATGTACTAAGGCCGACAAGGTCTAGAACTCCCACCGGGAATCCGGTGGGCGTGACGGGGGTTTCTCTCCGGAACGTCCTCGGACATGCAAAGAGGCTCCGCATCGCGCTTCGCGCTGCGGAGCCTCTTTGCGTCCTGACGCTCCTATTTGGCAAGGTGTTTTTTAGAATCCATTTTGCGCTCGGCCTCGAAGGCCTGCCTGTCCCAA
>UQKQ01000011.1 GCA_900541645.1 uncultured Collinsella sp.
ACCCGTACCCGTTCTGGCTGGATTAATGGATGGAAACGGGTGTTCTATCGGGACACACATTTTGTCCTATAAGCCTCTTTGCGGCGCCTTTGTTTCGTATAGGAAACTTTTTCGAAATCTGAATGCGGACCCTTTCCAAAAAGTTAACCACGTGTTAGTTTACTATAGCGAACATAGGCGTGGTTAACTTTTACCGTGTCGATGTTAAGGACGAACTGACGTTAGGAGCCACTCATGTCTTGCGGACCGCAGATGCCGGCCATGCCGCTTTCGATGGTAAAAGCGGGCGAAACCGTGCGCGTGTCCCGTGTAAAGGGCAATGAGGACATGAAACACCACCTCAAGGACCTCGGCTTTGTCGAGGGCAACGAAATCCACGTGGTGAGCTCGAGTGGCGCCAATATTATCGTCACCGTGCTGGGCGCACGCTTTGGTATCGATTCCAAGGTTGCCATGCACATCATGACCGTCGGTTAGTCTGCAGCATTTCATAAAAACCGAAAGGGGGACAAGAGGATGAAGACGTTGGGTGACGTTAAGGTGGGCGAGAGCTCCACCATCGTCAAGCTTCACGGTGAGGGTGCGCTTCGCCGCCACCTTATGGACCTGGGGCTCATCAAGGGCACTTCGTTCAAGGTCGTAAAGGTTGCACCGCTCGGTGATCCGGTCGAGATCAACGTGCGCGGCTACGAGCTTTCCATCCGCAAGGAGGAGGCCGCCGTCGTCGAGGTCCAGTAAGGACTCGCGGCGCATATTTCTGCAGATAAAGTTAGGTTTTTCTAACTTAATGCAGCACTTTGAAGCACATTATCCAGCCCGTGCGGAGAAAGCAGCGCGGGCACATAAGGAAGAAGGATTGAATGGCGGATTCTCAGATCCATGTCGCACTGGCGGGTAACCCCAACTGCGGCAAGACCACGCTTTTCAACCTGATCACCGGCGCCAACGGCTACGTTGGCAACTGGCCCGGCGTCACGGTTGAGAAAAAGGAGGCCAAGCTCCTAAGCGACAAGAACGTTACCATCACGGACCTCCCTGGTATCTACTCGCTTTCCCCCTACAGCCCCGAGGAGCAATGCTCGCGCGATTATCTCATGAGCGGCGAGCCCGATGTGGTCGTCCAGGTTGTCGATGCCACCAACCTCGAGCGCAACCTGTACCTGGCGCTTCAGGTTATCGAGACCGGCCTGCCCGTGGTCGTTGCCCTCAACATGGCCGACCTGGTCGAGAAGAACGGCGACAAGATCGACACCGACAAGCTTTCCAAGAAGCTCGGCTGCCCGGTTATGATGATCTCCGCTCTTAAGAACAAGGGCATCAAGGAGCTCTTCGAGCAGGTCAAGAAGTCCGCTGCTTCTAAGGGCCAGGTGCCGGAGCACAAGTTCGACTCCTCCATCGAGGACGTTCTGGACCACATCGAGAATAACCTGCCTGCGAGCGTTCCTGCCAACAAGCGCCGCTATTACGCCGTCAAGCTGTTCGAGCGTGATGCAGACGCCTGCAAACTCATCAACCTCACCAAGGAGAAGGCCGCTCGCGTGGAGGAGCTGGTCGCCCAGTGCGAGCAGGACTGCGACGACGATGCCGAGTCCATCATCACCGGTGAGCGCTATGGCGTCATCGCGCACATCATCGATGAGTGCCTCACTAAGGCTCCTGCCAAGATGAGCACTTCCGAGAAGATCGACCGTGTGGTTACCAACCGCATCCTGGGCCTGCCGATCTTTGTGGTCATCATGTTCTGCGTGTACTACATCGCCGTTTCCACCCTGGGCGGCACGGTGACCGACTTCACCAACGACCAGCTCTTCGGCACCGACGGTTGGTACGTGCTCGGTCAGGGTCGCGATGCGTATGATGCGGCTGTCGAGGCTGTGGGTGAGGACGCTGCCGATTCGATTGACCCGGCGGAGTACGGCCCCTATGTCCCGGGTATCACCACCGTGGTGCACGACGCCCTCGTGGCGGGCGGCACCGAGGACGGTGGCCTGGTCGATTCGCTGGTCTGCGATGGTATCGTCGGCGGCCTGGGCGCCATCTTTGGCTTTGTGCCGCAGATGTTCCTGCTTTTTGTGATGCTGTCTTTCCTGGAGGACTGCGGCTACATGGCGCGCGTCGCCTTCATCATGGACCGCGTGTTCCGCCGCTTTGGCCTGTCCGGTAAGTCCTTTATCCCCATGCTCGTGTCCTCGGGTTGCGGCGTCCCCGGCGTCATGGCCACCAAGACCATCGAGAACGAGAAGGACCGCCGTATGACGGTCATGACCACCACGTTTATTCCCTGTGGCGCTAAGCTGCCGATCATTGCCCTGCTCATGGGTTCCATCATCGGCGATTCTTCCACCACCGCCGCGTGGATCAGCCCGCTCTTCTACTTCCTGGGCGTCTTTGCCGTCATTGCTTCGGGCCTCATGCTCAAGAAGACCAAGCTCTTCGCCGGTCGCCCGACGCCGTTTGTTATGGAGCTTCCTGCCTACCACTTCCCGGCGATCCGTTCTTGGGCGCTGCACGTGTGGGAGCGCTGCTGGGCCTTTATCAAGAAGGCCGGTACGGTCATCTTCGCGTCCACCGTCGTCGTTTGGTTCCTCTCCAACTTTGGCAGCTACAACGGTTCCTTTGGCTTCCTGCCTGCGATGGACGGCATCCCCGAGGAGTTCATGGATTACTCCGTGCTCGCCATGCTCGGCAACCTGGTCGCTTGGATCTTCGCCCCGCTCGGCTTTAGCACCTGGCAGGCCACCGCGCTGACCGTCTCCGGCCTCGTGGCTAAGGAGAATGTCGTCGCTACCGCCGGCTCGCTGCTCTCCGTCGCCGATGCTGGCGAGACCGACCCGAGCCTGTGGACCGCGTTTGCGGGCATGTTCCCCACCATGGGTGCTTGCGTGGCCTTTGGTGCCTTCAACCTGCTGTGCGCTCCGTGCTTTGCCGCCATGGGCACTATCCGCAACCAGATGGACTCCGGCAAGTGGACCGCGATTGCCATCGGCTACGAGTGCGCCTTCGCTTGGGTGATCGGCCTGTTCATCAACCAGTTCTACAACCTGTTTGTGTTGGGCCAGTTTGGTATTTGGACGATTGTAGCCATCGTGCTGCTGGTTGCGATGCTCTTCCAGATCTTCCGTCCCATGCCCAAGCATGCATGGACCGACGAGGACGAGACCAACACTGCTTCCGCCGCAGTTTCCGCTTAAGTCCGAATAAGGATTAGCCCCTTTCCACGAGCCCGGGTGTCCCAGCGACACTCGGGCTTTTTGGTGAGGGAGATGTGGCGTTTCCGCAGATAAAACCGACCAAAATATACCTGTCCCTTTTTGGCAGGTGGAGAATGGGGTAAAGTAAGTGGTGGTTAACTAGAGGAGGCTTGCTATGGCACCTATCGATATTGTTGTACTGGCTGTTATCGGCATTGCGTTTGTCGCCGTGTGCGTACGCATTTATCGCAAGGGCACCTGCGCCGACTGCGCTCAAGGTGGCGTTTGCACAGGACATTGCTCCAACAAAAAGACCTGCGCCGCGCTTAAGGGCGTAGACAAAATCGCCGAAGATTTGAGCCGCGGTATTCATTAGCCGACTGGCGTTTGGGCATGTTTGACTGCGGATACGGCAGTTGCTGGTACGATAAGTACGTTAGCAACTGCCGCCGAGCGGCTCAAACGAAAGGAAGCCTGCATGGAGTCTTCTGCCTACCCGATGCTCTTTAGCCCGATCAAGGTCGGTACGACCGAGGTCAAGAACCGCGTCTTTATGCCGCCGGTATCTACCAACCTGGCCGATCATGGCTATGTGACCGACGATCTGGTCGATCATTACCGTGCCCGCGCCAAGGGCGGCGTGGGCCTGATCATTACCGAGGTCGTGACGGTCGAGCCTACCTATACCTATCTGCCGGGCGACATGTGCTGCTACGATGACACGTTCATCCCCGGCTGGGAAAAGCTCGCCGCCGCCGTGCATGAGTACGGCTGCAAGATTATGCCGCAGCTCTTCCATCCCGCCTATATGGCCTTTAACGTTCCGGGCACGCCGCGCCTGATCGCTCCGTCCTTTGTGGGTCCGTCTTACGCCCGCGAGGCGCCGCGCCCCATCACGGTCGATGAGATCCACGAGCTCACGCATCAGTTCGGCGACGCTGCCGTGCGTATGCAGAAGGCCGGCGTCGATGGCGTCGAGGTCCATGCGGCGCACGCCCACGGCATGCTCGGTGGCTTTTTGACCCCGCTCTATAACAAGCGCACCGACGAGTACGGTGGCTCGCTCGACGCCCGCATGCGTTTCTTGCTCGAGGTCATCGCCGAGATTCGCGAGCGCTGCGGCAAGGACTTCATCATCGACGTCCGTATCTCGGGCGACGAGTACACCGATGGCGGCCTGACCCTCAACGACATGATCTACGTCTCGCGTCGCCTGGAGAAGGCCGGCGTCGACATGATTCACGTGTCGGGCGGTACCACCATCAAGCGCGGCTCTGCAATTCCCGCCGCTGGTACACAGCAGGCTTCGCACGCCGCCTGCTCGCGCGAGATCAAAAAGCATGTGAACATTCCCGTTGCCACGGTCGGCCGCATCAACGAGGCATGGATTGCCGAGGAGCTGATCGAGGACGGCGCTGCCGACATCTGCATGATGGGCCGCGCCAACCTGTGCGATGCCGAGTTCTGCAACAAGGCCGCTGCCGGCAACGCCGACGACATCCGCCCCTGCATCGGCTGCCTGCGCTGCCTGAACGGCATTATGTTTGGCAAGCGCATCTCCTGCACCGTCAACCCAGACGTGGAGCGCGACGAGGCTGGCTACGAGCCTGCCGCCGAGGCCAAGAACGTGCTGGTTGTGGGCGCCGGTCCCGCGGGCATGGAGGCGGCGTTCATTGCCGCCAAGCGCGGCCACAACGTGGTGCTCGTGGACAAGCAGGACGAACCGGGCGGCGAGATGCGCATCGCGGCCGTTCCGCCGGCAAAGCAGGAACTCACCCGCGTGATCAAGTATCAGTACCGTCGCCTGGCCGAGGCCGGCGTGAAGTGCGTATTTGGCACCGAGCTTTCGGCTGAGGACATTCAGCGTGACTACGCGGGCTACGAGGTCGTCCTGGCTTATGGCGCCGAGCCCATCGTCCCGGCCTTCATGCAGGGCTTTAAGCAGGTTATGACGGCCGACGACCTGCTGGGTGGCAAGGCTTTCCCGGGTAAGAAGATCGTCATCGTGGGCGGCGGCACCGTTGGCTGCGAGACGGCCGATTACCTGGCCCCGCTGGTCAACGACCTGTCGCCGGCCAATCGCGATGTCACCGTCATCGAGATGACCAAGACGCTCGCTGCCAACGAGGGTGGTGCCGGTCGCGCGGTGCTCATCACGCGCATGCTCTCCAAGGGCGTCCACGTGCTGACCGAGGCCAAGGTGACCGAGATCACTGAGGATACCATCAGCTACGAAAGGGACGGCGAGGTCCACACCATCACCGGTGCCGATACGCTGGTGCTTGCCATGGGCTATCGTCCCAACACCAAGCTTGCCGACGACCTTGCCGCTGCCGGCGTTACCACCCACGTGCTGGGTGACGCCAACAAGTGCGGTAACATCCGTGACGCCATTGGCGATGGCTACAAGGTCGCCTGCGAGCTCTAGTCAACCCCTTGGTGCATGGGGACAGGTTACTTTGCACCAACTTGGTGCATGTAAACCTGGCCCCATCGCACCATTTGATAAAACACAAGCGGCCGTACGCATCGAATTTCTTCTCTCATAGATATGCGGCACAAAGAGCCCCGAGTTCATACGAGCTTGGGGCTCTTTTCGTTTGGATTGCAGACGTATTGACAGACGAAAACAGTCTGCGTCCGGTATTGAGCCATACGAAAGCGAAATTCTGCGTCTTAATTCCGTACGCAAATCAAGACGAAAACCGTTTGCGTCTTCTATAAATTAGTACGCAAACGGTTTTCGTCTTATAATACGGTTATGAATGATACGAAACGAGGGGGTTGTGCATATGGTTGTTAGAGAGAGCCCTACAGTCGAATACAAGGAAAGCGTTACGCCGACGTTTCTTAAAACGGTGAGCGCCTATGCAAACTACGGGAAGGGCAAGATTGAGTTTGGCGTTGATGACGAGGGCGTGGTTGTCGGCCTTGCGGATCCGGTTGCAGAATGCCTGCGCATCGAGAACATGATTAACGACAGTCTTGATCCCGCGCCCCGTTATTCGCTTGAGCCCGATGAGAAACGCGGGATTGTAATCCTTACGGTTTATGAGGGGCAGGACAAACCCTATCGAAGCAAGGGAAAGGCCTACAGACGAAACGATTCGGCAACGGTGGAGGTCGACCGGTTTGAGTATGGCAGGCTGACGCTCGAAGGCAGCAACGTAACGTTCGACGCGCTCACGTCGGCTCGCCAGGACTTGGGCTTTCATACGCTCGAGCATAAGTGTGTTGAACACCTCGGCATTTCTGAGCTAACGCCGGATATTATGCGCACGCTTCGCTTGCTCGGCAAAGATGGCTATACCAACGCTGCGGCGATTTTAGCGGATAAGAATGATTTTCCGGGCATCGACTGCGTCCGTTTTGGCGATACCGAGGATGTGATCTTGGATCGCGAGATGGCGACAAATGTATCCGCAATTGAGCAGGTGGACAGGGCGGTAGCTATGTTTGCACGCTACTACCGTTATGAGCGTATCGAAGGGATGGAGCGCGTCCAAACCGATCGAATTCCTCTCGAGGCGTTTCGCGAAGCTGTCGCAAATGCTTTGGTGCATCGGACGTGGGACGTTCGAGCGAACGTTCAAATTGCCCTGTACGATGATCGTGTCGTTGTGACCTCCCCCGGGTCGCTGCCCGCCGGTTTGACGACGGAACAATACCTGTATGGGCAGATATCCGTGCTCAGAAACCCCATCGTTGCAGAGGTCTTCTTAAAGCTGGATTACATCGAGAAATTTGGTACGGGAATCGCGCGCATTAGACGTGCCTATCGCGATTCGATCAATCAACCAATTTTTGATGTTCGCGGCGGCATGGTGGCCGTCACATTGCCCGTTACCGATGCCTTTGAAGGGTCCGAGGAAGAGGTCCAGGTTCTCAAGGCCTTGTCGGGCGGGCGAATTATGTCGCGAAGCGAGATTGAAAAACAGACGGGGCTGAGCCGCATGCGGACGTTGGCGGCACTCGAATCTCTGCTTGAACGGAATGCAATCGTAAGGCAGGGAACCGGGCGAGCCACGAAATACGAGCGCTCATAGTCCAAAAGAGCCCCGTCCCAAAAAGACTGATTGGGAGCTGGGGCGTGTCGATGAGATAGTATTACGTGATGAAATTCGACAAACCGTGGGCTTCATCCGAGGGCTTTATGGAACAACACCAGCATTATCAGAGCCTGCAAGATCAGGCATACAACGCACTGCGCTCCAAGATCATCTATGCCGAGCTCAAGCCCGGCACGCGCCTTTCGGCGATTGGTCTGGAAAAGGAGACGGGGATCGGGCGCACGCCAATTCGCGAGTCCTTTGTGCGCCTGCGCGAGCAAGAGCTGGTGGAAACGCGTCCCAAGAGCGGCACCTACGTCTCTAAGATCAGCATGGAACACGCCGAGAATGCCTGTTTCTTGCGCGAGAAACTCGAAAGAAGCGTACTCATTAAATGTTGTCCGGCTGCCACGTTCGAGCAAAAGCATCGGCTCGAGCAGATTCTTGCCGAGTCCGAGTCGCTCGACCATAGCGAGACGCGTCGCTTTTTCGACTTGGATAACCTGTTCCACGAGACGTGTTTTGAGATTGCCGGTCGTCACATGCTGTGGGATTGGATGAAGAGCGTCAACACGCATTTTGAGCGATACAACTGGTTGCGTATGGTGTCGCAGGATCTGGATTGGGAGCCGATTCGTCGACAACATCGTCGGATTCTCGAGGCCATTAAGAGGGGCGATACCGACACGGCGAGCTATCTGGCAGAGACGCACTTGCACCTGATGCCCGAGGAGCAGGGCCCGGTTATCGCCTTGCATCCCGACTATTTCGAGCTGTCCAAAGACTCGTCTATCTAGCCCATCACCGCATCTGCTCGAGACGCAAAAACGATCCTGCTCACCTACAGCGTTTTGCAAGCGAGATTTTTAAAAAAATGCCTAAAATGGCTCAGACTGCCGACAATTGGGAAACGGGGTGCGCTATGGCGCAGATGAGAATCAAGGACATTGCCGCCGAGGCGGGCGTGAGCCCGGCCACGGTCTCGCGCTATCTCAACAACCGCCCCGGGCAGATGACCGAGGAAACCCGCGCTCGCATCGCGGCGGTTATCGAGCGCACTGGCTATCGCCCACGTGCCGCTGCACGCAATCTACGCAGCTCACGCACCAACCTCATCGGCGTGATTCTGGCCGACATCACCAACCCGTTCTCCAGCGCCATGCTCGAAGGGCTTTCCGCCAGTGCCGCCGCGCGCGGCTGCTCGCTTATGACGGCCATTAGCGGCAATGACCCCGCCAAGGAAGCAGAGTCGCTCACTAGACTTATCGATGCCGGCGTGGACGGCCTGGTCGTCAACACCTGCGGCGGCAACGACGAGGCAATCGTCGCGGCAGCGGGACGCCTGCCCGTTGTGCTGCTCGACCGCGATGTTGCCGCCGGCGGTGTCGATCTGGTGACCTCTAACAACCGCGAGCTGGTTGCCGGCCTGGTAGACGCCTTGGCCGCTGCTGGCAGCGAGCGCCTGTGTCTGCTCACCGAGGCAAGCGATGACAGCCCCGTGCGTCGCGAGCGCGCCGAGGGCTTTGCCGACGAGCTTTCGCGCCGCGGCCTGGCCGGCGAGGTCGTCACCTTGGCGGACGGTGGCGCCACGGGTGTCAGTCGCCTGGACGAGACCATCCGCGGCTATGCAGGCAAAAAGCTCGGCCTTATCGCTGTCAACGGCCTGGTCTTCCTGCGTCTGACCGAGGCTCTGGCGCAGCTTGGTCCCTCGCTGCCGGCGGGGCTCAAGATCGCGACGTTTGACGATTACCCCTGGAACCATGTGCTCTTTGGCGGTGTGACCACGGCCGCGCAGGACACCCTCACCATTGCCGAGCGCGTAGTCGAGCGTCTGTCCGAGCGCATCGACGTTGTCACCACTACGGTAGGCGAGGCCGCAAGGCTGGCTCCCAAGCGCATCGAGATCCCCGGTCACATCGAACACCGCGCCTCGACCTCGCTCTAGCCTGTGTGATATTATATAGACAATGTCATACAGGAGGTGCCCATGGCTGCGTCTGTGCTGAGTGTGCGAGTGGACTCGTCAATTAAAGATTCATTTGCCGAGCTGTGCGAAGAACTTGGCATGACTTCGTCTGTTGCGGTCAATATGTTTATGAGACAGATGCTGCGCGAGCGCTCGCTGCCGTTTGTTCCTTCACTCGGTAAAAGCTCTGCGAGCGAAAGCGCTGCGGCGGGCATTTTGGATACTGCTCAGATTGAGTCAGCCGTCCGCGAGGCGGCCAGCCCGATTCCCGCCATCAAAACCGTGATTCTATTTGGCTCGTATGCCCGTGGCGAAGCGCGTGCCGATAGCGATATCGACTTACGTCTCGAAGTTGATCGCGAGCAGGGCTTTGGTCTTTTCGCGTTGTCGGCGTTTGGTGAGGCGGTGCGCAAAGAAACCGGGAGGCAGGTCGACCTTGTCTCGAGTGACGATCTTGATGACGATCTTGCCGCGGTAATCGAGCGCGAAGGAGTGATCCTTTATGATCGCGCGTAAGTCAGACTGTCTCCGCGCCCAAGAGGTCTTGGAGGCCATCGCTGAAACGAACGAGCGCATCAAGGTTTTTGATATCACCGAGGACCAGTTTCTGCATGCGAATGACGTGCGGACGAGGGCGTTGGCGGACTCCCTTTTGATGTGCGCGCTTAGGGTGACGGAAGAAGCGGGCAAGTTGTCGGAACGCTCGCAGCGGCTTCATCCCGAAATTGAGTGGCGCGGAATTATCGGCATGAGAAATTATCTTGCGCATGATTACGGCAATGTTGACCGCTCGGTTGTTTGGGATGCAGTGACGATGGAGTTCCCTACGCTGGAACGAGCGTGTAGGCAAATTGTTTCCGAATCTGAACGCTAGCCGCTCGTTCGCAACGGCCTGTTCGCGCACGTTTTTTGAGCGCTTGATACGCTTTAACCCTGCGGAAACATTTTTCTGCGATAGTATCTGCGGTATAGACCAGTCGAAACCCGCCCGAAAGAAAGGGGAGCGACATGAACCAGCAGAACATCGATTACGTACTCCGCTCCGTAGAGCAGCGTGACATCCGCTTTGTGCGTCTGTGGTTTGTCGACATTCTCGGCCGCCTCAAGAACTTTGCCATCAGCCCCGAGGACCTCGAGGTCGCTTTTGAGGAGGGTATTGGCTTTGACGGCTCCGCCATCGAGGGCTTTGCCACGCCCGAGGAAGCCGACATGCTGGCGTTCCCCGATGCTTCGACCTTCCAGATCCTGCCGTGGCGCCCGAGCCACAACGGCGTCGCCCGCGTGTTCTGCGACGTGTGCACTCCCGATCGCAAGCCGTTTGCCGGCGACCCGCGCGATGCCCTGCGCCGCATGTTCCATAAGGCCGAGAAGGCCGGCTACCTGCTCAACGTCGGTGCCGAGCTGGAGTATTACTACTTCCCCGACGAGCACACGCCCGAGCCTCTCGACAACGTGGGCTACTTCGATCTTTCGGTGAGCGATGCCGCCCGCGACCTGCGTCGCAACACAGTCCTCACGCTCGAGAAGATGTCCGTGCCCGTGGAGTACACCTTCCACGCCGCCGGTCGCTCACAGCACGGCATGAGCCTGCGCCACGCCGAGGCCCTGAGCATGTCCGACGCCATTACCACGGCCAAACTCATCATTAAGCAGCAGGCTTACGAGAGCGGCTGCCACGCCTCCTTTATGCCCAAGCCGCTGGCGGGCGAGGACGGCAGCGCCATGTTTTTGCATCAGTCGCTGTTCGATCACGACGGCAACAACGTCTTTTGGGGCGAGGACGACGAGAGGTACCATCTTTCCGATATCGCCAAGCACTATATGGCCGGTATCTTGGCGCACGCGCGCGAGATCAGTGCTATCACCAACCCCACCGTCAATTCGTACAAGCGCATCACCACGGGCGGCGACTCCGTGCCGCAGTACGCCACGTGGGGCCTGCGCAACCGCGCAAGTATGATCCGCATCCCGGTCTACAAGCCCGGCAAGCAGCTTTCCACGCGCATCGAGCTTCGCAGCCCCGATCCCATGGCAAACCCGTACCTGGTCAACGCCGTCACGCTGGCGGCCGGGCTTGACGGCATCGAGCACAAGCTGGAGCTCCCGCCCGAGGCCACGGCCGAGACGCTCAAGCTTACCGGCCGTCAGATGCTCGAGGCCGGTTACGCGCCGCTGCCGCGCTCGCTCAAAGAGGCGCTCGACATCTTTGAGGACTCGCAGTTTATGAAGGATGCCCTCGGCGAGCACATCCATAGCTTCTTCCTCAAAAAGAAGCGTGACGAGTGGCATAAGTTCGAATCCACGATCACCGAATGGGAGATCAAGCACTACCTGGCGAACTCCTAATCGCGCTGGCTTGTCCCAGTACGATTGAGCTCATTTCTTTGGAGGCCGATATGTCCGAAAAGAGTGCCCTGTTCATGGCGCGCACGACGCGCTTCCACGAGTTTGCCCGCAGCTTGACGACTACCCTGGGTGTCGAGGTGAGCCTGGCCACCCCCGATTCGCCGACTGCGGCGCACGATTTTGACTTGCTGATTCTCGATTCCGATGGCATCCGCAGCGACCGCATCGATCAGATTGCCAAGTGGCTTGACGACCGCGGCGGCGTTCCCATGTTGGTGATCGTCGACGACGAGGCGCTCGGTACCTTGCGCCTGCCCAATCACGCGCATGCCGACTTTGTATGCCCCACGGCGACGCCCAACGAGCTCAAGGCGCGCGCGCAGCGCCTGATGGGCGAGGAGGAGACCGTCACCGCCGACGATGTGCTCAATATCGATAACCTCGAGATCAACCTGGCCACCTACCAGGTGACGCTCGATAACGAGCCCATCGACCTGACGCTGATGGAGTACTCGCTGCTGAGCTTTTTGGCGACGCACCCCAACCGTGCCTACAGCCGCGAAGTGCTGCTGCACCGCGTGTGGGGCTTTGAGTACTGCGGCGGCACGCGTACCGTCGACGTGCACATTCGACGCATCCGCTCCAAGGTGGGCCCGCAGATTGCGGCACACATCACCACCGTCCGCGGCGTGGGCTATCTGTTTAAGGACTAGATTTCCACCACAAAGGGGACAGGCACCTTTTTTGTGGTTTTGCCGTAGGCAGGGTCCTTTTGGGTCTGCAACAGAACTTAAGCCTTCCTAAAAGATTGCGTTCTCATACACGTTCGCCCGCATATTGGGGTACAACTCAACGTGAACAATGATGGCCCGCCACATGTTTGGCGGGCCTTTGGTTATTTGACGAAAGGATCGCAGCCATGAGCGAGAACGATTCCCAGCGTCCCCAGGATGCGGGCAATGCCGGCGAGACCCAGCAGCAGCCGCGCGTGCAGGTGGAGTCGACGCCTGCCGACGGAAACATTCCCTACGTGCAGGCATACGACACGCAGACCGGCAAGCCGCTGAGCGGCCAACAGGTTGTAAACAAGCACACGGTGGTCAAGACCAAGACCAAAAAGCTGCCGATCTTTATTACGGCGCTTGCCGGCTGTGCCTGCGGCGCCCTGCTGGTCATCGCACTCATTATGAGCGGCACGCTCGATATCGGTGGTGGCAAGAATGCCGTGACGGCGGGCGCTTCGGGTTCATCGACGCAAAAGATCACCATTGACTCCGAGGATACTACGCTGGCCGAGGCCGTTTCCGCCAAGGCCCTGCCCTCCGTCGTTTCCATCACTGCCACTTCGAGCGGCAGCCAGAATGGCTCGCTTTCGCAGTCTGCTGACGAGTCGGATAGCTCGGGCAGCGTCGGTTCGGGCGTGGTGCTCGATACCGAGGGCCACATCCTCACCAACAACCACGTGGTCGATGGTTACGACCAGTACGTGGTGACCATGGACGACGGCACTACCTACGAGGCCGAGTTCGTGGGCAACGATGCTTCGAGCGACCTAGCCGTCATCAAGCTCAAGGACGCCGACGCCTCCAAGCTCACGCCGATCGAGATCGGCGATTCCTCCAAGCTCAACGTGGGCGAGTGGGTCATGGCGATCGGCTCGCCGTTCGGCAACGAGCAGTCTGTTTCCACTGGTATCGTCTCGGCGCTCTACCGCTCCACGGCCATGAGCTCTACCAGCGGTAACACCATCTATGCCAACATGATCCAGACAGATGCCGCCATCAACCCGGGCAACTCCGGCGGCGCGCTCGTCAACGACAACGGCGAGCTCGTGGGTATCAACTCTCTTATCGAGAGCTACTCGGGCTCCAGCTCGGGCGTGGGTTTTGCCATTCCCGTTAACTACGCCAAGAACATTGCCGACCAGATTATCGACGGCAAGACGCCGGTGCATCCGTACCTGGGCGCTACGCTTTCGAGCGTCAACGCGCTCAACGCTCGCACCAACAAGCTGAGCACCGATAGCGGCGCGTACGTGGCGAGCGTCGTCGAGGACGGTCCCGCCGCCAAGGCTGGCATCCAAGAGGGCGACGTCATCACCAAGCTGGGCGACGACGAGATCACGAGCGCCGATGGCCTGATTATCGCACTGCGCAGCCACGAGGTGGGCGAGAAGGTCGAGATCACGCTCATGCGCGGCAAGGAAGAGAAGAAGGTCACGGTTGAACTGGGCTCCGACGAGGAGCTGCAGAACCAGCAGCAGGACGACAGCGCGACCGACACCGGCAACGGCGGTATTACCGACGAACAGCTGCGCCAGTACCTGGAGGAGCTGCTAGGCCAGCAGGGCCAGGGGCAAGGCCACGGCCAGGGTTTCTAACGAACCGTATCGCACATATCGAAGCCAGAGGGGCTGTCCCGCCAACGCAGGACAGCCCCTCTTTTCTTATTGATCCCTTGGGGACGGAGGAAAACGGATCACTTGGGGCTGACAAGAGGCCTGGTTCGGAATGGTCTGGACAGTTAGTTCAGATACGTATAAATCTGGGGCAGCTTGGGATGCGTTTTGAGCAATTTTTGATTGGGATGGGGCACGAATTGGTGTTTGGAAGGGAGAGTGGGACGTTTACATGGTCTCGAGGAGCCCAAATTAGTTGAAACAGGGGTGTTCGTGCCTGATCCAGCTCTAGGATTTATACGTATCTGAACTAACTGTCCACCCCAGTCTGGCGGCTGCCGATTCGGTGCGGTTCGAAAGGGTTATTCGACCCCATTGCGACCGGTGGTACTCTTGTATCCGTTTGAAATCGAGCGAAGGAGTGCCGCTATGGAGCAATCGAGCCTGTTTGGTGACGGTGTGGACATCGATACCAAAACGCCCGCGAGCGCAGATGCCGCTGCACCGGCCGACGCCCATGCCCAGGCGGCAGCGCGCGCGGCTGAGCTGCGCCACGAGCTCGATTACCACGCGTACCGCTACTACATGCTCGACGCACCCGAGATTACGGACGCCGCCTTTGACAAAATGCTCGTTGAGCTGCAGGAGATCGAGGCGGCCTATCCCGACCTGGTGACGCCCGACAGCTATACCCAGCGCGTGGGCGGATACGTGAGCGAGCAGTTTACGCCTGTCACGCACATGGCACGCATGTATTCCATGGACGATGCCATGGACCTGGACGAGCTCGACGCGTGGCTCCAGCGCACCGAGGATGCGCTCGGTGCCGGCAGCGTCACCTATACCTGCGAGCTTAAGATCGACGGCCTGGGCGTGGCACTTACCTACCAAAACGGCACCTTCGTACGTGCGGCCACACGTGGCGATGGCGCCACGGGCGAGGACGTGTCGCTCAACGTGCGCACTATCAAGGATGTGCCCATGCACCTGTCCGAGCCGGCGCTCGCCCACATGGGCGTCGACCGCGAGCGCGCCATCGAGGTGCGCGGCGAGGTCTATATGCCCAAGGGCAGCTTTGTTCGTCTAAACGAAGAGGCCGATGCCGAGGGCCGCGACCCCTTTGCCAACCCGCGCAACGCCGCCGCCGGTAGCCTGCGCCAAAAGGATCCCAAGGTCACGGCGCGCCGCGATCTGGCCACCTTTATCTACGCCATCGCCGATACCGACCCGCTGCACGTCCACAGCCAGCGCGAATTCCTCGATTGGCTGCGTAGCGCCGGCTTTAGCGTCAACCCTAACGTGGCTCGTTGCGCCACGCCGGCCGAGGTCCACGAGTTCTGCGCCCAGGCCCTCGAGCATCGCGGTGATCTGGACTACGACATCGACGGCGTGGTCGTAAAGGTCGACAGCTTCCAGCAGCAGCTCGACCTGGGCTTTACCGCTCGCGCGCCGCGCTGGGCCATTGCCTTTAAGTTCCCGCCCGAGGAAAAGCAGACCGTCCTGCGCGAGATTCGCATCCAGGTGGGCCGCACCGGCGTGCTCACGCCGGTCGCCGAGTTCGATCCGGTGACGGTTGCCGGCTCCACCATCGCGCGCGCCACGCTGCACAACATCGACGAGATTCGCCGCAAGAACGTGCGCGAGGGCGACACTATCATCGTGCACAAGGCGGGCGACGTAATCCCCGAGGTCGTGGGCCCGGTGCTCGACAAGCGCCCGGCCGATTCGGTCGACTGGCACATGCCCGAGGTCTGCCCCGTGTGCGGCAGCCCCGTGGTCCACGAGGACGGCGAGGTTGCCTACCGCTGCGTGTCCATCGACTGCCCCGCGCAGCTCAAGGAGCGCCTGCTCCACTGGGTGAGCCGCGGCTGCATGGACGTTGACGGCCTGGGCGACGAGATTGTCGACAAGATGATCGCCGCCGGGCTTATCCACGATGTCGCGGACTTCTACCAGCTCACGGTCGACGACATCGCAGGCCTGGACACGGGCCGCGTGTACGCCAGCTCTAACAGCAAAAAGGGCGTCAAAAAGGGTGACCCCATCCCGGTGGGCCTCAAGACGGCCGAGAAAATCATCGCCGAGCTCAACAAGTCCAAGAGCCAGCCGCTCGGTCGCGTGCTGTTTGCCCTGGGCATCCGCCACGTGGGCAAGAGCGTGGGCGAGGTCATCGCCGAGCGATTCCTGTCGATCGACAAGCTCATCTTGGCGAGCGAAGAGGACATCGCCGAGTGTGAGGGCATCGGTCCCAAGATTGCGGCGAGCGTCAAGCAGTTCCTCGCCGTGCCCGAAAACCTTGCCGTGCTGGAGCGCTTGCGTCAGGCGGGTCTGTCGCTCGAGGTTGACTTGGGCGCCGCGCACGCGCAAGCCGCAGCCGACGCTGGCGTGGCAGGCGAGCTCGCCGACGCACAGCCACTCGCGGGTCTGACCTTCGTGCTCACCGGCACGCTCGTCAACCGCACGCGCGACGAGGCGGGTGCGGCGCTCAAGGTACTCGGCGCCAAGGTTTCGGGCAGCGTGTCGAAGAAGACGAGCTATCTGGTCGCCGGCCCCAAAGCGGGCTCCAAGCTCACCAAGGCCGAGCAACTGGGCGTACCCGTGCTGGACGAGGACGCACTCGAGCAGATCTTGGCTACTGGCCAGGTGCCCCAGGCTTAGCGCATCGATAGCCAAATTGAAGAACCGCCCGGAAGCACGATGCCTTCCGGGCGGTTCTTACTTTGCTGGGGCAACCGGCACCGTGATCTGCGTCACGTAGGTTGCCGGGTCGTCGCTGATGATGTCATCGATTAGGGCGATCTCGCGCGACGGACCGGCGGGTGTCAGGTCGTGTTCGTGCATGTAGCCGAGCAGCTGCTCGTAGCGCGGGGCTGCTTGTCCGTGCGTGCCACGGAAACTTATGGTCAGGCAGTGCGCGGCAGGTCGCGTCTCAACATCGCCCAAGTAATCATCGGTGTCATCGAGCAGCAGAAAGACCTCGTCGTAGCCGTCAAAGTCGCCGGCGGCCAGTCGTTCGGGCGCGATACCCACACCCAGATTACCCAGATAGGCAAAGGTTTCGTGCTGCCCCTGCTGAAGCTGGCGGATATGCCATCCCAGCGAATAGGCGTCGGTGGGATTGACGCGCTCGTGCAGCGTGGCGCAGCGAAGTTCGGGTTCCTCGATTTCGCTAATGGTGTCGAGATCAGCATTCAAAGCGCCACGAAGCAAGGCAAGCCGCTGGTCAATCTTGCGCGACATGCGCTCCAACTCACGCCGCTTGTGCTCAATTAACTCCTGTTGCTTGGTCAGTTGCCGTTGCATCAAATTCATATCGCGCGTAGTGACAAACTCGCGAATTTGCGCCAACGGCAAGTCGAGAACGCGCAGATTGCCGATGGTGTTGAGCGTGGAGAGCTGTCGCGTTCCGTAGTAGCGGTACCCACTCGCCGGATCGATATATGCCGGCTCCAACAGCCCCATCTGCTCGTAATGGCGCAGTGTGCCCACGCTCAAATTGAGCAAGCGCGCCACCTCGCCAATGCGGAGCAGGCCCTCGGTGTGTTCGCTTGGCATGTCGGTCACAGGACCGCTCCTTTCGGTAAAACAGGGGAGAGGCGCTAGGCCTGCGTCGCCCCGCTACGCCACCAACCTGTCAAAAGCTCCGCGACGGTTGAGCACGGTAAATGCCACCACGCAAATAATCACCGAAAGAATCGATCCGCACGGCGAGGCGATGCCCATGGGAAACAGCGTGTCGGAATAGGCGTTCGACAGCAGCCATGCGCCGGGCACGCGAATGAGCACCACGGCCAGCACGTTGTGCGCAAAGCCAATGTAGCTCTTGCCATACGCAGCGAAAAAGCCGCTAAAGCAAATGTGGATGCCGGCAAAAATCGCGTCGAAAATATAACTGTGCATATAGCCAGTACCGGCGGCGACCACCGCGGGGTCCTTGGCAAAAAAGCCGATAAACGCCGGTGCCACCAGCCACATCAGCACCGTGATCAGGCAGCCGTACACTACCGAGATGGTCATGGCGTCCTTGAGTACCTGACGCGCGCGGTCGCTCTTGCCCGCGCCGGCGTTTTGCGCCGTGAGCGCGCTGACGGTGGCACCCATGGAACTCGGCACAATAAACAAAAAGCTGATCATCTTTTCGATCAGGCCCACGGCGGCGGCGTCGACCAGGCCGCGGTGGTTGGCGATGACGGTGATGAACATAAACGCCACCTGGATGCAGCCGTCCTGCACGGCCACGGGCATACCGATCTTAAGAATGCTGCCGAGCACCTCGGGCTGGGGGCGCAGGTCGCTGCGCTTGAGGTGGATGTGCGTACGGCGGCTCTTGAGCCACAGGAGCGCGAGGGCCACGCTCGCCGTCTGCGCGATGACCGTGCCGAGCGCCGCGCCCACGGGGCCGAGCCCCATGTGGCCGATAAACAGAAAGTCGAGCGCGATGTTGATGATGCATGCCACGCCGATCACGTACATGGGCGAGCGCGAATCGCCCAGCCCGCGAAAGATGGCCGAAAGAATGTTGTACGCGGCGATAAAGGGAATGCCGATAAAGCAGATACGCAGGTAGGCGGCGGTGCCTTCGACTGCCTCGGCCGGCGTGCCAATGAGTGCCACAATCTGCGGACACAGTGCGAGCAGGACAGCGGCCAGCACCACCGAGACACCCATAAAGAGCGTGATGGTGTTGCCGATGGCAGTCTCGGCGCGGTCGAAGCGGCGCGAACCCACGGCGTGGCCGACGATAACCGTCGTTCCCATGGCCAGGCCCACGAGCGTCACGGTAATGATATAGAGCGTCTGCGCGCCGTTGCCCACGGCGGTGATGCCGGCGGCGCCGCTAAACTGCCCCATCATGTACAGGTCGGCCATGCCGTAGAGCATCTGCAAAAAGTACGAGAGCATATAGGGCAGGGCAAAGACCGCGATGGTCTTAAGGACATTGCCGCGTGTGAGGTCGTGTTCCATAGGTGGGGCTTTCTGGCTGGGTTTGTTTACGTACCAGTGTAGTGAAAACCCTATAACGATTGTAGAGTCAAGGTTTGTGTTGGTCGTAGGGCGAAAAAGTCACGCTCGCGTTTATTTCAAATTGAATACGGACGTGCGCCCTGCGAGCATAAAGCCTGCGCCAACCTTACAGAAATCGATTTCGGAGCACTTGACACCGCTGCACGGCGCGCCATAATACGTGGGTTTGCGAACAATGTTTGATGGGGGATGAACCTGCGTGCGCAATCTCAAGATTCTGTTTTCCTATCTGGGGGCATACCGCCGCGATGCCATGCTCGGCGTGCTCTTTGTGACGGCCGAGACGGCGCTCGAGCTGTTTATCCCGGTCATCATGGCAAATATCATCGATGTGGGCGTGCCCGCGGGCGACATCAACTATATGCTGTTGCAGGGCACGTATATGTTGATATGCGCTGCATTTTCGCTGGTACTTGGCTTGGGCTATGCGCGCACGTCTGCCCGCGTTGCCTCGGGGCTGGGCGCTAACCTGCGCGAGGCGGAGTATCGCAAGATTCAGACGCTCGCCTTTGGCAATCTGGACAACTACGATGCCAGCTCGCTCGTCACGCGCATGACCACCGATATCACCGTCATCCAAAACGCCATCGGCAACGGCTTTCGCCCCATGGTGCGCGGCCCCGTGACGCTCATCGTCGGCTTGGTCTATGCGCTGGTGCTGTCGCGTCCACTCGCTACGGTATTCGCGATTATCCTGCCGGTGCTGGCGATCGTGCTGGGCGTTATTACCTACCGTGTCAGTCCGCTCTACCGCCAGCTGCAGACCTCGATGGACCATCTCAACGGCGTGGTGCAGGAGGACCTCACCGCCGTGCGCGCCGTCAAGGCGTACGTGCGCGCCGAGCACGAGGAGGCCAAGTTCGATGCCGTCAATACCGAGCTTGCGCATACGGCGACGAAGACCTTCTGCAACGCTGTGCTCAACTTGCCGGTGTTTCAGCTGTCGATGTACGTGGCGGCGCTTTCCATTCTGTGGATCGGCGGTCGCATGATTCTTGCCGGCGAGCTCGGCGTGGGCTCGCTCACGGGCTTTATGAGCTACGTGCTGCTGATCATGAACTCGCTCATGATGATTTCCAACGTGTTTTTGCTGCTCACGCGCGCTCTCACGAGTGTGGGCCGTATCGCAGAGGTGCTCGATGAGGAGCCCTTTATCGCCAACCCTGCGGGAGACCACGCGACTGCGGCGCCAGCGGACGGCAGTATCGAGTTTCGCGACGTTTCCTTTAAATACCGCGCGGATGCAGCCGAGGATGTGCTCGAGCATATCGACCTTCGCATCGAGAACGGCTCGACGGTGGGCATCCTCGGCGGCACGGGCTCGGGCAAGAGCTCGCTTGTGCAGCTGATTGCGCGCCTGTACGACGCCACTGAGGGCACCGTGCTTGTGGGCGGACACGACGTGCGCGACTACGACCTCGCGACCCTACGCGACGCCGTGGGCATTGTGCTGCAAAAGAACGTGCTGTTTACGGGTACCGTGCGCGAGAACCTGCAGTGGGGCAATCCGCAGGCGTCGGACGATGAGCTCCTCGTGGCTTGCCGCGCGGCGTGCGTGGACGAGTTCCTTGATCGCATCGGCGGGCTGGACGGCGAGTTGGGCCAAGGCGGCGCCGGTGTTTCGGGTGGCCAGAAGCAACGCCTGTGCATCGCGCGCACGCTGCTCAAGCATCCACGCGTGCTCATTTTTGATGACTCCACCAGCGCGGTCGATATGGCGACCGACGCTAAGATTCGCGAACACATCGCTCGGATTCCCAATACGACCGTGCTCATCATCGCCCAGCGCATCGCGAGCGTCATGGATGCCGATCGCATTGTGGTGTTGGACGACGGTCGTGTCCACGGCGAGGGCACGCACGAGGAATTGCTGGCGGGCGACAACATCTACCAGGAGATTTATGCCTCGCAGATGGAGTTTGCGGGGGATGCGGACGTCGCAGACGGCGCAAATGCCCCGTCTTCGTCTGGCCCCAGCGGATCACTTCAAGCCACGGAAGGGGGTGAGCGCCATGCCTAAGACATCCGCTCAGGCCCGTCCCGCCAATCTGGCGCAGACGCTCCGCCGCCTGCTCTCCTACATGGGTCACGCCAAGTTCTCGCTGCTCGCAGTGGGTGTGCTTGCCTCTGTTGCGGCCATCGCAAGCCTTGCCGGTACCTACATGGTGCGCCCCATCGTCAACGGTTTGGCAACGGGCGGCGAGGAACTGCTCGCTAAGCAGGTTATCTTTACCGCTGCCATCTACGCCGCGGGCGTGCTCTCGGCTCTGGGCTACTCGCAGATTATGGTGCGCGCGGCCCAGCGCGTGGTGTCCGATATCCGCCGCGACCTGTTTGCGCACATCCAGATGCTGCCGCTCGGTTATTTCGACGGCACACGCTCGGGCGACATCATGAGTTTCTTTACCAACGATGTCGACACCGTCTCCGAGGCGCTCAACAACAGCTTTGCCAACGTGATTCAGGCGAGCATCCAGGTGGTCGGCACCACGGCCATGCTCATCATCCTCAACTGGCAGCTCACGATTATCACGCTCGTGTGCGATGCGGCCATTGTGCTGTATGCGCGCTACTCGGGCGCGCGCTCTAAGCGCTTCTTTGCCGCTCAGCAGGCATCGCTTGGCGACCTGGACGGATATATCGAAGAGATGGTCTCGGGCCAAAAGGTCATCAAGGTCTTTAATCACGAGCAGGCCAACGTGGCCGGTTTTGACGTGCGCAACCAAGAGCTGCGCCGTACCGGTGGTGCCGCGCAGGCCTACGCCAACTCGATGGTGCCCATGACCGTGGTGATTGGCTACGTCAACTATGCCATCGTCGCCGTGGCGGGCGGCATGCTCTGCATCAAGGGGCTCGCCGACGTGGGCGCGCTTGCAAGTTACCTGGTCTTTGTACGCCAGGCGGCCATGCCCATCAACCAGTTTACGCAGTTGGGTAATTTCTTACTCAACGCGCTGGCCGGTGCCGAGCGCCTGTTTGCCGCCATGGACTTTAAGCCCGAGGTGGACGAGGGCTGCGTGGAGCTGGTGCAGACGGGCGACGCTGCGTGGGCATGGAAGATTCCCGAGGGCCAGGGCGTGGGCGCGTACGGGCATCTGCATGATGTGGCTGCCGTTAATGAGTCGGGCCGTGCGGTGGCTGCCGACGGTACCGAGCTCACGTGCGGCTTGGTCCCGCTTGCCGGCGACGTGCGCTTCCATGCCGTGGACTTTTCCTACGTGCCGGGCACCCGTGTGCTCACGGACCTCAACCTGTTTGCCAAGCCGGGGCAAAAGATCGCGTTTGTGGGCTCGACGGGCGCCGGAAAGACGACCATCACCAACCTCATCAACCGCTTCTACGAGGTCGATGACGGCGAGATCACGTACGACGGCATCGACGTCAAGCACATTGCCAAGGCCAGCCTGCGCGGGTCGCTCGGCATTGTGCTGCAGGATACGCACCTGTTTAGCGGCACCATTGCGCAGAACATCCGCTTTGGCAAGCTCGACGCGACCGACGAGGAGGTGCGCGCCGCTGCCGAGGCGGCCTGCGCGGATTCGTTTATCCGCCGCCTGCCTAGAGGCTACGACACGCTGGTCACGGCCGACGGCGCCAACCTGTCGCAGGGCCAGCGCCAGCTGCTCGCCATCGCGCGCGTGGCCGTTGCCGACCCGCCGGTGCTCATCCTGGACGAGGCCACTTCGAGCATCGACACGCGCACCGAAAAGCTCATCGAGCGCGGTATGGACCGCATCATGCGCGGACGCACCACGTTTATGATCGCGCACCGCCTGTCCACCGTCCGCGACGCCGACGCCATCATGGTCCTCGAACACGGCCGCATCATCGAGCGCGGCACCCACGAAGAGCTGCTCGCCCAGCACGGCGAGTACTGGCAGCTGGCGCATGGCTTAAAAGAGTTGGATTAACCCGTTCGAGCACGATGCTTCGACCCCTTCGTGCCCCTCACCTCGCCTCAAACCATCACAACACTCGACGTTTTTTGCCAAAATCGGGAAAAGCATCGAATGTTGTGATGGTTTTTCTACCACTCGATCGGGTGGAATCGCTTTCTTGTGCACGAAGGTGTGCGGACCCGTGGGCAGGGGAATAAGGTTGGTTATCCGACTCCATTGGAGGGCTCATGGACCTGCCGATCGTCCTGTCTCATAAGACTGCCTGGCTGTACCACAACGTGGCGCGCCCGTCCGAGCCGCTCTCGCGAGCAAGCAGCCTATACGATGAGGACTCGCTTGCTGGCGAGGCGGAGCTGACCGCGAGCCTGCCCAAATTGGGACTCGATGCCAAGGGGCTGAGGGCTTCAACGGCAGTTGGGATCGTTGCCGACTATCTGGTTTCGCTTGGTGTTCCACGAGAAGAGCTCGACCATATCGATACGCTCGTCAACTTCGATTTTGAGCGCTCGACGCCGGCTGGATTTAGGTGCCGCGTATTTGGAGCGCCGGTACCTCCAGGCCATCTTATCGAGGTGGCAGAGGGCCTTCTGGTGGTTGATGAGGCCATGTGCTTTGTCCAAGCGGGTTCGTGGATGAGTGAGCCCGAGCAGTTGGAATATGGCTACGAAATCTGCGCCCGATACCATTTGAATCATCTGTCGACAGACGATTATGTCGAGATGAGGCAGAGATATACCGTTGCCGACATGATTGCCTATTGCAATGAGAACCGATCTCGTCAGGGGGCTATACGCGCGGCCGCCGTGCTCAAGCGCGTGCACGATGGCGCGCGGTCGCCCATGGAGACGGCCACCGCAATCATGGTCGTAGCAAAACGTTTCCAGGGCGGGCTGGGATACGCCAAAATCGAGCTCAACCATAGGGTCGATGTTCCCAACGAGTTCAAGTGTCTCGCAAAGGCCGAGTATTTCGAGATTGACGTATATGCGCCTGCGAGCGGTACGGGGATTGAATACAACGGCTCGGACCATCTTGATAAACAGCGCAGCGCGTCGGATGCGGAGCGTATGACCGTACTGAGCGCGCTGGGCTTTAGGATGATCGTCCTCACCGGGACTCAGTTTGCCCACCAGCTGCAATTGCACCGGGCGATGAACGCTATCGCGCTCGCTATGGGTCTCACGTGCGACCGAAGCGAAGCTTTCCAGAAACGTCAGAACGACCTACGAGAATTCGTGATTCGGCACTGGGACGGCGTCCTTTAGGGACGTTCCGGTCCTTCTGCGGGGTGCCGTGGGCAGGCAAACCATCACAACATTCGACGTTTTTTGCCAAAATCGGGAAAAGCATCGAATGTTGTGATGGTTTGTATGCTGAGGATGGGCTTGGAAAGTCCGTTTTGCTCGAAGCGACCTGTCCTGTCGTACGAGTGTCGGCATGATTCTCTCGTGGGGTATTATGTTTTCCGAAGAATAAAACGCCGCGTGAGGGGAGGGCTGCGTGGACGGGCACGTGCAACATGACGGCTTTGGTCGCGATATCAACTACCTGCGCATTGCCGTTACCGACAAGTGCAATTTCCGCTGCATTTACTGCATGCCGGCCGATGGCGTGGCGCCCCGTGCGCACGACGAGCTGCTCAGCGCCGAGGAAATCGCCCGCTTTGTGCGCTTGGTAGCGGGGGAGGGCATTCGCCGCGTGCGCCTGACGGGCGGCGAGCCGCTGGTCAGTCGCCGTATCATCCCGCTCATTCGCGACATCCGCGCGATTCCGCAGATCGAGGACATCTCACTTACCACCAATGGCGCTCTTCTGCCCAAGCTGGCACCGCAGCTCAAAGATGCCGGGCTTAACCGCGTCAACATCTCACTCGACACGCTCGACCCTACGCTCTTTGGAAAGATCACGCGCCTGGGTCGGCTCGAACAGACCATGGCTGGCATCGACGCGGCGCTGGTTTGGGGCTTTGAGCCCGTTAAGGTCAACTGCGTTGTGGTGCGCCGGCTCAACCAAGACGTGGCGGCCCTCGCGCGGCTCACGCTCGATCGCCCCATCCACCTGCGCTTTATCGAATACATGCCCATCGGCGACGAGCGCACGAGCTCGCATTGCGCCGTGGACCCGCATGCGCTCGCGCTCAATCCCGAGCTGTGGGACGCGAGCGATACCGTGCCGAGCGACGAGCTGCGGGCGCGCATCAATGCCGGGGCCGCTGCGGTGGGACTGGGCGAGCTCGAGCCGCTCGACATCAACGACGCTCCTGCCGGCGCGGGCCCTGCGCGCTATTGGCACTTTCCGGGCGCGGCGGGAACGGTCGGCTTTATTAGCGCCATGTCCAACCATTTTTGCGCGAACTGCAACCGTCTGCGCCTGACGGCCGATGGCAACGTGCGCCCGTGCCTGTTCAGCGATGCCGAGTATTCGGTGCGCGACGCCCTGCGCCGTGGTGATGATATGCAGGTACTTTCGATTTGGCGCGATGCCGTGGCCCACAAACCGCAGGAACACGCGATAATTGGGGGCACGCAACGATTTATGTCCCAAATCGGAGGATGATCATATGGCCAAGAGCAGGTACGCCGATGCCACCAAGGCCGCTCGCAGGGCCGCGATGTCTGCCCACAAAGCCACGGCTGCGGCGAATACTGGCAACGCCGACGCGTCCGCGCAGCCGTCTGCCGGCGCTGCAGCCGAGCCCGCCCGCGATGCCCGTCGCGACGAACTGACGCACGTGGACGCCAAGGGCGAGGTACGCATGGTCGACGTGTCCGACAAGGCCGAGACCCATCGTATCGCCATCGCCGAGGGCACCATCCTCATGCACCCCGAGACGCAGGCCATGGTGCTGCAGGACCGCGCCAAGAAGGGCGATGTGCTTGCCTGCGCGCGCGTGGCGGGCATTATGGCCATCAAGCGCACGAGCGACATCATCCCCATGTGCCATCCGCTGCTCATTACCAAGAGCAAGTGCGATATTGAGCCTATCGCTGCGGCAGGAACGCCGGCCGAGGACGTGCCCGAGGGCTGGGCGCCGCCACGCGCGGACGGGCAGGTTGGCTTTCACGTACTGGTTACGGCCGGCGTGACGGGCAAGACGGGTATCGAGATGGAGGCGTTGACCGGCGCGAGTGCCGCGTGTCTGACCATCTATGACATGTGCAAGGCCGTCGATCGCGGCATGGAGATCGTCGACGTGCGCCTGTTGCACAAGGAGGGCGGCCGCTCGGGCGTGTGGGATCGCGCCGAGCGTCAGGCCGTTGCTGCTGAGGCCGCCGGCGCCGACGGTAACGCGCCCGCGAGCGCACCCGTCGCCGTCGCACCCGCAGCTCCGGCGCCGGCCGTCCCCGCAATCGCGTTTATCGGCTACCAAAATTCGGGCAAGACCACGCTCGTCGAGAAGGTTATCGCCGAGCTCACCCGCCGCGGCCTGCGCGTGGGTTCGCTCAAGCATCATGGGCATCACGGCTTTGATATCGATGTACCCGCCAAGGATACGTGGCGCCATCACCAGGCCGGCTCCAAGCATGTGGGGCTCATCTGCGCCACGCGCTGGGCGGAGTACGCTGACACGCGCGAGGAGGACGAGATGCCCGCGCGCGAGCTGCTGTCGCGTTACAACGATGTCGACTTGGTGATCATCGAGGGCTACAAAACCGAGGGCTTCGACAACATCGTGGTCGCGCGATCGGGTGTCGACCGTCTGCGCGGCAAGAGCTCGCTCGACCTGGTCGACGGCCGCACGCTGGCGCTCGCCTGCAACGAGGCTCTGGCGCGCCAAGCCTTCGACGCCGGCTTTGCAACCCGAGCCATCAACATCAACGACGCCCGAGCCATCTGCGACCTTATCCAAGACCATCTTTAAGGGCCGGCACGCTGCGCTGCCATAACCTGCCAAATAGGGACAGGTTTGTTTTGGCAGGTTTTATCTGGGCAAACGTCATTTCCACCACAAAGGGGCCAGCCACCTTTGTGGTGGTTTTTGCTTTGGTAGATTATTGGGACATGCCTTACAATCTACCAAGTAGTTCATGACGGACGGAAAACGGAGAGAAGGGGCTCGATGCGTCCTTAATGTTTCATGCGGATTGATTGATTCGATAGACGGTGGCGAATGCCCGCCGTCCGCATTCGTATGAAACAAGGAGTCTCCATGCTCGTCTCTCTTTTCTCAAAGCCTCAATCATCGCTTTCCGTGCAGGCCAAGCGCCTGGTGGCGATGCGCTTTCTCATCTACACCGGTTTTCAGACCAGCTACTTTATCGGCGTTATCGGAACACTCACCTATGCGGACGGCGCTTCGGTCATCGCGACATCGCTGGCTGTCCTGTTTATGAATGTATTTGTGATCCTGGGATCCTTTGCGGGCGGCGCGGTACTCGACGCCTGGGGTCCGCGCCGCCATTTCTTGCTGACCATCATCGGCGCGCTCGCAACTGGCACGGCAATCATCGCCTTTGGCAGCGCGACCGGCATCGTCCTGCTCGGCGCGGTGCTCCTAGGCTTTGTGATGGGATTTGCCCAGCCCATCGCCACGTCCTATCCGGCCTACCTCACCGACGACCCCGTCGAGCTCAAAGACATCAACTCCGCCATCGCCATGTTTTCAAACGTGAGTATCATCGTTGGCCCCACGCTGGGCGGCTTTGTCGCGGCAGCTGCGTCGTCGCGCGCGGTGTTCGTGCTCATGATGCTCTTTACCGTGCTGGCGTTCGTCGCCGGCTGGGGCTTTAGGCCGCAGACCAGCCATGTCGCCGGGCATGCGGATGCCGATTCGGCAGAGGAAGGGGAACGTGCGGGACAAAGCTCCAGCCCCAGCACGTCCGCCCGCGCCACCTTCGCGGCTAGCATCAAGACGGTCTTTACCAACAGCGTTCTCGCCCTGCTGTTTTGCATTATCTTTCTTTCGAACTTTGGCTATGGAGCCTTCGACCCGCTCGAGTCGTTCTTCTATCGCGATGTCCTACATGTCGGCGTTGAGTGGATGGGCTGGCTCTCGTCGGCCTCGGGCGTGGGCGCGGTGCTGGGTGCCGCGCTCGCGCTCCGCTTGCCGCCGCACCTGGTCAACCTTAAAACACTGCTCGTGGCGCTCATGTCCGTGGGCCTGGGAAGTCTGCTCTATGTGGGGACACCGTACGTGGGTGTGGCCCTTGTCGGCCAGGTCGCCCTGGGCATAGCTTGGGGCATCGTCAACCCGCTCCACAACACCATCGTGCAAACGACGGCTCCGCTCGAGCAGCTTGGTCGCGTGAACTCGGTCATGGGCTTTGGCAATATGTTCGCCGGCGTGGCGCCGCTGGCGATTGCCCCGTGGCTGGCGGCGACATTTGGCGTACAACGGACACTCGTAGGGGCGGGCATGGTCGTGACGGCAGTTCCCGCGGCGTTGCTGCTGTTTGGACGCCGGCATCTGGATCGTGCCGTAAAGCGGTAAGAAACCATCACAACATTCGATAAAAACCGCGATTTTGCCGAAAAACGTCGAATGTTGTGATGGTTTGCGCCCCGGGTCAGGCCATCCTGCGGATCCGGCCACCCTGCGAGTCCGGCCACCACAAAGGGGCCAGGCACCTTTGTGGTGGTTTTTGCTTTGACGGGCCGCGCCTGCGCCTTGGTATACCATGTACGCCGTTCACGAATACACCCCACACCGCCGCACAACCCAGAAAGGCTCCCATGGACACCACCTTCAGCCACATCAAAGCCGTGTTCTGCGATATCGACGGTACGCTGCTCACGAGCCAGCACACGGTGTCCCCGCGCACCGTGGCGGCGATCCGCGCCCTGCGCGAGCGTGGCGTGCTCTTTGGCCTGTGCACCGGGCGCGACGCCCATGCGACCGAGGCCATGTACGAGCTCTGGGGCATCGAAGGCCTGGTGGACGTGCTCGTGGGCTGCGGTGGCGCCGAGGTCATCGACCGCGCGCACGACATCAACGAGCTGAGCTTTCCGCTGCCGGGCGAGACCATCGCGCGCATCTGCAAGCACATGGCGGACCTTCCGGCAACACCCGTCTGCCCCCGAGACGGCGTGTTCTACGTGCCCGAGAGCAACGCGTGCGTCGAGCACCTGTCGCGCGTCGACGGCGTGCCCTACCAGGTGGTCGATTTTGCCGAGTTCTTGCGCGAGCCGCAGCCCAAGGTGATGTTTACCATGGCGCCCGAGGTGATGCCGCGGGTGATTGAGCGGGCGTCGGCGTTTGCCGATAACACTGTTAAGGCGGCGGCTCTGCAAACCACGCAGCGGCTCTACGAGTTCATGGATCCGCGCGTGTCCAAGACGCGCGGCCTGGTGCGCGTGGCGGAGCTCAACGGCATGGAGCTGCAGAATATCTGCGTGTTTGGCGATGCCGATAACGACACCTGCATGGTGGCCGACGCCGGCGTGGGCGTAGCTATGGCAAACGGCAGCGACGCTACCCGTGCCGCCGCCGACTTTGTAACCGCGAGCAACGACGAGGACGGCATCGCGATCTTTATCGAGGAGCATCTGCTGTAGCGCCGGGGGGCAGCCACAAAGAGGGCAGAGCGCCTTTGTGGTGGTTTTCCAAGCGTCCCAACAGTCGATTGTTGGGACGCTTTTTTGTAGCGAGGAGATTTGCGGCCGGTAACATGCGATGCCATTCAAGTGTCGATGTATGAACATATCGGCACACGCTAGTTGTGCAGTAATTGACCAATTAGCTCATAACTAATATTTCCAGGTAGATATACTGCCATTCACGGCGCAATTTTGACCGTTCACAGATTGAGCGGGTTAAAACAAAGTGTTGTACAAACAATGATAAAGTGTCATTTATCTAGATTTGCTAACGAGTTTACCAGCGTCTTTCCGAAATTTAACCCTCGAAAAACAATGCATAGTTTGAATAATTGTCAAGAAGTTAAGGCAACGTAAAGCAAAACTGACATTGTTAGGCTTGCATTGTTTAAACAAAGAGTAATAATATGCATATCGAGCGCGAGCAATTATAGGTTGCGCGCCCAAGTTTGATGGTGAAAGAGCAAGATCGCGGTCTCTTGGGGAGGAGACATCGATGAAAGCGAATTCGGATAAATCTAAGCAGAGTAATAAAGCGACGCGCCGTGTGCTGGCAGGCGTTTTGTGCGGAGCCTCCGTTTTGAGCCTGGTGCTGTCGCTCGTCATGCCTCCGATCTCGCAGGCCATTGCCAACGATGCCCAGACGGTTTCTACCGAGGAAACTGTGATGGGGGGGGGTTCCTCAAGTGAGTCTACTGATGTAGGCAACACCAACAACGGGGATACCGAAAACCAGAATAGTGACGATGCTGCGGGCGACGACGAAATCCAGCAGGAGGAGCAGCCCAAGGACGAGTCGCAGGCAGAAGAAAATGAAGCGATCGACGATGGCGCTGGTTCGTCAGCCGAGGAGGCTGTGGCGAGCGAAGAGACAGCCACGGACATCAAGAATGCCGGTGACTTGCAGGGAAAGCTTCTAGGCGTTGAGGAAAATCAAACCGCCAGCTTTACGCTTGCGGCTGATATTGACTTTCCTGGTGAAATCACACTTAACAAAGGCGGCAGCAATATCACCCTTGACCTAAGTGGTCATAAGATTAAGCACTCGAGCGCCGACAAGCCGTTATTCAATGTTGCCGGTGGTGCGTCACTTACAATTAGGGATTCTGCACAGGTGGGTGAGACGGTCAGCGAGGGCCAGCAGCTAGCTGATCAGGGGCAGAGCCTGAATGCCGATAATTATGACAAGAATGCCGCCAATTATGGCAAGAATGCCGAACTGACTTACGATAACGATAACATTCCATCTAATCTTACCTACTACGTGACCGAATCGTCCCCGAGCGGAACAGGCACAACCGAGACACTTGTCAAACATGACGTTGAGATTAAAGGCGCCATCGTGGCGTGCGGCGGCAACGCAAATCTAAAGCTCATCAATCTATATAACAACAACGGCAAGGGCGGCACGTTTAACCTTGTGAGCGGCGTGATCACGCAAAAACAAGGCGGCAGCGTTAGCAGCTTGGTCTATGCCGAGAACGGCTCTACCGTCAACATGCGCGGCGGCTATGTGTGTGGAGCTTCTGGCTCGGGTGCGGGCGGCGGAATTGAAATACACGGTAATTCGACCCTCGAGGTTTCCGGTGGCGTAATTGCCGGCAACAGTGCTCCTAGTGGCGGTGGTGTGTATGCTAAAGACTCCACGGTCAACATAACTAATGGCGTAATCTCCGGCAACAGCACGCTTGCTACTGGTGTTGGTTTCGGCGGCGGCATCATGGCCGAAGGCGGCAGCGTTACTGTTTCTGGTGGCTACATTACTAACAATAAATATGCCAATTACTGTGGTAACGATGGTAATGGCGATCATGGCGGTGCTGGACTTGCCGCTAAAAACGGTACTCATGTCACCATTTCGGGCGGCCAGATCACGGGCAACTATTCTGAGGAAGCCGGCGGCGGCGTCTATGTGACCGACATCGAACACCAAGGGGCGAGCTCGCGCAAGACAATGGCATGGCTCAACATTACGGGGGGAACTATTGCCTCTAACGTGAGTTTTCGCTCTGAGGGTGCCGGCATTCGCGTGGGCCAGATGGTTGACGCGATGATAAAAGGAACGTCAAATTCAAATCCAGTCTATATCACTAATAACCACTGCATGTCTCGCTTTGACTGGGGTGGAGGCGGCATCTTCGTCCAGGGCGATTCTAAGGTCGCGTCTAATGCTGGTAGGCTATTTGTCTATAACTCCTATATAAGCAGCAATGAGGCCGGTGGCTACGGTGGCGGCGTTGCGGTTTGCCCGACGGGTAAGACTTTGGTGACAGGCACCGACGGCACGGCGATTTTCGGTAATACTTCTGCCGGAAATGAGCAAAACGCGAACGACTACGAATCCGTGAGTAATACAGGCAATAACGGCACCCCCCATCTTTCCGGCGGTGGTCACGGTAAGGACCAGGACTCCGACGCCTACAATGCCGAAGTGTTTCGCGAAAACGGCCACGCGGACTTCTTCCTTGCGGCGGAGGGTTATACGACTCCGATCGCGGCGGTGATTGGCAAAATGCTTGGCGGCGGCGATGCTAAGTATCGGGGAAGCTTAGAGCTCCAGAAAGCCATTACTATCCCCGCTAACGGTGGCGTGCAGGTATATAAAAGCATCGGCCTGAGTTCGGATGTTAAGGCTCAAGACCCCGAGGCGATCAATGCGCGAAAGGCTGCGCTAGAGGCGGGCGCGACGTTTATCACGGGCAATTATTCCTGGAACCATGGCGGCGGCATCATGTCGAACGGCGACCTGTACATGGGCGCGCCTGAGGACACGTATGTCTATCCGAGCCTCAAGCTCAAGGCGACCAAGAAGCTGGAAGGCCGCAAGCTCAATGATGGGGAGTTCTCCTTTACGGTGTATCGCAAGGATTCAGACGACCCTTTGGCTGGCACGACAGCTGGCACGACATTCAATCGCGACGTTTGCACCGAGGTTGGAACAGCAGCAAATGATGCAGAAGGCAGCATTACGTTTGACCTTGGTGAACAATTCGCATCGAGTGGCGCGGGTAACGAAATCACATACTACTTGGTCGAAGACCCCGGTGGTGATTCTGGCATCACGTACGACTCCAGCGTGTATAAGATTGTGGTGACGGCCGAAGATACCAAGACCTTGCTCATGTCTGTTCCGAGTAAAGAAAACTCAAGCCAACTGAAGGATCTTTACATCCATAACTACACGATTAAAAACGTCGGTGTAACCAAGTACGAATTCCGCGAGTCGTCTGGGAAGTGGGAGAACGTAAAAGCGAGGAGCAAGGTGCAGAAGAGTGGAGACTATTATCCAATTATCTGTGAGGGTGACTCCACGACTTTCACTAACAAGTTCACTCCGTACGACTCGAAGGGCTCCTGGACGCCTATGGCGACTAAGGTCGTTGAGGGTGGCGAGATGAAGGAGTTCACGCTCCAGCTTGCGACCGACACAGATTTTACGGATATCGTTAGCAGCAAGTCCACCACTGCCGACGGCGACAAGTCCCAGACCCTGAGCTTCGACAAGATTGATTACAAACTCGATCAACTCGACCAGCTCGCGTCTGGCCCCGCTGGCCGTGGTGCTTCCAAGACCTTCACGTACTACGTGCGCGAGAAAGACGACGGTTCGCTGTTCTCGCACTATACGTACGACAAGTCGGTCTATCAGATTACGGTTAACGCGACTGACGACTCTAACCACCATATCGACGTCACTGCGACCTACAAGCAGATTCAGGATCGTGATGGCAAGCCAGTGACCAACGACACGGGCCGCGAACTCACTGAAAGTTCCACCCCCACCTTCACCAACACCTACTCCACCTCTTTGCCCCTTTCTGGTATGTCGGGCGTCACTCTGACGTACCTTGCCGGCGCGGTGGTGCTTTGCGCTGCTGCGGCCTGGATGCACATTCGTCGCAAGGCGAATGCGAAGGGAGGTAAGCGTCGTGAATAAGAAAGTTTGCTCCTTCCCGATCTTGTTTGCGCTGCTTACCCTCCTGATCGGCACCTGCGCGGTTGTGTTCCCCGCATCCGCGCAGGCCGCGCCGACCTCGACCGGTTCCATCACGGTGAGCGGCACCGTGGCGCGCAGCTACGACGCCTACCAGATCTTTAGCGCCAACGTCGTCGACGGCGACAGCGACGCCAAGATCGCCACCGACCTCGCCTGGGCAAGCGACGCCGTGCGCGACGCCGCGCTGCCTGTGCTGCACAGCGCCGGCATGCCCAATTCCCAGACCACCGCGCAGGAAGCTGCCGAGTGGCTCAACACCGATTCCCACCTTACGAGCGCGCTGAGCGCGCAGCTCGCTCGTTCCCTCCAGAGCTCTGGCGCCGAGCTCGCGGCCCTCAACGCGGGCACGGCGGCCGAGCTGCCCTGCGGCTACTGGCTCATCGTCGCCGACGACGACGCCATCGCCCAGGGCGAGGCCGGCACCGCGCCGATCATGGCCCTGGTGGGCGGCAGCGCCGTCACCGTCAAGCCCAAGGCCGCGACCCCCAAGGTGGCCAAGCACGTGCTGGAGGACAGCACCGCCGCATGGCAGAAGGCCGCCGACGCCACGGTCGCCGACGACCTGTACTGGCGCCTCTCTGCCACGGTCCCGGCGGGGCTCACGGCCTACGACACCTACGCGGTGCGGTTCGTCGACACCATGAGCGCGGGGCTCGACCCCTCCAAGGTGGCCGCGAGCATGCGCGTGTACGTGGCGGCGGGCGCGGACGGTGGCTTCGACGCCGTCCAGACCGGCAAGGACGGCCGAGCCGACACCGAGCCCGCGAAGGGCTGGACCGACATCACGGCCCAGTGCGCCACCAAGGTAGCGGTTGACGGAACCTTCACCGTGCGTACCGGCGACCTCATCGCCGCGCTCGGCGGGGCCGACGCCTTCACCGCGGGCGCCCGCGTGGTCGCCGTGTACAACGCGCCGCTCAACAGCGCGTGCAACCACGGCATCGCGAAGGGCAACCCCAACGAGGTCTACCTGCGTTACCCGCGCTCTCCCTTTGCCGACCAGTTCAGCGATGCCGGCTTCACTCGCACGCCGAGCGATGATGCGTGCGCCTACACCTGGGATCTCGCGCTCACCAAGCGCGGCAGCGACGGCGACAAGCCGCTTGCCGGGGCGGTCCTGAGCATCGCCGACGACCGCGGCCGCACGCTAGCGGCCGATGGCACGTGGGATGCGGAGGGCAAGGCCACCGTCACCACGGGCGAGGACGGCCGCGTGACCGTCTCGGGCGTGGACTCGGGCAAGCTGGAGGTCCGCGAGCTCAAGGCGCCCAAGGGCTACACCGCCTTTGAGGGCACGTGCTGCGTGACGGTCAAGGCCGAGGGCCTGGATGTCGACCAGGTGGCGGCCGCCAAGCCTAAGGTGACCGTATCGGCCGAAAGCCCTCTGCGAGTTGATGCCGCCGATGCCGGGAAGGGTTTAGTCGAGTTGTCGGTGCTTAACACCCCAAGTAACGAAGTGAGTCGAGGCTTTATGCCCTCGACGGGAGATAGAACGTTGGTGTTGGTAACGGCTTTGGCCGTCATCGGAGTAGTGGCTATTGTCGTCGCGCTCGTCATCAAGCGGGGAGGAGGTCGCCATGATAAATAATTGCCCCCCCCCTTGCTCAGTGGCGTACTACCTCCGTAGCGATTAGAGCGCAGGGAAATGAGCCTGCTGACTTTTGGTGATGACGAGAATTAAAGCAACCTCCAAGAAAGAGGTCCCAACATGAAAACAACCAAGAACATCGCACGCCTGGCAGTAACCGCCGGCCTCACCGCAGCCCTGAGCTTCGGCGGCGTGATGGCGACAGTCACGATGGCGTTTGCTGCGGAGGGTGCTGCCCCCAGCTATTCGCTCACGATTAACAAGTCCGTGGACAATGACTCCACTTCGTTCAAGGCGTATCAGATTTTTAAGGCTGACGTTATTGACGGAAAGTCCGGTAAGGTTGCGTCCAACATTGAGTGGGCGAGTGATGACGCAGAGACTGCGGTCCTGAAGGTGCTTGTTGATAATAATGCCCCAGGGATTACCTTAGACTCGACCGCTTCTGACGTTGCCGACTACCTTTCCAAGATCACTGATACCACTGATACCACGAGTCTGCCGCAGAGCAGCATCCTTAACAAGATTGCCTTGGCTGTAGAGAAGAGTGTTACCGCTACGGGCGATTCCTTTGCCGCCGGTCGCGCTTTCACCACTACGAGCGCTGGCTACTACCTGTTCATGACCGATACCGACTCGCTCAGTGCGAATGAGAAGCAGACCGGTACCTCGCCGATCTTTGCAGTCGTGGGCGGCAACGCAGTGGTCGTTACCGAGAAGACGAGCATCCCGACCGTGACGAAGCAGGTCAAGGACGATGGTGCGGACAACGACTGGAAGTACAAGGCGGACTCCCAGATGGGTCAGACCGTTCAGTACAAGCTGACCGGCACGGTTGCAAGCAATGTCGACACGTTCAGCACCTACTATTATGAGTTCCACGATGAGCTGTCTGCCGGTTTGACTGTTGATAAGTCCACTGTCAAGGCCGTGATTGGTGAGACTCAGATCACGCCTACTTCTGTGACCGTGTCTGATCCCGATTCAAATGGCAGAACGGTCTTGAGCGTAAAGTTTGACGATCTTAAGGCTGCCGCCACGGCGGCCGGCGTCACTGTCGGCGAGCATACAAGGGTCGTTGTCACGTACAGCGCCAAGCTCGACCCGAATAAGTCCCAGCATGTCGTTGTCGGTGGCACGGGCAACTCCAACACCGTCAAGCTCATCTACTCCAACAACCCTGGCCACGATTCCCGGGGTGAGTCTGTGCCCGACACCGTGCGCGACTACACCTATGCGCTCAAGCTCGTCAAGAAGGACGCGACGGATGAGAATAAGATACTTAAGGGCGTAAAGTTCACCATCCGTGCCACTGATCCCGACGATATTGCATCCAAGGACATGTATGTCCAGGAGAATGGCTCCCTCGGTACTGAGGCTTATGAGTTCACGACCACCGACTCCGGCGAGATTAACGTCAAGGGCCTCGATGCCGGCACCTACACCGTCAAGGAGACCCATACGCTCGCCGGCTATAACACCATCCCCGAGTTCACCTTCACCATCAAAGCCATTGGATTCAACCAAGCAGAGGGAGAGGGAGAAAACAAGATTACGGTCAAGACGAGCACCAGGGGTTCCAATTTGGTCGAGGTTGACACGACTAACACGGACAACGGTACTGCTGCCTTGATCGTCAAAAACAAGCAGGGTTCCGGCCTCCCGCTCACCGGCCTTAACGGCGTGACGTTCACTTGGATCGCTGGTGGCGCGGTGCTGTGCATCGGCGTGGCTCATCTCATCCGCAGCCGTAAGCAGGCTGAGGAGTCCGAGCAGGAGTAACGCTCGCTCACCCATCCCTTTGGCAGGTGGGATGTGATGGCCATGAGACTTGCGGACACTTTTCTCGTCCATCCACGTTCTTGCTTTGTCATTTTCTTTTCGGGGCAGACTCCGCACTGGATTCTGCCCCGTTTTTTGGGATAACGCAGCCAGCCTCCACCGTCCGATGCGGGTACGTTCGTCATCGCGTTTCTTGACTCGTATGAGGTTCGGATTAAGGTCCGTAGGCGCACGCGCGGTGCGGACGGTAGAAGGCATTTGCGCCGCAAGCGCAAATAAGAATGCCCGGGGGTCGGATCCCGGGCATTTAACTAAAGCTGAAAACTAGGCTGCCCGCGCTCCTAAGTACTTACGCGGGGTGCGTCGTTTTCTGTTGACATTGTATCCCGAATCGCCCCGCCGATCCGGGACATTTTGAAAACGCAAATGCTGGCCTATGCTCGCGCCGCACAATGCTGTCTAGCTGTGTTGTCCGGCGCGGAAGCTCGCGAATCGGCTATTATTTGTTTAGACAACTTGAGTTGTAGAGGAGTGACCGGCGATGGTGCAGGGCGCCAAACATATGAAGGGCAATAACGCCGCGGACAACGGCGGCTCAAGCCCTCAGCCCAAACCTCAACCAAAGTCCAAGCGCCGTCGCAAGCGGCTGCCGCGCTGGGCTGACCGCCTCATCACCATCGTCATCATCCTTATCGGCGTGGGCCTTATGACCTGGCCGTGGATCTTGGACCGGCTCGAGGCCTCGGGCGTGTTCAACCAGATCAGCACCGTGTCCAGCACCGTGGACGCGCTGTCTGCCGAGGAGCGCGAACGCATCTTGCTCCAAGCGCGCTCCTATAACGAGCAGCTTGCCGGCGAGGCCACCGAGCTTCCGGCCGACCAGATCGAGCCCTACGCTCAGCAGCTCATCTTTGACCGCGACCCCATGATGAGCTGGGTCGAGATCCCTTCCATCGACGTGAGCATGCCCATCTACCACGGCACGAGCGAAGAAGTCCTCATGGCGGGCGTCGGCCACCTGGAGGGCACGAGCCTGCCGGTGGGCGGCACCTCGACGCATTGCGTGCTCACCGCGCACTCGGGCATGCGCAACCTGAGCATGTTCGACGACATCCATTCGCTGAAGCCCGGCGACCTGGTGCTGCTGCACACCATGAACAAGACGCTCGCCTACAAGATGGTGGACTCCGAGGTGGTGCTGCCCGAGGAGATGGAGTCGCTGACCATCGAGCCCGGCGCCGACAAGGTGACGCTCGTCACCTGCACGCCCTATGGCGTGAACGACCACCGCCTGCTGGTGCATTGCGTGCGCACCAAGTACAACAAAAAGGACGTTGACAAGCAAAAATCACTGGCCGGCCGCCACTGGGGCAAGCGCGAGTTTGCCGTGCTCATCGTGGTCGTGGCCATTGTGCTGTTGCTGCTGGACATCGTGATCCACGCGGTCCGCAAGCGCCGCAAGGCCAAGGCCTCGGCATAAGACATTCTCCAGAACCACCACAACGGGGACAGGCGCCTTTGTGGTGGTTGGGACTTTCAAACCATCACAACATTCGATGAAAATCTCGATTTTGGCGAAAAGCGTCGAATGTTGTGATGGTTTTCGTTGCGGGCGGGACGGTTTTCGCTGCGGGCGGGACGGTTTTCGCTATGGACGTTGCGGTTTCGTTGCGGAACCGCCAGCTCGCCGCCTGCCAGCCCGCCGTCCTCGTTACGTTTTCGCTGCATTTGGGTAAAGCATCTGCTCCAAGCGGCGTTACCTTGTATACTAGAGCGGTTTATCTGTTATGCGGAAGGGAGCGCCTATGGCACTCAGCGAGAAAGATGTGCGCGGCATCGCCGAGTACGCAAAGATCGCACTGACCGATGACGAGCTCACCCAGATGACGTCCTACATGAACGACACCGTCCAGATGCTCGAGCCCGTCTTGCAATATGACTTGCCCGACGTGGAGCCCACGTTCCATCCCATCGGAAGCCTGTCCAACGTGATGGGCGACGACCTGCGCGAGCCCGAGCGCGACCTGCCGCTCGACGTCGCGCTCGAAAACGCCGGCAGCGCGCGTGAGCGCTACTTCCGCGTGCCGTCCATTTTGGGAGAGGGGGAGAGCGAATAATGGCGCTAAGCTTCGATTCCCTTACCGCCGCCCAGATCGCCGCGGGCGTTGCCGCCGGCGACTTTACCGCTACCGAGGTGGCCCAGGCCTCCCTTGCCGCCATCGAGGCGCGCGAGGGCGGGGTCCAGGCATTCCTGCAGGTGGCGCCCGAGCTTGCGCTCGAGGCCGCCGCGCGTGTGGATGCCGACCGTGCCGCCGGAAAGCCGCTGCCCCCGCTCGCGGGCGTGCCGCTGGCCATTAAGGACAACATGAACCTCGTGGGCACGCGCACCACCTGCGCTTCCCGCATGCTCGAGGACTACCAGAGCGTCTACACCGCCACCTGTGTCCAGCGCATGCTCGACGCCGGCTGCCTGCCCATGGGCAAGGCCAACATGGATGAGTTTGCCTTTGGCAGCTCCACCGAGAGCTCGGCGTTCCACCGCACCAACAACCCCTGGGATACCGAACGCGTGCCCGGCGGCTCCTCGGGCGGCTCCGCTGCCGCCGTCGCCGCGGGCGAGGTCGCGCTCTCGCTGGGCTCGGACACCGGCGGCTCCATTCGCCAGCCGGCGTCGCTGTGCGGCGTGGTGGGCTTTAAGCCCACGTATGGCGCCGTGAGCCGTTACGGCGTGGTTGCCTTTGGCTCGTCGCTCGACCAGGTGGGGCCCTTTGGCCGCACGGTCGAGGATGTCGCGCTGGCCATGAACGCGCTTACCGGCGCGGGCCACGATCCGTACGACTGCACGAGCCAGGATTGCGCCGTCGACTTTACCGAGCATCTCAACGACAGCATCGAGGGCAAGCGCGTGGGCATCATCCCCGCGTTTATGGAGGCCGAGGGTCTGACGCCCGAGGTCAAGGCCGCTGTTCAGCGCGCCGCCCAGGAGCTGCAGAACCAGGGCGCCGAGCTGGTCGAGGTCGACCTGCCGCACCTGGATGCCGCCATCGCTGCCTACTACGTCATCGGTCCGGCCGAGGCGTTCTCCAACCTGGCTCGCTTTGACGGCATTCGCTACGGCTATCAGGAGGAGGGCTGCGCCAACCTGTCCGACCAGAGCTCGCTTTCGCGCGCCCACGGCTTTGGCGCCGAGGCCAAGCGCCGTCAGATGCTCGGCGCCTACCTGCTGAGCTCGGGCGTGTACGACAAGTACTACTACGCCGCGCAAAAGGCCCGTACGCTCATCACGCGGGACTACGACGCCGCGTATGCCAAGGTGGACACCATCCTCATGCCAGCCTCGCCGCGCACGGCCTTTATGTTTGGCGAGATCAGCGACCCCACGCAGATGTACCTCTCCGACCTGTACACCATCTCGCTCAACATTTGCGGCAACGGCGGCATCTCGGTGCCGCTGGGCCTGGGCGAGGACACTCAGCTGCCCGTTTCTGCCCAGCTGGTGGGCCCGGCGTTTAAGGACCGTCAGCTGCTCACGTTTGCCCGCGCCCTGGAGCGCGGCTTTGCCGATGCCGCCACGGGCGCGCCCGTGCTTTCCGTCGCGCCCGATTTTTCCGGGAAGGGAGGCGAGCTGTAATGAAGGAGCTTTCCGAGGTCCTGCAGGATTGGGAGGCCGTGATCGGCCTGGAGATCCATACCGAGCTCACCGCACTCGATACCAAGATGTTCTGCAACTGCAAGCTCGGCCACGATGACGAGCCCAACGCCAACGTGTGCCCGGTGTGCCTGGGCCTGCCCGGCGCCCTGCCGGTGCCCAACAAGCGCGCTATCGAGAGCATCGTCAAGGCGGGTCTGGCCACCAACTGCGAGATCCAGCGCCACTCGATGTTCTACCGCAAGCACTACTTCTATCCCGATATGGCCAAGAACTTCCAGACCACGCAGGGTCCGGTCGCTTTTGCCATGTACGGCCACCTGGATCTTGATGTGACCGGTCGCGGTGCCGCCGAGCGCCCCGATTGCGCGTTTGGTGAGGCCGAGGCCCAGAGCCTGGCGAGCGCTTCGGCCAACGCAGAGGGCCTGTCCACGTCCATGACGTCGACCATGCGCGAGGGCAACCAGCGTGCCGGCCACCTGGCCAGCTACGATGCATCTAACCTGCAGATGCCTGAGCGCCGCGAGGACGGTTCCTACACGGTGCCCATCCGCATCCTGCGCATCCACATGGAGGAGGACGCCGCCAAGATGGTGCACGTGGGCGGTGCCGAGGGCCGCATTACCGCCGCGGCCGAGTCGCTCGTCGACTACAATCGCTGCGGTACGCCTTTGATTGAGCTCGTGACTGAGCCCGATCTGCGTACGCCCGAGGAAGCGCGCCTGTTTATGGAAAAGCTCCGTCGCATCTTTGTGACGCTGGGCATTTCGGACTGCTCCATGGAGAAGGGTTCCATGCGCTGCGACGGCAACGTGTCGCTGCGTCGCCGCGGCGAGACCAAGCTGGGCACCAAGACCGAGCTCAAGAACCTCAACTCGTTTAAGAGCCTGCATGACGGCCTTGCCTACGAGATCTGCCGTCAGGCCGAGGTGCTCGAGGAGGGCGGCATCATCTATCAGGAGACCCGCCACTGGGAGCCCAGCCGCAAGCGCACCGTGGTCATGCGTGTGAAGGAAACGGCCGATGACTATCGTCTGTTCCCCGATCCCGACTTGGCGCCGTTCGACCTGGACGACGAGTTCATCGACCGCTGCCGTGGCGAGATCCCCGAGCTGCCCGATGCCAAGCGCGCCCGCTTTGAGGCCGATTTTGGCATTAAGGCGGCCGATGCCGAGCAAATCGCCGGCGACCCGGAGTTTGCCGAGTTCTTTGAGGCCGCCGCTGCCGGCATGGCTGGCAAGGAGGCCCAGACGGTCGCAAACCTGCTGGTCAACGAGATGATCGCCTACCTTAAGGGCGCGGGCGTGTCGCTCGCCGAGTCCGGTATCGCGCCGGCTCAGGTGGCCGCTCTTGCCAAGCTGCTGGCGACCGATGCCATCAGCTCCAACCAGGCGCACGAGATCTTTGAGGCCATGGCCCAGACTGGCGACGACCCCAACAAGATCGTCGACGAGCGCGGTATGCGTCAGGTGAGCGATGCCGGCGCGCTGCAGCCGATCGTGGACGAGGTGCTGGCAAACTGTGCCGAGCAGGCGCAGCAGTATCGTGACGGCAACCAGAAGGTTATCGGCTTTTTGGTGGGCCAGTGCATGAAGGCGAGCCGCGGCAAGGGCAACCCGAAGCTCTTCAACGAGTTGCTGAGAAAGGCGCTCGCGTAGACTCACGGGCGGGGAAGGCCCCCGGAGCGGTGGGGTGCTTCCTCAAAATTTCGAACAGTCCTGCGCAAGACGAAGGCCACATTAAGTGGCCTTCTTTGCGTGCGGAACTCATTTTGAGCAAGCGCCCCGCCGCTCCGGGGGCCTTCCCCGCCCTGACGACTCGGCCTTCCGGGTCAGGTGGGCTGAATGGAATTTGGTGAATGGGCGTGCCGTTGGCGCGCCCATTTTTGTGAATGTGACAAAGGGACAGTCCCTTTGTCACATTGCAGGTGACCTTCTCTGCATGTGGAGCTCATTGGTCTGTCCCTTTGCTGGCTCCTTACTGGTGTTGGGAGCGCCAGGCGGTAGGGGTGGTGCCGGTGTGTTGCTTGAAGGCTTGGGCGAAGGCGGCCTGCTGAGGGTAGCCTAGACGCTCTGCGACCTGCGCTATCGTGAGCGAGCTATCGGCCAAAAGGTCCTGTGCTCGCTCCATACGGCGTCTGCGAATGTAGGCACCCAGGGACTCGCCGGTTTGGGCCTTAAAGGTGGCGCATAGCTTGGAGCGGCTTGTGTAGAGCCTCTCGGCTACCTCGTTGATACCCACACGTCTGCCTTTGTCGAGCGCGCGCTCAATCATTGCCGTTGCTTCTTCGGCAATGGTTATGCTGGCGCGTGTGTCTGCCGCCCGCCGCGCCTGCTTGTGGGCCGCGCGCGAACAGGCGAGCTCCGCGACCATGGTCTCCACGATGCCTTGCATATAGACGTGTCCGCCTACGGTGCGGGCGCGGTCCTCGTTAATCCGGCGCAGCGTGTGGCAGATGGCAGACGTCGCCTCCTCGTGCCATGACTCGGCAAACGCTTCAAAGACTCCTACGAACTCAGTGGGATACCGATGCTCCAGCTCGTCAAAATACCCGGGCAAAAAGAGCACCGAGCGCGAGTGATAAAGCTGCCCTGCAAACAGCGGACTTAGCTCCTCGCCGCAGCTATCTTGGATAAAGCTGCACACCGCGCTGTTCGGCCACGGTCCATGCAGGGGTTTAAGGTTCGCAGGCGTTATGCCGGCTTCGGGCATGCACATGAGCGTGGGCGCGCTGACCTCGCTCACGCACGCGTACGGTTCGGGTGTGTATTCGGCCAGGTACATATCGTGCGTCGGGGTAATGTAATGCTCCATGACGATGCAGGCAGGGGAGAGGGGCATGATCCATGCGCGTCCGTGCGCCCGATCGTTTGCCACCTCGCCGGTAAAGACGGCGCCCTTGCCGGTAAGCTCCAGGCCAAACTGCTCAAACTGCGGTGCATAGAGCTCGGTTATGTCGGTCGCTGCCCGCCGTATTTGCAAAAGCGTCCCTTTCCTTTGCAGAAACGTCCACGCCTGGCTCGATTGTGAGCCATGGCTAACACATCAATGATAAGTTCATTACGGTTAACTCTCAAGCCGTTAGAAAGGAATCTCATGGCAAAGGGATCAAAAAAGGAAGGCGGCGGTATCGGCGAGCTGCTTGCATATGCCGGCGACCGTAAATTCCTAACATATTTGGGCATGGCCCTCTCGGCGCTCTCGCAGCTGCTGAGCTTTGGCCCGTACGTGTGCATTTGGCTTGTCGCGCGCGATCTGATCGCCGTGGCACCTAACTGGAGCGAAGCCTGCGGCATCGCGACGTATGGCTGGTGGGCCGTGGGGTTTGCGCTGGCAAGCATCGTGGTCTATTTCGTGGGGCTCATGTGCACGCACCTGTCTGCGTTTCGCTGCGCGTCCAATATTCGCAAGACTACGAGCGAGCACCTGCTTAAGCTGCCGCTTGGCTACTTTAACACACACGCCACCGGTGAGCTGCGCCGTATCGTAGACGGATGCGCCGCTTCCACAGAGACTTTGCTCGCACACATGCTGCCCGATATCGCAGGCGCCGCCGCCATGGTCGTGGGCTTGCTCGTGCTGCTTTTCGCCCTCGATTGGCGCTTGGGCGCGGCATGCTTAATCTCGGTCGTCGTTTCGTTTTGCGCCATGGCCACCATGATGAGCGGCAAGGGCGCCGAGTTTATGAAGGCCTACATGGGCGCGCTGGTCAAGATGAACAAGACCGGCACCGAATACGTGCGCGGCATCCCCGTGGTCAAGGTGTTCCAGCAGACGGTCTACTCCTTTAAGGCGTTCCACGACGCGATCGCCGAATACGCCGACATGGCGCAAAACTATGCGGGCACGTTCTGCCGAGGCCCGCAGGTGCTCAACCTTACCGCGCTCAATGGTCTTGTGACATTCCTGTTGCCCGTGGCGTTGCTGTTGGCGCCGGGCGAGACGGACTTCGCGCATTTTATGGCCAACTTCACGTTTTACGCGATATTTTCGGCCGTGGTACCAACGGCCATGACCAAGCTCATGTTTGTGGGCGAGGCCTCTCAGATGAGTGCCGATTCGCTGGCTCGCATTCGAAGCGTCATGGATTCCAAGCAGCTCTCCGTGCCTGCCCAGCCCAAGCACCCCGCCGGCGGCGACGTGCGATTTGAGGACGTGAGCTTTACCTACGAGGGTGCCGAGGCACCTGCCGTCAACCATGTGAGCTTTAGCGTTTCTGCAGGTAGCACCCTCGCGTTGGTGGGTCCCTCTGGCGGCGGTAAGTCAACCTGTGCCAGTCTGATCCCGCGTTTTTGGGATGTTTCCGCAGGTCGTGTGCTCGTAGGCGGTGTAGACGTTCGCGACATGGATCCGCACGAGCTTATGGACCAGGTCGCCTTTGTGTTTCAGACCAACCAGCTGTTCCGGCAAACACTTGCCGATAACGTGCGTGCCTCCAAGCCTACAGCTACTGACGACGAAGTGCGCGCGGCCCTCTCCGCGGCCCAGTGCGACGATATCGTGGCCAAGCTCCCGCAGGGCATCGACACCATGCTCGGCGCCGGCGGGGCGTACCTTTCGGGCGGCGAGGTCCAGCGCGTGGCACTCGCCCGCGCAATCCTTAAGGACGCGCCCATCGTGGTGCTCGATGAGGCCACAGCGTTTGCCGACCCCGAGAACGAGGCGCTCATCCAGCGTGCCTTTAGCAAACTGGCGGCGGGTCGCACAGTCATTATGATCGCGCACCGGCTTTCGACCGTGGTGGGGGCCGACAAGATCGTGGTGCTCAACCAAGGTAGCGTGCAGGAGACTGGCACCCATGCCGAGTTGCTGTCCCAAGAGGGTCTGTATGCCAAGATGTGGGCCGAATACGAACAGGCCGCGAGCTGGAAGATCACTGCTGCCGCGGATGCCGCCGTCACGAAGGGAGGCGAGGCCTAAATGTTCGCCTCATTCCAAAAGAAGTATTTCCTATCCGATAAAGGCGTCGCCGGCGTAAAACGCGGCATTTTCTGGACCGCGCTCACCAATCTCATTACCATGGCCGGCATGGGCTTATTGTTCCTGGTCATGGCCGGTTTTGTCGAACATCTCGCCACCGGTGCCGACCTGCCGGATGCCCTGCCGATTGTGGGCGGCCTCCTGGTCTTTTTCGTGTTGCTCTTTGCCTCTAACTGGCAGCAGTATTACTACACCTACTGCATCTTTTACGAGGAGTGCGGCAAGCAGCGTATGGAGATCGCCGAGCGCTTGCGCAAGCTGCCGCTGTCGTTTTTTGGCCGTCGTGATCTGGCCGATTTAACCGAGACCATTATGGGCGACGTCCAGGCCATGGAGCACGCCTACAGCCACGTGCTGGGAGAGCTTTGGGGTGCCATCATCGCAAGCGTCATTGTGTTCGTGGCGTCGCTGTTCTTTTGCTGGCAGCTGGCGATTGCGGCGTTTTGGAGCGTTCCCGTGGCCTTTGCCGTGCTGTATCTGACGCGCGGCCCCATGATCCCGGTGTTCGACCATGTGCGTGCCGAGAAGGTCAAGGTTACCGAGGCGATCCAGGAGACGCTCGACTGCGTGCGCGAGATCCGCGCCACCAACCAGGAGGCTCATTATCTTGAGGGGCTCAACGCCGTGATCGATGCCGAGGAGCGCGAGACCACCAAGGGCGAGCTCGCCAATGGGCTTTTGGTCAACTCCGCCTTTGCCATCCTGCGCCTGGGGATTGCCACCACGTTGGTCACGGGCGCTGCGATGGTCGCCTCCGGCCAGGTCGACTTTTTGATGATGTTTGCCTTCCTGCTTATGGTGAGCCGCATCTATGCGCCCTTTGATCAGGCACTGATGCTGATGTCCGAGCTGTTTGCCGCCGAGTCGTCGGCCAAGCGCATGCGTTCCATCATGGAAGAGCCCGTGGCGCGGGGCAGCGAGCAGTTTGAGCCCGTAGGCCACGATGTGGTGTTCAATCACGTGGCATTTGGCTATGGTGCGGGCGAGGACGGCCGCGCCGGCGAGAAAGTTCTTACCGATGTGAGCTTTACCGCCAAGGAAGGCGAGGTCACGGCACTGGTCGGTCCTTCGGGCTCCGGTAAGTCTACGGTGAGCCGCCTGGCCGCGCGCTTTTGGGATGCCACCGCGGGCACGGTCACCGTGGGCGGCGTGGATGTTGCGAGCGTGGATCCCGAGGTGCTGCTGCGCGACTACGCCATTGTGTTCCAAGACGTGCTACTCTTTGACGACACGGTGATGGGAAACATCCGCCTCGGGCGTCGTGGCGCCACCGATGAGCAAGTGCTTGCGGCTGCGCGTGCCGCCAACTGCGACGAGTTTGTGAGCCGCATGCCGCAGGGCTACAACACCATGATCGGCGAGAACGGCTCCAAGCTGTCCGGCGGCGAGCGCCAGCGCATCTCCATCGCCCGTGCGCTGCTCAAAGATGCGCCGATCGTGCTGTTGGACGAGGCGACGGCGAGCTTGGATGTGGAGAACGAGACCGTGGTTCAGCAGGCGCTCTCCCGTCTGCTTGCAGGTAAGACGGTTATCGTTATTGCCCACCGTATGCGTACGGTGGAAAATGCCGACAAAATCGTTGTACTCATGGATGGTGTGGTTGCCGAGCAGGGCACTCCGGCGCAGCTCAAGGCGGCAGGTGGAGAATTCGCCCGCATGGTGGCGCTGCAAAAGGAAGCAGCTACCTGGCAGTTGTAAGAAGGGGCAAAGGGACAGTCCCTTTGTCACATTGACAATCGGTTACTCCGCATCGTTAATTTTCAAAAGGTTAGCCATGGCTGACCTAGATAGTTAGATAAAATTGAGATATTTCAAAAGCGTGCTCGAGCAAACTTGTTTACTCGGGTGCTGAGGCACCATGCCGCGTCCAATGCGGCAAAAGGGAGAGACATCATGAAGAAGTCCACGTTCAACACCCTGCTTGTTGGTGGCGGTTTTCTGCTTGGTACGGCTGGCATCAAGCTGCTCACCAGCGCTCCGGTAAAGAACGCCTGCGTGCAGGGTATCGCGTGCGGCATGCGCATCAAGAACGGCTACCAGGACATGGTCGAGCAGGCCAAGGCTAATGTCGACGACATGGTTGCCGAGGCGGCCTACATCACCCAGAGCGAGGCCGCTGCTGACGAGGCAGCAGAGTAACGCTCCCAGGCACAAACTATGAGATTCTCGATTATCAGCGAGATCCCCGGCAGGACCCGTCTTCAATTGGCGGGTCCTGTGCCAGAGAGCGATCTCGATGCACTTCTTAAGCTCAGCGGCGATATCGACGGCGTGCACAAGGTGCGCGTATATGGCCGTATTGGCCAGATGGCGCTCGAATACGACGAGCCACGTCGCGCGAGCGTGCTCGACGCCTTGGGCGCACTCGATGCTCAAGCTATCGCCGATGCCAAGTCGGGCTATGTGATGCAGCTTGAGCCGCGCAAGCAAAAACTCGTTATGGACCTGGCGACACTCGTCGGCGCCCACTACGCGCGCCGCTGGTTCTTGCCCACGCCCCTGCGTGCGGTGTTTGTCGTGGCCGGTTACATGGCCTTTTTGCGTGCCGCCCTCCGTGAGCTCGCGCAGCCGCGCCTGACCGTTCCCGTGCTCGACGCTTCGGCCATCGGCATTTCGTTCGTCAAGCGTGATGTCGACACCGCGGGCCAGACAATGTTCCTGCTCAACGTGGGCGAGCTGCTCGAGGACTACACCCGCGCCATGAGCGAAAACGAGCTCATCAACTCGCTGCTCGATGTACCCGACAAGGCGCAAAAGGTTGTCGGCGACACCGAGGTAAGCGTTGCTGCGACCGAGCTCGAGCCCGGCGATCTGGTCGCCGTGCGCACTGGCATGTCCATTTGCATCGACGGTGTCGTCGAGCGGGGGAGCGCTATGGTCAACCAGGCGACCCTGACCGGCGAGCCGCTGGCCGTTGAGCGCAGCGTGGGCGACGACGTGTTCGCCGGCACCGTCGTGGAGGACGGCAGCGTCTTGGTGCGTGTGCGCGCCAATACGGCGCAAACCAAACTGCGCTCAATTGTCTCGCTCGTGCAGACGGCCGACTCGCTCAAGTCCGAGGGCCAGTCGCATATGGAGGACCTTGCCAACAAGATCGTCCCGTGGAACTTCCTGCTCGCGGGCCTGGTTGCGCTTACCACCCGCAGCCTCATCAAGACCTCGGCGGCGCTGATGGTCGACTACTCGTGTGCACTCAAGCTCACGGGTTCCGTTGCCGTCATGACCGCTATGAGCGATGCTGCCAAGATGGGCGTCATGGTCAAGGGCGCGAAGTACTTTGAGTCGTTTGCCAAGGCCGACACCATTGTGTTTGACAAGACCGGCACGCTTACCGAGGCGCAGCCGCGCCTGGCTTGCGTGCTCACCACCGATGGCTGGAGCGAGGACGAGGTCCTGCGTCTTTCCGCTTGCTTGGAGGAGCATTTCCCGCATCCGGTGGCGCGTGCCGTGGTCAACGCCGCCCGCGAACGCGGGCTTGAGCACCGCGAGCGCCATGCCGCGGTCGAGTACATCGTGGCGCACGGCATCGCTTCGTCCATCGAGGGGCGTCGCGCCATTATCGGTTCGGCGCACTTTGTATTTGAGGACGAGGGTGCGCAGCTCGAGTCCGACATCAAGGAGCAAATCGAGCTCCAGATGCAAGGCCTGTCGCCGCTGTATCTGGCGGTCGACGGCAAGGTCGTCGGCGTGCTCGGCATCGAGGATCCGCTCAAGCCCGGCGTCCGTGAGGCCATCGCCGACCTACATGCGCTGGGCGTCAAGCATGTCGTTATGCTCACGGGCGATTCCGAGCGCACGGCCGAGCGCATTGCGCGCGAGGCGGGTGTCGACGAGTTTAAGGCCGAGCTGCTGCCCGAGGACAAGTACGCCTATGTGGAGCGCATTAAGGGTGAGGGGCGCCACGTTGCCATGGTGGGCGACGGCGTCAACGATTCGCCGGCACTCGGTTTGGCCGACGTGGGGCTGGCAATGGGTGGCGGAAGCGACATCGCCAAGGAGGTCGCCGATATCATCCTGACCGACACGGATCTGGCCGCGATCGTGCGTTTGCGCCGCATGAGCCAGGGCCTCATTGATCGTCTGACGAGCTCCTACTCTAAGGTGATGCTCACCAACTCGGCGCTGTTGGCATTGGGTATTACCGGCGCGATTACCCCGCAGACGTCGTCACTGCTGCACAACGGCTCGACGATTGCCTACAGCCTGAGCAACGCGAAGGCTTACCTGCGTTAGCAGACGTGTTCGCCCACGTTATCTGGCCTGCGCCCAGACGGCATCGGTGTCGTCCGGGCGCAGGTCTTTTGCATTTGGATGCCAACGTATGGGTTGATTCGTTTTGCGTCGACCATGCCGAGTCGCTTGCCGCGCGTGCGTTTATTGGGCAGGCGACGGAGGCGGGGGCATTGCTGTTCTTTCCGGTGCACATCGCCAAGGACGTACTGTATGTTGTACAGCACGAACTGAAGCGCAGCGTTCTTGCCAGCGGGGGAGCGCTCGGCGAGGCTTCTGCCCGCGCGATTGGCGATGCGGCGCTGGCGTTTGTTCGGAACATGACCGAAAACGCCACGGCCGTGGGTGCAGATGCGTCGGACCTTTGGCTGGCCGACAAATACTTAGCGCTCCATCGCGATTACGAGGACAACTTGGTACTCGCCGCATGCAAACGCGCCCAGGTCGATTACTTGGTGACCAACGATCGAAAACTGCTCGAACATGCCGATCTTGCAGCAAAGACACCTCGTCAAATGATGCCGATTCTTGCCTTGGCCGAATGCGGCGGCGCGGCAATCGGTTGACGCGAACTGTTTGCGGGCCTCTTGGACGACGATGCGCCAAGGGGCCCGCGTCTGCTATTTACAAAAGCTCGGCCTTGATGGCGGGACTTTCTGCGAGCTGCTCGGCTGCCTTTTCGTCGGAGCTGTCGAGTGCTGCCAGACTGCGGTAGACCCACTCGTTGACCTGGGTGTTCTTGACGCCTGCGGTCTGCATAAGGGTGCCTACCTCGCGGATTGCTGCGAACAGATCGGCCTTGGGACCCGCGAGCTCGACCTCGATACCGTGGTAGGCGGCCACGCCGCGGTTCTCACTCACGTGGTCGATAAAGCCCTCGACGGTCTCAAGCTGCTGGGCGAGAGCTGCATCATCGTCAACGTCCAGCGCGACGAGTGCGTTCGATACCGTGAGGGCGGGATGTCCGCAGGGGACAAAGCCCTCGATGACATCCATAGCTTCGGTAATGGTTGAGCCCAGGCCTGCGAGGGCATCGACGAGTTGCTGCTTGGTATCCATAACGGTCCTTTCGACGGGTCAATTTTGCTTGGCGAAAATATACGTGACGCGATCGGTAACAAAAGTGCGAAGTGCGGCGCACATTGGGGTCTTCACAGCTCGTGCATAGAACAGCTGTCCGCTTTCAGAACGTGGTAAGATAACACTCCACAAGCGGGGCTCGCCCCGTATGTTCCTTGAAAAGTCGACGGTTATCGGGTGTTTGCAGGCCCGATACCATCCAGACTTTCCCGACATTCGGGGGCGACTGGTTTCGACACGATAGCTCTGAGAGAGGAAGCAAGCCGAGGTCTCCTCGCCTCGTTAAACAGGGGTACCGTCAAATTGAATTGACAACAACTCTTCTTTTGAGCCTATGGCTCTCGCTGCTTAATTTATAGCGGCGCGTCAACCCGGTGATTTCCCCGACACCGGCGCGACGTCATCTTAGGGGAATGCTCCTGCGCACGTAATCGGTATGGCGCGGGCTAAGACCGAACCGGTTAGGACGTCGCGAGCGTGTCGCTGCGCGCAAGGCGTCCGAGACTAAACCAGCGACTGAGCTTGGAGATGCCAATCAGGGGGCTTTCGTGGACCGGAGTTCGATTCTCCGCGCCTCCACCATAAGTAACAGGCAGGTAGATATTCGTATCTACCTGTCTTTTTATTTCTAGTCCGTACCGCGGAGAATCGAACTCTGTGCAGGGCGCGGGCGTTAAGCAAACGCGAAGCGTTTGTAGCCCGCGGGCGAGGGCGGCGGCAGCCGGCCGAAGCCGGTGCAGCAAATACGCGGATTCTTCGCGCAAAGCTTCAGCCCAATATAGATGCGATGTTTATCGAATTTCAGCTGGCCTCGCCCAGCATCAACGGATCCCCCGTACCGCGGAGAATCGAACTCTATGCAGGGCGCGGGCGTAAAGAAAACGCCTCAGTGACGCAGAGTGGGACGCGTTTTCCCAATGACTGCCCAGGCGGAAACCGCATCCCGGAATCTAAGCTCGGAATGGGATACATTTTCCGGATGACGCCTCAAGTGGAAGCTGCGACCCGGAATCGAGCCGTAGAGTGGGACATGCTTTCCCCATGGCAACCCAGGCGGAAAGCGCATCCCGGAATCGCCCCTCAGAACGGGACGTGCTTTCCGCCAGCCGCCCCCTCAACTCCAAAACCCATGCGCCCTCCATTCCAAAACTGGGTAGAAGAAAGCCAAAACGCAATCGCAGGAGGTCAATATGACTGCAGAAGATAAGGCAAAGAACGCCGGCAAGGTCGCGCTCGTCTTGGAGGGTGGCAGTTTTCGTGGGCAGTTTACCGCCGGCGTGCTCGACGTTCTCATGGAGGCCGGTGTCGAAATTCCGGCGGTGTACGGCGTTTCGGCCGGTGCGCTCAACGGCGTCAACTACAAGTCGCACCAGATCGGTCGCGTCAATCGCATCAACCTGACCTTCTGCAATGACAACCGCTACATGGGTGCCGCATCCTTCGCATCCACGGGCTCCATCGTGGGTTACGACTTTATCTTCAACGATATCCAGGACCGCCTGGATCCCTTTGATAACGAGACGTTCGACGCCAGCCCTATCGAGATGTACGCCGTCGCGACGGACATGCTGTTTGGAACCGCTGCCTACCTGCCGGTCAAAAGCGCCGTGCTCGACCTCGATGCCGTGCGTGCCTCGACGTCGCTGCCGCTGGTGACGCCGCCGGTCGAGATCGACGGGCACAAATACGTCGACGGCGGCGTAGCCGATTCGGTCCCCATCGAGCACGTGCTGGAGGAGGCGGGCTTCGATCGCGCGGTTGTCATTGTCACGCAGGACCGCTCGTACGAGAAAAAGCCCTACGAGTTTATGCCTGCCGCGCGCGCCCGCTATGTCGACTACCCCTATCTGCTCGAGGCTATCGAGACGCGCCACGACCGCTATAACCTCCAGCGCATGCACCTGTGGAAGTATGAGCGCGAGGGCCGCGCGCTGGTCATTGCTCCGCAAAAGCCGGTCGAGGTCGGCCATGTCGAGCACGATCCGGCAAAGCTTTTGGACCTGTATATCCAGGGCCGTCAGGAGGCAAAGCGCTTGCTGGGAGATATCGAGGCGTTTGTCGAGCGTCAACGCTGCGACATCACGGCTCGTGGATGACATGTGCAGAAACTCTGGTCGGAGCCAAAATACCTGTTGACTCGTACGGCGAGCGGGGTAATATGGACGGGTTACTTGCAGAGCCCCGTGAATCTCTGTAACAACACGTACTGTAACATGGAGGAGTCTAAGTGATTTCGAAATCGACTCACTACGCCAAGCAGGGCGAGGTCCAGCGCAACTGGGTTCTCGTCGACGCCGATGGTGCTGTCCTGGGCCGTCTTGCCACCCAGATCGCAATGATCCTGCGCGGTAAGAACAAGCCCCAGTTCACGCCCAACAGCGACTGCGGCGACTTCGTTGTCGTCATCAACGCCGATAAGGTCCAGCTTACCGGTAACAAGGCCGACACGAAGACCTATTATCGCCACAGCGGCTACAACGGCGGCCTCAAGGCTGAGAGCTTCCGCCAGGCTATGGAGAAGCACCCGGAGAAGGTCATCGAGCGCGCCGTTCGCGGTATGCTGCCCAAGACCACCCTCGGCCGTGCCCAGATGACCAAGCTTAAGGTCTACGCTGGTGCCGAGCATCCGCATGCTGCCCAGAACCCCACGAAGATTGAGCTGGAGGCTTAAAGATGGCTGAGAACACCGTTGTCTACCAGGGTACCGGCCGTCGTAAGAACGCCGTCGCCCGCGTCCGTCTCGTCCCCGGCACCGGCAAGGTGACCATCAACAAGCGTGACGCCGAGCAGTATTTCGGCCGTCATCAGCTCGTTGAGAACGCCCTTGCTCCCTTCAAGGTGACCGACACCGCCGGTCAGTTCGACGTTATCGCTCTGTGCGATGGCGGCGGCATCTCCGGTCAGTCCGGCGCTCTGCGTCTGGGCATCGCTCGCGCTCTTCTGAACGCTGGCGACTACCGTGCTGACCTCAAGAAGGCCGGTTTCCTTACGCGCGATGCTCGCGTGGTCGAGCGCAAGAAGTACGGCCTCAAGAAGGCCCGCCGCGCTCCCCAGTTCTCCAAGCGCTAAGGTTTTATCTCCTTTCGAGATACAATGTACAAGCGGGGCCTGCCGATTCCTCGGCGGGTCCCGCTTTTCTTTTTCGACTAGGGCGGGCGGTTGTATATCGCCTGCTAGGGAAGGAGCGATCCTATGCCCCAGAACATCTTCGGTACCGACGGCGTCCGTGGCGTCGCCAATGCCGACCTCTCGTGCGACCTCGCGTTTCGCCTGGGCCGCGCGGCGACCAAGTTCCTTGGCCCGGACATCTGCATCGGCCGCGACACGCGCCTTTCGGGTACCATGCTCGAGAGTGCTCTGACCGCTGGCATTATGGCAGAGGGCGGCCGTCCGCATTGCTGCGGCGTTATCCCTACGCCGGCCGTGGCGCTGCTCACCGTCCAAAACGAGCTCGACGGTGGCATCGTCATCTCCGCTTCGCACAATCCGCCGGAGTTCAACGGCATCAAGTTCTTTAGCCGCAAGGGCATGAAGCTTCCCGATGCTGTCGAGGAAGAGATCAGCGCCTGGGTCATGTCCGAGGAGGCCATGGCTGCCGACACGCTGCCGACCGGCGCCGGTGTGGGTCACATCATCAAGATGAAAGACGCCCGCAAGGCCTATGTCGATCATGCCATCAGCACGCTCGACGGCCTTAAGCTCGATGGCCTGGTTGTTGCCGTCGACTGCGGCCACGGTGCTTCCTGCCAGACCACGCCCGCTGCGCTGCAGCGCCTGGGCGCCACGGTCCATGCCATCAACACTGATTACTGCGGCACCGACATTAACGTTGAGTGCGGCTCCACTCACCTTGAGCCCCTGCGCGAGCTCGTGCTGCGCACCCACGCCGATATCGGCCTGGCCCACGACGGCGACGCCGACCGCGTGCTGTTCGTCGACGGCGAGGGCAATGAGATCGACGGTGACTACATCCTGGCTATCTGCGGTTCTGACCTCGCCGCCCGCGGCAAGCTCGCCAACTCCGAGATCGTCTCGACCGTCATGTGCAACCTTGGCTTCTCCATCGCTATGAAGGAGCAGGGCTTCGAGATGGTTCAGACCGCCGTGGGGGACCGCTACGTTTTGGAGCGCATGCTCGCGGATGGCGCCGTCATCGGCGGCGAACAGTCCGGCCACATCATCTTCCTGGAGCACAACACCACCGGTGACGGCCTGGTGACGGCTCTGCAGCTGCTGGCCGTGCTCAAGCGCACCGGTCGTACCCTCACTGATCTTGCCGGCATCATGAAGAAGTACCCGCAGGTACTCGTCAACGTGCATTCCGACAACAAGGCTGGTCTGGACGATTGCCAGCCCATCTGGGATGCTGTCGCTGCTGCCGAGAAGGAACTTGACGGCCGCGGTCGCATTCTGGTGCGTCCGAGCGGTACCGAGCCGCTGGTCCGCGTTATGGCCGAGGCCGAGACGCACGAGCTGACCCAGCGCGTTGTTGACGACATCGTCGAGGTTGTCAAGCGCGAACTTCCCTAATGGTCAAAAACGAGTGCCAAGTGGTAAACTGTTAAGGCTATTTTGGGCGATTGGTATGTCCGAGGGGGAGCATGTTCACTAAAGTCCTAAGGTCTTTTGGTATGCGTGGTCGAGTCCTTACGCTGGATGCTCCCATCTCGGGCGACGTCATTCCGCTTTCCGAGGTAAACGACCAGACATTTGCCACCGGCCTTTTGGGCCAGGGCGTGGCGATTCAGCCTACCGGCACGCGTGTGATTGCACCGGCTGATGCCAAGGTCGAGGCCATTTTTCCCACGGGACACGCTGTTGCGCTTAACACGGTCGATGGCTTGGACGTGCTCATCCACGTTGGTTTGGACACTGTTCAGCTTGAGGGCAAGCACTTTACCGTACATGCGCAAGTGGGCGACATCGTCCATAAGGGCGATGTGCTCATTGAGTTCGATCGCGAGGCAATTGCTGCCGAGGGCTACGATGTGACGGTTCCCATCTTGGTGTGCAACTCTGTTGAGTTTTCGAGCATCAAGGGTTCCGTTGGCGTGCATGTCGAAGAGATGGACCAGCTCATCGTTGCTCGCGAGCGCTAACAAGTGCACGTGGCCATTAGCCTACAATTCAAACACGTTTACGGAGGGCGCCCTTGAAAGAGGACGCCCTCCGTGGCAAGATGGGATTTGTCCGAAGCTAAAAGGCTTCGGGTCACCGTGGACGGGCAGGGGCCTCGACGCGGCTAGACACGAGACACATACATTACGCGACCTCGCCCTGGTGGCCGCACACGTTGGTTGCGGCCGACGCGGGCCGCTGGCAAGTGCTTGTAAGGGGAGCCTTGCCTCTCTTGTACGAGAAAGGACGCGTAATGAAGATCATTAAAGCTAAAGACTACGAGGATATGAGCCGCAAGGCAGCCAATATCATCTCGGCGCAGGTTATTCTCAAGCCCGACTGCGTGCTGGGCCTTGCCACCGGCTCCACCCCGATCGGTGCCTACAAGCAGCTCGCTGCTTGGTACGAGAAGGGCGACGTCGACTTTGCCGAGGTCAGCACCTACAACCTGGACGAGTATCGCGGCCTTTCGCACGACGATCCCCAGAGCTATCACTACTTCATGCGTGAGAACTTCTTCGATCACATCAACATCGACCTGAACAACACGCATGTGCCCGACGGTTCCAACCCCGACGCCGCCGCTGCCTGCTCTGAGTACGACAAGATCGTCGCCGCCGCCGGTTACCCGGATCTGCAGCTGCTCGGCATTGGCAACAACGGCCACATCGGCTTCAACGAGCCCGATGACCACTTCTCCAAGGGCACGCACTGCGTCGACCTCACCGAGAGCACCATTCAGGCCAACAGCCGCCTGTTCGACAGCATCGACGACGTTCCCCGTCAGGCCTACACCATGGGCACCCAGACCATCATGTATGCCCGCATGATCCTGGTCGTCGCCAACGGCGAGGCCAAGGCTCAGGCCGTGCATGACATGTGCTATGGCCCGGTTACGCCCGCGTGCCCGGCTTCGATCCTGCAGCTGCACACCAACTGCGTTGTCGTTGCCGACGAGGCCGCCCTTTCGCTCTGCGAGTAGCGCGAATCCTGCATCTCGACATAGCCTTGCCTAAGGCCTCCGCTTTGCGGGGGCCTTTTTGTTATCCCTCTCCGCCCGCTTGACCAAAATCTTGCGGCTTATAGGACAAAATGTGTGTCCACTTTAGGGGCATCGGCGCAGGTCGATGCCCCTTTTTCAGCCGTTTAAATTCCGTGCCCGCTTTTAACCACTCGGACAGAATGTGTGTCCGGTTGCCTATCGTTCCCGCCGGTAGATACCCTTTTCCGGAACCGTTAAACACCCTTTCGGAAGAGGTGTCCATGAAGGCCGTTTATTGCCCCTACTGCGGCGGTCGGACCAAGCGCAACGGCAGGACCTCATCGGGGTCCCAGCGG
>UQKQ01000012.1 GCA_900541645.1 uncultured Collinsella sp.
GGGGTGGGGGGGGGGGGGGGGGGGGGGGGGGTGGGGGGGGGGGGGGGGGGGGGGGGGGGGGTGGTGGTTGCGGCGGTTGCGGCGGGGGTGCGGGGGGTGGTGGGGGTGCCGTTGGCGCTTTCCGTGTTGACTGCGCTGGCGCCGGTGGATGTTGCGGCGCCGTCCTCTACGGTATCCGCTGTCGCATTTGTGTTGCTGCCGTCTTCGGCCTTGCCTGTGTCGCTGCTCGTGGCGTCGGCTTGCGCCTGCTGCTCGGCTGTTGCTTGAGGCTGAATCGCCTCCGCAATGGCTGCCATGGGCATCGTCGCGCCGACCATGGACGTGCACGCGATCGCGCAGAGCAGGTAGTAAAGGGGTCGTTTCATAGCGGAGCCTCTCGGTGAGCAGCCAATAGGGTCCGAAGGCAGCTCCAGGCCGGCACTCCGCACATATTTAGTTGCGGTTTATTTTACGGGAACCCCAGTCAACATCAGCGATCTTTCTGGGTAATGTTGGGGGAGAGGAGGGGGCGGGCCCGCTTTAGTCCCTGGCGGCGCTCTGACCTGTGCTGGGTTGGCTATACGCAATGCGGCAGCTTCAACATGAGGCCGTCTTCTGCTTCTTCGAGACTCGACACTGAGGCCTTTCAGGAAAAGTCAGCGAGGCTGCTGCCTAGTTTATTGCGGCTTACGACCGGGCAATAAGCAGGCGTCTCAACATGTTGGTCAAGCAAAATCTTTTGTTAATTTCGAACAGGTATTCGATGTGGATGACTTTGTACCGGGCGAAAGCGATTGAGTCTAATTATGTTTTCATGCAGGTCAAGGGTGCTGTCTACAAGGGGATGAGCTGACTCGTAATTTCGCGTGAATAAGTTCCGCATTATTTTAGCTGCGTTTACCTGTTAAAACACAACATCTTGTGCTCATCATCAAAAAAGAAAACAGGATATGGAACTGGCGAAGGGCTACAATTGAAACAACGAGAAGCGTCGTTTCCCCATTACAACCTAATTGTTCGGAAGGAGTCGGATGGAATAGTTGTCAAAATCGAGGCCATATTGATGGTCCATTAAATTTCTTTAGGGGCGTGTGCGCTTATTGGTCAACAGCAGTATGCGCCCCCGTTTGTTCAAATCATTTCCAAATAGCTCTTCTTCAAGAACCTGACACTTGCGTGGCGGGGTGGGTTAGTTTGTAAAAAATGCGAAGGATGGCTTTTGGATTATTGGAGGTGCGTAATTATTGGCCAATAACTATCTAGATGATTTGCTTGGAAAAATCTCTGCTTACGATCTGTTCAATGTGCTCTTACCGGGTGCACTCGTAACATATTCCGTCAGTCAGATGCCGTTGGGCAGTTGTATCGACTGCTCTAACTGGCTGGCACTATTTGTGATGAGTTATGTTCTCGGTCTTATTGCGTCGCGGATTGGCTCTCTTTGCATTGAACCGTTGGTCCGCAAACTACAACCGACCGGAAAGCGGGACTATTCTGCCTTTGCATATGCTCAGAAACGCGATCCAAAGGTCGAGCAGCTCTTAATGATTTCAAATATGTATCGCAGCCTGGCGGGGGCCGGTGTCCTGCTCGTAATTATTCTGCTTGCATCATTGTTGCCGGAATCTCATCGGCTTCCAGCGGCGCTGTGCTCTTTTATCGCCTTATTTGTTGCCTCCTGGATCAAGCAGGAACGGTATGTAGAAAAACGAATCAACTTCAATCTTGAGGAGTGTGATAACCATGAGCGAGATTAAGTCTCTGTCCGTTGATAACGGCGACATGTTTTATATCAATCACAATACTGATAACTTCAGCATGATTGACTGTAATATTACCGATGAGCGTAAGTCGGAAATCCTTGATGAGGTCAAAAACCTTGCAGGGAAAAAGGGCGTCGTTCGTTTTATCAGTACGCATCCGGACCAAGATCATATTCAGGGTATTGAGTATCTTGATGAGCTCGGGCTTATTAAGAATTTCTATTACGTTGACAATAATGTCTCCAAGTCCACGGAGACTGAGAGTTTCAAAAAGTATAAAGATCTGAAGGAGTCGTCGTGCGCTTACAAAATATACAAGGGGTGTAAGCGTAAATGGATGAACGTTTCTGATGGTGAGCGCGGTTCTGCTGGGATTAGCGTCCTCTGGCCCGATGTGAATAATGAGACCTTCCGGGATGCTTTGCGGGATGCCGAAAGCTCTGATAAACCCAATAATATTAGTCCTGCGATTGTCTACTCTCTTGATGAAGGGGTCCGTGCGCTTTGGCTTGGTGACATGGAGAATGACTACATGGAGGCGATCGAAGGTGACATTGCGCTTTCGCCTGTGGACATTCTTTTTGCGCCGCATCATGGACGGAAGTCCGGTCGCGTTCCTAAGACATGGCTGGATAAGCTGGACCCTCGGTTGATCGTTGTGGGAAAAGCTCCGTCAGACGAGCTTGAGTATTACTCGAATTACAACACTCTGACACAGAACAGCGCTGGCGATATTTTGTTCTGTTGCGAGGGCGGTAAGACTCACGTTTACGTTGGATCTCCTTCTTACAGCGTCAATTTCTTAGACCGAGACCCTAATGCTTCGGTTGTGAAGGGTTCGCTGTATTATTTGGGCTCTTTTGATTGCGGTGATCGCTAGTCCTGCTGTTGCCTCGTTCATTCGTGGCCTGCCCACGCTTTTACCCGACAGGCCTAGATGTGTCCTTTCATCTCATTGAGATGGTGTAGGATATTGTCCTGTGATACAAAAGCTCTACGGGAGCTTTAAGGGTGACGCTTTCGACAAGAGAGTGTTGCCCTTTTTTCATGAGTGTAATGATGTGTATTTAGGCGTTTTGTTAATAGGGTTACGCGGGATGCCCTGGAATGCCTCGGCGGTTGAGCTTAGATTTGAGGCACCGTAAAAGACGTTACCGTGCGGGGAATGTTATGTGCTGTCAACGATGTCGCTCTCTCGCACCGTGAACATGCGGAAAACGGCAAGAGCCAGCTGGCGTAGATACCCGTCCCGTACGCTAAAGACGCTTCCAATGAATCACCCTGCTCGCCGGGTAGATCATGGTGGGTCAACGGTCCTGCTGTGTGCGCTTCGTTTTTTGTCCGCGCCAGTGCTTACACTTTTGAAAAAACGGCACGAGGGCTTCTGTCACATATCTCATGCTGTAGACACATCGGCAAGTTCAGAGTTGAAGGCGAGGTGATTATGAAAGGTAGAAATCAGCACATTACGAAGCGTTCGGATGGCAATTGGCAGGTTAAGGGCGAAGGGGCATGTCGCGCTTCTTTCGTTACGACAACGCAGAGCGAGGCAATAAAGCTCGGTCGACGCATCTGCTCCAATCAAGAGTCGGAGTTGATCATCCATCGTCGTGACGGCAGAATCCGCGCAAGGGATTCCCATGGCCACGACCCCTTCCCACCGAGGGGATAAGGGGTCGGCTCCATGCCGACAACGGCCCGTTATATCGCGTCCGTTGTCGCTAAATGACTTCTTCATTGTGGCGAAATACGAGCTTGGGGCTATTTTACCTGAATTGGTTGTTTGGTCTCTTCAAAGGGTTGATTTGGGGGATTCGTGGTATTGGATTGACGGACCCCGAGTTCTCCCTTAAAGTAATCGTTGTGATGAGGCCTTGCGACGGTACGTCCGGCTTGGTCCGTGGGAACCGCCGAAAGGCGGTTTTCGCGTTTAAGGGGTCCAAATGGATAAACCATTTAAATCTATTGATGAGCAGATTGCTATTCTTGAAAGCCGTGGACTCGAATGCGATAACAATACTCGTTTAGTTTTGGAACGCGAGGGATACTATCCGGTTATTAACGGCTACAAGGATTTGTTTCTCGACCAGCGTGGAGATTCTTGCCACGAGCTATTCGTAAAAGGTACGAAGTTTTCTGATATATATCGTTTATTCGAATTTGACCGTTCATTGCGTCTGCTCATGTTTGAATACTTTAACAAGGCGGAAGCAGTGCTTAAAACCGTCTGTTCTTATCGTTTCGCAATGGCCCATAAAGATAGCCCGGAGGCATACCTGGATAGAAGATCCTACCGTGCCGATGCTGGTTATCGAAAAAAGATCGACATGCTTATTGGTGATTTCGAGAAGGTGCTTTGTAGGTCTCAAAAATGGAAAAGCGATTATAAAAGGGACTACATTCGGCATTATGAGAATAATCACGACAATACGCCGGTATGGGTTCTTATGAATTACTTAATGCTTGGCCAGGCATTCAAGTTTTTCGAGTTTCAACCAGAAAGCATGAGAAATTCCATTGCCAAGTCGTTTTCTGATCTTTATTCCGAGACGCATGAAGTCGATAAGCGCATCAGCCCGCGTAGGCTAAGACTTGCATACGATCACATTAAAGATTTTCGAAATATCTGTGCGCATGACGAACGTCTATTCTGCGCCAGGGTGTCTCCGTCTCACGATGTCAATCTAGTAGGGGTTTTAAGCGATCTTGAGCTAGTGCTGACTGAGGATGACTATAAGATGTTACGACGAAATATACTGCTTGATGCACTTAAGTTGAGCGACGAGCTCAGCAACGATGCCAGCGCAAAGGTGCTTTTCGCTATGGGTGTTAACGATTTATCGAGTGTGTTTCCTAGGGAAATATTGGGGTCGTAATCGACGCGAGCGATGAATTTACTCTACAAGTTGGATGCGCATGAGATTGCGCAGAGCGGGCGGGACGTTGCCCATTGGTGGCGTCCCGCCCGCGCTTCGTTGGCTATACGTGATGCGGCAGCTCCAGCATGAGGCCGTCTCGCGCTTCTTCGAGACTCGCCTGGCCTGCCTATGCGTTTTGCTAGGCGGGTCTTCTTATGCCGCGGGTGTGGATAGCCTTACCATTGTGGGGCAGACCTTCGACGAGCCGGGTGTCTCGGGCCCCGGCTGGGTGGCGCGCACGTTGTTGCTGCTGGCGACGGATCGGTCGATGATTGTCGCTTCTTTGGTGTGTACGCCTCCGATGGCCAGTTTGCCATGGACGCCTCCTGGGTGTACGCGACCGGCGCCATAGCCGATGTTGTCTGCGAGAGTGGCTCACTTACGTCCGCGCAGTTTGTGACGCCGGCGGGCGGGGCCTTTGGTACCGCCTGCGTGATGGACGCCAGCGGGACCGTAGCGCTGCGTGTGGTAATTGAACCCGCGGGCGCCCTGCCGCCGGCGGGGAAGACCCAGCCCGGTACCGATGAACCTGCCGGTGGCAATCCCGCGGGGGATACAAAGCCCGGAAGCGAAGGAAAGCATAGCGACGAGAACAAGCCCAGCGAAGATTCCGCCCCCACGCCTGATTCGTCGCCCAAGTCGGACGCCAAGCCCGCGCCTGCGTCCACCAAGACGCCTGTGACCAAGATTGCCAAGAAGACCAGGCCCGGATCGACGCCGGTCGCCGCGCTCCCTAAGATCGGCGACGGTGACTGGGCGGTTGCGTGCCTTGCCTTCGTCTTCCTAGGTATGTTGTTGGCCACCATAAAAGTTCGGGCACTTCGCTGAGGGCCTTATGTGCCAATGTAGTTTCTGCCGCTTCTTTCCCACATTTCTCTGAATTAATAATGCAGATTGCTTGAACTCGGCTTGTGGCTTGCCATGTATTTGAATTTGACTAAACTTAACTTATAAATTAACCAAATTTGGTTTCATCTGAAGCGGAGGGGGGGTGGCCTTTGGCTAGTGACTATGAGCTTGTCGAATATGCTGATCCCGAGGGACGACCTTTTTGGGAACTAACCACCTCCCCTGAGAACTCTCAGTTTCAGAAGATGATGTCTGATCCTAAAACGAAGTTTACCGCCCGTAAAATGATCAATCAGATTTCAAAAATCTATGATTACGGACTAAAGGATGTCACTGGAACGTCAAAGCTTCGATGTATCGAGCCTAAGATTGGGCTATACGAACTCAAGGGTTTTGATGGGGTTAATCGAGAAATGGTCTACGCGATTTGCCAAGGCGTGGACAAGATTGTTTTGCTTTTTTGGTTTAAGGGCCATCAAGGCTCGGGAAATATTTCCAAAGAAATTAAACGCGCAAAACAGTTGGCCCCGATAGCAAAGCAGCTTTTGGAGTCATAGCGTCGCTTTTTTGCCCGCTTACGAAACGGAGACTTGTAATGGTTAAGGTCGATTTATCAGACTTTTACGCGGAAACGGAAACGAGCGAAACCCGTGCCTATGAGCACGCACTAGATATTGAGTTTATTGTTCATCGCGAGATGCAGCGCTCGGGCTTGAGTAAAAGCGAGCTGGCAAAGCGTATGGGCGTGAGTCTTCAGTCGCTTTCGAAATTGTTGAATTCTCAGCCCAACATGACGCTGAAAACAATCGCAAAGTTTGAGCTTGCGTTGGGTATCAAAATCATTCCTCAGGTCATTTCCAGTTATTCGAATGAGGCGCCGTTTTCTTCGTCTAATAATTCTGTCCGAGAACAATGGTCTTCATTTAACAGCGACTGCTCGGCGAAACGATTGAACTTTGAGATGATTCCGGGAGGTTTGGCTGCATGAGCAAGGATTTCATTGCGCCTATTCAGGTTGTTCATTTGTTTGTTGTCGACTCAACTTTTCATATCGAGAATGAGCCCTCCCAGAATATGGATTTAAAAGTTGACGTTAGCTATCAGGACGTCCATCTATTGAGGAACAAGGCGGGCGAGCGTGCAGACTTAAAGCTGTATGTGTGTGGCAGTCTGATTGATAGGGACGATGCAAAGGAAAAAATGCGCGCTGATGTGACGGTTGCTATTTCGGTGTCAACAAAAATGCCGTTCGACATTTCAGACGATGAAGCGCGCCGTTATCTTCTCTCTAATGCGATTTCCATGGCGTATGGTCACGCTAAGAGCTATCTGATGGTCGTTACTGGACTTTCGCCCATGGGGGCTTTGACGCTGCCGGCAATTCTTCCTTCGGAATTGGCAGCGGACAGCGATGCGTCTTTCCAAAGTGAGTAAGTTGTTCTCGAGTTGGATTTTGCCTGCCGCTGTGTGCAAATGTAACGGGGTGCCGAATCGGTAGTTTGACTGATTCGGCATTTATATTTCGAAGTTTCTAGTTGAAGCCCTGCGATGCCCGTGCTGCGACAGCTAAATTGACCGTGACGTCCCGTCTTGCGACACGCATGTAGCTCCGCACGGGTATTATGGTGAAAGCGATTTCAACGACAGGGGTGCTCGTGGTAAAGATGAAAGATGTGGCCGAGCTGGCCGGCGTTTCGAGCGCCGCCGTCTCGCGCTACCTCAACGGTGGCTACATATCGACGGACAAGGCCGAGCGCATTAAGCAGGCGATTGAGCTGACCGGATACGTGCGATCCAGCCAGGCTCGAGCGCTGCGCACCGGCTCCACCAAGCTCATCGGCGTTATCGTGCCTAAGATTAATTCCGAGTCGGTGAGCCGCATTACGGCGGGCATCGGGCAGGTGCTTGGCCGCCGCGGCTACCAGATGCTTCTTGCCAATACCGATAACGTCCCCGATCGCGAGCTCGAATACCTCGATTTATTCCAAAACCATCCGGTCGATGGCATTGTGCTGGTGGCAACTATGATTACCGGCGAGCATCGCCGGGCGATTGAGTCGTGCCGTGTGCCCATTGTGTTGATCGGCCAACATGTCGAGGGCGCGGCGTGCGTCTATCACGACGATTACGAGGCCGCTTTCGAGCTGGGTCAGGCACTCGCGAAGCGTGCTGAGGGCAAGATCGCCTACATCGGAGTTGCCGAGGAAGACCGTGCCGCCGGTTATGACCGTCGTCGTGGTTTTGAGGCCGGCTTGCGCGCCGCGGGCGTGGCACTTGATTCGAGCCTGATTTGCCAGGGGTCCTTTACGCTCGACTCGGGCTATCGCGCTGCACGCGAACTGCTCTCCGTCGATCCCGATGTTTCGCTTATCGCGTGCGCGACCGATACTATGGCGGCCGGCGCCCTGCGCGCTCTTGACGAGGTTCGCGGCATGGGCGAGGGTGTGCGTCGCGTGAGCGGTTTTGGCGACAACGCATTTTTGCGCGTGCTGACGGGCGGCATTCCCACCGTGCATTACGGCTACCTGACCAGTGGCGTCGAGGCGACTAATATGTTGCTCAATACGCTCGATGGCGTGGAGGGGGAGAGCGGTTTAAAGACGCTCAAGCTCGGCCATCAGCTGATGAATGTCTAGGCTTACGTGATCTACCGCGCGCTCAACATTTAGGCGTTCAGTCGCCTATCGGCGCTATACTGCAGCCGTTGCCCACGATGCGGGGAACACCCGCATCGTGGGTTTTTGTTTTGAAGGGACGGTACCGCATGGGCGTACAGCAGCTAGAAGAGGCCTGGGCTTTGAGGACCGGCGCGCGTGAAGCGCGGTTGCTCGCGGCCTCGCATGTGCCAGCAGCGTTGTCGCAATTGGGGATTGTGCGCCCCGGTGACCGCCTGGTTGCGTTTGCCGATGCGTTTGCGCGCGGCTTTGATGCCTGCGACGTGGCTATGGTGGGCGAGCCGTCGGTTGCAGCGTTTGCTGCTGCGTCCGAGGGCTTTGATGCTTCGTTTGATGTCGAGGGGCCGCACCTGTGGTGGTTCGTCAACTCCATCGGCGGGTTTGGTCTGCGCGTCCCCGATCTTCGTGCTCTGGGTCGCGCGGCTCGCGAGGCCCATGGGCTGCTCGTGGTTGATAACACTGTGGCAAGCGTCTTTGGATGCGATCCGCTGCGCTTAGGCGCCGTGCTGTCGCTCGAGGCGCTCGACCGCGTGTGTGCCGGTAGAGCACCGCGCAAGCTCGTCGCCGTTTCGGTGGCGCGCTCGCAGCTCAAGCGGCATCGTGTGGACGCCGCTGCCGAGTGCGCGCATGTGTTGCTTGCGGGCTGCGGTGCGCCTGTGCTTGATCTGTCTGCTGATGAAGCCGGCGTGCTGGAGTACGGGTTCGAAACGCTCGACGCTCGCATGCAGGCACACTTCGACCGCGCCCGTGCGCTGGCAGAATATTTGGCTGCGAACGAGATGGTGCGCAACGTGCGCTACTCCGGGCTGAGCACGCACCCCGACCATGCGGTTGCAACGGGAATCCTGGAGCATGGCTTTGGACCGGCAGTTGAATTTGACCTTATCGAGCGTAGTGCGGGTGATTTGTTCGATGCTTTGCCGGGGGAGTTTCGTATATCGTCCCCCGGCGTAACGACGCGCCTTTCGGTCCCACGCGGCAAGCAGGCAAGCACCATCCGCCTTTTCGCCGGCACCGACAACCCCCTGGTTGTAGCGTCCACCCTAGATAACGCCCTCCGCAAATTAGCTACTCTTTGATGCTAGCGATGAGGGCGTCTGCTTTGGTGGCGATGATATCGTTGATGTCGGCCTGCAGCTCCTCGTAGACTTCGATGGCTCGCTCGCCGGCGGGGGTGAGGGTGGATCCGCGGGCGCCGTCGCGCTCGATGAGCTTGCAGCCCAGCTGGCCTTCGGCCTCGTTTACGATGCGCCAGGCCTTGGAATATGCCATGCCCATGCTCTTGGCGGCACGGTTGAGCGAGTGCTCGCGGGCGATACCTTGCAGCAGCAAGACGCAGCCGTGGCCGAAGACGCCCGGCAGATCCTTGTCGCACGCTTGAATGACCAACTTTGCCGTCGTCTTGTACTCCATGTGCTCCGCGTCTCCCCGCTAAAGTGTTTGCTGGGCAAACGCAAGGCCTGCGTCAAACCCTCATGTGCTCTTCTTAAATCATGCATTGTAGCAGTCAAAGTGCGTTAAGATACTTCCCCAGTATTGGGCGCCCAAGGTTGGGCTGGGTCCTACGAGGCCTGCAGCCGACCGGTCGCATGGAAAAAGGAGAAACATGGCTACGTTCTTTCCCGGTGAGTCCCACACGTTTTCGGAGTATCTGCTGGTCCCTGGTTACTCGTCCTCGCAGTGCATCCCCAACAACGTCTCTCTTAAGACGCCGCTGACCCGCTTTAAGCGCGGTGAGAAGCCGGCAATCACCCTGAACATCCCCATGGTTTCCGCCATCATGCAGTCCGTCTCGGGCGTCGACATGGGTGTCGCGCTCGCTACCGAGGGTGGCCTGTCCTTCATTTACGGTTCCCAGAGCGCCGAGTCCGAGGCCGCTATGGTCAAGGCCGTCAAGGATCACAAGGCCGGCTTCGTTCAGTCCGATTCCACGCTGACCCCCGACATGACCATGGAGCAGGTCATCGAGCTCAAGGAGAAGACCGGTCATTCCACCATGCCGGTCACCGACGACGGCACTCCCAAGGGTAAGCTCCTGGGCATCGTCACCAGCCGTGACTATCGCCCCAGTCGCGATGACCACCAGACGAAGGTCTCTGAGTTCATGACCCCGCGTGAGCAGCTCATCGTAGGCGACAAGAATATCAGCCTCAAGGTTGCCAACGACGTCATTTGGGACAACAAGCTCAACGCCCTTCCTATCGTCGATGACAACGATCACCTCATGGGCATTGTCTTCCGCAAGGACTACGACAGCCACAAGACCAACCCCAACGAGCTGCTCGATAACGACAAGCGCTACATGGTCGGAGCCGGTATCAACACCCGCGACTATGCCGAGCGCGTGCCGCTGCTCATCGAGGCCGGCGCCGATGTCCTGTGCATCGACTCTTCCGAGGGCTTCAGCGAGTGGCAGAAGCGCACCATCGAGTGGATCCGCGCCAACTACGGCGAGGACGTCAAGGTCGGTGCCGGCAACGTCGTCGACGCCGAGGGCTTCCGCTTTTTGGCCGACTGCGGTGCCGACTTCATCAAGGTCGGTATCGGCGGCGGCTCCATCTGCATCACCCGCGAGACCAAGGGCATCGGCCGCGGCCAGGCCACCGCGCTGATCGACGTCTGCCGCGCTCGCGACGAGTACTACGAGGAGACCGGCGTCTACGTGCCCGTGTGCTCCGACGGCGGCATCGTCTACGACTACCACATGACGCTCGCCCTTGCCATGGGTGCCGACTTTATGATGCTGGGCCGCTACTTCGCCCGCTTCGACGAGAGCCCGACCGAGCGCGTCAATGTGAACGGTCAGTACATGAAGGAGTACTGGGGCGAGGGTTCTGCACGTGCCCGCAACTGGCAGCGCTACGACCTGGGCGGCGCCGCGAAGCTCAGCTTCGTCGAGGGCGTTGACTCCTACGTTCCCTACGCCGGTTCCCTCAAGGACGGCGTGGGCGGCACGCTCTACAAGGTCAAGTCCACGATGTGCAACTGCGGCGCCCTCTCGATCCCCGAGCTTCAGGAAAAGGCACGCCTGACCCTGGTCAGCTCCACCTCCATCGTCGAAGGCGGAGCCCACGACGTTGTCGTAAAGGATTCTCAGCAGTCCGTGTCTTATCGATAAGCCTGCACCCATAATCGATCGTTCGCCGATTGGTGCCGCCCGCTTCATTTGCGGACGGCACTTTTTCTTTTCTAGTTCGAATTAATCGGCTATCGTTTTATTGTTTGCGTTGCAATGCCTTTTATAGGGGAGATAAGAGATGAAAATTGACGAGCTGGTTCGTGACCATTACGTCGATTTGGGCGACATAGATCGTGACATTTGGCGCTATATCTCAATGCATCGCTACGAGGCTGCTAATTCGACGCTTGTTGATCTAGCGGCCAAGTGCAACGCATCAAAATCTGCCGTTCTACGTTTTGCTCAGCGTCTAGGGTTTCGTGGATTCTCTGAGTTCAAATACGCCCTCAAGGCTGAAGTAGAAGCTGATGCTCGCGATATAGTCGACGCTGCGGTTCTCGATCGTTATACCGCCATTGTCTTAAAATCGCTCAAAGACTTTCTTTCGCGTGATTTCACGCCTGTATTCAAGCTTATCGAGCAGAGCTCAAAGGTGTTTCTTTACGGCACGGGAACGCTCCAACGTGCGGTTGCTCAAGAGATGCGTCGCGTGTTTTTGGCTGGTGACGAATATTTCTACGTCGTGGAAGGCGTTGATGAGACCGCAGCTCTTACGGGCGCTTTGACTCAAGACGATCTTCTCTTCGTCTTTTCTCTAAAAGGACAATCCGATAATGCAACTACGCTTGCGCGAAATCTCAAAGCCAGAAACGTTCCTTTTATTGCGGTGACGAGTTATCTGGATAACGATATCGCTCATCTTGCCGATGAGAGCATCTTGGTTGGTACCGAGAGCCCACCGATTGGTAACGGACATAGTTACGAAGTGCTCGACGCCTATTTTCTTCTCGTCAGCATCTTGTTCTTGAAGTATTCCGAATACAAACGAGCGCATCGATAGGTTTCCGCAGGTAAACGAGCTGTGGAAATTTCCCAGCTGGTGGGAATTCGTCCCAACCACGGACGATGTACCTATATCGTCTTTCTCAGGTCTTTCTTGGATATTCGCCTCCTACACTTGGCCTCGTTAAACGAGACCGCGAACGAATGCGAGTCTCGGTGAATCGGGAAGGGACGAAATGGATTCCTTGAAGATCACGGACGTCCGTCCCATCTGCACTGCTCCCGAGGGTATTAACCTTGTTGTGGTGAAGGTGGAGACGAATGACCCGTCCATCTACGGTGTTGGCTGCGCTACGTTTACGCAGCGTTATGAGGCGGTTGCCTATGCGGTTGACCGCTATCTGAAGCCCTTTTTGCTAGGTAAAGATCCTGCGCGAATCCAGGATATCTGGCAGACTGCTCATGTTTCTGGATATTGGCGAAACGGGCCGATCTGGAACAATGCACTTTCCGGCATTGACATGGCACTTTGGGACATTAAGGGCAAGATGGCCGGCATGCCGCTCTATGACCTTTTTGGTGGTAAATGCCGCGATGCTGTTCCGGCGTATATTCATGCCGATGCACAGACGATAGAGGGCGCAATCGATTTGGTCCAGCAGCGCGTCGATGCGGGCTGGAATCGAATCCGCGTTCAAATCGGTGGCTATGGCGGAAACGTTCCTGTTGAGAATAAGCCTAAAGATGCGCAACCCGGTGCATACTATGATCCCAAAGTGTATATGCGCACGGCTATTGAGGGCTTTACTGCCTTACGTCGCGAGTTTGGTGACGACATTGAGCTGTGCCATGATGTCCATGAGCGTTTGACGCCTTCCGAGGCAATCCGCTTCGCGCAGCAAATGGACCAATTCGACCTGCTGTTCCTTGAGGATGTGCTCGCTTCCGAGCAAATTGCATGGTTCGATCAGGTGCGCGCTCATACGACTTGCCCGCTTGCCATGGGCGAGCTCATCAATAACCCGCATGAGTGGATGCAGCTTGTTCAGAATCGAAGCGTTGACTATCTTCGTCTCCACATCAGTCAGGCAGGTGGAATCACGCCCGTTCGCAAGATCATTGCTTTTGCTGACGTTAATGGAGTTCGCACCGCTTGGCATGGTCCTGGCGATATGTCCGGTATTGGGCATGCGGTCAACACGCACCTTTCCATTTCCTCACCGAACTTCGGTATCCAAGAGTGGAGCTGCAGCATCAAGGAGAACACGTATCGTGTGTTCCCGGGCATGCCAGTCGTTGAGAACGGCTATGTGTATCTGAACGATCAGCCCGGTATCGGTGTGGATATCGATGAGAATCTCGCAGCAGAGTTCCCTCCCGTCGATAAGGATTTGAGTTGGCTTCTTTGCAGACTTCCGGATGGTTCCGCTGCTCGACCGTAATGCGACCCGGAGTTATTTGTATTTGAGTTCCTTGAAAGGGGATAGACCATGAAAACTGATGATAAGGCCATTGCCGACGGCATTGTTGCTGCAGTTGGAGGCGTAGACAATATCAGGGCCGTGGGTCATTGTTCGACCAGGCTGCGTTTGACGCTTCATGATAAGACCAAGGTCGATGAGAAAACAATCGAAGATATTGAGGGCGTCAAAGGCCAATTCTTCGCCGGCGAACAGTATCAGGTGATTTTGGGCACCGGTCTTGTTAATCGTGTTTACGATATTGTCGCGGGCGAGAATCAGGGCGGTGTTAACACCGATATTAAGGCCGACCTGTATGCCGGCATGTCGCTCCCCAAGAAGCTCTCTCGTATTTTGGGCGATATCTTTATTCCCGTTATTCCCGTCCTGGTGGCAACAGGCCTTTTTAGCGGCTTCATTAACTGCATCAACTCGTTTGGCGTTCAGATGGACCCCAACGTTTTGACGATCGCGACCATTCTGATGAAAACTGCTTTTACCTTTCTGCCCGTGCTTATTGCATGGTCGGGCATGAAACAGTTTGGTGGTAGCCCCGTCATCGGCATCGTCCTTGGTCTCATGCTGGTGAACCCGCTTCTTCCTAACCCGAATGATGTGGTTAAGGGCACGGTTGAGGCAATCACTTTCCATCCGTTTGGTCTTGAGTGGAATGTTGTAGGTTATCAGGGCTCTGTGCTTCCAGCTCTTGTTGTTGCGTATATCGCTGCAAAGACCGAGAAGACACTTAAGAACGTTGTTCCGGATGTTCTGGATCTTATCATCACTCCGTTTACTACGATCCTCATTGCCGGCATGCTTGGCATGCTTGTTATTGGCCCCGTTTGCCAGACCGTGGAACACGCTGTTTTGGCTGCCGCGAAGTTCGTTATCGCGTTGCCGTTCGGTCTGGGCGGACTAATCCTTGGCGGAACGCAGCAGGCGATTGTGGTTACCGGTATGCACCACATCTTCCTTGCGCTCGAAACTGACTATCTTGCTACCACCGGTTTCAACCCCTTCAATGCCATGATTTCCGGTGGCATTATGGCCCAGGCTACCGCCGCCTTGGTTACCGGTCTTAAGGTAAAGAACCCAAAAAAGCGTGGCTTCTATATGGCTGCATCGCTGCCTGCATTCCTGGGCATTACCGAGCCGGCAATCTTTGGCGTGAACCTCAAGTTTGGCAAGCCGTTCCTGTTTGCTCTTTGCGGCGGTGCCTGCGCTGGTTGGTGTGGCGCAATGCTTCATGCTGCCAGCACCGGTATGGGCGTTGCTGCTATTCCGGGAATCGTTACCTACCTGTACAGCCAGCAGGCCATCATCAACTACTTTATCATCCATGGTGTTGGCATCGCGGTTTCCGGTCTGCTCACTTGGTTCTTCTTTGATCCTAACAAGGCCGAACAGGCTGAGCTTGAGATCTAGGTTTTGTTTGATCGAACTTAGATGGGTATATCGTTCATTTCATGAGGCTTTGATGGCTCATAACCAATGAAGCGTGTTTTCCCTGTACATACTCTTTTTAGATAAAGCGAGATGCCTGCAAGTCGCAGGCATCTCGCTTGTCGTATTTGCTATCATCAGTCGAGTCAACCTTAGGGTCGGGCGGCTTAGCTTTGTTCGCTACAAGTTCCGCACGCAAAGAAGAGCACTTGATGTGCTCTTCGTTTTGCGCAGGACTGTCCGCAGTAGCGAATAAAGCTAAGCCGACCGACCCCATTAAAGATTAAAGGAGCTGATATGTGCGATTGCACAGATCATAAGGATGAGATCCCTGCCTACGACGCGCAGGCCATTGAGTCCCGGTGGATGAAGGCGTGGGACGACGAGAACCTCTTTGCCGTCGACACCGACGCCAGCAAGCCCAAGAAGTACGTGCTCGAGATGTTTCCGTATCCGTCGGGCGACCTGCACATGGGTCACGCGCGCAACTATACCATCGGCGATGCCATGGCCCGTCAGGCCCGCATGCGCGGCTACGATGTGCTGCACCCCATCGGCTTTGACGCCTTTGGCCTGCCTGCCGAGAACGCCGCCATCAAGCACAACACGCAGGCTGCCGCCTGGACGTATAAGAACATGGACCAGGCTCTCGCCACGATGAAGCGCATGGGCTTCTCCTACGATCTGGATCGCATGGTCAAGACCTGCAGCCCCGACTACTATCGCTGGGGTCAGTGGATCTTTGAGAAGATGTGGGAAAAGGGCCTGGTCTACCGCAAGAAGAATCCGGTCAACTGGTGCCCCACCTGCAAGACCGTTTTGGCCAACGAGCAGGTGACCGAGGGTAAGTGCTGGCGCTGCGGCACCGAGCCCGAGAAGCGCGACCTCGAGCAGTGGTACTACAAGATTACCGAGTACTCCCAGGAGCTGCTCGACGACCTGGAGAAGCTCCCCGGTTGGCCTGAGCGCGTCAAGCAGATGCAGGCCAACTGGATCGGCCGCTCCGAGGGCGCCGAGGTCGACTTTACCCTGTGCGATCCCGATGGCGAGCCCATCGAGGGCGACGAGGGCAAGATCACCGTCTTCACCACGCGCGCCGACACGCTCTTTGGCGTCTCCTTCTTTGTCCTGGCTCCCGAGTACGCTCGTCTGCACGAGCTCGTCGAGGGCACGGAGTACGAGGCGGCCGTCACCAAGATCGTCGAGGACTCCAAGCACATTTCTGCCGTCGAGCGTGCCCAGGGCACCCTCGAGAAGCACGGTGCCTTTACGGGCCGCTACGTGGTGAACCCCGTCAACGGCGAGAAGGTCCCCGTGTGGGTTGCCGACTATGTCGTGGCCGACTACGGCACCGGTGCCGTCATGGCCGTTCCCTGCGGCGACCAGCGCGACTTTGAGTTCGCCCGCAAGTACGACTTGCCGATCGTGCCGATCATCCTGGACGATGACGACCGCGCTGCCGTCGAGGCCAGCGGCGAGACCATCGATACCTTCCATGCCGAGACTGTCGACTGGGAGTGCGCGCACGCTGCCGAGGGCACGCTGGTCCAGTCGGGCAAGTACACCGGCATGCGCGGCGGTAAGCACTCCGAGGGCGAGTCCGCCATCGTGGCCGACCTCGAGGCCATGGGCTGCGGCCGTCGCAAGGTCGAGTTCCGCCTGCGCGACTGGCTCATCAGCCGCCAGCGCTATTGGGGCAACCCCATCCCGGCCATCCACTGCGAGCACTGCGGCATCGTGCCCGTGCCCGAGGACCAGCTGCCGGTGACGCTGCCCGAGAACCTGGACCTGGGCGCCGGCGAGACCCTCGCCGAGTGCAAGGAGTTCTACGAGACCACCTGCCCGGCCTGCGGTCGCCCGGCCAAGCGCGAGACCGATACCATGGACACCTTCACCTGCTCCAGCTGGTATTACCTGCGCTATACCGACCCGCACAACACCGAGCTGCCCTTCTCCAAGGACGCCGCCGACCGCTGGATGCCCGTCGATAACTACATCGGCGGCATCGAGCACGCCATTTTGCACCTGCTCTACAGCCGCTTCTTTACCAAGGCGCTGCGCGACCTGGGTCTGCTGAGCGTGGACGAGCCCTTCACCAACCTGCTGTGCCAGGGCATGGTCAAGGACGAGAACGGCGACACCATGTCCAAGTCCAAGGGCAACGTCGTGCCCCCGAGCTCGGTTATCGAGCCCTACGGCGCCGACACCATGCGTCTGGCGATCCTGTTTATCGCCCCGCCCGAGAAGGACTTCGACTGGGATCCCAAGGCCGTCGAGGGTGCCAACCGCTTTATCAAGCGCGCCTGGCGTATCGTGTGGCAGCTCGTCCAGTCCGGCGATGCCAACGTGGCCTTTGACAAGTCCGTGCTCGACGAGGCGGCGCTCAAGCTCTATCGCGAGCGTCACCGCACCATTGCCAAGTGCACCGAGGACTATGACCGCGGCCAGTTCAACACCGCGATCTCGGCCGTCATGGAGCTCGTCAATGCGGCGAGCGCCTACCTCAACGCCACCGAGGGTGCCACCCGCGACAAGGCGCTGTGCTACGGCGTTGCCAAGGATATCGTGAGCGTCCTTGCCCCCATCTGCCCGTTCTGGGCCGATGAACTGTGGCATGAGGCACTCGGCTGCGAGGGCAACGCCTACACCGCCGCTTGGCCCGAGTATGACCTGGCCGAGTCCATCGAGGACACGGTGCAGATCGTCGTCCAGGTTCTCGGCAAGGTCCGTGGCCGCATCGACGTGGCCCGCGACGCCTCCAACGAGGAGATGCAGGCTGCCGCTGAGGAAGCCGTCGCCAAGTGGCTCGAGGGCAAGACGGTCGTCAAGGCCATCTGCGTGCCCGGCAAGCTGGTCAACCTGGTGGTCAAGTAAGCGCTGCGCGCTTAGCTGACACATAAAAGACGAGGGGCGATCCGGTTGGGTCGTCCCTCGTTTTGTTTAGCCTGGCCGCGGTCAATTGTCCTATTCTTGTGGAGAAGCTGTGCGCACGCTGACCTGCAGATTCGTACTGTGCTTGCACGTTTTCGCAGGTATTGGTATAGTTTGCTTGCAAATGAAGTTGTAATTGAAAGAAGTGGGGTTTCGGCCCCGCTTCTTTTTTGTATGGATGGAGGTGCCGCAATGGTCAAGACCAAGACCGAGCAGGCGATCATCGACGCGCTCGAGGCCGTCGCTCCCCAGCACGATGTCGACATCGTCGACGTCGAGCTCGTGGGCGCCACCAAGGCCCCCTGCGTGCGCGTGCGTATCGAGGGTGCCGAGGGTCAGAGCCTGTCTCTCAACGACGTCACGGCCAACACCAAGTGGGTCGGCGATGTGATTGAGGAGCTCGACCCTATCTCTTCGAGCTATACGCTTGAGGTGTCGAGCCCGGGCATGGCGCGCCCGCTGCGCCGCCCGTGCGACTTTGCCCGCTTTGTGGGCGAGAACTGTGAGCTCACCTCCACCGCCACTGAGGGCCGTCGCAAGTACGCCGGCAAGATTGCCGCTGCGACCGAGACCGACGTGACCCTCGAGCTCGAGGACGGCGAGTCCGTCACCCTCGATTTCTCTGATGTTAAAAAGTGCAAGTTGAAGCCCACCTACGACTTCAAGCCCGCGAAGGAAGGAAAGTAAGATGGCAGCATCCGACATGATGTCCGCCCTGATGGAGCTTTGCCAGGAGAAGCACATCGACCAGCTCTACCTGATCGACCGCCTGGAGCAGTCGCTCGCCAAGAGCTATGCCGAGATCCTGCATCTTGAGTGGGGCGCCAAGGTGACCATCGACCGCACCACCGGCAAGATCTACGTCTACCGCCTGGAGCCGATCGACGATTCCATGGACGAGGAGGGCAACTTCACCGAGTTCGAGGAGATCGACGTCACCCCCAAGAACACGAGCCGCATCGCCGCCCAGCACGCCAAGGCCGAGATCAACGCCATCGTGCGCAACTCCGCCCGCGAGCAGATCTACGAGGAGTTCTCCGGCCGCATCGGTGACCTCATCAGCGGTACCGTGCTGCAGTCCACGCCCGACTTCACGATCGTCAAGATTCGCGAAGGCGTCGAGGCCGAGCTGCCGCACTTCGACCAGCGCCGTTACGAGAACGAGCGCAACGAGCGTCCGATGGGCGAGCGCTACCTGCACAACCAGCACATCAAGGCCGTGATCATCGACGTTCGCGACCCCAACTCCAACCTGCAGCCGGTTCGTGGCGAGCACAGCCGTCCGCCGATTGTCATCTCCCGTACCCACCCCGAGCTCATGCGTCGTCTGTTTGAGCAGGAGGTGCCCGAGATCTATGAGGGCACCGTCCAGATCAAGTCGATCGCCCGCGAGCCCGGCCAGCGCTCCAAGGTCGCCGTCCACTCGCTCGACGACCGTCTGGATCCCGTGGGTGCCTGCGTCGGCCCCAAGGGCAGCCGTGTTCGCGCTGTCGTGGGCGAGCTCCGTGGCGAGCGCGTCGACGTCATCCTGTGGGATGCCGATCCTGCCGTCTACGTTGCCAACGCCCTGTCGCCCGCTAAGGTCACCCGCGTCCTCATCGACGAGGAGAAGGCCTACGCCGGCGTCATCGTGCCCGACGACCAGCTGTCCCTCGCCATCGGCAAGGAGGGCCAGAACGCCCGCCTCGCCGCGCGCCTGACCGGCTGGCACATCGACATCAAGTCCGAGACGCTTGCCGCCGACATCCTCAAGAATGTTCCCGTTCACGAGGAGCCCGCCGCCGACCTGATCGGTGACGAGGAGGACGAGGATGTCCGCCGCTGCGAGTACGTGTCCGAGGACGGCATCCAGTGCCGCAACCAGGCCCGTCCCGGCTCCCGTTTCTGCGGTGTCCACGACACCGACGCCTTCGATGATGCGGAGGACCTGATCTAGCGCGCGGTCGCGCCGGGCAGGTCCCGGCGCATCTCCCACGCTCGTTCAGTCTCTAGGCACCCAAGGTGCCAGAAAGGGTAGGTGAAGTCATATGGCAAAAGTCCGTGTGTCCACCCTGGCCAAAGAGTTCGGCATGACCTCCAAGGAACTGATGGGTCATCTCGCCGAAATGAAGATTCCCGCTAAGTCCGCGTCCTCCACTTTGGAGGACGCCTATGTCGCCATGGTCCGCAAGCAGCTCGCCTCGGTGATCGAGGCCCGCGCTCAGGAAGTCGAGGCCGCCAAGCAGGCCGAGGAGCAGGCAGCTGCCGCCGAGGAGGCCGCTCGCGCCGCCGAGGCCGAGCGCGAGCGCATCGCCGCCGAGAAGGCACGCGAGGAGGAACGCCGCCAGTTTGCCGCAGCCCAGGCTGCCGAGGAGGCTGCCCGCGCCGAGGCCGAGGCCAAGAAGAAGGCCGAGCAGGAGCGCCTTGCCCGCGAGAAGGAGGAGGCTGCCCGCGAGGCCCAGCGCCGCGCCGTTCCCGCTTCCGACTCCGGTTCGCGCTTCCGTTCGCTGCTCGACCAGATCGCCGCACAGGAGACCGTGCTCAAGGAGAAGATGGACGCCGAGGACAAGGCCAAGGCCGAGCGCGCCGCCGAGCGCGGTAACCGTCGTGGCGGCAACAATGATCGCCGCGGTGGCCGCCGTAACGATCGTAACGCCTCCGACAACAACTCCGAGCGCAACGCCTCCGAGAGCCGTCCGCACAGCCATCGCACCAACGCCAGCAACAACGTCGCTGCTGGCATGGACTTCCCCAACCCTGATAAGCAGGGCAAGGGCAAGAAGCGCAAGGGCGGTCACAACAACGAAGAGGACCACTACAGCCGTATGGCTCGCGAGGCCGAGGAGTACAGCCGCGAGAAGGTGCTCGAGGAGGCTCGTGCCGCCGTCGAGGAGGCCTCTCGCGAGTCCACCGGTCGCCGCAAGAAGCGCAAGGAGAAGCGCGAGCGCGAGGCTGCCAAGGCTCAGGAGGAGCGCAAGATAGAGGAAGCGCTGGCCCAGGGCGTGAACCCCGAGGAGCTCGACGCCATCAAGGTTTCCCAGGGCGTTACCGTCCAGGAGCTCGCCGAGGCGCTCGACGTTCCGGCCAACGACATCATCAAGCGCCTGTTCCTACTGGGTACGCCGCTCACCATGACGCAGTCCATGTCCGATGACCTCGTCGAGCTCGTTGCCGACGACCTGGGTCGTCAGATCAAGATCATCACCCCCGAGGAGGAGAACACCTTCTCGTTCTACGACGATCCCGCCGACCTTAAGCCGCGCGCCCCGGTCGTCACCGTCATGGGCCACGTCGACCACGGCAAGACGAGCCTCCTCGACGCCATCCGTCACACCGGTGTCGCTGCCGGCGAGGCGGGCGGCATCACGCAGGCCATCGGTGCTTCGCAGGTCATGATTAATGACCGCAAGATCACCTTCATCGATACCCCGGGTCATGCCACCTTTACGGCTATGCGTGCCCGTGGTGCCAAGGTGACCGACATCGTTATTCTGATCGTGGCTGCCGACGACGGCGTCATGCCCCAGACGGTCGAGTCGATCAACCACGCCAAGGCCGCCGGCGTACCCATCGTCGTCGCCGTCAACAAGATCGATAAGCCGGGTGCCAACCCCGACCGCGTGCGCCAGGAGCTCACCGAGTACGGCGTCATCCCCGAGGAGTGGGGCGGACAGAACATGTTCGTCAACATCTCGGCCAAGCAGAAGATCGGTATCGACGACCTTCTGGAGACCGTGCTGCTCCAGGCAGACGTGCTCGAGCTCAAGGCCAACCCGGACACCTTTGCCTCCGGCAACGTCCTCGAGGCCAAGCTCGACAAGGGCCGCGGCTCGGTCGCTACCGTGCTCGTGACCCGCGGTACCTTGCACGTGGGCGATACGCTGGTCGCCGGCCTTACCTACGGCCGCGTCCGTGCTATGCTCGACCCCAAGGGTCGCGCCGTCACCGAGGCCGGTCCCTCCGACGCCGTCGAGATCCTGGGCCTGCAGTCCGTGCCCAACGCCGGTGACGAGTTCCGCGTGTTCGAGGACGAGCGTGAGGCTCGCGCGCTTGCTGACGAGCGTTCGCTCAAGGCCCGTATCGAGGAGCAGAGCCGCGTCAAGCACGTCACGCTCGAGAACCTCTTCGAGACCATTGCCGACGCCGAGGTCAAGGAGCTCAACCTGATCATCAAGGCCGACGTCCAGGGTTCCATCGAGGCCCTTCAGGACTCGCTCGACAAGATGGATCAGTCCGAGGTTCGCATCAACACGATCCACTCCGCCGTTGGTGCCATCAACGAGACCGACGTCGTCCTGGCCGACGCCTCCAACGCCATCATCATCGGCTTTGGCGTCCGCCCCGACGGTAAGGCACGTTCCGCCGCCGAGCGCGAGGGCGTCGAGATCCGTTGCTACGACGTTATCTACAAGTGCCTCGAGGAACTTGACGCTGCCCGTATCGGCATGCTTAAGCCCACCGAGGTCGAGGTCTCCACGGGTACCGCGACCGTCCTGGACACCTTCAAGGTGCCCAAAGTCGGTATCGCCGCCGGTGTCCGTGTCGAAGAGGGCGAGATCGCCGCGACCGATTCCGTGCGTCTGGTGCGCGACGGCATCGTGGTCTTCAACGGCAAGATCGCCTCGATGCGTCACTACAAGGACGAAGCCAAGAGCCTCAAGAGCGGTTCCGAGGGCGGCATTGGCCTGGAGAACTTCCAGGACATCAAGCCCGGCGACCAGATCGAGGGTTACCGCATCGACCAGGTTGCCCGTACCGAGTAGGGGGTAGCGCTATGAAGCAAACGCAGGCAACCCGCCGTCTGGGCGAGCAGCTTCGCGAGAAGCTCGGTTATATCCTGCTCTTTGAGGTTTCCGATCCGCGTCTCGACCTGGTTACTTTGACCGCGGTCGAGGTCGCGGTGGACCGTTCGTTCGCGCGTGTGTTCGTGTCGTGCGATGCGAGCCGCTACGACGAGGTCATGGAGGCGCTCGCAAGCGCTAAGGGCCGTATTCGCAGTCTGTTGGCTCGCTCGCTCGATTGGCGTGTTACGCCCGAGCTCGATTTTCGCATCGATCGCTCGACCGATGAGGCCGAGCGCATCACGCGTGCGCTGGAAAACGTTCCCGCCACGCTTGCGATCGAAAAGGACGAGGACGGCTATCCGATAGCGGATGCCGCCCAGGAGGCAGCTTTAGATGACTAATTCCGCCGACCTCGCCTCGTGCGAGTCTGCAGATATTCAGCGACGCATCCTCGAGCTCATCGAGGGTGCGTCCTCCATTGCGATTTCGGGACACACTTCTCCCGATGGCGACGCCCTGGGCTCCGTGTTGGGTCTGGGCCTTTCGCTCATGAAGTTTTTTCCCAACAAGGACATTGCGCTGCTGTTGGCAGACGATGACCCGGTTCCGCGTATCTACCGCTTTATGGAAGGCTCCGATCGCCTGGTGCCGGCATCTGCGTACACTGGCAATCCTGACCTGTTCATCTCGGTGGACGTACCGGTCGTAGAGCGCCTGAACAACTCCGCCGAGGTGCTTCGTCGCTCCAAGCATGTGGTGTGCTTCGATCACCATCCGGCGCGCGAGGAGTTTGCCGAGCTCAGCCTGAGGCGCGTCGAAGCTGCAGCCTGCGCCATGATCATCGACCGCTTCTTGGACAATTGCGGCATTGTCGCACGTGATGGCGTTGCGACCTGCCTGCTGTGTGGCTTGGTTACCGATACCGGCCGTTTTCAGTATCAAAATGCCGATGCCGCCGCGTTCCATGCAGCCTCGCGTCTGGTTGCCCACGGTGCCGATCCGGCGCGTGTGGCACTCGAGGTTTACCAGAGCATGCGCGTTGAGTTTTTGCACCTCAAGTCCATCGTTATGGGCCGCATCAAGACGGTGGCCCACGGGCGCGTCGCGTATAGCTACGCGTACCAGAGTGACCTTGAGGCCTGCGGTGTCACCTCGGATGAGTGCGACGGCCTGGTCGATGTGGTTCGCTCGGTGATGGGCGTCGAAGTCTGCCTGTTCCTGAAGGGCATTGAGGGCGATAGCAAGGTGCGCGGCAACCTGCGCTCCAAGGGCGACCTCAACGTGTCCGAGATCGCTGCTGCTTTTGGCGGAGGCGGACATCCCGCGGCCGCCGGTTTCTCCAACAACGGAACGATTCTCGAGACGCTCACCGTGGCACTTCCCATGCTGGCCGAACTGGTAGGGGAGGATCCCGCTTCGGTGACCGTCGAGCTTTAACTTTTTGGATGGTACATGGCTCGTCGTACGCCTTCTCAACTGAATATGCTGCTCGCCGTCGATAAGCCGGTGGGCTGCACGTCCCACGATGTGGTCTCGCAATGTCGGCGCGCCCTCCATGAGCGTCGCGTCGGCCATGCCGGCACGCTCGACCCCATGGCATCGGGTGTCATGGTGGTGGGTGTTGGCCAGGCTACTCGTTTGCTGGGCATGCTAACCCTCGATACCAAAAGCTATGTCGCCGACATCTCGTTTGGCGCCGAGACCAATACCGATGATGCGGAGGGCGAGGCGGTCCGCACGGTGGCTGTTGCCAACGAGCTCCGCGATCCTGCCTATTCCCGTGAGCGCTTGGCCGCTTTGCTGGGTCCGCAGATGCAGGTGCCGCCGGCGTTTTCGGCTATCTCGGTCAATGGCGTTCGCGCCTACAAGTCTGCTCGCGAGGGCAATGCGGTGGACCTACCTCCGCGCCCCGTCGAGGTCTATGCCGCCGACCTGATCGCCGTGGGCGGCGAGGGCGATACGTGTGTGTGGACCGTGGCGTTTTCGGTAAGCAAGGGCACCTACATTCGCGCGCTTGCTCGCGATCTGGGTCGCGCCTGCGATAGTGCTGCGCATATTTCCGCGCTGCGCCGTACGGCCTCCGGCGTGGTTTCCATTGGCGCCTGTCATGCGGTCGAGGAGCTTTCTCCCGAGTCTGCGGCCGGCTTCGCCTTGGATCCCATCGCCGCCCTTGGTGCCACGCGTGTCGATTTGCCGGGAAATCTTGCAGACGACCTGCTTTGTGGTCGCCGCATTCCCGTTGAACGCGCGCTTGCGGACTTCGATACGGTGAAGGCACCGTTCGCGCTCGTGCTCGATGGGGGATTGAAGGCGCTCGCCTGTATCGAGGGCGGCCGCTTTGTGATGGAGCACGTCTTTCCGCAGGCGATCGGCGGTGTTCGATGATGCTGGCGCCCCACGAGCTCGCGCGGATCTTTTTCGCGGGTGAGTTGGATGAGGCCCGTATCGTTTCTGCCGATGCATTTGATGGGTGCGAGTTCTTGGGTGCCGCGTCGATCGCCATTGGCGTGTTTGATGGCGTGCATCGTGGGCACCAAGAGCTGATTGACGCGGTTATTCGCGACGCACGTTTCCACGGCAGCAAAGCGGTCGTGGTCACCTTCGATCCTGATCCGGACGTCGTGGTGAGTCCGTCGCCCGCTCAAAAATTGATGACGACGGCCGACCGTCTACATGCCTTGGCTCAGACCGGGGTCGATGCGGTGGTGGCCGTTCCCTTTACGCCTGAGGTTGCGGCACTCGACCATGTTGCTTTTCTCTCGCTGGTGTCGCGTCTGGTCGACATTCTTTCGATTCGCGTTGGCAGCGACTTTAGGCTGGGTCGTGGCGGTGCTTCTGGTGTTGCCGAGATGCGCTCTTGGGGTTCCGAGCGCGGCGTTGACGTGTATGGTCACGACCTGCTTTGCGAGGGCGGTGAGGCCATTTGCGCCACCCGCATTCGTCATGAGCTGGGACAGGGCCATGTGGAGCTTGCTGCTGAGTTGCTCGGCCGCCCGTATATGCTGCGTGGCGGTGTTATTCGTGGCCGTCACGAGGGTTCTGACATGGGCTTTCCCACGGCAAACCTGCAGGTTCCCGACGGCATTCAGGTGCCTGCCGATGGTGTGTATGAGGGTCTGGTGCTCGTCGATGACATCGCGTGGCCCGCTGCCGTTAATGTCGGCCTGCCGCCGACGTATGCCGACGATGCCGCTTCATCGCATCTCGAGGCTAACTTAATTGGTTATACGGGCGACCTGTACGGCGCTTCCGTTTCGCTGGCGTTTACGCGCTGGCTGCGTCCCTCGCGTGTGTTCGAATCGCTGGATGAGTTGATCTCGACCGTCGAGGGTAATATCGAGGATATTCGTCACAACTTGGGCGAGCAGGGGGTGAGTATCCGTGATTAGCGATGAGGAAAAAGACCAGGTACGCGCTGCGTCCGACTTAGTTGCCATCGTGCAGGAAACGGTTGAGCTCAAGCCCCGCGGCCATGAGTTTTGGGGTTGCTGCCCCTTCCATGGCGAAAAGACGCCTTCTTTCCACATTATCCCCGCTACGCAGGTCTGGCACTGCTTTGGCTGCGGCGAAGGCGGCGACGTCTTCACCTATATCATGAAGCGCGAAAACCTGAGCTTTCCCGAGTCAATCCGCTATTTGGCCGATCGTGCGGGTATTGAGCTGCATGACACCGGAGATCGTCGCGAGCGCGGTACCAAGCGTGCCCGCATCTACGATCTGTGTGCCGAGACCGCCCAGTTCTACCACACCATGCTTATGCGCGGTAAGGACGGCCGTCCACGCGAGTACTTTGCCAGCCGTGGTATGGGTGGCGACGTCTGCCGCCGCTACTGCCTGGGCTTTGCACCGGGCCGCAACGCGCTGGTGTCGCACCTGTCCCAGGCGGGTTTTACCCCGCAGGAGATGATCGACGCCAACGTTGCCGTGAGCCGCGGGCGCGGGCGGCTTGCCGACCGCTTCTACGACCGCGTGATGTTTCCCATCTTTGACGAGCAGGGTCACAACATTGCCTTTGGCGGGCGCATCATGGGTGACGGCCAACCCAAGTACCTCAACACCGCCGAGACGAGCGTGTTCCATAAAAAGCGAAACCTCTATGGCTTTAACTGGGCCAAGGAGTTTATCGTCGCGCAGGATACGGCCATCGTGGTGGAGGGCTATACCGATTGTATCGCCTGCTGGGAGGCGGGGATCAAAAACGTTGTCGCCACGCTGGGCACCGCGCTCACGGAGCATCACGTCAAGACGCTCACCCGCTTTGCCAAGCGTATCGTGTATATGTTCGATGGCGATGCCGCGGGCCAGAAGGCCGCCCGTCGCGCGATTCAATTTATCGAGCAGGATTCGATGGACCTGCGCTGCGTGGTGCTGCCCGACGGCAACGACCCCATGGAGTTCATCACGGCGCATGGTGGACAGGAGCTTCAGGCGCGCATCGACGCTGCCGAGCCGCTCATGGACTTTGTCTACCGTTCGCTGCAGGAGTCGAGTGACATCACCACGCCGGGCGGTCGTGCCAAGGCGCTGGAAGATGCGCTGACGCTTATCTATCCGCTGCGCGATAGCTATATGATCGACACATACTTTATCCAGATTGCCGATCTGCTGGGTTTGGATCTGGAGACGGTTCGCGCGAGTTCGGGTCGCGTGTTTCGCGATGTCGCCAAGCGCGAAGATGCGGAACGACGTCGTGAGCAGAACTATGAACGCCAGCGGGCGCAAGCCGAGCGCTCTGGTAGCGCGGGCGGTCGGACGTCTGGTTCGCAGGGGGCATCTCGCGGTGCTTGGGCATCGGGCGCGACGCCGCCGGTGTCCGCGCCGGTCGAAGAAGAGCCGTATGACTACGTCCCGCTCGATGCCTACGGTGCCGCGCCCGTGGAGGTCGTCGACGACCTGCCGCCGATCGATGTGCCTGATGGTATGGGTGCTGTGCCTGTGACTGATGGTTCGGGCGCTCCGGCTGCGGCGGCGCCGATGGTTCTTACTGATCTTGAGCGCAAGTCCTTGGCAGGGGAGCGCGAGCTGTTGACGATGCTCACGAGCTACCCCGACCTGTTCCGCACGTATGCCGACCGCATCTGCTCTATCGAGTGGGTTGACCCACGTCACGAGTCCATCGCATGGGCCGTTCTGGCAACGCCGCCGGGAACCGATCCTGCAGCCTGCATGGATGCGGCGCGCTCGGTCTGTCCCGAGGCGGCAACGCTTGTGAGTGCCGGGCGCATCTCCGCGACGAGCAAGCACCCCACCGAGACGAACATCGTGTTCATGCTCGATACGCTCGAGCTCTACACCATCAAGCGCCGCATGCGTGCCGCACAGGCCAAGCTGCGCCAGGACCGTTCGCTCGATGATGAGGCCCGTCGCGCGTTGACCGTGCAGGCCGCGCAGGATTCGCAGCGTCAACGCGAGCTGCAAAAGTCTATCGGCGGCGTGGCGGACCCGTTCCGTTTGATCGGTCTGGAGGCCGCAGGCACCGAACAGGCCTAGATGTTGTGGTCAACCAGCGTATTCTCGCCTATATCCAGTCCTCTTTTTGGGTATAGACGCCTATGTGTGTGCTAAAGTATTGAGTCCTGTGGACTATGAAGGGAGAATCTGTGCCAAAAAAGACTGAGAGCACGGGTACTGGGCTGGAATCCTACGTTGCAAAGCTCATGGGCAACGGCTCAAACAGGACTTCGGTAACCGAGGACGAGATTCAGGTCGCCCTGAAGGATATCGATGTTTCTGACGAGCAGCTCACCGCGGTGTATTCCGCGCTGCGCAACAGCGGCATCCAGATTATCTCCGCGAGCGGTAACGACGACGCCCCGATGGACGTCGACGATGACGATAACGATACCGACGATTTCGATGACGACGACGAGCACGATTCCGGCTCGCTTGACGATCACGAGCTTAAGATGGCCCGTCAGGCCGATGCCGAGATGGGCTCTTCCAAGAGCAAGAAGAAGCGCACCGTGCGCACGTCTCGTTCGCGTTCGCGCGTGCGCGGCATCGATGCCTCCACGGTGATGCTGACCGGCGACCCGGTTCGTATGTACCTCAAGGAGATCGGTAAGGTCGACCTGCTGACCGCATCTGAAGAGGTCGATCTGGCCATGAAGATCGAGGCCGGTCTCGAGGCTACCGAGAAGCTCGAGGCTGCCGATGCGGGCGAGATCGAGCTCACCCGCGCCGAGATGCGTCGTCTTACGCGTATCGAGAACGTTGGTCTTGAGGCCAAGCAGGCGCTCATCAGCGCAAACCTACGTCTGGTCGTCTCCATCGCCAAGCGCTATGTTGGCCGTGGCATGCTGTTCCTGGATCTGATCCAGGAGGGCAACCTCGGTCTGATTCGCGCCGTCGAGAAGTTCGACTATCAGAAGGGCTTCAAGTTCTCCACGTACGCCACGTGGTGGATTCGTCAGGCCATTACACGCGCTATTGCCGACCAGGCCCGTACCATCCGTATCCCCGTGCACATGGTCGAGACCATCAACAAGCTCGTCCGCGTGCAGCGCCAGCTCCTCCAGGACCTGGGTCGCGACCCGACCCCCGAGGAGATCGGTGCCGAGATGGACATGAGCGCCGACCGCGTCCGCGAGATCCAGAAGATTTCGCAGGAGCCCGTGTCGCTCGAGACCCCGATCGGCGAGGAAGAGGATTCCCAGCTGGGCGACTTCATCGAGGACTCCCAGGCTATCGTCCCGCCCGATGCCGCCAGCTTCTCTATGCTGCAGGAGCAGCTCACCCAGGTGCTCGATTCGCTTGCCGATCGCGAGCGCAAGGTTATCGAGCTGCGCTTTGGTCTCGTTGACGGACATCCCCGCACGCTCGAGGAAGTCGGTCGCGAGTTTGGCGTCACGCGCGAGCGTATCCGCCAGATCGAGTCCAAGACCCTGGCTAAGCTCCGTCACCCCAGCCGCAGCAGCAAGCTTAAAGACTATATTGAAAGCTAGTCAAGCAAGAAGCGCCCTCAAGTACATCCGCTTGAGGGCGCTTTCATGTAGTCGTTGGGTACGTTCTTAAACGGCCAGGTCGGAAAATTTCTTAAAAAAGTTCTTGCCCTTCGCCCAATCGTCCGTATAATAAACTTCGTTGCTTGAGAGCACGCACCTATTCCTCGGTAGCTCAATGGTAGAGCACGCGGCTGTTAACCGCGCTGTTGTAGGTTCGAGTCCTACCCGGGGAGCCAGGTTGTGAAACCCGTCGCTTATGCGGCGGGTTTTTTCATGTCTTGATCGCCTGTGGCGAACGTTACCGTATCAACATTTCGTGTCGAGGATGTAATCGCGAACCCCGCCGCCTTAACACGGCGCGGTCGTTGTAAAATACCGGAATGATTGCTCCCACGACATGGTGCCGCGAGCACCAGAAAAGGAGATTCTTGTGTCTGAGACCATTAACGGCAGCCTGAGCGTCTCGAACGACGTTATTGCCGATATTGCCGGTTATGCCGCGATGACGTGCTACGGCGTCGTCGGTATGGCCGAACAGCTCCAGGGCGCCGAGAGCGTGCGCCTGCTTGCCGGCCAGCGCCTCCGCAAGGGCGTGCTTGTTTCCGCCGACGAGAACGGCCTTACGGTTGACCTTCACGTCGTGCTCGAGAACGGCGTCAACATGAAGTCCGTCTGCCACAATCTTTCGAGCTCCGTCGCCTTCACCCTGCAGGAGATCGCCCAGATCGATCCCGCTAGCCTTAAGATCGGCATTCACATCGACGCGCTCAAGAGCCGTCTGAACTAGCATCCGAATACGGAGATTTCACCACTCATGATTGCAAAGACCATTCGCACCTGTTTTCCGATCGCTGCGGCTGCCGTTTCCGAAAAGGCCGAGGAGATCAACAAGCTCAACGTCTTCCCCGTACCTGACGGCGACACCGGCACCAACATGTCGCTCACGCTCGCTTCGGTGACTAAGGAGCTTTCCGCCCTTCCCGCCGACGCCGACATGGAGGCCATTGCCGGCGCCATCACCCACGGCTCCTTGATGGGCGCCCGCGGCAACTCCGGTGTCATCACCTCGCAGATTCTGCGTGGTGTGGCCGAGGGCCTTGTCTCTGCCGATGAGCCCATTACGTCCGCCAATATCGCCTTCGCCTTCCGTCGTGCCGTCAAGGTTGCCTTCCAGGCTGTCCGTAAGCCCATCGAGGGCACGATCCTCACGGTCCTGCGTGATGTTTCGAACAAGGCAGACGAGTGCGAGAAGAAGAAGTTCTCTGCCGAGGATGCGCTCGACGCCATCGTCGTCGAGGCCTACCAGTCCGTCGCCCGTACGCCCGACCTGCTGCCCGTCCTCAAGGAGAACGGCGTGGTCGACTCCGGTGCCTTTGGCTTTGCCATCTTCTTGGAGAACTTTGTTGCCGCCGCTCTTGGCCGCAGCACCGTTGTCGAGGATTTCTCCGCCACGTTTGATTCCGCTGGTTCTGCACGCGACGTGGCTCTCGATCGCGTCGAAATCGAGGCCAACGACGACTGGGAGGGCTCGGAGTTCCGCTACTGCAACGAGTTCCTCTTTAAGGCCGACGCTCCCTTTGACGAGGACGAGTGCCTGAAGTTCCTGGGCTCCATGGGCGACTGCGAGCTTCTCGTGGGCGCCTATCCCGACTACAAGATCCATGTGCACTCCAACACCCCCAACCTGGTGCTCGAGCACATGCTTCAGCTCGGTCAGATCTACGAGGTCTTTATCCACAATATGGAGATGGAGGCCCACGACCGTACCGCTAAGATCCACGAGGACCAGGAGAAGGCCGCCGAGCCCGCGAAGGCCCTGGGCTTTGTCGCTGTTGCCGCCGGTTCCGGCGAGGCCGACATCCTCAAGTCCCTCGGTGTCGATGTGATCGTGTCGGGTGGCCAGACCATGAATCCCTCGACCGCCGACCTGCTGGGCGCCGTCAACCAGGTCAACGCGACCTCGGTCATCATCCTGCCCAACAACGGCAACATCCGCATGGCCGCCGAGGCCGCTGCCTCCGCCTGCACCGACAAGAAGGTCGCCGTCGTTCCCACCAAGACCGTCCCGCAGGCCTTCTCCGCGCTGTTCGCGGTCCTGCCCGATTCCGAGCTCGAGGACGCCGTTGCCGCCATGGTCGACGCCATCAGCGAGGTTCGCGATGGCGAGGTCACCCGTGCCGTGCGCGATTCCAGCGCCTCCGATGGCTCTCCGATTCACTCCGGTGACGTCATGGGTATCATTGCCGGCTCCATCGACGTGGTCGGCTCCGACGTGAAGCAGGTCACGCTCGACTGCATCAACCGCATGCAGGAGGAAGAGGAGGGCGACGCGCTGACGATTTTGGCCGGTGAGGACCTGTCCGATGAGGCCTTCCAGGAGATCGTCGACGCCATCGAGGAGGCTCAGCCCGATCTGGAGATCGACGCCCATCGTGGCGAGCAGCCGCTCTATCCCGTGATCTTCTCGATCGAGTAGGCTCTGCCTATGTCCGAGCTGTGCTCCGTGCCGCGCGTCTCGGAGCGTTTTGCCCAGAGCAATGCGCTCGATGAGGATATCGCGCGACTCAAATATGTTTCGGGTAAACGTGAGGAGGCCCTTCGCCGTCTGGGAATTCGGACGGTGGGGGACCTCCTTCTCCATATTCCTCATCGCTACCTGGACTTCACTCGCTCGTGGTCCATCGAGATGGCACCCATCGGTACCGTGTGCACCATCATCGCCACGGTCGATCGCATCGTTCAAAAGCAGCCCCGTCCGCGTATGCAGGTGACTGAGGTCTCGCTCGTTGACGAGACGGGCGTGCTGCAGGTCGCCTTTTTCCGCCAACCCTGGATTGCCCAGCAGCTTAAGCGGGGCGATCGCCTGGCCGTGATGGGCAAGGTCGAGTTTGCCTACGGTTTTAAGCAGATGGCCTCGCCCCACTTTGAAAAGCTCGAGGACGGGCGTGCCGCGGGTACCATTTTGCCGGTCCACTACGTGAGTGATGGCGTGAGTCAGGCATGGATGCGCCGTATCGTGAGCGGTGCGCTCGAAGTGGCTGCCAATCCGTTCGATCCCATTCCCGCGCCGCTGCGCGCAAAGCGGAAGCTCATGAGCAATGCCCGTGCGCTGCGCTCGATCCACTTTCCCTCGAGCATGGCCGAGCGTGACATCGCACGCCGGCGTCTTGCCTACGAGGAGTGTCTCTGCTTGCAGCTCGCACTGCGTCTGCGCAACGATGGCGGTATGGTCGACGTGGTGCCTTATGCGCATGCCGCGGGAGAGCATTTGACTGCGCTTAAACAGGCCCTGCCGTTTTCGCTGAGCGATGAGCAGGAGGCTGCATTTCAAGACATCCTGCATGACATGTGCGATGGCGGTCGCGTGATGAACCGCCTGCTGCTGGGCGATGTCGGTACCGGTAAGACCGCTGTTGCCGCCTGCGCGCTGGCGGTTACGGCCGATAGCGGCACCCAGGCGTGCGTCATGGCGCCCACGGGCGTGCTGGCGCGTCAATATGCCGATAAGACCGGCCCCTTGCTCTCACAGGCCGGCATGACCTGGGCTCTCCTGACAGGCGCCACGCCGGCGGCCGAGCGTGAACAGATTCATGCCCGGCTCCAGTCTGGTGAGCTCGACGTGCTCTTTGGTACGCATGCGGTATTTTCGGAGAACGTTACGTTCAAGCATTTGTCGCTTGTGGTGATTGACGAGCAGCACCGCTTTGGCGTGGGCCAGCGTAACGCCCTACGCGCAAAAGGCCCGGGTGCCGACTTGCTGGTCATGACTGCCACGCCGATCCCGCGTACGCTGGCGCTTTCGGTGTACGGCGACCTAGATACGAGCATCATCCGCCATCGTCCCGTTCCGGGTGCCGGCGTGACGACGCGCGTCCTCACCGAGTCGAGTCATGACCTGGCCTATGGCGCCATTCGCGAGGCGCACGAAAAGGGGCAGCAAGCCTACGTGATCTGTCCGCTCGTGGAGCCGAGCGATTCGGCCGATGAGCTCGAAGACGTACCCGGCATCGCTCGCGACGACGAAGGCCGCGTGACCGTGCCCGTGCCGTTGCATGACACGGCGACCGAGCTCGATCGCCTCCGTCTGGCATTACCGGGGCTTACCATCGAGCGTCTTCATGGTCGCATGCCGGCGGGGGAGAAGGACCGGGTCATCGATGCCTTTAAGCGCGGCGAGATCGATGTGCTCGTCTCGACCACGGTGGTCGAGGTGGGCGTCGACGTGCCCAACGCTACCGTCATGGTCATCGAGAATGGCGAGCGCTTTGGGTTGGCGGCCTTGCACCAGCTGCGCGGGCGCGTGGGCCGCGGCAGCGTGTCGGGTACGTGCCTGGTCATGACGCACTCCAAGGGCAACGGCGGCGCGTCGGCGGCACAAGAACGCCTCCAGTCGCTCGAGAAGACTTCGGACGGCTTTACGCTCGCCCAGATGGACTTGCGTCTGCGCCACGAGGGTGAAATCCTGGGTTACCGCCAGCATGGCGGCGTGACCTTGCGCTTTGTTGACCTCGATGCCGACGAGGAATTGATCGAATGGGCCCATTTGGACGCGGTCGAGCTCTTGCGGTATGCTTGCAACCTTGACTCCGTGGCGACGCGTCCCTTGCGCGATGCGGTCGCCACGCGGTATCGACACATCTTTAAGGAGGTCAGCGGAGGATGAGAATCATCGGCGGCGAATGGCGCGGTCGTAAGATCGAGGAGCCCCGTGGTCGCGATGTCACCCGCCCCACGACCGATCGCGTGCGCGAGGCGTGCGCATCTATGGTCATGTCGGCATTCGACTTCGATCTGGACGAGGTCCGCGTGCTGGATGCCTTTGGCGGCTCCGGTGCCTTGGGCATTGAGATGCTCTCGCGTGGTGCCCGCTCGCTCACCACGTTCGAGATCGATCGCAACGCTGCTCGTCTGATTACCAAGAATATCGAGTCGCTCTGCCGTGACCGTGCGCGCTGGCGCGTGGTGGGCGGCGACGTGCTGGCAAGCGCTTCGCGCGGCCGCGTGCCGGGCGGTCCCTTTGACCTGGTCCTGCTCGACCCGCCCTATGCTTTTGGCGCCGAGCCGGTCGAGGAGCTGCTGCAAAACCTAGCTCAGCAAGGCTTGCTGGTACCGGGTGCCTATGCGCTGTTCGAGCACGCTGCCGCCGATGCGGGTGCGCATCCGGCAGGCTTTGAGACCGTGCGTGAGAAGCGCTACGGCATTACCTCGGTCGACCTGCTTCGTTGGGTTGGCAACGGCGAGGATGATGACAACGATAGCGACGCACCCACGGAGGATGCACATGAATGACACCATCAACCGCGTAATCGTCCCGGGCACCTTCGATCCCATCACGTTTGGCCACATCGACGTGATTCGCCGTGCCCGCCGCATCTTTCCCAGCGTGATCGTGGCCGTTGCCGAGTCGCAGGGAAAAAACGGCGTCGGCACCACCTTTATGCTCGATGAGCGCGTGGCGCTGGCCCGTGAGGCGCTCGGTGATATTGACGGCGTCGAGGTGCTACCCTTCACCGGCCTCTTGGTCGATTTTGCCCGCGAACAGGGAGCAGGAGCCGTGGTCAAGGGCCTGCGTGCCATGACCGACTTTGAGTACGAGTTACAGCAGGCCGACCTTAACTACCGCCTGGATAACGAGCTGGAGTCCATCTTCGTCATGAGTGCGCCGCAGTACGGCTATATCTCGAGCTCGGTGGTTCGCCAGATTGCCTCGCTCGGTAGTGACGTCTCTAATTTTGTTCCGCCCAATGTGGTCAAGGCGCTCAAACATCGCTTTTCGTGACGTTTTTTAATGCCTGGTGGCATGTGGTAAACTAACACGATGATATGTTACCTATGAAAGGAGACCGGATGCCGGGCGAGAATTTTCCTGGCGACAGGATCGTGAGTCTTGTCGACGAGCTCGAGGGGCTCATCGAAGAGGCTAAGACGCCGTTCGGCAAGAACGCCCAGATGAAGGTTATCGACGCCGACGTCTTCTTTAACATCCTCGACGAGATCCGCATGAGCTATCCCGAGGAATGGCAGAAGTCCCGCCGTATCCTCAAGGAGCGCGAGGAGCTTATGGCTTCCGCCGCCGCTCAGGCCGATTCCATCATCGCCGATGCTCAGCAGCAGGCCCTCACCATTGCCGGTGAGCAGGAGATCGTTCGCTTAGCGCAGCAGCAGGCCGACGATATTCGCGACCGTGCCCAGCAGTATGAGCGCGAGACGCGCTATGCCGCCGAGGACTACGCCGAGCAGGTCTTTACGCACCTCGAGGAGAACCTCAAGAGCCTGACCGGCACCGTCACCCGTTGCCGTCAGCAGCTCAACGAGGGTGCCGCCCAGCAGAATGGTCAGTGGTAATGGCTGAGTTCCCGAGCGTTACCGTCGATCTTTCCGAGCAGCTCGAGTTTCCCGGAGACTCGTATCCGCTGACCGGCAAGGTCGATGTCGCCACCTATACGGTGGGCGAGAAGGAGTACCAGCTGCAGGACGGCATTGATTATGATGTGGTCTTTACCAATGCCGGCACCGGTGTTCTGCTTACGGGCATGGTCCGCGCGCACGCTACCGGTGAGTGCGACCGTTGCCTGGAGCCCGCTTCGTTTGATATTGCCGGTGAGATCGAGGAATTCTATCTCTTTAATGAGCCCGAGGACCCCGAGGCCTACGAAGATGGCTACGAGCTGCTGGGCGAGGATCGCATCGTCGATCTGGGTGAGCCCATCAACGACGCGGTCGTCATGGACACGCCGTTCGTTGTCCTGTGCAAGCCTGATTGTCGCGGCCTATGCCCCACTTGTGGCATCAATCTCAACGTCGAGCAATGCGATTGCGCCGCTCAAGCAGAGGCCGAATGGGCCGCTGCCACGGAAAATCCATTTGCAGCATTAAAGAATCTCAAGCTTGACGAGTAAAACTGTGGTAGTATCGCTACTTGCGCGTAATCGCCACACTGGATAGTTCATAAGGAAGGTCACTATGCCCGTACCTAAACAAAAGCAGGGTCGTATCCGCACTCACACCCGCCGTTCCGCCAACATGAAGATCTCGGCTGCGGCTCAGTCCACGTGCCCCCGTTGCGGTGCTGTTAAGCTCCCGCACCACGTGTGCCCCAGCTGCGGTTTCTACAAGGACCGCGAGGTTATCGTTACCGAGTAACTGTATACTCTGGATGCGATGCCGTTCCAACTGGAACCACAATGGCCGGCTCAATGAGTCGGCCATTTTTGTATAAGGAGTATGTATATGAGTAACGTTCGCGTTTGTGTAGACGTTGTGGGTGGAGACGAGAAGCCACAGGTTGTCCTCGACGGTATCGAGGCGGCGCTTGCGGCGGATCCCGATATCGAGGTCTTGGCCGTCGGTCCCGCAGAGATCGTGAACCCCTTTGCCGCGGCTCACGCTCGCGTTGAGGCCTTGGAGGCGCCCGATGTCATCGCCATGGATGACGATCCCATTCGAGCCGTGATGACCAAGCGCAAGTCCTCGATCGTGCTTGCCTGCCGCGCTATCAAGAAGGGTAACGCGGACGCGTTCTTCTCTGCCGGCTCCACCGGCGCCATGACCGCTGCCGCTACCGCCTACGTGACGCCGTTTCGCTATCAGGCCGAGGGTAAGAAGCAGCCGGTGCGTCCGTGCCTCACCAATGCACTGCCCAACCGCGCCGGCGGCCTGACGGTCCTCTGCGACATGGGCGCTAACCCCGATGTCGAGGTCGACGACATGGTGCGTTTTGCCCAGATGGGTAGCGCCTATGCCCGTGTGGTTTTGGGCATTGAGCATCCCCGCGTGGGCTTGCTTGCCAACGGCACCGAGGACGAGAAGGGCTCCAACTTCACCAAGTCGTGCTTCCCGGCCATGAAGGCCGCTGTTCCCGGTTTTGTGGGCAACTGCGAGGGCACCGATCTTACGTCGGGCAATTTTGACGTCGTGGTTGCCGACGGCATGTCGGGCAACATCGCACTCAAGGCCACCGAGGGCGCTGCCAAATTTTTGCTGCAGGAGCTCAAGGGTGTCTTTATGTCTTCGCTCGGCACCAAGATTGCCGCGCTGCTCATAAAAAAGCAGATGCGCGAGATCAAGGCAAAGCTCTCGGGTGATGCTAAGGGTGGCGCCATTCTGCTGGGCCTGCGTGGCGTGGTTCTGATCGGCCATGGTGCCACCTCGGTCGAGGCCGTCAAAAACGGCACGCTCGCCGCGGCGGAGGCCGTGCGCGCCGGGCTTGTCGAGAACGTCGCCAACTCTATGGACGGCATCGTTTTGTAGGAGCGAGTTAGGGCGCTGTTATGTGCCCCGCGGCCTGCGTCGTGGGGTAGAATCAAAACCGTGTCTTGGCGTTGCGCTTGCGGCGCCAGCGCGTTGATGTTCATGCAATACGAGAGGAAGCGCTATGGACCGCTCCGAAATCTTCGATAAGATCGCCGAAGTCGCCGCTGACGTTCTGGGCGTCGATGTCGCCGACATTAGCGACGAGACCACGTTCGACGATCTTGATGCCGATTCGCTCGAGCGTCTGCAGTTGGTGACGGCCATCGAGGACGAGTTCGACCTCGAGATCGATGATGAGACCCTGCTGTCGCTCAACTCTGTCGCCGACGCTGTCGACGCTATTGAAAACGCCAAGGAGGCCTAAGTCTTGGCTTTATCTGAACGACTCGCGCGCGCCCAGGAAATCCTGGGCCACGAGTTCAATAACAAGGTGCTGCTGCGCGCGGCGCTCACGCACCCTTCTGCCGTGGAAGGTCAGCCCGTCTCGGCGAGCTATGAGCGCCTTGAGTTTTTGGGCGATTCCATTTTGGGCGCCGTGGTTGCCCGCTCGCTCTTTGAGTCCTATCCGGAGTTTGACGAGGGCAAGCTTACGCGCCTGAAGGTGTCCCTTGTCTCGGGCGCCACGCTGTCCGAGGTGTCTCACGAGCTGGGCATCGACGACATCATCATCTTTGGTGCCTCCGAGACCGGCACGGGCGCGCGCGGCCTGCATTCGGCGCTCGAGAACGTCTACGAATCGCTCGTGGGCGCCCTGTACCTGGATGCTGGCTGGGACGTTACGGCGGAGTTCATCCACCGTACGCTTAAGCCGCACCTGGCCTCCGAGCGTGCCGAGCACCCCGCGAACCCCAAGTCGTTTTTGCAGGAGTGCGTGCAAGCCGACGGCCACGAGCCTCCGGCGTACAAGCTCGTTGGCTCTGAAGGCCCGGCGCATGCACCGACCTTTACCGCCGTGGTGCTCATCGACGGTATTCGCCAGGGCCGCGGCACCGGTTCCTCCAAGAAGGAGGCCGAGGGAGCCGCTGCGCTCGAGGCGCTCGACCGCATGGGTTACACCACTAACGGCGTGATTCTCAACAAGAAGCCTGTTTAAGCGAGGAACCGTGTATCTCAAGTCCCTCACGCTCAAAGGGTTCAAGTCGTTTGCCGACCGCGCCCATATGACGTTTGAGCCGGGCCTAACCGTCATCGTCGGTCCCAACGGCTCGGGAAAATCGAACATCTCCGACTCGATTCTGTGGGTCCTGGGCGAGCAGAGCGCCAAGCAGCTGCGCGGCCAGGCCATGGAGGACGTCATCTTCTCGGGCTCGTCGGCGCGTAAGCCGGTGGGTGTCGCCGAGGTCACGCTGGTGCTCGATAACTCGGACCATATGCTGCCTGTCGACTTTGACGAGGTGGCTATCACCCGCCGCATGTACCGCTCGGGCGAAAGTGAGTACCTCATCAACTCGAGCCCGTGCCGCCTGATGGACATCCAGGACATCCTTCACGACTCGGGACTGGGCAAGGATACGCATTCCATCATCAGCCAGGGCAAGCTCGATGCCATTTTGCAGAGCCGCCCCGAGGAGCGCCGTGCCCTTATTGAGGAGGCTGCCGGCATCTCCAAGCACAAGCGCCGCAAGGAGCGTGCGCTCAAAAAGATCAAGTCGATGGACGAGCATCTAACCCGTGCCCGCGACATCAATAAGGAGATCGCCCGTCAGCTGCGGCCGCTGGAGCGTCAGGTCGATCGCGCGCGCAAGTACAAAGAGCTGTCCTCGCGCGCGAACGAGCTTACGCAGATGCTGGCCGTCGACGAGCTTCGTTCGCTGCAGTCGCAGTGGAACGACCTGGAGAGCCGCTCTAAGGAGGGCGCCGCCGAGCTGGAGCTTGCGCAGTACCGTCTGGGTGAGAAAGAGCGCGAGCTCGAGAAGCTCCAGGTCATGCTCGAAGAAAAGGGCCTGTTTGTGGGCGACTTGGGCGAGCAGCGCCGCCATATGCAAGATGTGGTCGGCCGCATTAATTCCGACATGCGCCTGCTCGAGGAAAAGGGCCACAACATGGTGTCGCGCCTGTCCGACATGCGCGGCCAGATCTCGAGCTCCGAGCATCAGCGCCGTCGCGTAGTCGAGGAGCTCGAGGATGCGCGTGCCCAGCTTGAGGAAGTGACCGGCGCGCATATGCAGGCCCAGGAGGACGTCGACGCCGCCGGCCCTGCCGCCGCCCAGCTCCACGAGCGTCGCGTTGCGCTCGACAATCAGATTTCGCAGCTCACGCGCGAGCAGCGTGATGTGCAGCGTGTGGCCGATAACGCCGCGCTCGAGCTCGCCAAGGTGAAGGATTCGCTGAGCAACGCCGAGGTCGAGGACAACATGTACGCCTCGCGCCTGGAGCAGATTGATGAACAGCTCGAGGAGGTCACAGCATCGCTTGATAGCCGCCGCGACCGTGCTGAGGAGCTTGAGAGCGCCCTTGAGGCGGCTCGTCAGGCCCAGAACGATGCGCGCGAGGCCACCGAGGTCGCCCGTGCGGCGTTGAAGGACTTGCGTAATCGCGAGGGCGAGGCACGCAACAAGCTGTCCGAGGTTCGCTCAGAGCTCGCGAGCCAAAAGAAGCTCGATGCTCGCATGGCCGACAGCTCGCCGCTCGTAAGCCGCCTGGTGGGCGCGCTGGGCGACGATGTTTCGGGCCGTCTGGGCGATGTGCTCGAGGCACCGCGTGAGCTCGAGGGCTTGGTCGAGCAGCTGCTTGCCGGCGATATTGATGCTCTTTTGTTTGATGACGCCGCTACGCTTGAGCGCGCCGGTCGCGCTGCCCTGGATCAGAAGAAGGCCTCGGGCGAGGCGCTGCTGGTGGCGCGCGGCGTGAGTGGCTCTGCGGCCGCCGAGGGTGCCGCCGGTACCCGTCTTGTTGACCGCCTGTCCGTGCGCGCCGGTTATGGTCCGGTTGTCGAGGCACTGCTCGGCGGCTATTACGTGGTCGATGATTTGGCCACCGCGCTGGCCGCGCCCGTCGTTGACGGTGTGACCTACGTGACGCCCGATGGTGCCCGCGTTGCTTGCGGCGGCCTGGTTCGCGTGGGGCTTGATGCCGGCGAGGCTTCGGGTGCCTTGGAGCGTAAACGTCGTATCCGCGAGCTGGAAGGCCTGGAGCCCGATCTCGCTGCCGTGTTTGAGCATGTTTCGGATCAGGTCGTCGAGGCCAACACTGCCGTTGAAGAGGCCCATGCTGCCGAGGGCGATGCTGCCGGCGAGATTGCCCGCCTTGAGGGCGAGCGTCGCTCCCTGCTGTCCGAGATCGGCCGCCTGGAGCAGAGTGCCAACAATGCCGAGGTCGAGCGGGTACGGATTTCCAAGCGCCGCGAGCAGGCTGCCGAGGCCGTGCGTGCCGCACGTCCGCGCGTGGATGAACTTACCCGTTCACGTGACGAGGCCCGTGCGCAGGCGAGTGACTTAGGTCTCCAGATTGCCGAGGCCAACGACGAGCTCGATCGCGTTCGGCGCGATGACTCCGAGGCCGCCGGTAAGCTCGCCGACGCTAAGGTGCGCCTGGCTCAGACGAGCGAGCGCCTGCGTTCGCTGAAGGGCCGCGTGCCCGATCTTGAGCATCGCCTGGAGGGTATCGACCGTCGTATCCGCGGGACGCGTCAGGCCTCACGCTCGCTCGAGCTGCTGCGCCTTCGCGTCGATCCCATGCATGAGCGCTATTCTGCCCTGTTGGAGCGCGCCTCGGACTGGGCTGCGCGCCTGCGCGATCAGGCATCGCTTGAGGAGGCGGACTCGGCTTCGCTTAAGAAGACCATCGAGGACGCCAAGGCCGAGGTCGCCCGCGCCAAAGAGAGGGTCGATTTTGCCGCCACGACGCAAAATGAGTTCAAGGTGGCGCGCGGCAAGCTCGAGGTGCAGGTCGAGGCTGCCATTAAGGCCATCACTGCCGACGGTACCACGGTGCTTGAGGAAGCGCTCATGCTGCCGGCACCCACCGATCGCGACGCCGCCGAGCGCGAGCTTAACCAACTCGTGCGCCAGATCAACAACCTGGGTCCTGTGAACCAGGTCGCCATGGAGGAGTACGAGCAGCTCAAGCGCCGCGCCGATTACATCGAGGAGCAGCTGGCCGATCTTGAGAGCGCGCGCAAGGCGCTCACCAAGATCACCGTGGCAATCGATCGCAAGATGCGCAAGGCGTTCCTGGTGACGTTTGAGAAGGTTGATGCGAATTTCCGCGAGATCTTCGCCATGCTTTTCCCGGGCGGTCAGGGTCACCTTGAAATGACCGATCCTGAGCATCCGGCCGAGACGGGCATTGAGGTCGTGGCGCAGCCGCGCGGCAAGCGCATCACCAAGATGATGCTCATGTCGGGTGGCGAGAAGAGCCTGACGGCGCTTGCCCTGCTCTTTGCCGTGTACCGTACGCGCACAGTGCCGTTCTATGTGCTGGACGAGGTCGAGGCTGCGCTCGACGACGCCAACCTGTCCAAGCTCATCGGCGCCCTCGATGTGCTGCGTTCCGATACGCAGCTCTTGGTAATCTCGCATCAGCGCCGTACTATGGAGGATGCTGACGTTCTCTACGGCGTCTCGATGCAAGCCGATGGCGTCAGTCGCGTCGTCTCGCAAAAACTCGATCGCGAAACCGGAAAGGTCGTGAATGCATAATGGGATTCTTTGACGCACTCTCGCGCGGACTTGAGCGCAGCCGCGAGGCCCTCAACGAGGTCTTTTACTTTGGCGGCGAGGTCGACGAGGATTTTTGGGAGGATCTTGAGGACACCCTCGTTATGGGTGACATGGGTGCCGAGGTCGCCATTCAGGTCTCCGATGACCTGCGCGACGCCGCGGCCAAGAAGAACCTCAAGACCGCCCCGCAGCTTCGCCGCGCCCTGGCCGAGCAGCTCGAGGGCCATTTTGTGCCTGTTGAGCGCGATCCGTTTTCCGATACGCCGAGCTGTGTGCTGTTTGTCGGTATTAACGGTGCCGGCAAGACCACCACGGTCGGCAAGATTGCAAGCGCTATGGCCGCCCGCGGCAAGAACGTGGTGATCGGTTCGGCCGACACCTTCCGCGCCGCCGCCATCGAGCAGCTCGATGTGTGGGGCCAGCGTGCCGGCGTACCGGTTATCAAGCGTGATCGCGGCTCCGATCCGGCGAGCGTGTGCTATGACGTGCTCGACGAGGCCGATAAGCGCGGCAGCGACCTCGTGCTCATCGATACCGCCGGCCGTCTGCACACGAGCCCCGAGCTCATGCGCGAGCTTGCCAAGGTGGTCAACGTGACGCGTAAGCGCGCCGCCAATATGGCCGCCGGCCCCATGCCCGTCTCGGTCGTGCTTGTGATCGATGCCGCCACTGGTCAGAACGGTCTGAACCAGGCGCTCGAGTTTAACGAGGCGCTGGGCCTGGACGGTATTATCATGACTAAGCTCGACGGTACGGCTAAGGGCGGTATCGCCATGGCCGTGGCCGAGAAGCTCAAGCTCCCGATCCTGCGCATCGGCGTGGGCGAGCAGGTCGATGACCTGCAGGAGTTTAACGCCAAAGATTTCTGCCGCGCCCTGGTGGGCGAGTCCAACTAAGGAGTGACTAGTGTTTGATTCTCTGAGCGATCGCCTCAACGACACATTTGACCGCCTGCGCGGCAAGGGTAAGCTGACCGAGGCCGATATTACTTCGGCCATGCGCGACATTCGCATGGCGCTGCTCGAGGCCGACGTTAACTTTAAGGTCGTCAAGGAGTTCGTTGCCAAGACCAAGGAGCGCTGCATGACCGCCGAGGTCATGGAGTCGCTGTCGCCGGCGCAAAACGTCGTCAAGATCGTGCTCGACGAGCTCACCGAGATGCTCGGCTCAACCGAGAGCAAACTCGTCTTTAGCAACCGCATTCCCAATGTCATCATGCTCGTGGGCCTGCAGGGCTCCGGTAAGACCACGGCGGCCGTGAAACTGGCCTACCTGCTCAAGAAGCAGGGCCGCTCTCCGCTGCTCGCCGCGTGCGACGTCTACCGTCCCGCCGCTGCCGACCAGCTGGCCACGCTCGGTGGCGAGATCGGCGTGCCGGTCTTCCGCGGTGACGGAGCGCACCCGATCGACATCGCAAAGGGCGCCATCCAGGAGGCCGTCGACCACCTGCGTGACGTGGTCATCGTCGATACCGCCGGTCGTCTGCAGATCGACGAGCAGATGATGCAGGAGGCCGTCGACATCAAGAAGGCCGTCAAGCCCGACCAGGTGCTGATGGTCGTCGACGCCATGACCGGCCAGGATATCGTCAACGTCGTCTCGACCTTCGCCGAGCGCACCGACTTTGACGGCGTGATTATCTCCAAGCTCGACGGTGACGCCCGTGGCGGTGGCGCACTTTCGGTGCGTCAGGTGACCGGCAAGCCCATCAAGTTTGTGAGCATGGGCGAGAAACCCGATTCGCTTGAGCCGTTCTATCCCGATCGCATGGCCAAGCGCATCTTGGGCATGGGCGATGTTGTCGGCATCATCGAGAAGGCCCAGGAGGCAGCCGATGCAGAGCAGCTTGAGGCTGCCGAGCGTATGCTGCGTGAGGGCTTCACCATGAACGACATGCTCGACCAGATGAAGGCCGTCAAGAAGATGGGCGGCATGAAGGGCATTCTGGGTATGCTTCCCGGCGGCCAGCGCGCGCTCAACCAGATGGGCGGCAACTTGGACGAGGGCATCTTCGATAAGAACGAGGCCATCATCATGTCGATGACCAAGGAGGAGCGCCTGCGTCCCTCCATCATCAACGGCCAGCGTCGCGCCCGCATTGCCAAGGGAGCCGGCGTAACCCCCACCGAGGTCAACAGCCTTATGAAGCAGTGGGGCGAGATGAATAAGATGATGGGCCGCATGCGCACGATGGCCAATCAGGCACAGGCCGGCGGCAAAAAGGGCAAGAAGGGCAAGAAGGGCAAGAAGATGCGCATGCCCAATATCCCTGGCTTGGACGCTATGGGTCTGGGTGGCATGGGCGGCCTGGGTACGGGCGGCCCCAAGTCCGATATGGAACTGCTGCGCCAGATGGAAGCGCAGATGCGTAATAAGAAATAGAGCTGTAATTCCAGCTTGATATGGCAAAGGCCACTCGGAAGCTACCGGGTGGCCTTTGTTGTTGGCTTTGATTGTTGGGTTGCGTTCAGCGTCGCGCCCCGAGCTCGCGGTGCCGTGCCGTTAGTGGCAGCCGCAGCCCTCGTGGCCCTCGTGCTCGTGATGGTCGTGGCAGCTGCAGGACTCGCCATGTTCGTGGGCGTGGTCGTGGTCGTGGCCGTGGCAGCCGCACGTGGCCTCGCTGTTCTGTGCGAGCGTGCCGGCGATAAGGGCCTCGACGCAAGCGTCGCAGCTGCCTTGGGCACCTGCGTATACCGTGATGCCGGCTTGGGCAAGCGCGTTGATAGCGCCACCGCCGATGCCGCCGCAGATGAGCGTGTCCACGCCGCCGTTGGCGAGCAGGCCCGCAAGGGCACCGTGGCCGGTGCCGCCGGTGCCCACGACCTGCTCGTTGAGTACCTTGCCGTCCTGAATGTCGTAGATCTTGAACTGCTCGCTGCGGCCAAAGTGCATAAAGATGTTGCCGTTGTCGTACGTGGTTGCCACCCTCATGGTGCCGACCTCCTTTGCTGGCCATGCGGCCGTTGTCGTGGTGACGGGGGAGTACGCGATATTGCCGCCTTCGATGATGAGCGCCCGACCATTGACCAGCGCGTTTGCCACCTTGCGATGCGCGCGGCTGCAAATAGCCGCCACCGTGGCGCGCGCGATGCCCATCTGCTGCGCGACTGTCTCTTGGTTAAGGCCTTCCAGGTCGCACAGGCGCAGCACCTCGAGTTCGTCGACCGTCATGTCGATGGCGTCACCACTGGCTAGGCCGTCGGGGGTAAAGCCGCGATATTCGGGGATAATCCCAACGCGTCGCAGTTTCTCGCGTCTTCCTGCCATGTGCTCTCCTTATCTGACATATGTCAACAATAGAATAACGAACGCGCAGATATACGCAAGGAATTTCTGGCATATGCCAGAAAACGAGGGCTTATGTTTGGGCTGTGGGGCCGCGTGCGCCTGGGCTACAATGAATCTCGCTTGTAGGCGACTGACAGGAGGGTCAATGAGCAAGGCTGATCAACAGTTTGTAACCATGTGCCGCGATATTCTGGACCATGGCACCACCACCGAGGGCCAAAAGGTCCGCCCGGTGTGGGAGGACGGCACCCCTGCCTATACCATTAAAAACTTTGGCGTCACGGCCCGCTACGACCTGCGTGAGGAGTTTCCGGCGCTTACCCTGCGTCGTACGGCCCTCAAATCTGCCATGGATGAGATCCTGTGGATCTATCAAAAGAAGTCCAATAACGTGCATGACCTCAACAGCCATATTTGGGATGAGTGGGCCGACGAGACTGGCTCCATCGGCAAGGCCTACGGGTATCAGATTGGGCAGAAGAGCCATTATGCCGAGGGTGACTTCGATCAGATGGATCGTGTGCTGTACGACCTTAAGAACACGCCGTACAGCCGCCGCATCATGACGAACACCTATGTGTTTAGTGACCTGTCCGAGATGCACCTGTATCCGTGCGCCTACAGTGTGACGTATAACGTGACGCAGCGCCCGCAGGATGACAAACCGACGCTCAACATGATTCTCAACCAGCGCAGCCAGGATATTTTGGCTGCGAACAACTGGAATGTGTGCCAGTACGCCATTTTGCTGATGATGGTCGCGCAGTCGGTCGATATGATCGCTGGCGAGCTCCTGCATGTGATCGCCGATGCCCACATTTACGACCGTCATGTCGATATCGTCCGCGATCTTATCGAGCGTCCGCAGTTTGCCGCGCCTAAGGTAACGCTCAACCCCGATGTGCATGACTTCTATGCGTTTACGACCGATGATCTGATCATCGAGGGCTATGAGCACGGTCCGCAGGTCAAGAACATCCCCATTGCGGTGTAGGTGACGTGCATGACGTGTATGCTTTCCGCTATTGTCGCCGTGTGCGATGACTGGGGTATTGGGTGCGAGGGTGACATGGTCGTGTCCAATCGCGCCGACATGCGTCATTTTGTGGCGTGCACCAAAGGCTGCCCGGTCATTATGGGACGCAAGACGCTTCTAAGTTTTCCCGGCGGGCGTCCGCTCAAGAATCGCCGCAACATTGTGCTCACGCGCGACCAAGGCTTTGCGCCCGAGGGTGTCGACGTGGTGCATAGCGTTGACGAGGCCTTGGCCGCCGTGGCCGATGAGCCCGTTGCGTGGGTGATCGGTGGTGGCGAGGTGTATCGGCAGTTTTTGCCGTATTGCGCCGAGGCCGAGGTCACGCATAACCATTGCGTGCATGACGTGGATACGTACTTTCCCGATCTGGATGCCGATCCCGCGTGGGAGATTGCGCGGCGTGGCGGTGCTGCCACGATTGCCTCGGGCGAGGGCGACGAGGGCGTCGATTATGAGTTCGTGACGTATCGTCGCGTTGATGCGTAAATCGTCTGGCGTGAACGGTATCATCGGGTTGTTTGAATGCATGGGGCGGCGCTTAGCGTCGCCTCGTTTGGTATAGATGTGCTGTAAAGAAGGGTGCGGGCTGGCTGCTATGACTGATGCCGTTGAGGTGCTGCGAATTGATTCGCTCGAGGACGAGCGGCTCGATGCCTACGTGCGACTGACCGAGCGCGAGCTGCGCTGCGTGCTGGAGCCGCAAAAGGGCATCTTTATCGCCGAGAGTTCCAAGGTTATCGAGCGCGCGGTGCGCGCCGGATACGAGCCGGTGAGCTTTCTTTTGGGCGAACGCTGGCTCGATCAGATGGTGCCGCTGTTTGAGCGCCTGGTTGTGCGCGAGGGCGCGGGTCCGGTTCCTGTGTTCGTTGCCTCCATGGAGCTCATGGAGCAGCTGACGGGCTTCAATGTGACGCGCGGTGCGCTCGCGGCATTCCGTCGTCCACGTCAGATTCCGGTAGCCGAGTTCTTGGGTGGCGTCGTCGATGCGGCGGGGGAGCGCCCGGTGCGCGTGTGCGTGCTCGAGGGCATTGTCGACCACACCAACGTCGGCGCGATTTTCCGCTCGGCGGCTGCGCTGAACGTCGATGGTATTTTGGTGAGCCCCACTTGCTGCGATCCGCTGTACCGTCGCTCGGCCCGTGTGAGCATGGGCACGGTGTTCCAGGTGCCCTGGACGCGCATTGGCAGCGAGGCGCGCGTATGGCCGCATGATGGGCTGGCGGCGCTGCACGATGCCGGCTTTTCGTGTGCCGCCATGGCGTTGACGGATGATTCGGTGTCGCTGGACGATCCCGTGCTGCAGGAGATTGACCGCCTGGCAATCTTTATGGGCACCGAGGGTGCTGGCTTGGGCGCCAAGACCATTGCAGGCTGCGACCGCGCCGTGCGTATTCCAATGGCACACGGGGTCGATTCGCTTAACGTGGCCGCGGCAAGTGCTGTCGCCTTTTGGCAGCTGTGCCCGCATGTGAGCAACGAGTACCACTACCAGCCGGGGCTGTATCACTAGGCAATTAATTCGCACTGGGCTCTGGTTCGGGGTGTCTCGGCCGATACCGGTCGGTGCTAAGCTGGTATTGGCTTTGGTCTTAAATTGCCGTTTTGTTGTCAAACGTACGCTAGTGGGGAGGGCGTGTGGCTAAGAAATCTACGGCTATCGATGTAACGCAGGGCGTTATTTGGCAGCAGCTGCTGTCGCTGTGCGTCCCTATCTTCTTTAGCTCGTTTTTTCAGCAGGCTTACACGCTTATCGGTACCTATATCGTCGGTCAGTTTGGCGGCAAGCTCGCGCTGGGCGGCATTCAGGCCACGATGGTGCTCACGGAGCTCTGCATTGGTTTTTGCGTCGGTGTGGGTGCTGGCTGTGCGGTCATTACGGGCCAGTTTTTTGGCCAGCACGATGACGAGTGCCTGAGCCGATCGGTCCATACGGCCATGACGCTCGCGCTGGTGGGCGGCATTGTCATTTCCATTCTGGGCGTGGTGTTTGTCGAGCCGATGCTTGTGCTGATGAATACACCGCATGAACTGTTGGCCGAGGGTGTGGCGTATGCCCGTTGCTACTTTGCCGCCATGTTTGCGGCGTTGCTGCTCAATATGGGGACGGCGTTGTTGCGCGCCGTGGGCGACACGCGCGGTCCGGCGGTCATTATTGCCTCCGGCTGCTTCGTCAACGTGGCGCTCGACATTCTCTTTGTCGCCGTGCTGCACATGGAAGCGCTGGGCTGCGGCATCGCGGTGGCGCTGACTATCTGCACCAATGCCACGATGATTGTGATCCGCATGATGCGCGCTCCGGGGGCGTGGCGGTTGTCGCTATCCAAGCTCGGTATTGATCGCGGCATTTGCAAGAGCATGCTTTCGTGCGGTTTGCCGCTGGGCGTTCAGTCTGCGGCGTATTCGATCTCCAACGTTTTGATTCAGGTGTCGGTTAACTCGTTTGGAGCCGATGTCACGACCGCTTGGGGCCTTTCCGGCCGCCTGGACGGCATTATCTGGATGGTGACCGAGGCGCTTGGTGTGTCGATCACTACGTTCTCGGCGCAGAACTTTGGTGCGCGCAATTACGATCGCATGCGAAAGGGATATCACACCTCGCTCGTGCTTTCATTTGTGCTTATCGGTGGCCTGTCTGCCGTGCTGCTGGTGTTTTCGGGCCCGCTTTCGCGTTTGTTTATCGACGATGCCGCGATTTCGACCTACACCACGACGATTCTTCATTTCATCGCGCCGTTCTACGCGATCTTCTCGATTATCGAAAACGCGTCCGGCTCCATCCGCGGCGCTGGCGTGAGCTTCCAGCCTATGATGCTCACGATATTCGGCACGGTCGTGCTCCGCGTGGCGTGGGTGTTCGCGATTATGCCGCTCGACCCCTCGCTCGAGCATCTGCTGCTGGTCTACCCCGTAACCTGGGTAATAACCGCCACGATGTTTACCGTCTACCACCACAGCGGCAACTGGCTAGGCCGCGCCACTGCCTAATGATCCCTGGGGGGCGGAGGAAAACGGCTCATTGCTCTTCGTCGTGATGTCGATGATTCGTTTTCCTTCGTCCCCTTCGGATCAATTAGTATTCGATGCCTTGGCGGGCTAGGAGGCCTTCGTCGAAGTAGTGTTTGACGGGGCGCATTTCGGTTACTAGGTCGGCAAGGTCGGCGAGGGGCAGCAAGCCGCGGCCGGTGAGCACGAGCTCCGTGGTGGTCGGTTTCATCGCGATCAATGCTTCGACATCTTCGCGCGTTACAAAGCCCCGTCGCATGGCTTCCCCCAGCTCATCCAAGATCAGCACGTCGACCTGGCAAATCTGCTCGCGCGCCAGCTCCATGATCTGTACGGCACAGGCTTCGGGCGTATCGCGATTGGCTTGTACGATGCGTAGCCCCAATCGAGGTGCTGCGTCATGTTCGGCGCAGTGCAGCTTCTTGGCAAACTGAAGCATGAGCACGTTAAGTCCATAGCCCGTGGCGCGCAGCGCGAGCCCCAGCGCAGCCGTCGTCTTGCCCTTGCCGTCGCCCGTATAGATTTGAACCTTGCCGACTTCCAGTGATGCCATCTCTGTCCTTTCGTGCCCGGCGTCGGTTTATCGCCGTTCGGGTTGGGTATTCTAGATAGCATTATCAACCCCAGTAGATGGAGTTCAAGCAGATGGAGATGGATGACAACAAACGTAGACGGAATATGATCCTCTACGTGCTCATCGCCTTCGTCGTCTACCTCGTGCTCTCGACCGTTCTGTTCCCCAACATCGGTCACACGCAGCAGATTACGAAGACCGATTATTCGACGTTTGTCAAAGCGCTCGATAAGAAGAGTGTCGACAAGGTCGAGTACAACACGGACGATTACTCGATTTATTACACCAAGAAGGGCGAGGACGAGAACATCGCCTACAAGACGACCGGCGTGCCGAGTGACACGGGCTTTACCGATCGCGTGCTCGAGGCCGGCGCCTCGCTGGAGTCGGTGGTTCCCGATAAGAACTCGGGCCTGATGACTTACTACTTGCTCACGCTCGTCCTTCCCATGGCGATTTTCTTCCTCATCGGCTGGTGGCTCAACCGCCGTATGAAGAAGGCCATGGGCGATGACGGCCCGTCCATGAATTTTGGTGGCGGCGGCTTTGGCGGCGGCGGTCTGGGTAAGTCCGGTGCGCGCGTTATCGCCTCCAAGGATGTTGGCGTGACCTTTAAGGATGTTGCTGGTCAGGAAGAGGCCAAGGAATCCCTGAAGGAGGTCGTCGACTTTCTGGAGAAGCCGCAGCGCTATGAGGAAATCGGCGCCAAGCTGCCGCGCGGTGCTCTTCTCGTGGGCCCTCCTGGCACTGGTAAGACCCTGCTTGCCAAGGCTGTTGCCGGCGAGGCGGGCGTACCGTTCTTTAGCATTTCGGGCTCTGAGTTCGTCGAGATGTTCGTCGGCCGTGGCGCCGCCAAGGTGCGCGACCTGTTTAAGCAGGCTAAGGAAAAGGCCCCCTGTATCGTATTTATCGATGAGATTGATACCATCGGCAAAAAGCGTGACGGTGGCGGCTTTAGCGGCAACGACGAGCGTGAGCAAACGCTCAACCAGCTGCTGACCGAGATGGATGGCTTCGACAACCACAAGGGTATCGTCGTCCTCGCTGCCACCAACCGTCCCGATAGCCTTGACCCGGCCCTGCTGCGCCCCGGTCGTTTTGACCGCCGCATCCCCGTTGAGCTGCCCGACCTGACCGGCCGCAAGAACATCCTCGAGCTTCACGCCAAGAGTGTGAAGACCGAGCCGCCGATCGATCTGACCGCGATTGCCCGCGCCACGCCCGGAGCCTCGGGCGCCGACCTGGCCAATATCATCAACGAGGGCGCCCTGCGCGCCGTTCGCGAGGGTCGCAAGCGTGCAACCCAGGACGACTTCGAGGAGTCGGTGGAGGTCGTCATCGCCGGCCAGCAGCGTAAGTCCACGGTGCTGTCCGATCACGAGAAACAGGTCGTGTCCTATCACGAGATCGGCCATGCCATCGTTGCCGCCCGCCAGAAGGGTTCTGCGCCGGTTACGAAGATCACCATCGTGCCGCGTACGAGCGGTGCTCTGGGCTACACCATGCAGGTCGAGGAGGACGAGCGCTTCTTGACCACGCGCCAGGAGGTGCTCGACAAGCTCGCTGTCTACTGCGGCGGACGTGCTGCCGAGGAGCTCATCTTTGGTGAGATGACGACTGGCGCGGCCAATGATATCGAGCAGGCCACCAAGCTCGCCCGCAACATGGTGACGCGCTTTGGTATGTCGGAAGAGTTTGGCATGATGGCGCTCGGTACCGTTCAGAATGCCTACCTCAACCAGGACACGTCGCTCACCTGTGCCCCCGGTACGGCCGAGCGCGTCGACGCGATCGTCGCCAAGCTGATCGAGGACGCACATGACCGCGCCCTGCAGATCCTCAAGGAGAACAAGTTTAAGCTCCATGAGCTGGCTCGTTATCTGTACAAGAAGGAGACGATCACGGGCGAGGAGTTCATGAATCTCCTCACGCGCGAGAATCCGCTGATGCCAAAGCAGCAGTAAGGCTGGTTGCACAATGTCGAACGCCCCATTTGAGTTTCTATCTCAAATGGGGCGTTTTGTTTGGGAGGGATATGTATGAAGATCGTGGTGAGTGCCTGCTTGATGGGAGAGAGCTGCAAATATAACGGGCTCGACAATTACCATCGCGCGTTGGTCGAGGCCTGCGAACGCACAGGGACCGAGGTCCTGTTGGTGTGCCCCGAGGTTTTTGGCGGCTTGCCCACACCGCGCAAGCCGTCCGAGATTGTGAATGGCGAGGTTTGTACCTGCGAGGGCATCTCGGTCGATCGCGAGTTTCGCCTGGGTGCAGAGCGCGCGCTCGATATGTGCGAGCAGGCGGGCGGCCCGTCCGAGATCGCTGCGTGCGTCTTACAGGACCGTAGCCCCTCGTGCGGTGCGGGTCGCGTCTACGATGGCACCTTTAGCGGCACGCTCACTGTGGGCAATGGTGTTTTTGTCGATCTGCTGCTGCGTCACGGGTACCGTGTGATTCCGGCTAGCGAGTTCGATCCCAGCATACTGGAACATTGTCCACAGCACTCGAACCCAACACTTCCTCACGGGTGACCGTTTTGGCATCATCCGTGAAGTTGATATTGAGTACGACCCGGTCATCAAAGACGTAGACCGAGTTGACAGGCGCCGTACCCATGCAGCCCCTCCCCACGGCCCTCGCGCAGGAACGCGCACACGGCCTTCCCGTCTCTTGCGCCTCTCCCGGAACTGTCCACATCAGCGTAGCCAATCCAGTCCGCCAAGGGCTGCAGCCCGGACAACGCGGCGATGGAGGGCTTCTTCGGCCTGCTCAAGAAGGAGTTCTGGCACGGCAGGGACTGGTCGGACTGGACCCCCGCCCGCTTCATCGAGGAACTCGGGGGCTGGATCGGCCGATACAATACGGAGAGGCGCAGCGATGCGCTCGGTGGCCGCACCCCGGCCGAGTTCCGCTCCGCGCTGGGAAGGGCCGCGTAACGGTCCAAGAAATCGTCCGCAGCCCCATTCTTGCCCCTTTGGGACGGCTTCTTGTTGGGGCGTGCCTGCCCCAAACCCTGCTAGGAACGAGTGCAGCAAACTGGAATTTTAAATTACTCTTTGCAAATAACCTTTGAACCTTCACCATCAATTACAATTCCCTGACGATTGTTAATTGGGCATAGATTCAAATCCGAAAACTCAGTTATTATTTTCTCGGTAACTTTCTTAAATGGTGCTGTAAGATAATGCGGAAGAACATAGAAATCAATCAAATCAAGCCC
>UQKQ01000013.1 GCA_900541645.1 uncultured Collinsella sp.
ACCCCGGAGGAGTTCCGGAATCAGGCCCTCGCGGCCTAGTCGCTATTTAGGGCGTCCAAGATTTGGGACGCAGTTCATTTTCACTCTGGTTTTGCATTCCTGGATAGATAGAAAAGAAACCGCCTTCTCAAAAGAAAGCGGTTTCTTATAGTTCTATATGAACGCGAGGTCTTTGACCCGGAGAGTCCGAGGTACTTGTTGGTAAGACCTTATTTAGGAGCGCGCAACCTTGCCAGACTTGAGGCAGGTGGAGCAAACGTTCATCTTGCGACGGTGACCATCGACGACGACGTAGACGCGCTGGATGTTGGGGCGGAACTTACGGTTGGTGACGCGGTGAGAGTGGCTGATGGAGCGACCGGCAACGGGGTGCTTACCGCAAACTTCGCAAACTTTGGACATAACTGACCCTCCTTGGGCGACAAACGAACATGTCGCGTTAACAAACAAGCCTGAACTATAGCACAGAAGTTGCTCCCTGTGCGCAATCTACACAGAGATATTCCTCTTTTGGCGATAGTGCCCACGCTACGGCCCTGGACGTAGATCCGATTTGCGTGCAACAGAGGGGATTATGCCAGCTCGTGCGTGTGTTTTCAAGCTCGTCCCACAAATATATATAGGTTTATGGAGCATTGGGCTCCGTTTACGGATTGCTCTGTATTTATGCTCGCAATTAAGCTCGAGGTTGGCTACACTATCCCTTGACCATTAAAGGGGTACGAGATACCCACATGGAATTACATAGCTGCCAAAGAGCAGCCCTTCCTGTGGGTGTCTGGTCCGCTTTAAGCGGTCGGGCATCTATTTTTTTGACTGTGTCAGCAGTCAAGACATGTGAGGAAGGAGATCGATGGGCACGACTTCCCCCAAGGCGGTCATCATGGACGAGACCGCCGTCAATCGAGCGATGACCCGCATCGCGCACGAGATTCTCGAGCGCAACGAGGGCTGTGAAGACCTCGCTCTGGTCGGCATCGTCACGCGCGGCGACCTTCTGGCAAAGAAGCTCGCCGAGGAGATCAAGGAGATCGAGGGCGTCGACGTTCCGCTCGGCAGCCTGGACATCAGCTTCTACCGCGATGACTATGCGACCAATTTCGCTCCCGCGATCCACGCTACCAACATTCCCTTCAGCGTCGACGGCAAGCGCGTCGTGCTGGTGGACGACATCCTGTATACGGGCCGTACTATCCGCGCCGCTCTGGATGCCGTCATGGACCTGGGCCGTCCGAGCCGCATCGAGCTGGCAGTTCTCGTTGACCGCGGTCACCGTGAGCTCCCCATCTCGCCGGACTTTGTCGGCAAGAACGTTCCCTCGTCGCATGAGGAGAACGTGCACCTATATATGAAGGAAGTCGACGGCCACACCGCCGTCGAGATTAACGACGTCGCGCCGGGTTCCCACGTGGGCTCCGCGCCGCTGGGAGGTGAGTAGTACCGTGGCGTTCAACCATAAGCACCTGATCGACATTACCGAGTACTCCGAAGAGGACATCAAGCTCATCCTCGAGACCGCCAAGGCGTTCTCCGAGGTCAATGAGCGTGCGATCAAGAAGGTCCCCACGCTCAAGGGCAAGACCATCGTCAACATGTTCAACGAGCCTTCGACGCGCACCCGCAGCTCCTTCGAGCTCGCCGAGAAGCGTCTTTCGGCCGACAGCCTCAACTTTGGCGGCTCCTCGACCTCCACGGTCAAGGGCGAGAGCCTCGTCGACACCGTCGAGACCCTCAACGCCTACAAGATTGATTGCATCGTCGTTCGCGATAAGCACGCCGGTGCTCCCTACATCGTCACGCAGAACTCGCCCGCGAGCGTCATCTGCGCCGGCGACGGCAAGCACAACCATCCCACGCAGGCCCTGCTCGACCTGTACACCATCTGGGAGCACAAGGGCGACTTCCACGGTCTTAAGGTCGCCGTCGTCGGCGATATCGCGCACTCCCGCGTCTGCGGCTCGCTGATCCCCGCCCTTAAGATCATGGGCTGCGAGACCTACGCCGTCGCCCCCGGCACGCTGCTGCCGCCGGCGCCCGAGGTCCTGGGCTGCGACCACGTGACGAGCGACCTCGATTCGGTACTCCCCGAGCTGGACGTCGTCTACATGCTGCGCGTGCAGCAGGAGCGCCTCGAGGGCGCTCCGTTCCCGACCATTCGTGAGTATCACAAGCTCTTCGGCCTGACCAAGGACCGCGAGAAGCTCATGAAGCCCGATGCGATCATCTGCCACCCGGGCCCCATCAACCGCGGCGTCGAGTTCGACTCCTATATGGCCGACCACCCGCAACGCTCCGTCATCCTGGAGCAGGTCTACGCCGGTATCTGCGTGCGTATGGCTATCCTGTATCTGCTGCTTGGAGGTGCCGATAATGGCCTTGCTTCTTAAGAATGCCCACGTCGTCGATCCGTCCGTCGAGCTTGACGGTGTCGTCGACGTCCTGATCGACGGTGACAAGATCGCCGAGGTCGGCGAGAACATCGCCGCCGAGGGAGCCGAGGTCCGCGACCTTTCCGGCAAGTATCTCGTCCCCGGCCTGGTGGATATGCACGTGCATCTGCGCGAGCCTGGCTACGAGGTCAAAGAGGACATCGAGAGCGGCACTCGCGCAGCTGCCAAGGGCGGCTTTACCGGTGTGTGCTCCATGCCCAACACCGATCCCGTCACCGATAACGGCACCGTCGTGGAGTTCGTCAAGTCCCGCGCTGCCGAGGTCGGCCACTGCCGCGTCTATCCGTCGGGCGCCATGACCCGCGGTCTTAAGGGCGAGGCCATGTCCGAGATGGGCGATATGGTCGCCCACGGCGCCGTCGCCTTCACCGACGATGGTCGCGGCGTGCAGGGCGCGGGCATGCTCCGTCGCTGCATGGACTACGGCAAGATGTTCGGCAAGGTCTTTATGAGCCACTGCCAGGACGAGGATCTGGTCGGCCACGGCCAGATCAACGAGGGCAAGGTCTCGACCCGTCTGGCCCTCGAGGGTTGGCCGGCCGCCGGCGAGGAGCTTCAGATTGCCCGCGACATCGAGATTGCCAAGCTGACCGGTGCCAAGCTGCACATCCAGCACATCTCCACCGCTCATGGCCTGGAGCTCGTGCGTGCCGGTAAGGCTGCCGGTGTCCAGGTGACCTGCGAGGCCACCCCGCACCACATGTTCCTGACCGAGAACGACCTGGACGAGACCTACAACACCTCGCTCAAGGTCAATCCGCCGCTGCGCACTGACGAGGATGCCGAGGCCATCCGTCAGGGTGTCATCGACGGTACCGTCGACGCTATCGTTACCGACCACGCTCCCCACACCCCGTGGGAGAAGGCCCGCGAGTTCGAGCTCGCGCCCTTTGGAATGATTGGCCTCGAGACTTCGCTGTCGCTCGTGCTCACTGAGCTGGTCAACACGGGCAAGATGAGCGTGAGCCGCATGGTCGAGCTCATGGCCATCAAGCCGCGTGAGATTCTGGGCCTCGATCAGGTTCAGGTCAAGGCGGGCTCTGTCGCCGACCTGACCGTGTTCGACCCCTCCGCAACCTGGACGGTTGGCGAGGACGGTTACGAGTCGCGCGCCGAGAACTCCGGTTTTGCCGGCCGCACGCTCACCGGTCGTGCCACCGATGTATTTGTCGGCGGTAAACAGACGCTTGCCGACGGCTGCATCTGCTAGCATAGCCTTATCGCTTTTGTGCGCGGCGCCCTTGCGGTGCCGCGCTTTCTGTTCGTTTAGACCATGCAACCGCATGGGGGATTGGAGCGTCTATGCCCACACCTTCCACTGCACGCATGCACGACTTCGAGGTCGTCTCGAACCGGGAGATCGCCGACGGCATCTTCTCGCTCGTTATCTCGGCCCCCAAGCTTGCAAGTGCGCTCAAGCCCGGTCAGTTTGTGAACATCGCCGTCCCCGGCGATGCGTCTTCTCTGCTTCGTGTGCCCTTGAGTTTCTACCGCGCCGACGCCGAGGCCGGCACCGTCGAGCTGTGGTACGCCATCGTGGGCGACGATACCCGCCGTTTGTCCCAGATGGGCCCTGGCTCCACCTCTAACCTGTTGGGCCCCGGTGGCCGTGGCTGGATGGTACCCGAGGGCACCAGGAAGGCACTGCTCGTCGCCGGTGGCATCGGCGTTCCGCCTGTGCTGTGTCTTGCCGGCATGCTTGCCGAGCAGGGTGTTGATATGGACGTGTGCCTGGGCTTTGGCACCGCTTCCAAGGCCGTGGGTGTCGATGAGTTCCGTGCGCTGGGCGCCACGGTTAACGTGTGCACCGACGACGGTTCGCTCGGCACGCACGGTTTTTGCACCGATCCGGCAGCCGAGCTGCTTGGAGAGGGCGGCTACGACTACGTCGCCAGCTGCGGCCCCGCCGTCATGATGAAGAAGGTCGCCGCCGCTGCCGCCGAGGCCGGTGTGTACTGCGAGGTGTCGCTCGAACGCATGATGAGCTGTGGCTTTGGCGCCTGCAACACCTGCAATGTCGAGACGGTCGACGGTATGAAGGGTGCTTGTATGTGCGGCCCCGTGTTCGATGCTTCCAAGGTGGTGGTCTTCTAGTGGGTACCGTGAACATGGCCGTCGATTTCGGCGGCGTCAAGATGCAGAACCCCATTAACACCGCAGCCGGTACCTTTGGCTACGGTTGGCAGTTCCAGAACTTCTTTGATGTTTCCCAGCTGGGCGCCATCACCACCAAGGGTTGCGCTGCCGAGCCCTGGCCCGGCAATCCCGCGCCCCGCATGGCCGAGATTCCCGGCGGTATGATCAACTCCGTGGGTCTTCAGAACCCCGGCGTGGCCGCCTTTGCCCGCGAGTCCGGTCCGTGGCTCGAACAGCTGTCCAAGGACGGCTGCCAGGTCATCTGTCAGGTTGCCGGTCACTCCGTTGACGAGTTTGTCCGCGCACTCGAGATGTATGTCGAGCTGTGCCCCTGGGCTGCCGGCTACGAGATCAACGTGAGCTGCCCTAATATCGCCGCCGGCGGTGCCGCCATGGGCTCCACGCCCGAGGGCGCCTCTTCCGTTATGGCTGCTTGCCGCAAGGTGACCGATAAGCCGCTGTTCGTGAAGATGGCGCCGGTCAACGTCGCCGAGATCGCCAAGGCCCTCGAGGCTGCCGGCGCCGACGGCCTTTCGGTCATCAACTCCATCCAGGGCATGGCCATCGACGTCCATACTCGCAAGTCCCGCGTGGCCAAGCCCAAGGGCGGCCTTTCGGGCCCGCTGTGCCACCACATCGCCGTGCGCATGGTCTGGGAGGTTGCCCAGGCCGTCGATATCCCCATCAACGGTGTCGGCGGTGTCATGACTGGCGAGGATGCGGCTGAGTTTATCCTGGCCGGCGCCACCTGCGTGTCGGTCGGCATGGCCAACTTCGTCGATCCGTGCGCTTCGCTTAAGATCGCGCATGAGCTCGAGGCCTGGGCCGAGTCCCAGGGCGTAAAGGACATCAACGAGCTGGTGGGTGCTTTCGAATGCTAGAGAATGATGCCCGCGACCGTGTTATCGTCGCCCTCGACTGCGACCGTGAGCGCGCGCTCGAGCTCGCCCACGAGCTTTCGGGCCATGCCGCCTGGCTCAAGGTCGGCATGACGCTCTATTACGCTGAGGGTCCCCAGATCGTCAAGACCTTTAAGGACCTTGGCTTTAAGGTCTTCCTCGACCTTAAGTTCCATGACATTCCGCATCAGGTGCGCGGCGCTGCCCGCTCGGCCTCGCTTGCCGGTGCCGACCTGCTTTCGGTCCACGGCCTGGGCTCGGGTGCTATGCTCGCTGCCTGCCGCGAGGGTGCCGAGGAGGCGCGTGAGGACCGCGCCAAGCTCGTCGCCATCACCGTGCTCACGAGCATGAATCAGGATGCCTTGAGCGAGATCGGCGTCGAGTCTCCCGTGGCCGAGGAGGCCGCCCGCTTGGCAAAGCTTGCTCAGGCCAATGGCATCGACGGCATCGTGTGCTCGCCGATGGAGGCTCACGACATGCGTGAGCTGCTGGGTCCTGATGCCCTGATCGTGACTCCGGGTGTGCGTCCGGTGGGTGCCGCCCTTGGTGACCAGTCCCGCGTGGCGACGCCTTCCCAGGCTATCGAGCGTGGCGCAAGCCACATTGTGGTGGGCCGTCCCATCACCGGTGCCGACGATCCGGTTGCCGCCTTTGACGCCATCGTCGCCGAGCTGGTCGAAAACGTCGCGTAAAAGATTCCCCTAAGTCACCACTTTTGGGTCTCATTAGCACAAAATAGCCCCTGTGCCTGCGTAAACTTTCCCATCCTTTGTGTGGAATCGCAGGTCAGGGGCTTAACTTTGGGCGCAGTATATTGCACTTTTTGCGGGTATCGTCTAACCTATGGAGCCGCGATTAGGCATTTTGTACGTTCTACGTGCTAAAATGCCAATTATTGAATCAGATATAACCCAACTATTTGGAGGTACGAATGGCACTCCCTCAGCTTACCGACGAGCAGCGCAAGCAGGCTCTTGAGAAGGCTGCCGCCGCACGTCACGCCCGCGCTGAGCTTCGCGAGCAGATCAAGAAGGGCGAGAAGTCCCTCGAGTCCGTGCTCAACTCCGATGACCCCATCGCTTCCCGCATGAAGGTTTCCACCCTCATCGAGTCTCTCCCCGGTTATGGCAAGGCCAAGGCCGCCAAGATCATGGAGGAGCTCGGTATCTCCGCTACTCGTCGCGTCCAGGGCCTCGGCGTCCGTCAGCGCGAGCAGCTCCTCGAGCAGCTGACCAAATAAGTGAGCGCTCAGGATTCCAAGCTCTTTGTGATTTCTGGACCGTCAGGCGCAGGCAAGGGTACGCTCGTCACTCGTGTGCGCGAGCGCCGCTCGAACCTGGGTCTGACGGTTTCGGCTACCACGCGAGCACCACGCAAAGGTGAGGTCGACGGCGTCAACTACTTTTTTCTGACGCGCGAGGAGTTCGACCGCCGCGTGGCAAACGGTGAGTTTGTTGAGTGGGCCGAGGTCCACGGTAACTGCTACGGCACGTTGGTGAGCGAGGTCACATCCAAGCTCGCCTCGGGCTCGTCTCTGATTTTGGAGATCGATGTCCAGGGCGCCCTGCAGGTGAAGGAGCGTTTCCCCGAGGCCGTGCTGATCTTTATCAAGCCGCCTTCGCTTGAGGTACTCCGCGAGCGTCTGGTCGGTCGCGGTACCGAGACGCCCGAGACGATTGAGCTGCGTATGGCAAACGCCGCCGATGAGCTTGCCCTTGCCGACCGCTACGACGACGTCGTGGTGAATGACGATCTCGACCGCGCGACCGATGAGCTCGTTCGCGTTCTCGATATGCATGAAAGGATCTGAGGTCCGTGTCCGTTGTAAAGCCTTGCATTGACGATCTTCTGGAGAAGACCGATCACAACCGCTTCCTGCTCGCTTCGCTTGCCTCCAAGCGCGCCTGCGACATCAATAGCATGCTGCGTGGCCAGCACAACCGCGTGCTTGCCGTCCAGGATGTCGATGACATCACCATCGGGCTTTCCGGTGCCGATACCATCTCGATGGCTATGGACGAGATTGTCGACGGTGACATCTCTTACGACGAGGCCCGTTACGAGAAGGCGCTTGGCCACAAGGTTGCTGAAGCCTAAATGGCGGCTCGCGTCTGCCTGGTCCACTATCACGAGGTTGGACTGAAGGGCAAGAACCGCGCACATTTTGAGCATATCCTCATGGATAACATCAAGGCGGCCTTGGCCGCCTTTTCCGTGAACGCCGTGTCTCGAATTTCCGGTTATATCCTCGTGACCTTTAACGAGCATCAGGCCGACGAGGCGGCGCGTGTCATTCGCACCGTCCCCGGTGTTGCCCGTGTGTCTATGGCGTATCACACCAACCGCGACCCGCAGGAGTACTGCGCCGCCGCCGTGAAGGCACTGCGCGAGTTTGGTTCCTTCGATTCGTTTAAGGTGCACGCCAAGCGCTCCAATACCGACTATGAGCTCACCTCGATCGATATCAATCGTCAGGTGGGCGAGGTACTGTGTGAGGCCTTCCCCGATAAAAAGGTTCAAATGCACGACCCCGATGCGATGGTGCACGTACTGGTGGTCCAGGGTAGCGTTTATGTGTACGCGAGCTCCGAGCGCGGCGTGGGCGGTCTGCCGGTGGGTTCTGCCGGCAAGGTCGTGACGCTGCTGTCGTCGGGTATCGATTCTCCGGTGGCGACCTGGATGCTCGCGCGTCGCGGCGCGGTGTGCGTGCCGGTGCATTTCTCCGGTCGTCCGCAGACGCCTGATACGAGCGAGTATTTGGTGCAGGACATCATCCGTGCGCTTGAGCCGGGTGTCCAGATCGGCCGCCTGTACGTGGTGCCGTTTGGCGACTGCCAGCGTGAGATTTCGGTCACCTGCCCCAGCAACCTGCGTGTGATCATGTATCGTCGCATTATGTATTCGGTTGCCGAGCGCATTGCGCACATCGAGGGCGCCAAGGCCATCGTTACGGGCGAATCGCTTGGGCAGGTTGCCTCCCAAACGCTTGAGAACATCATGGCCGTCAACGAGGCCGTGAAGATCCCCGTGTTCCGTCCTCTCATCGGTTCGGACAAGCAGGAGATCATCGCGCGTGCTGAGGAGATCGGTACGTTCGATATCTCGACTGAGGCCGCTCCCGACTGCTGCACGCTGTTTATGCCGCGCCGACCCGAGACGCACGCTAAACTCGATGCCGTGCATGAGGCCTGGGAGTTGTTCGATCATGAGGAGATGATCGAGCGCCTGCTCAAGCAGACCGAGTACATCGACTTCGAGAGCAACACGTATAAGGCCCCTAAGACCTTAAAACGCAAACATTCGGAGCTTGCTCCGCGTGAGATTTACCAAGATTACGAGTAAATTTGTGCATAGACCGACGATGCGCCTGCATCGTCGGTCTTTTGCTATCTGGGCATTTTGCGGCTAAGCGTTCATTTGCTGACGCGTGCCTGAATAAATGGACAGATTTGTGCAAGGTTTTGGTCGGTTTTTGGTTTGACCGCAAAAACCGGTTTTGGGGCGTGGCTGTTGTGGAGCTCCTTTCCTGACACGATGGTGTTGGGAGGTTTTGCTATGGCGCAGCGCGAACAACACGAACGAGTCAAAAAGATGGACCGCTGGGCGGGCAAACTGCTCGGTCATAAGGCAGTGGTGATGGCGATACTGGTCGTCATTGCGATGGCGAGTGGGCTGGCGATGGCGAACCTTGGCGGCGGTGCCGGCGGTGTGTCGTTTGAGCGCACTGATGGTTCGGGCACGTTAGTGGAGCCGGGATCCGGCGATGCTTCGAGCAGAAAGACATCCGAAGGCTCTTCGCCTAAGGCGTCTGCCGCGGCAGAGGTCTATGTCGATGTTGATGGCGCCGTGGTGTCACCCGGTGTATATCGCCTCAAAGACGGGGCGCGGGTGGCTCAGGCGATTGATGCCGCCGGCGGACTGGCGCCCGAAGCAGACGTTACGGGGCTTAATCGTGCATCCAAGGTCACTGATGGACAAAAAATTCACGTTCCAACGGTAGGGGAGCAGCAGGCGTCCATTGCGGAAGCCGGTGTTGATGGTGGGACTTCCGCATCGTCGGGCGTTAGTGGCGCAACAGGCCTAGTAAACATCAATACGGCAAGCGCAGAAGAGCTGCAGACGCTTTCGGGCATCGGCCCCTCCATGGCCCAGTCGATTATCGATGAGCGGACAAAGAACGGTGCTTTCGCCTCGGTTGACGATCTGATGCGTGTGTCGGGAATCGGCGAGAAGAAGCTTGCCAAAATCAAAGATTGCATCTGCGTATGAGCGCGACCGAGCGCGAGCACGTGATGCCTCCGCGACCCCTGATTCCGTGGACGATGGCCCTGTGTGCCGGCATGTGCGTGAGCTGCGCCTTGGTGCTCAGCATAGCCGCTGATGCGCTGCTGAGGGAGCGGGCGACGGCGGTCGGGCCGCTATGGGCCATTCCCGTTGCGGCAGCGGTTTTCGTTGTGCTGGCTCACTCTTGTGCGCGGCTTGCCCCTTTGAAGCGGTGGCTGTATGCCGCGTCCGCCGGTCTCGTGGCGGGAGCGGTCGTCTCGGCGTGGTGGGCTGTGGGTGTGCTCAGCGCCTCGAAGGCGCTCGACGGTCGAGCGGCAAGCGGCCTCGAGTTTGTCGTGCAGGGTGATCCATCCATAAACGACGACGTGTATTCCTATACCTGCGAGGCACGCGCGGACGGTAAGAACTTGGCAACGGTTCGCCTATCGTGTGATCGTGAGCTCAAGGTCGGGGCGCACGTGCGTGTTATCGGTCGCGTTTCGCGTTTTGAGAACGATGCATATGGACGATCGCGCGTGCTCCGAGGCGAGGTGCGTAAGGTTAAAGCCGTTCGGATTGTGTCGGTCGATGAGGGTTCTCCGGGGCCGCTGCTTCGGCTGCGAAATGGGCTGCTTGCGTCCATCGCGCCTGCGACCGACCCGGCGCGTGCGCTCATAGCTGGAGTCGTCTGCGGTCGTTCGGCCGAGCTGCGCGCCCAGCCGGCGGGCGACTGGTTTTCTGTGACGGGAACGGCACATCTTATCGCCGTCTCGGGCAGCCATTTGGCTATCGTGGGGTTTGTAATCGAGGGCGTATTGCAAAAGACTCGGTGCTCACGTGGTCTTCAGCGGGCGATATTGGCGATAGCGCTTGTGGGCTACGCTGCATTTACGGGCGCGTCTCCCTCGGCCGTGCGCGCGTGCTGCATGGTGTTCGCGACGCTTGTCGTAAACGGCGCGGGGCGTCGCCGGCACGGCCTTTCGGCGCTCTTCGCAACCATGTCCATCTTTGTGCTACTGCGGCCGACGGTGCTGTTCGAGATGGGCTTTCAGCTATCATGTGCCAGCGTCTTAGCCATTCTGTGCTTTTGCCCCTATGCGACCTATGCTTTGGGTGAGCTGGGTGTGCCATCGGGCGTTACCAGCGTGTTTTCCGTCACGCTGTGCTCGCAACTGGCGACACTTCCCATTACCATTCCTGGCTTCGGTACATTCTCGCTCATTGCTCCGTTGTCAAATGCGGTCATCGGTCCGGTGGTGAGCGTTCTGCTCGCTGTGTCGATCGTGCTGGTTCCCTTTTCGCTCGTGGGACCGTTGCGGACTTGGGCGCTCGTTGTGCCCATGATTGCCGCCCGTTGCGCGCTGTTCTTCGAGCAGCTGTTTGCCGCCGTGCCGGGTGCATACGTGAGCGTGCCGCCCGATAGCATGTGGATTTACCTATTGCCGTGTTTTCTGGCGGTTCTGCTGGTCTGGTGGCCGCGTCCCCGTGCACGTCCTATGGCGGCGGGGCTTGCATGCCTGATGCTCTTGGCTGCGATTCCGTACGTCTATTGGGATCGATTCGCTCCGCCTTCGGTGACGGTGCTCGATGTGGGCCAGGCCGATGCGATTCTTATCCGCCAAGGCGGCGCAGTAGCTCTCGTCGACTGCGGGCTCGACGAGCGCGTGGTGGCGGCGTTGGTTCGCAATAACGTGCACCATATCGATGCCGTCTTTGTGACGCATTGGGATGAGGACCACTGGGGTGGTTTGCCTGCCGTGCTCGAACAGTTTTCGGTCGGAACGATTGCCGTGGCGGCGGATGCGCTGGAGGATGCTCCTGCCGAGGTATTGAACCGACCTGGCGTGGAGTATCGGCAGGTGCGCCGTGGGGATACGGTCGACATCGGCTCATTTTGCGCCCGCGTGATGTGGCCATTCGAGTCCGTGGATGGCGAGGGAAATGAGGACTCGCTTGTCCTGCTGCTCTCTTATGTTCAGGAAGGTAAGGGCCTGCGAATACTTCTCACCGGTGATGCCGAGCTCGACCAAGAACGGGAATTCGTGCAGGAGGTGGGGGATATCGATGTACTTAAACTTGGGCATCACGGCTCCAAGGTTTCAGTCGATGGTGAGTTGCTGGACGTCCTGAAGCCCGAGCTTTCCCTCGCAAGCGCCGGTGAGGGGAATCGATACGGCCATCCGTCCGATGCCTGCATCGATGCCGTTAAGGAAGCGGGTGGTGTGTTCGCGTGTACCATCGAACACGGCGACATTACCGTCGCACCGACTGCGAATGGCTTTGTGATGCGATGCCAGCGACCGTGACGACGTCGTTGGCGTGTGGTGGGCCCCTGGGCTAGAATGGCACGGAACGAATGCGAAGGCCTGCGGGAGGGGAGCGCAATGTCCGAAACCGGTTTGCTGCCGGCATATCTGATCGTCGGTACCGACGGAGTTAAGCGCGATCACGCCGTCTCGCGTATGAAAGCGCGTCTGGAAAAGTCGGGTATGGTCGAGTTCAACCTCGACGAGCGAGACATGACCAAGGACCCCGATATCGAGTCCATTATCGGATCGCTTAACACCTTTCCGATGGGCAGCGAGTTTCGTCTGGTAATCCTCGATGGCTGCTCAAAGCTCGCCAAGGCGGTCTCGGAGCCGCTCGTTGGGTATCTGGCGAGTCCCAGCCCCACTACGGTCTGCCTCATCATCGCCGACTCACTTGCCAAGAATACGCGCCTGTATAAGGCAATCGCCAAGATCGACAAGAAGGCTATCGTCGATTGCTCGGGTACCAAGCGCTGGGAACTGCCGCGCCGTGTTCAGCAGATGGCGACGCAGCGCGGTAAGTCGATTTCGACGGCGGCCGCCGAGGAGCTCGTCTCGCGTTCGGGCGAAAACACGCGCATGCTCGATAACGACTTGGCTAAGCTTGCCCAGATGGTCGAGTCGCCTCAGATTGAACTTGCCGATGTTGAGCGCTGGATTGTCCGTACGGCCGAGGTTCAACCCTGGGACTTCCTCAACGCCATCTCGGCTCGCGATATGCGGCGATCGCTCGAGCTCTTCAATCTACTGCCCGCCAAGAGCTACGTGTGGACTTACACATTGCTGTGCGGCCGCATCCGCGAGCTTATCGTTGCCAAGGCGCTCGATGCGCGCGGACAGGGTCGTGAGCTGGCCGCAACACTTAAGCTCCAGTCCTGGCAGGTCAAGAATCACCTGACCTGGGCACGTCGCTTTTCGATGGCAGAGCTCGTTGCCGCGCTCGAGGGCGCGGTCGATGTGGAGCTCGCGCTGAAGGGTTCGGCCGATTCTCAGACCGCGCTTTTGCTCTGGATTACGAACATCTTGAGAAAATCGTGATGATACCTGCCTATTTGGCAAATTCGTTCTATCCCTTTGAGGGGGAGCGTGCTATAGTAGGCGCTTGCATGACCTCACCGTGTCTCAGAGGTGTCATACATTTTTTGCAAGGAACTCGAAAGGAACTCCAGAAGTGGCAAACATCAAGTCTCAGAAGAAGCGTATCCGCACCAATGAGGCAGCTCGCATGCGTAACAAGGCTGTCAAGTCCGAGCTCAAGACGCTGACCAAGCACGTCCAGTCCGCCGTCGCCGAGGGCGACGCCGAGAAGGCCCAGGCTGCCCTCAAGACCGTCACCAAGCGTCTCGACATGGCTGCCGCCAAGCATGTTATCCACAAGAACCAGGCTTCCAACCGCAAGTCCGGTCTTGCTAAGCTCGTGAACAGCATCAACGCCTAAGTTGTAAATTTCACACCACACAGATTACGCGCATAAATGGAGCCTGTTTTATGGAGCAGGCTCCATTTTTTGTATCGCTCGGGTAAGATAGTCCGCATGAATACTTCAATTGACATTTCCCACATCCGCAACTTCTCAATTGTTGCGCACATCGACCATGGCAAGTCCACGATCAGTGACCGCATCCTCGAGCTCACCCATACCGTTGACGAGCGCGACATGGAGTCGCAGCTGCTCGACACTATGGATATCGAGCGCGAGCGCGGCATCACGATCAAGTCCAATGCCGTTCGCGTGTCCTATGACGCCGATGATGGCGAGACGTATCAGTTCAACCTGATCGATACGCCGGGCCACGTTGACTTTACCTACGAGGTCTCGCGTTCGCTGGCCGCCTGCGAGGGCGCGGTGCTCGTCGTCGATGCCACCCAGGGTGTCGAGGCCCAGACCGTCTCCAATGCGACGCTCGCCATGAACGCCAATTTGGACATTGTGCCGGCCATCAACAAGATCGACCTGCCCTCGGCCCATCCCGATGAGGTCAAGATCGAGATCGAGGATGACTTGGCGATCCCTGCCGATGATGCCGTGTGTGTCTCGGGCAAGACCGGCGAGGGCATCCACGATCTGCTGGAGTCCATTGTCTTTTTGATCTCTCCGCCCAAGGGCGATGCGAACGCGCCGCTCAAGGCACTCATCCTGGATTCGTATTTCGACGAGTATCGCGGCGTCGTCGCCACGGTGCGCATCTTTGACGGTTCCATCAAAAAGGGCGATACCCTGCGCATGATGCAGGCAAAGGGCGACTTTTTGGTCGATGGCGTGGGCGTCAAGCGTCCCGCCGAGACTCCGGTCGATGCGCTGACGGTCGGCGAGGTGGGCTACGTGGTCACGGGCCTGAAGGACCCCGAGGCCGTGCGCGTGGGCGATACCCTCACGTGGGCGTCGAATCCCTGCCCCGAGCCGCTTCCCGGCTACCGCGAGGCTAAGCCCATGGTCTATACGGGCCTGTTCCCGATCGATAACAAGGACTATGAGAACCTGCGTGACGCGCTCGATAAGCTGCACGTCAACGACCCGTCGTTGGTGTGGGAGCCCGAGACCTCGGTGGCGCTCGGCTTTGGCTTCCGTGTGGGCTTCCTGGGCCTGCTGCACATGGAAGTCGTCAAGGAACGCCTGGAGCGCGAGTTCAATCTGGACCTCATTGCCACGAGCCCCTCGGTTAACTATCACGTCTACAAGACTGACGGAGAGATGATTGATGTCCGTAGCCCGCAGGATCTCCCCGAGGCCACGCGCATCGAGCGTATCGAGGAACCCTACCTCAAGGCTAAGATCATCTGCCCGCCCGAGTATACGGGTGCCGTCATGCAGCTCGCTATCGAGCACCGTGGCATTACAACCGACATGATCCATCTCACGAGCAAATCGGTCGAGATGCGCTTTGACATGCCGCTCGCCGAGCTCATCCTGGACTTCTTTGACCAGCTCAAGAGTCGTACCAAGGGCTATGCCTCGCTCGACTACGAGTTCAACGAGTACCGTCCTTCCGAGCTCGTTAAGCTCGATATCTTGCTTTCGGGCGATGAGGTGGACGCGCTGTCGTTTATCGTCCACAAGGACAAGGCCTATGGCCTGGCCCGTGGCCTGTGCGACAAGCTTAAGGAGATCATCCCGCGCCAGCTGTTCGAGGTGCCCATCCAGGGTGCTATCGGCAATAAGATCATTGCCCGCTCCACCGTCAAGGCGCGTCGCAAGGACGTGCTTGCTAAGTGCTACGGCGGCGATATCTCGCGTAAGCGCAAGCTGCTCGAGAAGCAGAAAGAGGGCAAGAAGCGCATGAAGGCCATCGGATCGGTCGAGGTCCCGCAGGAGGCCTTTATGGCGATCCTCAAGGTGGACGAGTAGGTCTATGGCGCTTTCTGAATACAGCAAGCGGCTGCTGGGCGCCTATGCCGAGCAGCCGTTCCTTATGGCTCCCATGGCGGGCGTGACCGACCCTGCCTACCGCATCATGTGCCGCCGTCGCGGTGCCAACCTTGCCTACAGCGAGATGGTGAGCGTGGCGGGCCTTGCCTATGCCAGCAACAAGACCTGGCGCCTGGTGCTACCGGCCGACGAGGAGCAGCAGATTTGCGTGCAACTCTTCGGCTCCAAGCCCGATCAGTTTGCGAGCGCCGTCGCTGCCGTCGAGGAGCGCGTTGGCGATCGCCTGTCGCTCATCGATATCAATATGGCATGCCCCGCCCGCAAGGTTGTTACCAAGGGCGAGGGCTCGGCGCTCATGCGCACGCCCGACCTGGCGGAGAAGATCGTCGAGGCCACGGTGGGCGCGGCGCACGTGCCCGTGACCGTCAAGATTCGCAAAGGCTTTTATGCCGAGGACCGCAATGCCGCGACATTTGCCCAGATGCTTGAGGGCGCAGGGGCTGCCGCAGTCGCCGTGCATGGTCGTTGCGCCACGCAGCTCTACACCGGCCAGGCCGATTGGTCGGTCGTCGATGAGGTCGCAGATGCCGTTGAGATTCCCGTGATCGGTTCGGGTGATGTGTTCACCGCCGAGGATGCCGCGGTGCATCTGCGAAACTCGGGTGCCAGCGCGGTGTTTATCGCGCGCGGCATCTACGGGAACCCGTGGGTGTTTGGCGATGCTCGCGCTCTTGCGCTCGATGGCACACCGGTGCCGGCGCGCAGCTCTGTCGAGCGCCTGGACGCCCTGCGTGAGCACCTAACGCTGACGCATGAGCTCCTGCCGCTCATGTCGCGTGCCCGTACGTACGCAAGCTGGTACTTAAAAGGCATGCCCCATGCCGCCGCTTGGCGTGCCCATGTGGTGCGCTGCTCCACGTATGAGGAGTTTATGGCGCTGGTCGATGAGATCGAGCATGATGTGGTGGCCTGCGAGGCTGCCCTTGCCGCCGGCGAATCGGTGCCCCCTCATCCGCTGGAGGCTTAAGGGTGGCCGTTACCGCGCTGTACGTGCACGTGCCGTTCTGTGCCCAAAAGTGCCGCTACTGCGACTTCGACTCGCGCAGCTTTGCTTCGTGTGATTTGGATGCCGCGCTCGATTCCTATTTTGAGCGGTTGTTCGCGCGTCTCGATGCTTTTGGCAAGGCTGGGGCCCTCGACCAGATCCGCACCGTCTATGTTGGCGGCGGCACGCCGTCGCTGGCGGGGGAGCGCCTGGTGGAGCTGGCGCGGCGTATTCGTGCGTGGTGCGCCCCCGTTGAGTTTACCTGCGAGGCCAATCCCGAGTCGCTGACCGCCGAGCTTGCTACTGCGCTTGCCAAGGTTGGTGTCACACGCGTTTCTCTGGGCGTGCAAACGCTCGATAACACCGAACTTACCGCCATCGGTCGCATTCACGATGCCGATCGGGCGCTCGCCGCCATCGCGACGGTGAAGGAAGCTGGCCTCGATGTGTCGTGCGACCTGATGTGCGGCCTTCCCGGGCAGACGGCGGCGAGTTGGCAGCGCACGCTCGATGGCGTGTTGGCGGCGGCGCCTCATCATGTGTCGGTCTACCCGCTCACGCTCGAGGAGGGCACGCCCCTTTATCGCATGGCGTGCCGTGACGAGTCGCTCGAGCCCGACGAGGATTTTCAGGCCGCCTGCATGGATGTGGCACGCGAGCTCCTGGGTGCCGCCGGCTATCACCCGTATGAGGTGGCGAGCTACGCGCTCGACGGCCATGAGTGCGCCCATAACATTGCCTACTGGACCGGACGGGGCTACCTGGGCCTGGGTCGTTCTGCCGCGGGCATGCTCGACGACGAGGATTTCGACCGTCTTGCAGGTTTGTTCCCCGGCGTGTCTTCTCGAGGCGATGCGTACCGCGTGCGTCTGGTGCAACGTGACGATGACGCGACGGCGTTCGAGGCCGAATATCTGTCGCAGCGCGAGGCTGTCGCCGAAGACTTGATGCTCGCTTGTCGCATGACGCGCGGTGTTGCGTCCGACCTGTTGGCTCGTGCAGCTTGCGTCATCCCAACGGGCGAGCTGGCAGCTGCCTGCGATCGCGCGCTCGAATTGGATCTTGCCACTTGGGTGCCCGAGACGCTCTGGGGTCATGAGGGACCCTTCACCTCGGCAGATGTCGTCGCGGGCCATGTTCGAGCTCGTCTGGCGCCGACCCATCTGGGCTGGCTCGATGGAAATGTTCTGTTCGAGCTGTTTTGGGATCTAGCTTAGGCCGCTCGGGTAGAATTACCGGAATATATACGCTGCTGTGAGCAGGAGGTTGCCGCGCATGGCGACGATGAACGAAAAAGATTACTACGAGATTCTGGGTGTCTCCAAGGACGCCACCTCGCGTGATATTCAAAAGGCCTTCCAGCAAAAGGCCCGTAAGCTCCATCCGGACGTCAATAAAGAGCCGGATGCCGAGGAAAAGTTTAAAGAGGTTTCCGAGGCCTACGCCGTGCTTTCGGATGAGCAAAAACGTGCGCGCTACGACGCCATGCGTTCTGGCAATCCCTTTGCCGGTGCTCCTACGGCTTCGCCCTATGGTGGCGGCTACGCCGGCAGCACGGGCTATGGTAATCCCTTTGAGGGCGGCTTTCCCTTTGGTGGCGCCTGGGGCCAGCAGCGTCGCGGCCAGGCTGCCTACAATCCCGAGAACGGCGCCAACGTGGTCGTCGATATCAAACTCGACGCCAAGGAGGCCAAGGGCGGTGCCCGCAAGACCGTCCGCTACACGCGCTTCGATACCTGTAGCAACTGCGGCGGCTCGGGCTCCGTTTCGTCCGAGCATGCACATACCTGCCCGAGCTGCGGTGGCCGCGGCCACATCGACGTCGACCTGTCCTTCCTGTTTGGTGCGGGCACGTTCCAGTCGGTCTGCCCCGAGTGCGGCGGTTCCGGTAAGGTCGTGGCCGACCCCTGCCCCGATTGCGGTGGCAGCGGGCGAACCCGTGTGACCTCCGAGCAGACGATTGAGTTTCCTGCCGGCACGCACGATGGCGACGAGGTCCGCATTAGCGGCATGGGCCATGCTGGCACTAACGGTGCCGCGGGCGGCGACCTGGTCGGCCGCGCCCATGTTGAGGCCGAGCGCTTGGAAGGCAAAGCTCGTACTGGCTTTTACCTGATGGGCATTGTGGCGCCGTTTTTGGTGCTGTCGGCCATCTCGGGCGTGTTCTCGGCCTTTGCCGTGATGTGCTTTATTCCGTTTACCATGGGCCTGTTCATGGTGCTTTCGGACGGTGTGCTTCATCGCAGCCTGCTGTGGTGGAAGCGCGGTGCGATGCAGTTTGCCAACGGTTTCGCCAACGGCTTCATGTTCGCGCTCGTGTCGGTTTGGTTCGCGAGCTGCTCGCAACGGGCCATGCTTTCGCCGTATCAAATGCAATAACATCAAACCCTCTGTTTGCGGTCGGCCCAGCTTGGGTATAGGACGCACTGTGACAATAATGAAAGTTGGAAGGATTCGGTCGTGTCGGAAAATAGGGATTACTACGAGGTACTTGGCGTCGACAGGGATGCCGACGCGCGGACGATTAAGCGTGCGTTTCTAAAGAAGGCCCGTACCGTACATCCGGATGTTTCGGACGACCCCGAGGCCGAGGCCAAGTTCAAGGAGCTCAACGAGGCCTATTCCGTTCTTTCCGATGAGCAGAAGCGTGCTAACTACGACCGTTACGGCACCGCCGACGTTCCTGGTGGTTCGGGCTATGTCGACATCAACGATATCTTTGGTGGCATGGGCATGGACGACCTGTTCTCGTCGTTTTTTGGCGGCGGTGCCGGCGGTGGCGCCCGCAGCCGTCGTGAGCGTCGTCGCGGACGTGACATGGCCATCTCGCTTTCGGTGACCCTTGAGGAGGCGGCGCTCGGCTGCAAAAAGACGATCAGCTATGATCGCCTTGCTCCTTGCGAGGACTGCAACGGTACCGGTAGGGCCGAGGGTGCACAGGAAAAGCAATGCGGTCGCTGCCACGGTACGGGCTACGTCACGACGGTTCAGCGATCGTTTTTGGGCCAGGTTCAGTCTTCCTCGCCTTGCCCCGACTGCCATGGCGAGGGCACGGTTATCGACCATCCCTGCGAGACCTGCGACGGTCAGGGCCGCACGCCTTCGCACGAAAAGATCGACATCGATATTCCCGCCGGCGTTTCGACCGGTCGCCAGCTGCGTGTGAGCGGCTTTGGCGAGGCCGGCCTTCGCGGCGAGCCTTCTGGCGACCTGATTGTCAACGTGCGCGTTGCCGACCATGAGCGCTTTAAGCGCAACGGTGACGACCTGTACCTGGTGAGCGATATCTCGATTGCGCAGGCTGCGCTCGGCTGCGAGATCGAGGTCGAGGGCATTATGCCCGACGAGGTTGTTAAGGTGACTGTTCCCGCCGGCGCCCAGTACGGCGACACCGTGAGCGTCAATAATTACGGCATGCCGCGCATTGGCGGTGGCGGTTCGCGCGGTCGTCTGATTGTGCAACTGCGCGTGGTCGTTCCCACCAATCTTTCCAATAAGCAACGCGAGCTGCTCCGTGCTTTTGCCGATGAGATGGGCGATGACGTCGCTTCCGGTAAGAAGTCGGTGACCGACCGTATCAAGAGTGCCCTCGACGATATCCTCGATTAAGGAGCCCGCGTGCTCGCACCCCATATTTCCGTCGTCAACCTCGGCTGCCGTGTCAATCGGGTTGAGTCTAACCGCATCACTGCTGATCTTATGCGCCTGGGCTTTGCTATGGTGGAGCCCCACGATGCCGATCTGATCGTCATTAACACCTGTGCCGTTACGGGCGAGGCCGAGGCCAAGACCCGTAAGGCCGTCCGTCATGCGCTGGCCCATCCAAATGAGCCCTATGTGGTCGTGACCGGATGCGTGGTCAATTTGCATCCCGAGGAGCTGTTGGAGCTTTCGGATCGCGTGATTGCCGAGCCGTCTAAGATCGATGTCGCCGAACGTGTCTGCGATGTGCTGGGCGTTGAGTCCGATAGCGTTCCCGCCTGCAGCGATGGTGACGTGGTCGATGCGCTCGGTCGTTCGCGGCTGGGCGTGAAGATCCAGGATGGCTGCAACCACCGTTGCACCTATTGCATCGTGTGGAAGGCCCGCGGCCCCGAGCGTTCCGTGCCTGTCGAGTCCGTGCTTGAGCAAGTTCGCGAGGCCCAGGAGGCCGGCGTGCCCGAGGTGGTGCTGACTGGTGTGAACCTGGGTGCCTACGATGGCAAGAGCGCGACCGACGAGCATGTCGAAATCGATGAGCTGCTCGAGGCCATCATGGAGCGCACGACTATTGCGCATGTGCGCATTTCCTCGGTCGAACCCATGGATATCTCTGAGCGCCTGCTTAAGGTTATGGCGCGCTATCCGCAGCGTATTGCCCCGTTTTTGCACCTGCCTGTACAGTCCGGCTGTACGGCGACGCTGCATCGCATGGGTCGTCCCTATAGTGCCGAGGCCTTTGAGGACACGGTGCGCATGATTCGCGCCATCCTGCCGCAGGCGTCTCTTTCGTGCGACGTCATCGTCGGTTTTCCTGGTGAGACGGGCGAGGAGTTCGAGGAGTCGCTGGCGCTGTGCCGCCGCGTGGGGTTCTCGCGTATGCACGTGTTCCGCTACAGTAAGCGTCCCGGTACCCTTGCTGCCGACATGCCCGACCAGGTGCCGCCCGAGGTTATGGCCGAGCGCAGCCGCCGTATGCGAGACGCGGCGCAGGAGCTCGCTATTGCCGATGCTCGTCGTCGCGTGGGAACCGTTGAGCGCGCCGTGCTCGAGTATGGTGACAACCTGACGCTCGGCTCGTTCCATCATGCCCGTCTTGACGATACCTGTGGACTTACAGCCCCGTGCCTGCTCGATGTTGCTATCATCGAAGTCGATGATTCCGGCTTGGTCCATGCGCGCAGGGAGGTTCATGGAAGCCTCGAAGATTAGACTTACCGTTCCCGAGGGGATTGATCCCTCGCGCGTTTTGGGCGCCGGCGACGGCGTCCTTCGTGCGCTCGAGAGCTTGGTTCGCGCCCACGTGGTCGCCCGTGGCGACAGTATCGCCGTGAGCGGTGACCCGGATGAGGTCGAGCTCGTGGTGCGCTTTTTTGAGCATGCTTTTCGCGAGGCGGCTGCCGGACGCACGCTGTCTGCCGACGATGTCTCGCGTTGCTTGGCTGTCCTGCGCGATGGAGAGCATGATGCCTCGTCGCTGCGCGATGACGTGCTGCTGTCGTATCGCGGCCGCGTTATTCGTCCCAAGACGCTCGGCCAAAAACGCTATGTTGGCGCCATCCGCTCGCATACCATCACGTTTGGCCTGGGTCCCGCCGGTACCGGTAAGACCTATCTGGCCATGGCGCTCGCCGTTGCCGCGCTCAAGCGTCACGAGGTGGGTCGCCTAATCTTGACGCGCCCGGTTGTCGAGGCGGGGGAGAACCTGGGCTTTTTGCCCGGTACCCTCGAGGAAAAGATCGATCCGTACATGCGCCCGCTCTACGACGCCCTTTTTGACATGATGGATCGCGAGCGCACCGATGAGCTTATGGAACGTGGCGTGATCGAGATCGCCCCGCTCGCCTACATGCGCGGCCGTACGCTGAGCGATGCGTTCGTGGTGCTCGATGAGGCACAAAACACGACGCCCGAGCAGATGAAGATGTTCCTGACGCGCCTGGGCTTCAACTCCAAGTTCGTGATTACCGGCGACTTGAGTCAGCGCGACCTGGTGGGTCGTCGTGGCGGCTTGGCGGATGTCGAGAAGATTTTGGGCCGTGTCGACGATGTGGCATTTTCTCACCTCGAGCGTGCCGACGTGGTGCGTCATGCCCTGGTGGGTCGTATCGTCGAGGCATATGATGCTTATGATGACGTGCGTGAGCAGCGTTCGCGCGACCGAAAGGAGTCCCGTTGAGTGTATTGATCAGCAACGATGCCGAGCTCGATACGCTGCTCGACGCGCAAGAGGTGGAGCACATCTGCGAGGTCGTGCTTGCCGCCGAGGGCGTTGAGCGTGAAGTTGAGATTTCCCTTTCGTATGTCGACGAGGACGAGATGCACGAGCTCAACCACGAGTGGCGTGGCATCGACCGCACCACCGATGTGCTCTCGTTTGAATGCGACTCGGCCTTTGACGAGGATATTCCCGCCGACGAGACGCTCGAGCTCGGCGATATCATCTTGGCCCCGCAGGTCATTGCCCGTCAGGCCCCCGGCTTTGGCAATAGCCCTGCCGACGAGTGCCGCCTGATGCTCGTACACGGCATGCTGCACCTGCTGGGGTATGACCATATCGAGGACGACGAGGCCGAGGTCATGGAGGCCCGCGAGGACGCCATCCTGCGCGATCTGGCGCTCGAGCGCGGCGAGGACCCCAAGCTAGTCCACGTCGGCCCCATCACCAACCACGCCCACGACTAGGAGCCGTCTATGATTCCCGGATCGAACAAGGACCATCCGTCCTTTTTAAAGTCGTTCTCCTACGCCATGGAGGGCTTCGTCACCGCCGTCAAGACCGAGCGCAACATTAAGGTTATGCTCGTAGCGGGCGTGTGCACCATCATTGCCGGCTGCATCGTGGGGCTCGACATTGCCGAGTGGGCCACGATTATCATCTGCTGCGGCCTGGTGATTCACGGCGAGCTGTGCAATACCGCCATGGAGGCCATTGTCGATCTGGCGACCCAGGAGCTCCATCCGCTGGCAAAACGCGCCAAGGACATCGCCGCCGCCTCGGTATACGTACTTTCAATCACCGCCGCGATTGTGGGCTTGCTGGTATTTGCCCACGCGCTCGGCTTTATTTAGAAAGGGATTCCCATGTCCGACAATATGCAGCCTATCGATGAAATTTTGGACGACGAGTCCCCGGATGCTAAGGCGACCGAGGCCTATGAGGAAGTCGAGGAGTTCGACCCGTTTGAGGGCATGAGCGACGAGGAACTCGACGCCCTGTGCGACGAGGACGACAGCCTCGCGGGCTTTGGCGACGTTGAGCCCGGTTTCCGCAGTGGCTTCGTGGCCTTGGTCGGCCGCCCCAACGCCGGTAAGTCAACGCTGCTCAACGCCTGCTATGGCAAAAAGGTCGCCATCACCTCGCCGGTGGCCCAGACGACCCGCCGTCGCATGCGCGCTGTCGTCAACCGCCCCGGCTACCAGCTGGTCTTTGTCGATACCCCGGGTATCCACAAGCCCAAGGACGGTCTAGGGTCCGAGCTCAACAAGAGCGCGCTGTTCGAGCTGAACGATGTCGATGTTGTCGCGTTTTTGATTGATGCCACTAAACCGATCGGCAGGGGAGACGCCTGGGTTGCCGAGCGTGTCAAGAATGCCCGTTCCAAGAAGGTCCTGGTGCTCACCAAGGCCGATGAAGCCGACCCCGCACAGGTCATGGAGCAGCTTAAGGCCGCCCACGAGCTTATGGAATATGACGACGAGATCGTGACGTCGTCGGTCAAGAACTTTAACGTCGATGCCTTCATCGAGACCGTTGCGCACTTTTTGCCCGAGGGTCCGCGTTGGTTCCCCGAGGACATGGGTACCGACGCTTCCGATGAGACGCTCGTTGCCGAGTTTGTGCGCGAGAAGGTCTTGCGCCGCACCCGTGATGAGATCCCGCACTCCGTGGGCGTGATTTGCGATGCGCTTGAGCAGACCAAGAAGGTGCTGCGCGTGCACGCCACCATTTACGTCGAGCGCGAGGGCCAAAAGGGCATCATCATCGGCAAGGGCGGCGAGATGATCAAACATATCGGCATCGACGCCCGTCGCGACCTTGAGCGCATCTTTGGCACCCAGGTCTTTTTGGAGCTGGACGTGAAGGTCAAGGCCGGCTGGCGTGACGACGAGGCCCAGATTCGCCGCTTTGGCTATAACGCCGAGGATTAGGGACACGCGGCGCGAATGGCAGGTTCTCGTACATATCGCACGAAAGTGCTCGTGCTCGATAAGACGAAGCTCAAAGAGACGGACCTGATCCTGACGATGCTTGACGAGCGGGGTCGGCGGGTTCGTGCCGTGGCAAAGGGCGCCCGCAAACCCGGCGGACGCCTGGCTGCGCGCTGCGAGATGTTCTGTACCGTTGATCTGCTGCTTGCGCATGGACGGTCGCTCGACGTGGTTTCCCAGGCCGAGCTTATGGAGGCGCCGCTCGGCGCTGCTCCCGATTACGAGATGACATGCGCCGCAAGCGCGATCGCCGAGGTCGCGCGCGTGTGCTCGTTCGAGGACGCCGAGGACCCGTTTACCTTTGCCATCACGCAGCGGGCGCTCACACTTGTCGGCAGCGGGCTCGACGCGGCACATATGGACCTGCTCGTGGCGGCCTTTGTCTTTAAATTGCTGTCGCACGTTGGCTACCGACCCGATTTTTCGGCCTGCGTGCTGTGCGGAGACCCGATGCTGTCGTATTTTTCGCCCCAGGCGGGCGGCCTCATGTGCGGGTCGTGCGCGTCGAGCGTGCCCGGTGCCGAGCTGGTGTCGACCGGTGAGGTCGCATGGCTGCGCGCCCTCATTTCCATGACCTTCGATGCGCTTATGGCCGAGAGGGTCGACCCCCATACCGCTGCCTTTTTGCTGGGGCTTTCGCACGTGTGGGCTGCGACGCACACCGATCAACGTCTCCGTGCGATGGAATTCATGTTGGGTCGGTGATGATGCGCAGGCGCGGGCTGCTTGTGGTAACATACCGACCTGTTGGTACCTCGACCTTGGATGCTCGCTCCACCGGCGGCTTCCCAGTCCGAGGCGAATAGCGTCGCCCGCGGGCGACAAGAAACGAAAGGTGAAACAATGACTGTTTCCAAAGAGCGCAAGGCGGAGCTGACTGCCCAGTTCGGTAACACCCCGGTCGATACCGGCAACCCCAAGGTTCAGGTCGCCATCCTGACCGAGCGCATCAAGGAGCTGACCGAGCACATGAAGTCCCACCAGAAGGACTTCCACACCCGTCGTGGCCTGCTCATGCTCGTCGGCCGTCGTCGTCGTCTTCTCTCCTACATCAAGAAGAACGACATCGTCGAGTACCGTGAGCTCATCAAGGCTCTGGGCATCCGCGACAACATCCAGTAGGATTTGTACATGCTAAGAGCGTCCTGCGCAGCGGGGCGCTCTTTTTGTGTAAGGGCGTGAACAATCACGCTCTGAAGCGTGGCGGGGGCAGGGGGCCCGCGTCACATGAGAAGCCCGCAGGCAAGGGGCCTGTGGGGTAAAGGAGAACAATGACACTCGTATCCAAGACCTTTGAGCTGTACGGCAAGACCTACACCTTTGAGTCCGGCGAGCTTGCCAAGCAGGCCACCGGCGCCTGTCTGGTCAAGCAGGGCGACACCACGATGCTCGACACCGTGGTCGTCTCCAAGGAGCGTAAGAACTACGACTTCTTCCCGCTGACCGTCGACTTCAACGAGAAGATGTACGCCGCCGGCCGCATCCCGGGTGGCTACCTCAAGCGTGAGGGCCGTCCCAGCGAGAAGGCCACGCTCACGGCCCGTATGATCGACCGCCCGATTCGTCCGAGCTTCCCGGACGGCTTCCGCAACGAGGTGCACATCGTCGCCACCTCGCTCGTCGCCGACCAGGTCAACCCCTTTGACGTCATCAACGTCATGGGTGCTTCCCTGGCAATGACGCTCGGCGGCGTGCCCTTCGAGGGCCCGCTTGCCTGCGTGCGCATCGGCCGTAACGTGGAGACCGGCGAGTTTATCGTCAACCCCACCTATGAGGAGCGCGAGAACTCCGATCTGGATCTGGAGCTGGGTGGCTCCGCCGACTTCATCTCGATGGTCGAGGCCGGCGCCGAGGAGATCTCCGAGGACGACATGCTCGCCGCCATGAAGTTTGGCCAGGAGGCCCTTGCTGCCTTCTGCCAGGCTCAGGACGAGTTTGTCGCCGAGTGGGAGCAGGTCAACGGCGCCATCGTCAAGAAGGATTACCCGCTCGACCAGCCCGTCGAGGAGGTCCAGGAGCGCATCTTCGCCCACTACGACGAGATGGCAGCCGCCCTTCGCGACGCCGACAAGCTCTCCCGTATCGGTAAGGTCGAGGCTCTGAAGGAGTCCATCCGTGCCGAGTTCACCGAGGAGGAGCAGGCCGCTTGGGAGCGCGAGATCCCCGTGGCGCTCAAGAAGCTCGAGAAGAAGGCTATGCGCACCATGGTCGTCGAGACCGGTGAGCGCGTCGACGGCCGTGCCGCCGATGAGATTCGCCCCATCATGGTGAAGGATAACTACCTGCCGCTCGTTCACGGCTCCGGTCTGTTCCAGCGTGGCCAGACCCAGGTGCTTTCCGTCCTGTCGCTCGGTATGCTCAACGAGGGCCAGCGTCTGGATACCATCGAGCCCACCGAGGGCAAGCGCTACATGCACCACTACAACTTCCCGCCGTTCTGCACCGGCGAGACCGGCCGCATGGGCAGCCCCAAGCGCCGCGAGATCGGCCACGGCAACCTGGCCGAGCGCGCTCTGCTTCCGGTGCTCCCCGACGAGAACGAGTTCCCCTACGCCATCCGCGTCGTCTCCGAGGTCATGGAGTCCAACGGCTCCTCTTCGATGGCTTCGACCTGCGGCTCCACGCTCGCCCTTATGGACGGCGGCGTGCCCATTAAGCGCCCGGTCTCCGGTATCGCCATGGGCCTGATCCAGGAGGAGGGCAAGACCGTGGTCCTGTCCGACATCCAGGGTCTCGAGGACTTCCTGGGCGACATGGACTTTAAGGTCACCGGCACCACCGAGGGCATTACCGCCCTGCAGATGGACAACAAGGCCACCGGCCTCACCTTCGACATTCTGGCCCGCGCCCTGCAGCAGGCCAAGGAGGGTCGTGCGTACATCCTGCAGAAGATGCTCGATGTGATCCCTGAGCCGCGCCACACCACGCGCAGCACCGCTCCGCGCATCGTCTCCATCCAGGTTCCGACCGATAAGATCCGCGACGTCATCGGTTCCGGCGGCAAGGTCATCCGCGGCATCCAGGACGAGACCGGTACTTCGGTCGACATCCAGGAGGACGGCACCGTCTTTGTCGGCGGCACCGGCGAGTCCGTCGATCAGGCCGTCGAGCGCATCAAGCTCATCATCAAGGTTCCCGAGCCGGGCGAGGAGTACACCGGTCGCGTGGTCTCCATTCAGCCCTTCGGTGCCTTCGTCAACCTGCTGCCCGGTAAGGACGGCCTGCTGCACATCTCCCGCGTCGCCAAGGGTCGTGTGGAGAAGGTCGAGGACGTCCTCAACGTGGGCGACGAGGTCAAGGTCGTCGTCATCGAGGTCGACGATCGCGGTAAGATCTCGCTCGATCGTCTCGATAAGCCCGAGGCCCCGGCTCGCGCCGAGGGTGCCTCCGAGGGCGACGGTGAGCACTTCCAGCGTCGTGAGCGTCCGCGTCGTGAGCGCTCCGAGCGCAGCGACCGCCCGCGCCGTCCCGGCGACAACGGAGGCCGCAAGCCCCGCCGCCACCACGACGCCGAGTAACAGCCGTACATAACCAGCACCGCAAGGGCGACTCCGGACAGGGGTCGCCCTTTTGCTTGCGCCCGGGAGGGCCGCATATGAAGTTTCCTGCTCTACAGTCCTGCGCAAGATGGAAAGCACATTAAGTGCTTTCCTTTGCGTGCGGAACTCGCGATAAACTTCATATGCGGCCCTCCCGGGCGCAAGCAAAAGGACTGGTTAGTGCCGCTCGCAATTTAGTTAGACAGTCTATTCAGTAGTCAGATTTCGGATTTGTAGATAGACGCTGCAGCATTTCCCCAGATAAAATCGACCAAAATAAACCTGTCCCTTATTGGCCGGTTTCCCGTGGGGCGGGCACTGATGAAGTTTATCGCGAGTTCCGCACGAACAGGAGGCCACTTAATGTGGCCTCCGTCGTGAGCAGGACTGTAGAGCAGGAAACTTCATCAGTGCCCGCCCCACGGGAAACCGGCGGGATAGACCAGTTCAGATGGGGCTTTGATGCATGGGTGGTCTGTTGTTGTGCAAATGGGTATCATACTGTGGTTATTGCATCGACTCTGTGATGCATGTTTGTACGTTCCCGGCGGTCGGTTTGCCAGAAGCGCCCCGTCGGTTGTTCCAGACCCGTTTCGAAGAAAGGAAACCACACTAACCTATGGCAGCTAAAAAATCATCTCCCTTGAAGATCATCCCGCTCGGCGGCCTTGATGGCATCGGCAAGAACATGACGGTTTTCGAGTGCGGCGACGACATGGTGCTCGTCGACGCCGGTCTCATGTTCCCGGATGACTCCCAGCCCGGTATCGATCTGGTGCTTCCCGACTACACCTACGTTCTGGAGAACGAGGAGAAGCTCCGCGGTATCATCGTTACCCACGGCCACGAGGACCACACCGGTTCGCTTCCGTACCTGCTGCAGGACCTCAACAACAAGGTGCCCATCTTCTCGAGCAAGCTGACGCTCGGTTTTATCGAGGGCAAGCTTTCTGAGTTCCGCATCCGCGCACCCAAGTTCCGCGAGGTCAAGGGCGGCAGCCATGTCAACCTCGGCGGCATCTCGCTCGACTTCTTCTCGATGACGCACTCCATCCCCGGCGCTCTGGGCGTGTTCATCCGCACCAATCAGGGCACCGTTATGCACACCGGCGACTTTAAGCTCGACCAGACGCCCATCGATGGCGTTACGCCCGACTATGCCGCTATCAGCCGCTTTGCCAAGCAGGGCATCGACCTGCTGCTTTCCGACTCCACCAATGCCACGGTTCCCGGCTTTACCAAGTCCGAGGCCGAGGTTGGTCCCAACCTGCTGCACGCCATCAAGAACGCCCCGGGTCGCGTGTTCGTCGCATCGTTCTCGAGCCACATCCATCGTTTGCAGCAGATCTGCGATGCCGCCCGCAAGTGCGGCCGTAAGGTCGTTGTGACCGGTCGCTCCATGCTCACGAACACCCGCGTGGCGCGCGAGCTCGGTTACCTCAACATCGATGATGCCGATATCATCGATGCCTTCGACATTGACAACCTGCCCGACGACAAGATTGTCGTCATGTGCACCGGTTCGCAGGGCGAGCCTCTGTCGGCCCTTTCGCGCATGGCCAACGGCGAGCACAAGACGCTCTCCATCCACGAGGGCGATACCGTCATCCTCTCGGCAACGCCGGTCCCCGGTAACGAGAAGGCCGTTCAGCAGGTCGTTAACAGCTTGGCCAAGCTCGGCTGCGACGTGTGGGATAAGAACCGCGCTCTCGTCCACGTCTCCGGTCACGGTAGCCAGGAGGAGCTCAAGCTCCTGATGGCCATGGCCAAGCCCACGTACTTTATGCCGGTTCACGGTGAGGCCGTGCATCTGCGCGCCCATGCCCAGCTGGCCCGCAAGATGGGTCTCAAGGACGATCATATCTTTATCCTCGACAACGGCGACACGCTCGAGATGCGCGGCGGTATCGTCAAGCGCGGTACGCCCGTCGAGTCCGGCGTCGTTTACGTCGACGGCCTGCGCATCGGCGATACCGACCCCATCGTCTTGCGTGATCGTCAGAAGCTCGCCAACGACGGTATGGTTACCGCTGTTGCCATCGTCTCGCTCAAGCACAAGAAGATCGAGGCCATCGAGTTCTCGGGCCGCGGCGTCTCGTTTGCCATCGACGACCAGTTCTCCGAGGATGCCTCCGCGTCCATTATGAAGACGATCGAGAAGGGCAAGTTCAGCTTTACGAGCAGCGGTTCCGATGCCATTCGCAAGGCCGTGCGCGACTCGCTCTCCAACTTTATCTGGAGCCGTACGCGCACTCGTCCGATGATCATCCCGGTCGTCATGGAGGTTTAGTTTGGCGCGCGGATCTGCACAAAACGCCAAAGGCAATAAGGCCAACAACCAACCGGCATCTGCTAAGGGTGCCGGTTCCCATCTGCGTGCCAATAAGGGCCACGAGTCCGAGTTCGATGATTTCGAGCCCTTGGTCGAGCCCTCGGCCAACCGCGATATCGCCGGCGTGGTCATTGCTGTTTTGGCGATTGCGTCCTTTATTGCCGTGATTTCGCCGGCGACTGCGCCCGTTACGGCTGCGGTTGCCGGTTTCTACCACTTGGGCTTTGGTCTGGGCGCCTACGTGCTGCCGATCGTCATTTTGCTGTTTGCCGCCACGCTCTTTTTAGGCGAGGACTCGCCGCTCAACGCGCGCTCTGTTGCGGGCGGCGCCGTGGTCTTTATCGCCGTCGTCTCCATTCTTTCGTTGATGGTGCCAGGTACGAGCGACTCGTGCGACCTTATGTTCACGCCGCAAAATCTGTCCGCCTCGGGTGGCTACATTGGTGCGTTTATTGCGAGTGCGCTGCAGAATGCCCTGGGTAAGCCTATCGCGATGGTGGTCCTGTTGGGCCTTGTCGTCGTGGGCCTGGTCATCATCGGCTTTTCGGTGGGCGGCGTTTTGCGCTCTGCTCGCGACCGTGCGGCCGATTTTGCCGAGCGCCGTCGTGCCGATGTTAACGCGAGTCCGTGGGGTGACGATGAGGCCCTGTCGGTGCCCGGCGTTGCCCGTCCTCACCTGAGCATTCTTCGTCAAAAGGGCTCCGATGCTGCCGTGACCACGGTCATGGGCAACGATGTGGACCCGGTTTTGGACGATGACGACGAGGACGAGGATCCGTTTGTCGACGTGTCCGATGCCGTGGAAGCTGAGCGCGCTAAGACGACGCTGTTGCCGCGCCGCCATGCCAAGAAGGGCAAGGCTGCGCCCAAACTCAATACGAGTGAGCCCGACCCGTCTTGGTCCGAGAGCGAGATTGAGCTCACCGAGGGCGATGACGAGGACGACGAGGCTCCGATTGAGACCGCAAAGACAACTTTGCTGCCGCGTCGCCATGCAAAGCGCGACCAGGTAACCGGTCAGCTTTCGATGGAAGACGACCCCGATAAGATCGACGAGTCCGAGCCGCCGTTTGCCGTGAATCCTGTCTCGGCAGCACCTCAGATCCCCGATTTCTTGAAGCATCCCAAGGTTGCCGATGCGCCTGCCTTGAGTGCTGTCGAATCGGCTGCGGCTAGCGATGGGGGAGCGGACGGCGGCGCCGCAGATAACGAGGGCGAAGAAGAGGACGGCCTCAAACTTCCGCCACTTGAGATTCTGCATGCCAACCCGCAGTCGGCTTCCTCCGCGTCTTCTGACAAGGAGCTGGAACAGACTGCCGAGTCGCTTCAGTCCACCTTGCTGGAGTTTGGTCGTAGTGCCCGCGTGGTCGGCTGGATCGCCGGCCCCACGGTGACGACCTTTAAGCTGCAACCTGGCGAGGGCGAGCGCGTGAGCAAGATTTCGAGCCTCGAGGACGATATCGCGCTATCGCTTGCTGCCCAGTCGGTGCGTATCTTTGCCCCGATCCCCGGCACCTCGCTTGTGGGTATCGAGATCCCCAATCGCAAGCGCCAGAACGTCAACCTGGGCGACGTGCTTCCCTATGTGAAGGGCGGTCCGCTCGAGCTCGCCATCGGTCGAGATGCCGAGGGTACGCCGGTCGTCGCCGACCTTGCCAAGATGCCCCACCTGCTGATCGCCGGTACCACGGGTTCCGGTAAGTCGGTCATGATCAACTCCATCATCACGACCTTGCTCATGCGCGCCCTTCCCGAGGACGTTCGCCTGATCATGGTCGACCCCAAGCGCGTCGAGCTTGCGGGCTATAACGGTCTGCCGCATCTTTACGTGCCTGTAGTGACCGAGCCCAAGCAGGCCGCGAGCGCTCTGCAATGGGCCGTGTCCGAGATGGAGCGTCGCCTGAAGGTCTTCGAGCGTCTCAACGTGCGTAAGATCTCGACCTACAACGAAAAGCAGGCCGCCGGCGAGTTTGAGCATTACGACAACCCGCCGCAAAAGATGCCCTACCTGGTCATCATCATTGACGAGCTCTCGGATCTGATGATGGTTGCCGGTAAGGATGTCGAGGCCTCGATCGTTCGTATCGCCCAGCTGGGCCGTGCCGCCGGTATTCACCTTATCGTGGCTACGCAGCGCCCCAGCTCCAACGTGGTGACGGGCCTCATCAAGGCCAACATCACCAACCGCATCGCCTTTAACGTCGCCACGGGCATCGACTCGCGCGTCATTATCGACCAGATGGGTGCCGAAAAGCTTACCGGTTTGGGCGACATGCTGTTCTCCAAGGTCGACTGGGGCAAGCCTCGCCGTATCCAGGGCTGCTTTGTCTCGGACGACGAAATCAACGAGATTGTCGAGTTTGTCAAGTCGCAGAGCGAGCCCGACTACCACGAGGAGATCCTGTCTGCCGTGGCGCCCGCTTCCATGTCCATGGCGGGTGGCGGCGGCATTGTTCGTACCGGAGTCGCCGAGCCGCAAGACGATGATCCGCTCATTTGGGAAGCCGCCCATATTGTGGTGGAATCGCAGCTTGGCTCCACATCTGGCCTGCAACGTCGTCTGAAGGTTGGCTATGCGCGTGCCGGGCGTATTATGGATATGCTGGAAGAAAAGGGTGTCGTCGGCCCGCCCGACGGTTCCAAGCCGCGCGAGGTCCTGTTGGACGAGGAGGGGCTTGCCGCGCTGGAGTCTGTCGACGCCGAGATGGCACGTGAAGATCGTGAGTTTGGAGGATTCTGATGGCTGCACGCTTTGGTGACATGCTGCTTGAGCAGCGTCGCCGAATGGGCCTTTCCATTCAGCAAGTCGCCAACACCATCAAAATCAGGCCGCAGATCATCGAGTTTTTCGAGACCGGTAACTTTGCTTCGATGCCGCCGCGCGGCTATGCGCAGGGCATGATTTCGAGCTATGCTCGCTTTTTGGGCCTCAATCCGCGCGAGGTCGTCAATGCCTACTTTGACGATCTGATGGCATACGAACGCGAGACGTCGCAGCAGGGCGGTCGTTTTCAGGACGCCGCCGGCTACGTCAATTCGCGTTCCTCGGTCGAAAACGGGCGCTTCCTGATGGTTCAGGGCGGTCGTTCGACCCGCTATGGACAGCGTCCTCAGCAGGCCGGTTATATTACCGAGACGGGTTCGGGCGAGGAGATTCGCTCACAGCGTGACCGGTTCCGCAGTACGCCGATGCCCGAGGACCGTGCACTTCCCGCTGCCCGAGGCGTGGCGCGTGACCCTCGTGCCGGCTACGGCGACGGCGGCTATTCCGATCGCGGTTACCGTGGTGCCTCTACGGGACGCTCTCGCGGTGGCTATGCGGATGCCGATACCACGCAGGTGACGCCGCGTCTTCGCTCTCAATCACAGCCGTATGGCCAGCGCTCTTCGGCTCCGCGTTCGGGCCAGCGTGGCTATCAAGGCCGCGGTGAACTTGCGCCCCGCTCGGGTCAGCGCAGCCTTCAGGGCCAGGGTGGCTATCGCGGCCGTTCCGATAGCAATCGTGGTCGTATGCCTCAGGGAGGCGGCCGCAGCAGTTCCAGTCGTGGACGCGGCGGATCACGTACTCCCCAAAACACCGGGCTCGATCCGCGTATCGTCTACACCGGCATCGGCGCCGTTGCGCTGCTGTTGATTGTGCTCATCGTGGTGCTTCTGCGCGGCTGCGCATCTTCGGCGCCCGAGACCACGCCCGAGACGCCCACTGCCACCAAGACGACGACTAAGAAGTCTTCTAAGAAGACCGAAACGGTCGACGAGGACGAAGACGCCGATGAGGCGACGGATGAGTCGACTGATTCGGACGCTACCAAGACGACGGCCAAGAAGGAAGAGAACGAGGTTACGAAGGTCAAGGTCTCCGTTGCCAAGGGAAAGACCGCGTGGATTGAGGTCAAGGTCGACGGCAAGTCGGTCTATGGCGCTCAGGCGACTGGCCCCTTTGAGCAGGAGTACACGCCCGAGTCCTCGATCGAGATCACCACGTCCAAGCCCTCCGATGTCACAGTTACCAAGAACGGTGAAAAGGTCCGTTACGATACCAAGACCTCGGGCGTGGCGCGTGTGACGATTACCGTTCCCAAGAAGGAGACGACTGATTCCGAGAATGGTGAAAGTTCTGATGGTACCGACACCACCGATGGTACCGATACCACCGACGGCACCGATGCCCAGTCCACGGATGGCGCCGATACCGCAACTGATGGTCAGACGCCCACCGATTCTACCGACTATTCGTACGATAGCTACTAAGTCGCTCGTACGCGAAAGGAAACATCATGGCTAAAGATTCCAGTTTCGACGTCGTGTCCGAGGTCAACATGCAAGAGGTCGACAACGCCTTCCAGCAGACCACGCGCGAGATTTCCCAGCGCTATGACCTTAAGGATTCCGGCGCCACGATCGAGCTTTCGAAGGGCGACAAGCTCTTTACGATCAACGCCCCGGCCGACTTTGTCTCCAAGCAGATTGTCGACGTGCTGAGCTCCAAGCTCATCAAGCGCGGCATCGACCTCAAGGCTGTCTCGTGGGATGCTCCGCAGGCGGCGTCGGGCGGCACCGTGCGCGTGCTCGGCCATATCGTCGAGGGTATCGACCAGGCGACCGCCAAGAAGATCAACAAGGATATCAAAGACCAAAAGCTCAAGGTCAAGGTGACCATCGAGGCCGACAAGCTGCGTGTTTCCTCTGCTTCGAAGGACGCGTTGCAGACCGTGATCCAGTTTCTGCGCGACCAGGACTACGGTCAGCCGCTGCAGTTCACCAACTACCGCTAATATCATTCGAAAGGACCGCTCTCCAACATGGATACACCGTTGGGCTCCGTGCTCTACATCACCCTCGGGTGCGCTAAGAACGAGGTTGACACCGACCGCATGCGTTCTCTTTTGACCGCCGCAGGCTATGAAGAGGCATTCGACCCGCAGGATGCCGATATCGCCATCGTCAATACATGCTCGTTCCTCGCCTCCGCAACGTCCGAGAGCATCGAGACCACGCTCGAGCTCGCCAACGAGGTTCAGGACGGCGTTCGTTCTTGCCCCATCGTCATGTGCGGGTGCGTGCCGTCGCGCTATGGCGACGACCTGCCTGACGAGCTGCCCGAGGTCGCTGCCTTTGTGAAGGCCGACGAGGAGGACGGCATCGTGGCGGTCATCGATGGCGTGCTGGGTGTCGAGCGCGAGATCGCTGCCTATATTCCGCAGGTCAAGCGTACTGTCGAGGGCGCTGTCGCCTACGTCAAGATTTCCGATGGCTGCAACCGCTTCTGCAGCTTCTGCATGATTCCCTACATCCGCGGTCGCTATCACTCGCGTAGTGCCGAGAGCATTATCTCCGAAGTGCACGACCTGGTTGCCGGCGGTGTGCGCGAGATCGTACTGATCGGTCAGGACACGGGCATTTGGGGCACCGACTTTGCCGACGAGGACGTCGCCGAGGGCTCGCCGCGCAATCTGGCGCAGCTGCTGCGCGCCGTTGCCGAGGCCGTGCGCCCGCACAATGTTTGGGTTCGAGTGCTCTACCTGCAGCCCGAGGGCATGACTGACGAGCTTATCGAGACGATTCGCGATACCCCCGAGGTGCTGCCCTATATCGATATCCCCGTGCAGCACTGCGACGCGCGCATCCTCAAGGCTATGCGCCGTTCCGGTTCGCGTCAGGAGCTCGAGGACCTGTTCCACGATTTGCGTGAGCGCATCCCCGGCATCGTGATCCGTTCCACGGCCATGGTCGGCTTCCCGACCGAGACCGACGACGAGTTCCGCGACCTTATCGACTTTATGGACACCGTCGGCTTTGACTACACGAGCGTCTTTGCCTACTCGCAGGAGGAGGGCAGCCTGGCCGCTAAGATGGAGGGTCAGGTCGACGAAGGGGTCAAGCTCGAGCGCGCCCAGGAGGCCATGGACCTGGCCGAGTCGCTCGGTTTTGCCGCCACCGCCGCACATGTGGGCGAGCGCGCCCAGGTGATCGTCGACGGCATCGAGGAGACCGAGGACGGCGCCGAGCTGATCGGCCATGCCTGGTTCCAGGCGCCCGATTCCGATGGCGCGGTGCACTTGGACGCCAGCGAGGCGTCCGTGGGCGATATTCTGACTGTCGAGTTTACCGATAGCTTCTGCTATGAGCTTATCGGCCATGTTGTGGAGTAGGAGAGCGTCGTGGCTAACGAGAGCAATAAGGAACTGACGAGTGTCTGGACGCCCGCCAACATCGTGACGTGCGTGCGCATCGTCTTTATCCCGGTGTTCATGATCGTCTCGGCGCTGTCTCACACGAGTGTTGCCGGTACGAATTGGAGCACCTTCGACGGCCCGCTCGCCGCCGCTGCCTTCATTCTGTATGTGATCCTGTCGTGCACCGATAAGGTTGACGGTTATCTGGCGCGCTCGCGCAACGAGATCACCGACTTCGGCAAGTTCTTGGACCCCATCGCCGATAAGCTGCTCGTGTTCTCGGCCCTGCTGCTGTTCTTGGATTTTGGCGCCGTAACCGTGTGGTCGGTGTTCATCATCCTGTTCCGTGAGCTGCTGGTGAGCGCCCTACGCATGGTCGCGAGTGCGGCCGGTGTGGTCGTTGCCGCCGACAAGCTAGGCAAGTACAAGACGGCGACCACGATGGTCTCCATCTGCGGTTACCTGTGCGTTTTTGCGATGGCCGGCTTGCACCTTGGCCCGGTGGCGCTGACGCTCGGCATCTACTCGGTGTCGCGCTTCCTGTATGCCGTTGCCGTTGTCTTGACCGTTATCTCGGGCGCCCAGTACTTCTGGAACTGCCGCAAGATCGTCTTTTCGGTCTAGGTCCTGGTGGGTATGACGGACTCTTTTGAGCAGATTTCCGCACATAACGAGGAGCTGGCGCGCGATATCGTCGAGCGCGCGAGCGCTCGGGGGGTGACGGTTTCGACGGCTGAGTCGCTGACGGCGGGTATGATCGCCTCGACGATTGCGGATATCCCGGGCGCCTCGGCGGTGCTGTGTGGCGGTGCGGTGACCTACTGCGATGAGATTAAGCATCGCGTGCTGGGTGTTGAGCAGGAGACGCTCGACCGCTACACCGCGGTGTCGCATCAAACTGCGCGCGAGATGGCGTCGGGTTCGCTGGAGCTGTACCAGAGCGATATTGCAGTGAGCGCAACGGGTTATGCCGGCCCCGGCGGCGGTACTGAGGACGATCCAGCGGGCACTTTCTATATTGGCTGGGCGCATCTTTCCGCCGATGGGGGAGTGCCGGTCGTGGACTCTGTGCGCTGCCACTATGAGGGCGACCGTTCGTGTGTTCGTGCCCATGCGGTCACGGAGGCATTGGGTCGCATTGCCCTTGTGCTCAACTCTATGGAATAGACGTGTTTTAAGGGGCCTTCGGGCCCCTTAATTGTGGAGATAGGGACCTTAGGCTTATTTGGCGTTTGTGCTGGTTGTAGACGTAATTTTGCCTGCCTTGTTCATATTTGGTCCTTTGTGGTCAAGCATTTGGTCAGTGTTTGGTCGGCGTTTGGTTGGGTTTTGGAAAGGTCGGCTGCATATGATTTATCTGAACGGTTGACCACGAACAGCCGTTCGTTTATTATCGATGCAGGTTGTTAAGAGGAGGGCTATTCATGGCCAAGAATTCAGGTCCCGTACGTACCGTTCATGCTCGCACGACGGGTAAAGAGCGCGATGAGATGATCGCCACCACCAAGGCCGAGATAGAGAAGAAATTCGGCCAGGGTTCCATCATGAGGTACGGCGACGGTGGCCCCGAGCTCGAGGTCGAGGCCATCCCTACGGGCGCTCTGGCACTCGATGCCGCACTGGGTATCGGCGGTGTGCCGCGCGGCCGAATCGTCGAGATCTACGGTCCCGAGTCCTCCGGTAAGACGACGCTTTCGCTCGAGATCTTGGCCGAGGCCCAGGCAATGGGTGGCGTTGTGGCATTTATCGATGCCGAGCACGCGCTCGATCCCACGTATGCCGCACGCATCGGCGTGGATATCGACGAGGTGCTCATTTCCCAGCCCGATACGGGTGAGCAGGCGCTCGAAATCGTTGACATGCTTGTGCGTTCTGGTGCCATCGATGCCATCGTCGTCGACTCCGTCGCCGCGCTGACCCCGCGTGCCGAGATCGAGGGAGAAATCGGCGACACTACGGTCGGTCTTCAGGCTCGCCTGATGAGCCAGGCGCTCCGCAAGCTCGCCGGCTCGCTGTCCAAGTCCAACACGACGTGCATCTTCATTAACCAGCTGCGTGAGAAGATCGGCGTCATGTTCGGCAACCCCGAGACTACGACGGGCGGCCGTGCCCTTAAGTTCTTCTCTTCGGTGCGTATCGACATTCGCCGCATCGACAGCATTAAGCTTAAGGACGAGGTTATCGGTAACCGCGTGCGCGCCAAGGTCGTTAAGAACAAGGTGGCAGCTCCGTTCCGTTCTGCTGAGTTCGACATCATGTACGGTACGGGCATCTCTAAGGAGGGCTCGATCTTGGACATGGCTGTCGAGTGCGGCATCTGCAAGAAGATGGGCTCCTGGTTTGCCTATGGCGAGGACAAGCTCGGCAATGGTCGCGAGGCCGCCAAGGCGTTCCTGCGCGAACACCCCGATTGCGCTGATGAGATTGAGCATAAGGTCCGCCTTGCCTGCGGGCTTGAGTTTGATGACGATGCTCCGTCCGAAGTCGAGCTGACCGATCAGCCTGCGCCTGAGGAGTTTGACGAGCTTTACGCCATCGATGGTTCCGCCATGCTCGATGATGACGACGAGTAGCGGTTACGCTCATGTCGTATACGGTGACCGAGGCCACGGTCGTCTTTCCCGATAAGAAGGCGGCCTCCTCGTTCTCGAGCGGGTATGCGTCCAAAAAGCCTTGCGCACGTATCGATTGCGAGCTTGAGGGCGGTTTTAAGCGGTCCATTTGGATTCCCGTGCGGGCCGCGCGCCTGTATGTCAAAAACCGCCCTGATCTTCCCTGTGATTGGGATAACTTTCGTGAGGCGGTTCAGCTCATCGAGCGTAAATGTGCTCTCACCATGGTGACCGAGATGTTGTCGCGCCGCGACCATGCGACGGGTGAGGTCCGTGACAAGCTGGCTCGCTACGGCTTTCATCAGCTCGCGATCGATTTCGCCGTCGAGCGCGCCACCGAGTATCGCTTTTTAGACGAGAACCGCTTTTGCTCGTACTTTATCGAGGAACGCAAGCGGCGTGGTTGGGGACAGCGCAAAATCGAGACCGAGCTCAAGCGCCGTCATGTCGTGCTCGATGACATTCCCGGTTATCCCGAGGATTATTTTGCCGTCGAAGACGATTTGGCGCGTGCGTCAGCCCTGCTCGCCAAGCGGCGTGTTCCAGAGACGCGCGGATTCGAAAAACTGGTTCGGTTTTTGATGGGCAAGGGCTTCTCGTATCACATCGCCGCCGATGCCGTTAAGGCACGTCTCGATGCCGAATGCGAGGAATGTGCGGTTTAGGCGTATGTGTTTTGTGGCCCTGCCGTTCACCGCGTTTTAACCGCCGTACTGGGGCCATTTATTTGACAGTTGTTGTGGTTCAACGTACGATAAACACTGTCATTTGCTTTGTGATATGTGCTCATCTGTGATGAGTTTGTTTATATGTTTATCTGTATCCGACCCGCATAAGCTGCGCCCATATTACTCAAATGTCGCGAGCCGTTCGTAAGGACGGTTCGCTTTGTTGTGTAACGAATCCATAAAAAGGAGTGAGCATGCCTATCATTGCAGCGCTCGTTGGCATCGTTTTGGGTGCCGTCGCCGCCATTGCCTACATGCGCACCGCCAAGCAGGGTAGTCTTCACGAGGCCGACGAAAAGATCCAGTCGGCACACGCACAGGCTGAGTCCCTGATCGGTGATGCTAAGCGTCAGGCCGAGACCCTCAAAAAAGAGGCTCTTCTCGAGGCTAAAGAGGAGATCATCAAGAACAAGCAGGCCGCCGAGGCCGAGGACAAGCAGCGTAAGAGCGAGATTCGTACGCTCGAGAACCGCGTGATGCAGCGCGAGGAATCCCTCGATCGCCGTAACGACGCTCTCGACAAGCGCGAGCATCAGCTGTCCAGTCAGGCCGGTCAGGTCGAGAAGCGCTCCCGAGAGCTCGAGGAGCTCTGCGCAAAGCAGACCTCCGAGCTTGAGCGTATCGCCGACCTTACCCGCGAGGACGCCCACAAGGAGCTCCTCGATAAGGTTCGTGGCGAGGTCACCCACGAGGCTGCCACGATTATTCGCGAGTCTGAGCAGCAGGTTCGCGCCGAGTGCCACAAGACCGCCCAGGAGATTCTGTCCCTGGCGATTCAGCGCTGCGCTGCCGACCACACTGCCGAGGTCACCGTTACCTCCGTGCACATTCCCTCTGATGACCTCAAGGGCCGTATCATCGGTCGCGAGGGTCGCAACATCCGGACATTCGAGCAGGTTTCCGGCGTCAACCTCGTGATCGACGACACGCCCGAGACCGTCGTTCTTTCGAGCTTCGACCCGGTCCGTCGTGAGACCGCCCGCGTTGCCCTCGAGAACCTCATCGCCGACGGCCGCATTCACCCCGCCCGCATCGAGGAGATGTATCACAAGGCTGCCGACCTGGTTCAGCAGCGCGTGCGCGAGGCTGGCGAGCAGGCTGCCTTCGATACCGGCATTCACGACCTGCACCCCGAGATCGTCAAGACCCTTGGTGCCCTGCGCTACCGTACTTCGTTTGGTCAGAACGTGCTTCAGCACTCCCTCGAAGTCTCTGACCTGTGCGGCGTGATGGCTTCCGAGCTTGGCCTGGACGTTGTGACTGCCAAGCGCGCCGGCCTGCTGCACGACCTGGGCAAGGCAATCGACCATGACGTCGAGGGCCCGCATGCCGTCATCGGCGCCGAGCTTGCCCGCCGTTATGGCGAGAAGCCCGTTATCGTCCACGCTATCGAGGCTCACCATGCCGATGTCGACCCCAACACGGTACTCGATGTCCTGGTACAGGCCGCCGATGCCGTCTCTGCCTCTCGCCCCGGTGCCCGTCGCGAGTCTGCCGAGAACTACATCAAGCGTCTTGAGAAGCTCGAGGAGATTGCCAACTCCCATGACGGCGTCGAGCGTACCTATGCCATGCAGGCCGGTCGTGAGGTCCACGTCATGGTCCAGCCGGACAAGATTTCCGATGCCCAGTCCACGGTTCTGGCTCACGATATCGCCCATCAGATCGAGGAAGAGATGGAGTATCCCGGTCAGGTGCGCGTCGTCGTGATTCGCGAGAGCCGCGCTGTCGATATCGCTAAATAACATGAGCGACGCGAACGAGCTCATCTCATTTATCGCGTCGATGTCGGGGGAGGGCAACCTTCGCGTCGAGGAGAACCTTGGCGAGGGGTATGTCCGCCTCCGCGTTTCGGAGGCCGAGCGGCGCCAGGCAAAGCACGACATTCAGCATGTCGAGGATATCGTCATCGAAATGCTCCGTAATGCTCGCGATGCTGGCGCCGACAAGGTCTATCTCGCCACGACCAAGGAAGATGGCGTCCGCACGCTTGTCTTTCTTGATAACGGTTCGGGCGTTCCGCAGGATATGCAAGAGCGAATCTTCGATGCCCGCGTTACCTCCAAGCTCGAGAGCATGAAGATGGACCGTTGGGGCGTTCACGGTCGTGGCATGGCATTGTTTTCGATCAAGCAGAACACCGACGAGGCCCGCGTGGTCACGTCCGGTGTCGATCTTGGCTCAGCCTTTAAGGTGAGCGTTGCGGCCGACCGCCTCAGTGAGCGTGCCGATCAGTCCAGCTGGCCCCAGGCCGTCAAGGATGAGGACGGACGTTATGTCTGTGCTCGCGGTCCGCATAATATTATTCGCGCTGCTTGTGAGTTTGCGCTCGAGGAGTTGCGCGGTTGCGATGTCTATCTTGGTTCTCCGTCTGAGATTGCCGCGACCCTTTATGCTCAGGCGTCAAGTCGGCTCGATACGTCTCGTCTCCTGTTCATTGACGACGAGAGCGAGCTTCCGGTTGTCGATCGTTTAGGCCTTGCCTCCGATGCCGAGGACTTTATCCGTATCTGTTCGGGTTTGGGTCTTGAGATGTCCGAGCGCACGGCACATCGCATTTTGGCAGGGCAGATTAAGCCCGTTCGCGGTGTGACCGCGCGTCTGCTGCGCGAGCGTGATTCGTCTTCGCATGCGCCGGCTCCCGTCGATCTTGCAAAGGATCGTCGTGGGCTACGTATTGGCAAGGATGACATGGCACAGTTTTCGCGTGCTGTGGAGCGCGACTTTAATGACCTTGCCGCCCGGTACTATCTCAACCTTTGCGGCGACCCAAAGATTCGCGTTTCGCGTGATCGAATCACCGTGACATTCGATCTTGCCAAAGAGGAATAGTGCCTTTACCGAGTCCACTCGGTAGGATACAGTTATTGCAGTTAAAACGTACTTTTAAACGCAGGAGTTTCTTCATGGATTGCCTGAAGGTATCAAGCAAATCATCGCCCGCGTCCGTTGCCGGCGCCATCGCCGGCATGGTCAAGGATGGTGTACCCGTCAACATCCAATGTGTCGGTGCCGGTGCTGTTAACCAGGCCATTAAGGCCGTGGCTATCGCGCGCGGTTTTTTGATTCCAACCGGTTTTGATATTTCCTGCGCGCCTGTGTTCTCCGACATCCTCATTAACGGGGAGTCGCGCACGGCCATCCGCCTTTCTATCTACGTTCACCAGATCAATCGAGCTGCTATGGATAACGTCGTCATTGATGATGTTAAGCCTGTGGCATAGCTTCTGCTTGCCTCGATTCGCCTCCCTTCCATCGTTAGGACTTATGCACATGGACCAGCGTTCCGTACGCGATATTCTTGCCGGTAAAACCTACTTTATCCGCACCTTTGGCTGCCAGATGAATCAGCACGATTCCGAGCGCGTGAGCGGTCTGCTCGATTCGTATGGTTGCCTCATGGCGCTCGATCCCGAGCATGCCGATATCGTTGTCTTCATGACATGCTGTGTGCGTGAGGCCGCCGATACTCGCCTGTACGGTCAGTGCAATTCCTGCAAAAGCCTGCCGCCTTCGCCTTCGGGCAAGCGTGTGGTTGCCGTGGGCGGCTGCATCGCGCAGCGTGATGGCGAGGGCCTGCTCACCAACGTCGATAACGTCAATGTCATCTTTGGCACGCATTCTATCGCACATGTGGCCGAGCTCATTGCCGAGGCGTTCCTTGACGGCAAGCGTCATATCCGCACCAATGAGCATGAGGATACGGATGCCATGAGCATGCCGTGGCATCGCGAGACCCAGTATCACGCCTGGGTGCCCATCATGACGGGCTGCAATAATTTCTGCACCTACTGCATCGTGCCGTACGTGCGCGGTCGCGAAAAGAGCCGCCCCTTCGAGGAGATTGTCGACGAGGTGACCGGTTTGGTGCGCCAGGGCGTGCGCGAGATCACACTGTTGGGCCAAAACGTTAACTCATATGGTCGCGATCTGTTTGGCAAGCCGCGTTTTGCCGATCTGCTGCGTGCCGTGGGCGATACGGGTGTGGAGCGCATCTTCTTTACGTCTTCGCATCCCAAGGACCTGTTGCCCGAGACCATCGACGCCATGGCCGAGACGCCTGCCGTTATGCCGCAGCTGCATCTGGCCGTCCAGTCAGGTTCGACGCGGATCCTCAAAGAGATGAATCGCCGTTATACACGCGAGGACTATCTGGGCCTGGTCGATCGCATTCGCAACCGCATGCCCGATATCGCGCTCTCGACCGACATTATCGTTGGCTTCCCGGGCGAGACTGAAGAAGACTTTGAGCAGACGCTCTCACTTGCCGAGACGGTCCGCTATGCTCAGGCATATACCTTCATCTATTCCAAGCGCGCCGGTACCCCGGCCGCCGAGATTGACGATCCTACGCCGCATGAGGTTATTCTCGAGCGTTTCAATCGCCTTGTTAAGGTTATCGAGACCACGGCACACGAGTATAACCAGGGCGAGCTTCATACTGTGGTTTCCGCGCTCATTGAGGGAACGAGTAAAAAGAACGATGCGGTCCTGCTGGGCAAGAGTCCCAAGAATCAGACCGTGCATGCGCCTATCCCCGTGGGTTACAGCATCGATCAGCTTGTTGGCAAGATCGTTGATGTTGACGTTGACGTTGCCAAGACCTGGTATTTGTTCGGTTCTGTTGTGGGCGAGCCGCGCTAATGGTTGCTCCCGGGGCAGGTCTTTCCGCCGTTGCGATCGTCGGTCCGACGGCGGTTGGTAAAAGCGATGTTGCCGACCGTTTGGCAGCTCGTCTTTCGTCTGAAGTGCTGTCGTGCGATGCGATGCAAATCTATCGCGGCATGGACATCGGTACCGCAAAGATGGCGCCCGATGAGTGCACGGCGCCGCTGCGTCTCGTCGACATTGTAGAGCCGGGTGTGGCATATTCTGCTGCGCTTTATCAGGCTGACGCTCGCGCGCATGTTGAACGTCTCCTTGGTTTGGGTTGCCTGCCGGTTTTTTGCGGAGGTACGGGGCTATATCTCAAGGCCGCCCTTGATGAGATGGACTTTCCCTCGGGTGAACTTGAGGACGATCGTCGTGCGGGCTATCAGGAGCTTGCCGAGCGTATTGGCGAGGAAGAACTGCATGCCCTGCTTGCCGAGCGCGATCCAGAATCGGCTGCTGTTATTCATCCCCATAACGTGCGGCGTGTGATTCGCGCGCTCGAAATGCACGATGATGGGGTTTCCTATGCGCAGCAAAAGTCGCAGTTTAGTGTTCCGCGCGAGCATTATCATGCGTTATGGTTTGGCCTGACGCGAAATCGCGAGGTGCTCTATGAACGCATTAACCTGCGCGTCGATCTGATGTTTGAGCAGGGTCTTGTCGATGAGGTCCGCGGTCTTATGGACCAGGGGCTGGGAGATGCCCTGACGTCGATGCAGGCAATTGGCTATAAAGAGATCATCGATGCTTTCAATGGCGTGATGAGCATGGATGAAGCTCGCGAACTCATTAAGATGCGTTCGCGTCGTTATGCCAAGCGTCAGCTTTCGTGGTTTAAGCGCGATGACCGTATCGTGTGGTTTGATATGGATGAATGTACGATCGATGGGGTCGTTGAGGATATCCTGCATCGTATTGAGGCTGCCTAATGGCCCGTTTCCCCCTTGTTCCCACGGCACCCGAGCCCGAGCGTGCCATTTTAGTTGGTGTTGAGTGGCGCGACAATGCATGGCCACTCGATCGATCGCTCGATGAGCTGGAACGCCTTGCCCACACGGCTGGTGCCCAGTGCGTGGCACGCTTGTCGCAGCGTTTGGTAAAGCCGTATCCTAAATCGTTTATCGGTTCCGGTAAGGTTGAAGAGCTGTGCGGCCTGGTGCATCGCATGGATGCCGATGTCGTTATTTTTGACGACGACCTGACCCCCTCGCAGCAATCCTATTTGGAGAAAGCCGTGGGCGAGCCGGTAAAGATTATCGATCGTACAGCACTGATCCTGGATATCTTTGGCCTGCATGCTCAGACGCGTGAGGGACGCCTGCAGGTACAGCTGGCACAGCTTCAATATTTGTTGCCTCGCCTGCGTGGCATGTGGAGCCATCTCGCCAAGGAGCAGACGCGCGGCGGCATCGGCTCACGTTTTGGTCAGGGCGAAAGTCAGCTCGAGGTCGACCGTCGCCTCATTCGTAATAAGATCGCTGCGCTTCGTCGTGAGCTCAAGCAGGTTGAACAGCGTCGTGATGTTCAATCCAAGAGTCGCATTGAGTCACCGGCGTTTCGCGTCGCGTTAGCCGGTTATACCAATGCCGGTAAATCGACGTTACTCAATCGTCTGACCGGCTCTACGGTACTTTCGCAGGACAAGCTGTTTGCTACGCTCGACCCGACGACGCGTTCGTATCGTCTGCCCGGCGGTCGCGGCATGACGATTACCGATACCGTCGGCTTTATTCAAAAGCTGCCCCATGGTCTGGTCGATGCCTTTAAATCGACGCTGTCCGAGGTTTTGGGTGCCGATCTAATTCTCAAAGTCGTAGATGCGTCTGACGAGGACTATGAGCGGCAGCTGGAGGCTGTCGACCGCGTGCTTGATGAGATCGGCGCCGGAGAGCGTTTAACGCTGACCGTATTCAATAAAATCGATCTTCTCGATAGCGTCGATCGATTGAGTTTCCGTCGTCGCTATCCGGAGGCCGTTCTGTTCTCGGCCCAAACGGGCGAGGGGCTCGACGATCTCGTCGACCGGATTGCTCGCGAGGCAGCTGCCACCGATGTGTTGCTCTCCGCTGATATCCCGTATCGTGAGGGCGCTCTCATCACGCTGGTGCATGAGCAGGGAACCCTTCTGCATGAGGAATATCTCGAGGACGGCGTTCGCATTGTGGCGAAGTTGCCGGCTCGTATTGCACCGCGGCTCGAGCGTTATCGCACCGAGTAGACGAGCTCCAAAATGCCCAGAATGATGGGCTGATGCAGCAGATAAAAGGGGAGAGCGTGACGTCCAAGGCTGGCGAGCGCCGGCAGGGGGTTGGCGTAGGCCCAGCTAGGGACGGTCTCATCGATTCCCTGCGCTATGTGTGCGGCGAAGTATCCTGCAAGATACATAAAGATAAACGGGATGATGGGGTAGTAATCACCCGAGACAAACCCAGGGCTCGGAAATCCCAGCCACGCCAGGTAGGGGACAGGGTAGATCGTTTTGGGGATGCTCCAGGTGAGGGCGAACAACACAAGGCATAGGGGCATGCCCCATCTCGCCGTTATCTTCTTAAGGACGGGATCGGTCAACGCCACGATGCCGGTGCATGCGGCCATGCAGTAGATGATGCCAAAATTAACCGAATCGTCGACTGAGACAAGTGTTGTTGCCAACCAGACAACGAGTGCTGCTAAGGCGTATTTGGCGGCACGTTTGATATTGTTGCGCGAAAGAGTACACATCCAACCCGCGATAAACAAAAATACCCAGCTGATGCTGGCGCGCCAGACGTCTTGAAAGACAGTCTGGGTAAACCAAGGCATATCCCAGCCGTACAGGTAGGCAAGATCATAGCAAGCGTGAAAACCTGCCATAGAAATCATCGTAAACCCGCGGACGGTATCAAAGATGGTGATGCGTTTTTGCATTACGAGAACCGGCGCATCAAGCCGACGACTTTGCCCAGGATAACGGGATTCGTTGCATAGATAGGCTCCATGGTGTCATTCTCAGGCTGCAGGCGTACGCGTCCCTGCTCCTTGTAGAACGTCTTGACGGTCGCTGAACCATCGATCATGGCCACGACAATTTCGCCGTTCATGGCATTCTTTTGTTCACGGACAATGATGTAATCGCCATTGAAGATGCCGACATTGATCATTGAGCTCCCATGCACCTCAAGGATAAAGGAACCCTGATCAGTCGCGATTTCGGTCGGGATAGTAAACGTGTCTTCGATATTCTGCTCGGCCAGAATGGGGATCCCAGCCGCGACGCGACCAACGAGCGGTAGCGAGACCGTTCCGCGAGGTGCGGTGGGCTCGTCAGATTTAGAAATTGAGACAGAGGAACCGTCCTCGTTAAAGAGTTCCAGGGCGCGCGGTTTGGTGGCATCGCGCTTGAGTAGCCCGCGCGCCTCCAGGGCAGAGAGATGGGCGTGCACGGTGCTTGGGGAGGAAAGGCCCACGGCAGAAGCCATCTCGCGCACGCTGGGCGGATAACCCTTCTCCTGCTGATATTCCTTGATGAAGTCGTAAATTTGCTGCTGACGCTTGGTAATTTTGCGAGCCATCAGGGCATCCTCTCTACCCATGTCAAACAAATGTTCGAATTTTGCTTGACAGGAACAACTGTTCGAAGATAATAATAACCGAACATTCGTTCTCGCGCTAGACATTTTTGTCCGCGCGGCTTGATAAAACTGTTCTCAGCAAAACACGCGAGAGGAGAACATGATGAACGCAACGAATATGGTCCAGGGAAACCTCGCCCTTAAGCTCGAGACGCCTGCAGAACCCGCTTTTACGGTTGTTCAGGGTGGCCGCTCCGGCATTCAACCTTTGACCGTACAGCCTGCTCGCAATCAGCAGGCTGTAGTCGCGCCGGCCCGCGTTGCCCTGAAGGTTCCGACGATTGTCGCCGTCGCCGTTGCGCTTACGCTCTTCTTTGTCCTCGCTACTTCGGTCTTTAGCGCTCGTCACGCCGCGTATGCCGAGTCCGTTTCCAACATTACTTACGAGACCATTCGCGTTCAGACTGGCGATTCTCTTTGGTCGCTTGCCGAGGAATATCCAATCGAAGGCCTTTCCACGCAAGAGACTTCCGACATGATCCGTAACGTCAATCATCTGGAGCATGGTTCGCTCGCCGCCGGTGCGCATCTTAAGGTTCCTGCTCGTTCGTAATCATTATCGCGCTGCGCATGGTACCCTTGTTATCGTTTAAGAGGAGGTACCATGCGCTGTCCCAAATGCGGCAAGGCACATACCCGCGTCGTTGATTCTCGTATGCAGGAGTCAAATAACACCATTAAGCGCCGTCGCGAATGTTGCTCGTGTAACTATCGCTTTACAACGTTCGAGCGATGCGAAGACCCAATCGAGGTCATTAAGTCAGACGGAACCAAGCAGCGGTTCGATCGCAATAAGCTGCTCGTCGGCTTGATGCGAGCCACCATCAAGCGCGATATCGACACTAAGAAGCTCAATGAGATTATCGATGACATCGAGGTCGAGCTGCGCTCTCGCACGCTGACGGCCGTCACGTCCCATGAGTTGGGTGACATGGTGCTCAAGCGCTTGGCCAAGATTGACAAGGTGGCGTACATCCGCTTTGCCTCGGTCTACCGCGATTTCAAAGACGTCGATGAGTTTCTGCAAGAGCTCGACAAGCTAAGGTGATTCCATGCCCAACATTACCGTCAACATAAAGCGTCTCGATCCCACCGTCGAGCTTCCCAAATACGCCCATCCCACCGATGCCGGCTTGGATTTGCGCTCCAACGAGGACTGCGTCCTGAAGCCCTTCGAACGCCGTCTGGTCTCTACTGGGCTGGCCATCGCCCTGCCCGACGGCTACGCCGGCTTCGTCCAGCCCCGCAGCGGCTTGGCCATCAAGCAGGGCCTGTCTATAGTCAACACGCCGGGCCTCATTGACGCCCACTACCGAGGAGAACTCAAGGTTATCCTTATCAACCTGGATCCCACCAACGACATCCAAATCAACAAAGGCGACCGCATCGCCCAGCTCGTCATCCAAGAAGTCCCCACGGTCAACCTCGTAGAAGTAGAAGAACTAGACAAAACCGACCGAGGCAAAGGAGGCTTCGGCTCCAGCGGCATCGCCTAGGGCGCCCGTATCCCTCCCGCCCGGGGCTTACCTATATCATTCCATGCTCAAACATTCTCGCGTCGCTTCGCTCGCTGCGAAACTGCGCGTGGAACGATATAGGTAAGCCCCGGGCGGGCGGCTACTCGCTTGAAACAATATTTACTTTTCTAGTAAGTCGATGCGATGAAGGGACGCCTCCTTTGTCGCATCGACTTAGGCTTATAGGACAAAATGTGTGTCCACGTTGGGGGCATCGGCGCAGGTCGATGCCCCTTTTTCAGCCGTTTAAATTCCGTGCCCACTTTTAACCGCTCGGACAGAATGTGTGTCCGGTTGCCTATCGTTCCCGCAGGTAGATAACCTTTTCCGGAACCGTTAAATACCCTTTCGGAAGAGGTGCCCATGAAGGCCGTTTATTGCCCCTACTGCGGCGGTCGGACCAAGCGCAACGGCAGGACCTCATCGGGGTCCCAGCGG
>UQKQ01000014.1 GCA_900541645.1 uncultured Collinsella sp.
CCCGAGCCCTGGCCACAACCGCCCGCGCCGCCCGAAACTCCCGTCACGCCCGCCTCGACCGCAACCTTTGCCGCAAGCTCTGCCACGGCAAGACCATACGGAGAGGCCTTGCGCGCGCCGATGATGGAGAGCGCGGGCGTCGAAAGCACCTCGGGGTTGCCGCGCACATAGAGTGTCTGGGGTACATCAGAAAGCTCCAAAACGGTCTCGGGATACAACGCGTCACCTGGATGCAGCTCGAAGGTCCCCTCGGCCATCATTGGTCCCTCCTTCCCTGGTACATCGCCGCCTCGAGCACGTGGTCCTGCGTCACTTGCTCGCTCTCGGCGACGTCGGCGATGGTACGCGCGATACGCACCAGGCGCACGATGCCGCGGCCCGTGAGATGCGTGCGCTTCGACAGGCCGAGCACACACTTCTCCGCCGCATCATCGAGCTCAAAGGTCGAAACGACGCCGTCAATGGACCGTGTCTCGTCATCCTCGGCCTCGGCATCCGCATCGTCCATACGGGATTCGCGCCAAGCGCGAAAAGCGCGACCGCGCACAACGTAGTCACGTAACTCGGCAGACGACATACCCTCCGCGCCCTCGATAATCACCTGAGGGTCGGGACGGGTCACATCGATCATCATGTCGATACGGTCGGCCAAAGGACCGCGCAGTTTAGACCGATAGCGCTCGACCATCGCCGCCGAGCAGCGACACGGTACCTCACGATCGCCCAAAAGGCCGCAGGGGCAGGGATTGCTCGCAGCCAGCAGCTGAAAGCGCGACGGGAAGGTAAAAGCCCCGTCGACGCGCACGATCCTCACATAGCCGCGTTCGATGGGCTGACGCAGCGTCTGCAGCACACCCGTGGGAAACTCGGCAAGCTCGTCCAAAAATAGCACGCCGCCATGAGCAAGGCTGATCTCACCCGGGTGCACCGGGCGCCCACCGCCGATAAGACCTGCGGTCGAAATACTGTGATGGGGGCTGCGGAAGGGCCGGTGCCCCGCCAACAAGCCATCAATGTTCTCACCCAAAACCGAATGGATGCACAGCGCCTCCTGTTGATCCTCAACGGAAAGCTCGGGCAGGATGCCGGTCATACGACGCGCGAGCATCGTCTTGCCCGATCCCGGGGACCCGATCATAAGCAAACCGAGTTCTCCTGCCGCCGCAAGCGCCATGCCGCGTTTGGCAACCTCCTGCCCTAGCACGTCGGCATAGTCGAGCTCGGGCTCAAAGGTCGCCTCGAGCACTTCAGAATCCAAGTAGTGCCGCGCGGCATCGCCCATGCCATGGGCAAGCTGAGACAAATGATCGATGAATCCACAATCCACGCCCGCAAGCGGCACATGCTGATCGGACCTGCCGGCGATAAAGGACAGCCCCATATCACGCGCCAATAGCTGAAACGCCACCTCGCCCTTGACAGGAAGCACCGTACCGTCCAAGCCGAGCTCGCCGGCGATAAGGCAGCGATCGAGGTTGTCGCGGGGAATCTGCCCATCGGCCGCCAGAACCGCGATGGCGATGGGCAAATCAAAGCCGCTACCGGTCTTGCGAATATCACCGGGCGCTAGGTTGACCGTAATGCCCGAGCGTGGGATCTCGAACCCGGCGGAGCGCATCGCGCAGCGAATACGACCGCGTGACTCCATCACCTCCATACTCGGAATACCGAGCATCTGAATGCCCGGAACGCCACCGGCAAGCGAGACCTCGACCGTGACGCGAATCGCCTCGACGCCACGGATGCAGGCCGCGTGAACGGCAAACGTCTCGAACGCCATCACGACACCTGCCAATCGAACGCGTTGTACTGATGCTCGATCTCGGCGATATGCCCGCCGCGAATGGTGACACCCACGGCATCGAAGCGAATCGCCTTGAGCGGATAATGCTCCATAAGATAGCAGCTTGCGATGCGGCGGTAGCGGCGTTGCTTTTGAGCGTCCACGGCCTCCTCGGGAAAGACCCGCGTGTTGCAATCCAGTGCGACGCGTCTGGTCTTGACCTCGGCCATCACCACGACATCGTCGAGCTCATCGAGCAGCACCAGATCGGCCTCGCCCTCGGTGCAACGATAACCCTGCTCCAGCAAGGTGTAGCCGCGTTCGTTAAAGTAGTCGATGGTGATCAGCTCGCCCAGCATGCCCAGCTCGCGGGGACTGAGTCCCTTGATAAACTCGGGCGTCATCGCCCCGCAGTCGAGCTCGCCGTTTTCCCAACGCTCCTTGAGCTGCTGCGTCTTGCTCTTTTTGCTTGCGGCACTCATGGGGTCTCCTTTCCCGCACACTGCATTGCCCCGATGATGAGGGCACCTTTCATGCGGGTAAGTACCGGAAGCAAACCAAAAGCTGACCAAATGCCGTCAAAAAACGGGCCGTACGCAGCAATGCTGTTGCATACGGCCCGCTACCAGCAGGTTTATAGAACCTTTAAGGTCCCTATCTCCACAATTGGCCTAGAAAAGGCGCTCAGTCTGCAGAAAGTTTCCGCAAAAGCTCACGCGGTGCAGCGGACAAAGTCCATGTTTGCGAATGGCCTCGATATGCTCGGGGCTCGCATAGCCCTTCGACTCGGCCAGATGGTACTCGGGGTATTCGGCGTCGTACTCGACCATCATCTCGTCACGCGTGACCTTGGCCATGATGGACGCCGCGGCGATGCAGGCGATCTTGGCATCGCCCTTCACCACATCGCGCTCGTTAGGAACGGCGCCCAAGGGGTTGCCATCCATGAGGACGCAGTCGGGTTCAAGTCCCGTATCGGCCACGGCGCCCGCAACGGCGGTACGGATAGCACGGGCCATGCCCATCTCATCGATATCCTTCGGCGCGATATGGCAAAAACCGATCGCCGTCGCCACCTCGGCAATCTTCACTGAGAGCAACTCGCGGCGCGCCGGCGTGAGCTTTTTGGAATCGTTGATGCCCCAGACGCGCGGCTCCATAGGAAGGCAGACGGCGCATACCGTCAAAGGACCGGCCACCGATCCGCGACCCACCTCGTCGACACCAACGACCACTCCATCGCCGCCAAGCTCATGCATAAGCTCGTACATGTCATTGACGCGCTCGCGCTCGGCAAGCTCTTTGTCATGGCGTTTGAGGGCGCGTTCACAAGCCTTGATCACCTGCTGGCGCGGGTCCTCGCGATAATGCTCCACGAGGGCGGGGATCTCCTCAAACGTTGCGCTCGCCAGCTCTCCGGCAACCTGCGATGCCGAAACCGAGCTCGTCATGTTGGCCATACCAGGCCCTCCTTGCATGCAAATCAGATAAAAAGAAGGGCCACCCGAAGGTGACCCTTGTGCCCAAACGAGTGGACAGACGCTGCGATCTTCTTAGCGCTTCTCGGGGATGCGAGCAGCCTTGCCCACCTTGTCGCGGAGATAGTACAGCTTGGCGCGACGGACGCGACCATGACGGACGACCTCGAGCTTGGCGATCTTGGGGCTGTGAAGCGGGAAGGTACGCTCAACACCGACACCGAAGGACATCTTGCGGACGGTAAAGGTCTCGCGGGCACCGGCGCCGGCCATGCGGATGACGTCGCCCTGGAAGACCTGGATGCGCTCGCGGTCGCCTTCCTTAATGCGGTAGTGAACCTTGACGTTGTCGGCGACGCGAACCTGAGGAATGTCCTCGCGGATCTGCTGACGCTCGATTGCGCGGATGTAATCCATGTGCAATTCCTTACTCTTCTAGAGGTGCCGTACCACCTTGGCCGGCACGTAGTTGAACAAACGTATTCGAGTATACACGCGCGGGTTTCTGCTGCAAGAACATTTTTTCACGCAGACAAAAAGACAAAACCCGCACATGATAACCGCCCGTCTCACGAATGAGACGGGCGGCATGAAGGGGGCTACGCTAGGCGTCTAAACCCAAAACGTTAGGCGGAACGCTTGGCCTCGAGCTTGGCCTGAGCGGCAGCCAGGCGCGCGAGGGGCACGCGATAGGGCGAGCAGGACACGTAGTCCACGTCGGCCACGTTAAACAGGCCCTTGATGGACTTGGGGTCGCCGCCGTGCTCGCCGCACACGCCAAAGTGCATGTCGGGATTGGTGGCGCGGCCCTTCTCGACGGCCAAGCGCACGAGCTCCAGCACCGCCGCGTCGATGGTCTCGAAGGGGTTGTCTTTCAGGATCTTTTTATGCATGTACAGCGGGATGAACTTGGCCTCGGCGTCATCGCGCGAGAAGCCAAAGGTCGTCTGGGTGAGGTCGTTGGTGCCAAAGCAGAAGAAGTCGGCATGATGGGCGATCTCGTCAGCGACCATGCAGGCACGCGGCAGCTCGAGCATCGTGCCCACGGGAATATTGAGCTCGACGCCTTCCTCGGCGGAAACCTCGGCGATCACGCACTCGATAACCTCGCGGGTCTGGACATGCTCGGCCGTGATGGAAACGAGCGGAACCATGATCTCGGGGCGCGGGTCGACACCCTCCTTGATAAGGCGGGCAGCGGCCGTGGCGACGGCGCGAACCTGCATGAGCGGCAGATCGCCAAAGACGACGGACAGGCGCACGCCGCGCAAGCCCAGCATGGGGTTGGACTCGACCATGCCGTCAATGCGACGCAGGCGGGCGCGCAGGGCAGTGAGCTCCTCCTCGGGAGCGCCGGCGGCCTCCTTCTTGGTGATGGCGACCTCGAGCTCGCGAGGATTATCCAGGAACTCATGAAGCGGCGGATCGAGCAGGCGGACGACCACATCGCGACCGGACATGGTCTTGAACATCGCCAGGAAGTCCTCGGTCTGAACCTTGAGCAAGTCGGCCAGGGCCTGCTGCTTCACGGCCTCATCGTCAGACAGGATAAAGCTCTGGATGATGTTCTTGCGATCGCCCAGGAACATGTGCTCGGTGCGGCACAGACCGATGGCCTCGGCGCCAAACTCGAGCGCGAGCTCGGCATCCTCGGGGTTGTCGGCGTTGACGCGCACGTGGTTGGCGTGGCCGCAGGTCTCGTCCAAACGGATCTCATCGGCCCAGGACAGGATGGTGTCCAGGTCGCCGGTGAGCTCTGCAGAGACCAGGTCGACCGCGCCGTCGACGACGATACCCTGGGTGCCGTCGATGGAGATGACATCGCCCTCGCGCAGCACGCGGTCGCTGCCCTCGATGCGCACGACCTTCTCTGCCGCGTCAATGTGGAAGCGCTCAACGCCGCAAACGCAGGGCGTACCCATGCCGCGGGCGATAACGGCGGCATGGCTCGTCTTGCCACCGTGGCTGGTCAGGATGCCCTCGGCGGCGACCATGCCCTTCAGGTCGTCGGGGTTGGTCTCCCAGCGGACCAGAATGACCTTGTGGCCCTCGTTGGCGCGCGCGACGGCGTCATCACTCGAGAACACGACCTCGCCCACGGCGGCACCAGGGCTGGCGTTAAGGCCGCTGGCCAGGGCCTCGTACTTCTTGGAAGCGTCGAACTGCGGGTGCAGGAGCTGGTCGAGCTGCGCGGGATCGATGCGGCTCACAGCCTCCTCGCGGGTGATGAGGCCCTCCTCGACCATTTCGATAGCAATGCGCAGGGCGGCAGTGGCGGTGCGCTTGCCCACGCGGGTCTGGAGCATCCAGAGCTTGCCCTGCTCGATGGTAAACTCGATATCGCACATATCGCGGTAATGATCCTCGAGCGTCAGGAACACGCGCTCGAGCTCCTCGCCTGCGGACTCGAGGCCCGGGGCGGTCTTGAGGTCGGCGATGGGCTCGGTGTTTCGGATGCCGGCGACGACGTCCTCGCCCTGGGCATTCACCAAAAAGTCGCCATAGAACTCCTTGGTGCCGTCGGCCGGGTTGCGCGTAAAGGCGACGCCGGTCGCAGAGGTCTCGCCCTTGTTGCCAAAGGCCATGGCCTGGACGTTGACGGCGGTGCCGAGCTCGTCGGAAATGCCGTGCTGCTTGCGGTAGATGCAGGCGCGCTCGTTCATCCAGCTGCCAAAGACAGCCTGGATGGCAAGGCGCAGCTGGAGCTCCGGATCGTGCGGGAAAACGGGCTTACCGTCGGCGACCTCGAGCTCGGGATACAGGGTCGCCTCGACGTTCTCGGAGAAGATGCCCTTAAAGGTCTCGACGAGCTCCTGCAGGTCCTCGGCCGAAAGCTCGGAATCGACACGAACGCCGGCGACCAGGCGGGCCTGGGTCAGAGCGTTCTCGAATAGGTCGGCGTCGACGCCCATGACGACGTTGGAGAACATCTGGATAAAGCGACGGTAGCTGTCCCAGGCAAAGCGCGGGTTCTGCGTCTGCGCGATAAGGCCCTGGACGGAATCGTCGTTGAGGCCCAGGTTGAGGACCGTGTCCATCATGCCGGGCATGGAGAACGGAGCGCCCGAGCGAACCGACACGAGCAGCGGATCGGAGGCATCGCCGAGTTTCTTGCCGCAACGGGCCTCGAGGTCCGCCTCGGCGGCAACGATCTCATCGAGTGCGCCCTCGGGCCAGACGTTGCCGGCACCGGAGTACTCGACACAGGTCTGGCAGGTAATGGTAAAGCCACCGGGAACCGGCAGACCGATGCGGCTCATCTCGGCAAGGTTTGCGCCTTTGCCGCCAAGCACGAAGTTCATGGATTTGTCGCCCTCAGTGACACAGGTGCCCTGGGCGTCGGTTCCAAAACGGTAAACCCTCTTGCAATCGCTCACGATACTTCCCCTTCCATGCGCTTACGCGCACGACCGTGGTAACGAATCGACCCGCCGGATGCGGGCCGTGAGGGAACTATACGGCGGGTTTTGGACAGGCTTGAGCAGAGGGTGCGCGGTTTGGTAAACGTGCTAAAACCGGCGGTAAACGGTAGGTAAAGGTGGCTACCTTATGAAGATACCACTACAAGGAAAGTGCAGGTCGGATGCGATGTTTTTGCTAAATCGCTTTATCAATTCAGGCTATTTAGCCACTCCGATGATTTTTCTGGGACGGGGATTTAAAAATCATTAGGTACTCAATGATTTTTTTATCCCCGTCCCAGAAAAATCATCGCAGAAAGGACTACTGCTGTTGGACGCGGCGGGCGGCTCGGCGGGCGCGGGCATCTTGGATTTCCTCCAAGTGGCTAATGATCTCGGCAGCGCTTTCCTCGATGGCTTTGCCGTCGGTACGCACAACAAAGCAGCCTAAGCGCTTCATGAGAGCACGAGCTTCCTCAAGCTCGCCGCGCACGCTCTCGGGCTCGGCATAGGAGCCGGCAACGGCACGGGCGTAGTCATCGCCCAAGCGGCTATCGCGAATTTCGGAAATCACATCGACGGTCGAAATCAGGCCGAACAGGTGCATCGGGTCAACCTCGTAAATCGACTTGGGCGGCTCCATGCCATGCGCCAGTGGGACATTGGCGACCTTGTAGCCCTGATAGGCTAAATACATCGACAGCGGCGTCTTGGATGTACGCGACACACCCAGCAGCACGATATCGGCACCCGACAGATCGTCGCAACCACGACCGTCATCGTGCTCAACGAAATACTCCATGGCCTCGATACGATGGAAATAGCGGTCATCGGTCTTGTGAATCACGCCCGCAACGCACTTGGGCGGCACACCGATGAGCGACGACAGCACGGCAAGCGTCGGGCCGATCAGGTCGACCGAACGGATATGCAGCATACCCAGGTAATCGAGCACGCGGGCGCGAAGCGCCGGATCGACAATGGTATGGAACACGGCGACATCGCGATGGTCGGCATCGACGCGCGGCCCCACAAATGACTTGACCTGCTCCACGGAGGTCACCTTGGGCAGGCGCAAAACGCGAAAAGCCCCTTCATCAAATTGCCCGGACGCCGCAAGCACCACCTCACAAGCGGTATCGCCGAGCGAGTCGGAGATAACGATAACGGTGGGACGAGCGGTGACCGGGCAATCCATGCGGGGCTCCTTTTGCGCTTATGCGCAGGCTGGCTTACTTTTTGCGGGCAAGCTCACCGATGTTGGCAATGCCGGAGAAAACGGCCTCGAAGCGGTTGAGCAGCTTAAGGCGATTATCGCGAAGCTGCTCGTCCTTGTCCATGACCATGACCTCATCGAAGAAACGGTCGATGGGCGCGCGCAGGGCGGCGAGGGCGGCAAATGCGGCCGGGTAGTCCTCGGCAGCAAGGGCGGCGTCGACGGCAGTCTGAGCGGCCTCGGAGGCGTCGGCGAGAGCAAGCTCGGCATCGCCCATCAGGCTACGGTCGTACTCCGCACCCAGCTCGGGCTTGGAGATATGCGCGGCGCGGGCATAGGCGGTGGCCAGGTTATCGAAGGTCTCGGCGTCGTTCTTGCGGGCCTCGTCGAGGGCGGCGCAGCGGGCGAAGAAGACGGACGGGGCAATGATGTGCACCGCGGAGACGGCGGCAACGGTATCGGCCGGGATCTTCTCGTCGCGGGCCATGCTCACCAGGCGGCCATGGAAGAAGTCGCGAACCTGCTGGGCGACCTCGGCGGCGTCGAACTCAATGCCCTGCTCACTGTAGAGCTCAAGGGCGAAGTCGATCAGCGACGTGGGATCGATCGGCAGACGGTCGCGCAGGATGTTGATGATGCCGATAGCGGCACGACGCAGCGCGTAGGGGTCGGAGGAGCCGGTCGGGGGCTCGCCGATGGCAAAGATACCGGCGATGGTATCGAGCTTGTCGGCGCAGGCCACGATGCAGCCAGCGGTGCCCTCGGGCAGCTCGTCACCGGCAAAGCGGGGACGATAGTGATCGCGAATGGCATGAGCGACCTCGTCGTTCTCCCCCATCGCGCAGGCGTAGTAACCGCCCATCACGCCCTGCTGGCTCGTGAACTCGATGACGGCGTTGGACACCAGGTCGGCCTTGCACAGGTGCGCGGCGCGAGCGGCATCGGCAGCCAGATGGGCGCCCAGATGGGCCTCGCGGGCAATAGCGAGCGCGAGCTGCTCAATACGCTCGGACTTGGCGAGCACGCTACCGAGCTTCTCCTGGAAGGCGACCTTGGCCAGGCGCTCACGGAACTCGTCGAGGGAGATCTTCAGGTCCTCCTCGTAGAAGAACTTAGCGTCGTCCAGACGGGCGCGCACGACGCGCTCGTTGCCGTCGATCACGCGCTCGGCGTTCTCGGGCTTGCTGTTGGAGACGACCACGAACTCACGCGTCAGCTTGCCCTCGCCGTCATAGATCGGGAAGTAGCGCTGGTTGGTGAGCATGGACTCGCAGATGATCTCGTGCGGGACCTTGAGGAACTCCTCTTCGAAGGTACCGACGAGCACCGTCGGCCACTCGCAGAGGTTAATGACCTCCTCGAAGACCTTCTTGGGCGTATCGACATGGCAGCCGGGACGGGCAGCCTCGACCTCGGCGATACCGGCGAGGATGGCCTCACGACGACGCTCGGCAGAAAGCACGCCGGCGTCCTCGAGCACTTGCTCGTAGACGGCGGGGCTGGCGACCACATGGTCACCGGGGCCAAGTACGCGATGACCACGCGTGGTGTTGCCACTCGTCACGTCGGCAAACGACACGGGCACAACATCCTCGCCCAGAAGGCAGCAAATCCAACGGACCGGACGAACAAAGGTAGCATGCTCGTGACCCCAGCGCTGGGAGCGGTAGTTGGGCCACTGCAGGCCGGCGATGGTCTTCTCGCACAGAGCGGTCAGAATCGGCGTAGCCGGTGCGGAGGGAATATTCTTCTCGGCGAACACATACTCGCGACCGTCAGTGTCCTCGCGACGGACCAGGTCCTCGGCAGCCACACCGCACTTGCGGGCGAAGCCCTGGGCGGCCTTGGTGGCGTTACCGTCAGCGTCGAAGGCAATGTTGGCCGCGGGGCCACGCTTGACCTCGTGAACCTCGTCGGTCGCGGTGGCGACATCGGCAACGAGTGCAGCCAGGCGGCGCGGGCTCGAGATCACGCGGACCTCGCCGTGGGCCAGACCGGCCTCGTCGAGACCCTTGGCGATCATGGTGCCAAGCTGCTTGACGGCATTGTTCAGCGGTGCAGAGGGCATTTCCTCCGTACCGATCTCAAACAGGAAATCCTTAGCGTCTGCCATGGCTTACGCCACCTCGCCTTCCTGGTCGGCATTCTCGTTGACTCCGGCGACCTCGGCCATGTAGGCCTCGCAGCACGCCTTGGCGACGGCGCGGACGCGCAGGATGTAGTTGGCACGCTCGACTGCGGACAGAGCGCCGCGGGCATCGAGCAGGTTGAAAGCGTGGCTGCACTTCATGACGCAGTCATATGCCGGCAGCGGCAGCTTGCGCTCTAGACAGGAATGGCACTCGGCCTCGTAGTCGTCAAACTTCTGACGCATCATCTCGACGTTGGCGACCTCAAAGTTGTAGGCACTGAACTCGCGCTCGTTCTCGAGGAACACGTCGCCATAGGTCATGGGCGTGCCGTCGGGCAGGTAGCTCCACACCAGGTCGTAGACCGAGTTGACGCCCTGGGCGTACATGGCGATGCGTTCCAGGCCATAGGTGATCTCGACAGGAACGGGGTCGACCTCGATACCGCCCACCTGCTGGAAGTACGTAAACTGCGTGACTTCCATGCCGTTGAGCCAGACCTCCCAGCCAAGGCCCCAGGCGCCGAGCGTCGGGCTCTCCCAGTCGTCCTCGACAAAGCGGACGTCATGGTCGTTGGGGTCCAGACCGATAGCGGCAAGAGACCCCAGGTAAAGCTCCTGGGCGTTGACCGGAGAGGGCTTGATGAGCACCTGGAACTGATAGTAGTGCTGCATGCGGTTGGGGTTCTCGCCGTAGCGGCCGTCGGCGGGACGGCGGCAAGGCTGCGCATAGCAGGTGCGCCACTCGGCGGGACCGAGCGAGCGCAGCGTGGTCGCGGTATGGAAGGTACCGGCACCGACCTCGGAGTCATAGGGCTGCATAATGACGCAGCCCTGCTCGCCCCAGTACTGCTGGAGGCGCAGGATGATGTCTTGGAAGGAAAGCGATGAAGCGTTCATGCCTCTAATATCCCCTCGTCGAAACGATTACACGGTTAGGTACTGTACTATAGCGGTTTTTAGTCGATAGCGCCGATGCGGTTGAGCGGCCAGTAGCGCACGAGTGCCACGGCGATCAAATCAGAGCGATCGACGGGACCAAAGTAGCGTGAGTCGGCAGAGTTTTCGCGGTTGTCGCCCATCACCCACACGCACCCGTCGGGAACGGTGTAGGGATAGCTTACCTGAGCACCGGGCGCTTGGACCGAAAGTGGCCAGCTCATGCCCGTCGTATAGTCCCCGTCGAGCGCTTGGCCGTCAACGACCACCTTGCCATCCTGCAGGTCGACCGTCTGGCCGGCCGTGGCAATAACACGCTTGACAAGAACATCATGCTCGGAGGTGCCATCGGGGTTGTGAAACACCACGATATCGCCCTGCTTGACGGGCTGACCGAGCTCGAGGCTCACCTTTTGCGCCAGGATCTGGTCGCCAATCTCGATCGTGTCCTCCATAGAACCGGTGGGCACCACAAAGGGCTCGACCACAAAGGTACGGATCAGGAACGTGGCCACGAGCGCGATCGCGATGACCGCGATCCACTCAAAAGCGCCCCTCAACGCGGAATGTTGCGTAGGAACCATACTCACTCCTCGCTCTGCGAATACGAAGCGTCAAGAATCTCCTGCGCGTAAGCGCGCTCCTCGGGCGTGAGCCGCGCTGTCTCGATCAGATCGGGACGCCAGCAGCAGGTGCGCTCGATGGCGTTCTTGCGACGCCAGGCATCGACCTTGGCGTGATCGCCGCTCACAAGCACCGGCGGCACGCCCTCGCCGTTGAACTCGGCGGGGCGGGTGTACTGCGCGTACTCGAGCAGTCCTCCGTCCTCGGCGGTCGAGAATGACTCGTCGACGTTGCTCATTTCGTCACCAAGGGCGCCGGGAATCAGGCGTACGACGGCATCGGCAACGACCATAGCGGGAAGCTCGCCGCCCGTGAGCACGTAGTCGCCGATCGACAGACGCTCATCGGCATACGCATACGCGCGCTCGTCGACGCCCTCGTAGCGACTGCACACAAACAGCAGGCGCTCACTTTTGAGCAGGCGCTCGGCCACATGCTGCGTAAAAGGCTCGCCACAGGGGGTAAAGAACACCACAGTGGGCTTGGGACCCTCTGCGCTAATGGCCTCGATGGCCTCTGCGATAGGCTCGACCTTCATGAGCATGCCCTGCCCGCCGCCGTACGGCTCGTCATCGACGGTACGATGGCGGTCGTGCGTCCAGTCGCGCAGGTTATACGCCTTAAAATCAAAAAGGCCGGCCTTGCGGGCGCGGCCCAAAATCGACGTGGACATGACGGGCTCAAACATCTCGGGAAAGACCGAAAGGGTCTCGATCAGCATGTTGTCCTCCCTAATTGTCCATATCGATCAGGCCGTCCATAGCGTGGACGGAAATTGTTCCTGTGTCGGGAAGATCGAGCACGACCTGCTCGATCACGGGAATCAGTACCTCGCCGTACCGATCACCCTCGACAACCCAAACATCGTTAGCGGGCGTCGACATGATCTCGACGATCGTACCGAGCGAACCGAAGCGCTCGTCGACCACCTCGCGACCCATCAGGTCGGTATAGGCAGCGTCGAGCGAATCGAGCTCAAAGTCGTCACGATTTGCTAGCACGTAGCATCCCGTGATGCCCTCGGCGGCCGTCAAGTCGTCAATGCCCTCAAACGAGACCAGATCGCCATCGCCCGTATCGGTGACGGACACGACCGTGCAAAAGCGGTCGCGCTTGAGCGCCGGCGGCGTCAGGGCGACGCGCATACCAGGCTCTAATACAGAAGGAAGCCCCCGCAGCGGCTGCGCGAGGACCTCCCCCTTCCTTCCGTGCGGCTTGACCACACGGGCGATGTTTTTGTACTGGGACCTCAAGGTCCTAGCCCAGAACCTCTACCTCGACAGCAGTGTCGAGGCGAGCGGCCAGTGCACGGGCGAGCGTGCGAATGGCCTTGATGGTACGGCCACGACGGCCGATGACCTTAGCGACGTCATCCTCGGCGACCGAAACCTCAATCGTAGAGGCGTCGTCACCATCGATGACCTCAAGGCTCACGGAATCCGGGTCGTCGACGATCTGAACAACGAGATATTCGACGAGATCGGCGATGCGATCTGAGAGCATTGCCTCACCCTCGAGCTGTGCAGCGTCAACCTCAGGCACGATTTACTCCTCGGCGCCCTCAGCGGCCTCAGCGGCAGCCTTAGCGGCCTCGGCCTCTTTGGCGAGCTGCTTCTTGGACTTCTTGACGACGGTCTCGGTCTTCTCGCCCTCGTTGGCGGCCTTGACCAGAGCGGCGACGGCGTCGGTGAGCTGAGCGCCCTTGGACTGCCAGTCGGCGATCTTCTCGAGGTCGAGGTTGATGGTCTTGGGGGCGGTCATCGGGTTGTAGCGGCCAACCTCCTCGATGATACGACCGTCACGCGGGGCGCGGGAATCGGCGACGACGACACGGTAGTACGGACGCTTCTTAGCGCCGTGACGAGCAAGGCGAATCTTGACTGCCAAAGGAAACTCCTCCAACCAAGCAGCTTTAGGCTGCAACTACAAACAAACAGTTGAACATAATACGCCATCGACGCGGGCAGGTGAAGTCCGTGAGACCAACTTCTTCGGTGTAGTCGAGGGCAAATCCATATCTTAGACAAGAATTCGGGATTTGCAAGCACATACACGCACCCCACATGAGCTGCGCGGTATACTCATGACATGGAAATACGCGAACATACATACGGTTATGAGGATGCCATGGGCGTCACGCCGCCTCCCTGGACGGGTCCGGCGGTGGGCCTCATGGACCTCGATGCATTTTTTGCGAGCGTGGAGATGCTCGATCATCCCGAATGGCGCGGAAAGCCACTCATCGTGGGCGGAGACGCCGATTCGCGTGGCGTCGTGTCCACGTGTTCGTATGAGGCACGTCGCTTTGGCGTGCGCTCTGCCATGGCCTCGGCCGAGGCGCGGCGCTTGTGCCCGCAAGCCATTTGGACGCACGGGCACTTTGATCGCTACCGCGAGGTGAGCGCGCAGGTCATGGCGATTCTTGCCGAGGAGACGCCGCGCGTTGAGCGCGTATCCATCGACGAAGCCTTTATCGATATCACACCGGGTCGCTTTGCGCCCGAGGACCCACTGCTAGTTGCACGGCGTATAAGCGACCGTGTGGCAGCGCTGGGAGTGACGTGCTCCATTGGCGTGGGCTGCAACAAGACGGTCGCAAAGATCGCAAGCGAGCGGGATAAGCCGTTTGGGCTGACCATCGTGCGCCCCGGAACCGAGCAGCGCTTTTTGGCCGCGCTGCCGGTATCTGCCATGAGCGGCATCGGGCGCTCGGCCGAGGAGCGGCTGCGCCGTATGCGCATCTACACGCTCGGCGAGCTGTCACGCGCGCCGGAATCCACCTTGGCCTCTATTTTTGGCGTCAACGGCGAACGTATGCGTCAGCGTGCGCTGGGACTTGAAATCTCCGAAGTCAAGAGTCTCGATGAAGGGCGCGAGGTCAAGTCGGTCAGCAATGAACGCACCTTTGCGAAAGATTTGACTGAGCGCGGGGACATCGAAGCGGCGATTGCGCTGCTGGGTGAGTCGGTTGGACGCCGCCTGCGCCGTCAGGGACTGACGGGCGGCACGGTAACGCTCAAGCTCAAGTATTCGTATGGAAGCGGGCGTACGGCACAGCGCCGGCTGCCTCATCCGACCGACGATGAGAACATCTTCGTGGCCGTGGCGCTCGAGCTACTCGACAACATCTGGCAGGAAGGCATGCATGTTCGCTTAGCAGGCATCGGTATGAGCGACTTCGACCACCAAGGCGGCATCCAGACCGACCTGTTCTGCGAAGTCGACGACCGCGGAGCCCAATCGAGCGACCGTCGCGACCTCTCCGTCGCGATCGATGCCGTCCGAGACAAGTTCGGCGACACCGCCCTATCCTTCGGCCGCCAATCCCGCTTCAATGATTAACCGCCTTTGGGCAAAAAGAAAGCCGGGCAGGTGCGGAAAACCGCAACTGCCCGGCGAAATGCGCGAGGCTAGCTAAAAGCCCCATATCAAATGAGCCACTAGAGGAGGTCGAGGGGGAGCTGGGGGGCGTCACCCCAGAGCTTTTCTAGGCGGTAGAAGTCGCGGGCTTCGGGAGTGAAGACATGGACGACGACCGAACCGTAGTCCATGAGCATCCAAGTCTTCTGCTCGCGGCCCTCGATAGAGAACGGATGCTCGCCGCAAGCCTCGGCGACCTTCTCCTCGATCTCGTCGACAATCGAATCGACCTGGCGGTTGTTGGTACCGGTGGCAAGCACAAAGTAGTCGCACACGTCGGAAAGCTCGGTCAGGTTGAGCACCTGCACGTCCTCGCCCTTCTTGTCGTAGGCGGCCTGCGCGGCGGCGCGGGCGACATCCTCGGCGGCGACACCGCTCGCGGACAGCGAGGCGGCGGTGCGGTCGGACGTGGCAACGAAACTCTTGTGCTCCACACCTTCAAGAATCTGCTCGTCAGTCATGGTCTCGTCGGCCATGGAATACCTCTTTCTAGACACACCCGAGCTAGCGCAGCTGGGCGTAATGGTTGTAAATCGTAATAGCCGTGGGATAAAGATAGCGCCCGGACTGGATCACATAGACCAGACCCTGCGCAAAACAGGAGAAGAACAACTCGTCAAGCGTCGACTTCCCCACCATCTTGCGCAGCGCATGGGCATAGTCGCCGTGGCGGTTGGGCTCGATGGCATCTGCCACAAAGACCACCATATCGAGCGGCGTCATGTCGCAGGCACCCACGGTGTGACGGTCGACAGCCTGGAAAACAGCCGGTGACAGCTCGGGAAAAAGCTGCGGAAGCTCATAGGCGGCAACAGGGCCATGCAAAAGCGGCGTCGCGGCGGAAGGAGAGCCGGCAACCTTGATGCCATAGTGAAGCGCGCGGGCCACGAGCTCGTCATCGGAAAGCACCTTGTCCCAGTCGTGAATTAAGCCGGCGGCAGCGGCATCAAAGCGGTCAACGCCGTAGACCTCGGCCAGATGAAGTGCGGTCTCGGCAACACCCAGCGAATGCACATAGCGCTTGCGCTTATCTTTCATGCGAACATCGAGCAGCTCTTGAATGCGCTTGAGCAGCGCGCGCTCATCGCCCTCAAACTGATCCTCTACCGACAACGTAGCCCCCATCACTCAAAATCTTCTTGACCCAGATCGACATACAAACTGCGCTTGCGAATGTAGCCGAGCACAGACTCGCTCGTAAGATAGCGCACGCTCATGCCGCGGGCAACTCGCTTACGAATGTTCGTCGAGCTGATCGCCAGCGCCGGAATCTGAATATAGCGCACATCGAACGGCAGCCCCGACTCTTTGATTCGGGCACGCGCCGTATCGATATCAAAACCCGGTCGCGTCGCCGCAATAAAGGTAGCAAGCTCAGCAATTCGCTCGGCATCATGCCAGGTCACAATATCGATAATCGCGTCGGCGCCCGTAATAAAGTAGAGCTTTACCTGCGGCGGGTAAAAGTCGCGAAGGGCATGAAGCGTATCGGCCGTATAGGTTACGCCCGGACGGTCAATCTCGAACCGGCTCGCCAAAAAGGCCGGGTTCGCGGCGGTGGCGAGGACCGTCATGGCATAACGGTCCTCGGCAGGCGTCACCGGCTTGTCAAGCTTAAAGGCGGGAGAGCCCGCCGGCATAAAGAGCACAGCGTCCAAGTCGAGCGACTCGCGCGCCTGCTCGGCAGTCACCAGGTGCCCGTAATGAATCGGGTCGAATGTGCCGCCCATAATGCCAAGCCGAAACTCTTTGCCCTCTTTTATGGGCAGCTCGGGCAAACCGATTCCACCGCGCAGCGACATGGCCTACTCGCCCTCCGAGGTCTCGGCATCGTCCGCGACATCCGCCACATCGACAACCTCGACGCCCTCATCCGCAACGTCGGCCACGTCAATGGCCTCAACGGCAACGTCCTCGCCAGCGTCCTCGAGCTCCTCGTACTCCGAGAAGTCCTCAGCGCCCTCAAAGTCAAAGGCACGCTGGCAAATGCGGACCTCGTCGCCCGCACGGCAACCGGCCTTCTCGAGCGCGTCGTCAACTCCCATGCGCGCAAACTTGTGCTGCAGGTAGATGACGGCTTCCTCGTTTTCCCAATCGGTCTGGATGACCATGCGCTCAATCGCGCGACCAACCACACGGAAGGCACCGGGCTCCTCCTGGACAATGCGGAACCGCTTCTCGCGCTGCAGACGGCGGCGCTCCCACTCCTCGTCGCGAAGATCGACCGGCTCATCGGAAACCGCCAGCTCGGCGCGAAGCTTAGCCACCTGCTCGCCCACGGCAAGCATCAGCGTATTGAGACCGGCGCCCGTCACAGCAGATACGGCAAAGAACATATGTCCATCGTCGAGCGCTGCGCGCTTGAGGTCGGCAATCTTGTCGGCCGTGCCCGGCGCATCGCACTTGTTGGCGACAACGATTTGCGGGCGCTCCGAGAGCTCTGCGCCATACTGCTCGAGCTCACGGTTGATGATGCGGTAATCCTCAACCGGGTCGCGATCCTCAAAACCGCCCGTCATGTCGACGACATGCATGATCAGGGCCGTACGCTCAATGTGGCGCAGGAACTGGTGGCCTAGGCCCTTGCCCTCGCTCGCGCCCTCGATCAAACCAGGAACGTCGGCAACGACATAAGAATACTCACCGGCACGCACCATGCCGAGGTTCGGCACGAGCGTGGTAAACGGATAGTCGGCGATCTTGGGACGGGCGGCACTCATGCGCGCGATGAGCGAAGACTTACCCACCGAGGGAAAGCCCACGAGCGCGGCATCGGCCATAAGCTTCATCTCGAGCTCAATCCAGTGCTCCTCGGCCGGTTCGCCCAGCTGAGCGAACGCGGGCGCGCGACGCACCGACGTCACAAAGTGGGTATTGCCCAGACCGCCGGCGCCACCGGGCGCCACGACAACGCGCTCGCCGTCGTGCACCAGGTCGGCAAGCTCGAACATCGGGGTCTGCGTCTCGGGATCGAGCTCGCGCACCACGGTGCCCATGGGAACCTTCAGGATCAGGTCCTCGCCGCTCTTGCCATTGCGACGAGCGCCCTGGCCGTGCGTGCCGCGCTCGGCGCGGAAGTGATGCTTAAAGCGGTAATCGATCAGCGAAGACAGCTGAGCATCGGCCTGGATGACGACATTGCCGCCACGACCGCCGTCGCCGCCATCGGGGCCGCCCTTGGGGACAAATGCCTCGCGCCTAAACGACATGCATCCGGCTCCGCCGTCGCCGCCGCACACGTTAATGCGGCTGATATCGGTGAACTGTGACAACAGAATCGCCTCCTACAAAAAGAGGGAGACCCTTGAATTCTAAAACTCAAGTGCCTCCCACATATGTGCTCTATGAAGGGTGAATTACGCGTTCGCGAGCGGGCGTACGCTGACCCTGTGCTTGATACCCTTGTGGAACTCAACGGTACCGTCGACCAGCGCGAACAGCGTGTCGTCCTTGCCACGACCAACGTTCTCACCCGGGTGGATGTGAGTGCCGTGCTGACGGACGAGAATCGTGCCCGTGGTTACCGTCTGGCCGGCATAGCGCTTCGTGCCAAGGCGCTGACCGCGGGAGTCACGGCCATTACGGGAGGAACCGAGTCCTTTTTTGTGTGCCATTGTGTATACCTACTCTTTCGTTACGAGTGTAATCTACTCGGCGACGGGAGCCTCGGCAACAGCCTCGGCCTCTGCCTTGACAGCCTTCTTGGCGCGGGACGTAGCCTGGACCTTCACGATCTTCAGCTTGGTGAGCTGCTGACGGTGACCCTTCAGACGACGATAGCGCTTGCGCTTGTGGAACTTGAAGACCAGCTGCTTCTCGCCCTTGAACTGCTCAACGATCTGAGCGGTAACCTTGGCCTTAGCCAGCTTGTCGGGATCGGTGACGATCTTCTTACCATCGTTGAGGAAGATGACCGGCAGGGTGACCTTGTCGCCCTCATTGCCCTCGATCTTCTCGACGGTGATGACATCGTCGGTGGCGACCTTGTACTGCTTGCCGCCCGTGTTAACGATTGCGTACATGTTTACTTGCCCTTCATGCATCAGTTAGTGCAACAGCCGAATATAGTAGCAGGCGAAAATACCCCCGTCAACGAGTATGTGGAGCAAATCCACAAGTTCGCACAGGTATGGGGCTGACGAGTCGGCCCTCGTCGTCCTCGCATGCTTGATTCTGACGCTCGACATCGTAGGAGCAGATGGTCACGAGGTCTTGCATACCGGTGGAAACAATAGGTGCATCCACGCCCGGGGTCAAGCCCTGCAACAAAACATCAGCAGCGGAAAGCAAAATTTCCGGACGCATGGAGCCCTCGTTATCGGCATGGGTGTCGAGCATGAGCACCAAATGGTCCGGGCGCTCCCCCGCCGTGAGCTCATAGCCCACGAGCGTGTGATCCAAATCCAAGCGCTTGCTCTTTTTGCCGCGCGCGTAGTCGATGCCATGGCCCGCGCGCAGCGTGTCGATCGCACGACGCACCTCGTCGGCGCTTACGGGCGCCTCGGGATCCAAGTGCAGGTCGATGCGATACGACAGACGCGTAAGCTGAGCCGTCAACGCCGGCGTATGCACGTCGATGTACGCCGCCTCGATGGGTGCCAGATCGACCGGAGACGCCGCAACCAGGCGCCCAAACGCCTCGTCGAGCGCCACGAACTCGGTCATAAACAGGTCATACCACTCGCAAGTCGACGACGTACCCACCGGTAGCGCCGAAGAGAAGCCCACGCGCATGTGCGGAGAGAAGCCCTGCGTGACGGCATAGGGAAGCCCCGCACGGCGCACGATGCGCTCAATGGTATGGATTACTTCGAGATGGCCCAGGTACTTAAGGCGATCGCGCTTGCCATAGCGAACACGAAGCCTAAAGAGCGTGGGGTTGTCGGTCAGGCGCTCACTCATGCGCGATCACCCATCAATACATTCTTGGCGTGGAGCGTGGGGCAGATCCCGCAGCCGGTGCACGACGTGCGGGTGCAGTCGGGAGTCGTGACGCCCTCAAGCGAGCGACGGTACTCGCGCTCGAGGAAGCCGCGCGTGCAGCCGGGGCTCACGTGCTCCCACGGCAGGCGCCAGTCCAACTCGTAGGGCAGGTGCACGAGCTCATTGAGGTCGATGCCGTTTTTGGCAGCAGCCTCCTTCCAGTTATCGAGCGAGAAATGCTCTACCCAGGCGTCAAAGCGAGAGCCCGCGCGCCAAGCATCGATGATGACGGGCGTCATGTCACGACCGGCGCGGGACAGCGCGGCCTCGATGAGCGAAGTCTCAGCATCGTGGTAATGCACGCGGACGGCACGGTTGCGAACGCTCGTGATAAGCAACTTCTGGCGACGCTTGACGTCGTCGTAGTCGAGCTGCGGGCACCACTGGAACGGCGTGGCAGCCTTGGGGATAAAGACCGAAACCGAGATGGACACCGAGATCGAGCCGCGACGAGCCTTGGGCACCACGGAACGACCAAGCTCCAGCACGTGATCGGCCAGATTGGCGATGGCCACGATGTCCTCGTCGCGCTCGCCGGGAAGGCCCATCATAAAGTAGAGCTTCATGCGGTTCCAGCCGGCCTCGAAGGCCGCCTTGGCCGCACGGTCCAGGTCCTCCTCGGTCACGTTCTTGTTAATGATGTCGCGCATGCGCTGGCTGCCGGCCTCGGGCGCGAACGTCAGGCCGCCCTTCTTTTCGCCGGCGACCGACTCGGCCATATCCACGCCAAACGAATCCAAGCGCTGCGACGGAATAGACACGCGAATACCCGTATCCTCCAGGCGACGGTTGAGCCTGCCGAGCACGTCACGAATGCAGGAGTGGTCGGTCGTGGAGAGCGAGGTCAGCGACACCTCGTCATAGCCGGTCTTTTCCAGACCCTGAATCACCGACGAGACGATCTGGTCGGCCGAACGCTCGCGCACCGGGCGATACGTCATGCCGGCCTGGCAAAAACGACAGCCGCGAGCGCAGCCGCGCAGAATCTCGATAGACAGGCGGTCGTGAACCAGCTGCGCATAGGGCACGCACGACTGCGACAGCGGATTCGTGGCGCCGAAATCCTCGACGACGCGCTTGTAGACCACGGCCGGAGCATCCTTGCCCTCGCGCGGCACGGTGTAGCCATGCGGCGAGCAGGGCTCGTCGTGACGAATCTCATAGAGCGACGGCACGTAGTTGCCGGCAATGGATGCAAGCTGCTCAACAATCTGCGCGCGCGGGACTCCTTCGTCGCGCAGGCGCCGATGCAGCTGGCAGGTCTCGAGCAGCGATTCCTCGCCCTCGCCGATGAGGATGGCATCGAAGAAGGCCGCGTACGGCTCGGGGTTGTACACCGAGGGGCCGCCGGCGATGATGATGGGGTCGTCTTCACCTCGGTCGGCCGCTAACAGCGGAATGCCAGCGAGATCGAGTGCCTCGAGGAAGTTCGTCACCGCCATCTCGTGCGGCACATGCAGACCGACGATATCAAACGAAGCAACGGGGGCAGCACCTTCGAGCGACAGCAGCGGAATGCCCGCCTCGCGCATGGCGTCACCCATATCGGGCCACGGCACATAGCCACGCTCGCAGGAGATGCCCTCGGCCTGGTTAAGGATGTTGTAGAGGATGGCGATGCCCTGGTTGGGCAAACCAACCTCGTACACATCCGGGTAGATCAGGCAGCAACGGTAGTCGGCATCGGCCTTGGAAAGCGTGCCCCACTCGTGATCGATATAGCGGCTCGGCTTTTCGACCTTGGCGAGCAGCGGCTCAATTAAATGAAAGCAGTCTTGATACGGAACGCGCAACAGAAAACCCCTAAGCAGCGAGATCGGATGCGTCTTGGTAGGACGCCATAGGACGGGTAGCGCCCGCGACCGTGGTCACCAGATCGCGAACGCGGGAGAACGTGGCAGTGACCACCTCGTTGGCACGGCTGTAGTCGACATCGCGCTCGTAGAGCGAAACAAGCGCACGGCCCATGCCATAGGTGCCCGCGGCAGCAGTGAGCGCCTTAACGGCAAACCCAATATGCGGCGTCTGCTTGACGAGCGCGCGGGTGACCGCGCGGATCACAAGACCGCCGGCAAGCACGCCCGCGACCTCGTAGCCGCGCTCAGGCTTAATGCCGCGTCCAAAGACGGCAGCGAGCTCAAAGAGCATGCCCACCTGCGCCAGCGCCATAACGGGATAATCGGCGCCCGGCAAAAACACCAGCGCACCGGTCGCCATATTGGTGAGCGCGCACGAGGTGATGATACGATTAGCTGCCGCGATGCGCATAAAGGCAAAGTTCGCCGCAAAAGCCGTTTCCTTGTCGGTGCGATCGAGAATCCAGCGGGCAAGCGTCTCGAGCAGATACGTCTTATCGGTTGCCGCCACCACGCCGAGCATGGGCGTGGACTCCTCGATAAACGGCACCTCCACAGCAGACTCGGCAAGCACGCACACGGGCGCGCCGGCGATCACGAGCTCCTGCACGGCACTCTCCAGGCGGTCGGAACCACACGAGAGCACCAGTACCACATCGGTATCGGTCTTTGGAGCAATTCGCTCCTCCCCCAGACGCTCGACGCGCACAATGCCCGAGGTCGTCTGCGGCACAAAGGCGTCACGCACCGTCTCGGCCAGAAAGCGCGAGGCGGACGAATCCAGATAGACCGAGACGCGCACCGGCGTATCGGAATCCTTCTTAACGGACGCGCCCATCTTAAAAGCGCGGGTCAGCTTATCTACGGGAATTTTCATAGCAAACCCCTCCAGCGGTTACGCGGCGCCCGAACGATGCCGCCATATGGATTGTACGATACCCACCGTCAGCAGCTGAATCATCATCGAAGACGAACCGAAGCTAATAAACGGTAGCGGAATACCGGTAATCGGCATCATGCCGATGCACATGCCGATGTTTTCGAAGGTCTGGAACGCCCACATGCCAACGATGCCCACACACGATAGGCGCAAGAACAGCGACTCACACTTAAAGGCGACGCGAATCGTCGAAAAGATCAGCAGCACGTAGAGGCATAGGAGCAAAAAGGAACCGCAAAAGCCAAAGGTCTCGGACAGGAAGGCGAAGACGAAGTCGGTGTGGAACTCAGGCAGAAAGCCGCCGGCCGACTGCGTCGCATGGCCCAAACCCTTACCAAAGAAGCCACCCGAGCCAACGGCGATAAGCGACTGCTGCAGGTTGTAGGCATCGTCCGAATCGGCATTATCGGGGTCGATAAAGACCGTCAGACGGTTCATCTGATACTGCTTGATGAGCACATCGTGGCCGAGCAACGAATCAAAGACCGAATCGAGCGCCAGGACGAGGGCCACCAGGCCCACGAGCAGGGCCAGGGTCGACAGCACCCATTCGCGGCGTGCACCGCTCATGCAGATGACGATGGCGCCCGAGACCAGCACGACCAGGCCCGAGCCCAGGTCGCCCATGGCGACGACGGCCAAAAACGGAATGGACAGCATGCCGCAGAGCTTGACGTAGTCGCGAACGGTATCGATGCGGCCGTTATACTGCGAGCCAAGCGTGGCGATAAAGAAGATGGTGATGAGCTTGGCAAGCTCAACCGGCTGGAATGTCAAGCCGATACCGGGAATCTTGATCCAGCCCGTCATGCCCAGACCGCCCGTATAGGACAGGCCCGGAATCTTGGGCGAGAAGATCACAATAAGGTCAATGACGAGCAGCGCCGTCGAGAAGTTAGAGATGCCGCGCAGATCGGTACGCCAGACGAGCACCGCAAGCACCGCGCCAATGCCAATGCCCAGCAGGTGGCGCGAGAATGAGGCGTCGGCCTTAAACTGTGACGCCGACCAAATAATGATGGCGCCATAGGCAACGAGCGCGACGGTAGCCAGCAGCACACCGATATGCACCTTTTGGCGAAACGTACCGCGCGAGGCCGAAAGTTGCTTGTTGACGCGGTCCAGGCTGCTGCGAGAGCCGGTCTTGGTTGAACGGAACAGATCCGCCGGAGAAAAATCCATCGCAACCTCCTATCGAACCGAAGAATCGCCCGAGGCCGAAGAGGTATCGGGCTCATCATAAATCACGCCGAGCACGTCGCGCACGACATGCATCGCGGTATCTGAGCCACCGCCGCCCTGCTCCAGGACAGTAGCGATGACATACTTGGGATCATCGGCCGGCGCATAGGCGCAGAACCACGCGTATTCGTCCTCGCCGCTTTTCTCGCCCGTGCCCGACTTGCCGTATACCTGCGGCGTCAGGGTGCCAAAGTGAGCCGCCAGGGACGTCGATGCCGTGTAAATCACGTCGTGCATGCCGTTGCGAACAAGAGCCAAATCCGAATCGCTGTTGATCTTGGCCTCCAGGCGCTTCTTCTTGCCTTTGCCGTTGTACTTATAGGCATCGCCGTCGCCATCGCGCGACACGGCAGACAAAAACACGTGAGGCACGTACTGCTTACCGCCGTTGGCAAGGCCCATGTAGGCGCATGCCATCTGCAGAGGCGTCACCAAAATGTCGCCCTGGCCGATGGCAATGTTGGTCATATCGCCGGCATTCCACTTGCGGTCCTCGGCAGAGGCGTCGGTAAAGTACGACTCTTTCCACTCGGCATCGGGAATACGGCCCGCGCCCTCACTCGGCAAATCGATACCGCAGGTCTTGCCTAGGCCCCAGCGACGAAAGACCTCCTGCAGGCCCTCGGAATGTTGCTCGTCATAAAAGAACGCCTTGCCCATATCGTAGAAGACGGGGTCGCACGAGTTGGCAATACCCGACTGCAGCGTCATGGTGCCGTGTCCAGACGTCAGCCAGCAGCGCTTGCCCCAAGCCTTGCCCAAGCCCGTCCAATAGCCCGTGCAGTTGGTTGTCTGCGTTGAAGTGTAGGTTCCAAACTCAAGACCGGCCAGTGCCGAGAGCGGCTTGATGGTCGAGGCCGACATGTACTGTCCGCTAATGGCGCGGTTGAGCAGCGGGTGCGAACCCTTGTCATCATTGAGCTCGGTCCACACGTCATTTGAGACGCCGCCGATAAAGACGGACGGATCGAACTTGGGCTCGCTCGCCATGCCCAGGATCTCACCATTGTTGGGATCGAGGCACACCACAGCGCCGTTGCCGGCATTGCTGTAGCCAGTGGTCTTGGCGAGCTCGATGGCGCTCGCCAGCGCCGTCTCACAGGCCTGTTGGATCTTAAGGTCGAGCGTGAGCTTAATGTCGGAGCCGGCCTTGGCGGGCACGGCGCCGGCCTGACCGGTCACATTGCCCGAGGCATCGACCTTGACGGTCTGCTCGCCACGAATACCCTGCAGCAGGTTTTCGTAGTAGCTCTCAACACCCGCCTGGCCCACGATATCGCCCGACTGGTACGTAATCTTGCCAGCAGAAGCATCATCACCGCCAGAGGTTTTCTTATTCTGGGCCTCGAGCTGCTCGGAGGTAATGGTGCCGGTATAGCCCAAAATGTGACAGGCCGTCTCGCCGTACGGGTACTGGCGCTCGGTACGCTCGGCAATCTTGACGCCCGGGAACTCGCCGGCGTGCTCCTTGATATAGGCAACCGTTGAGCGGCGCACGTCCGTCGCGATGGTATGCAGGCTCTGGGCGCCCTCGGAATTGTCCTGGATATTGCGCAGCACAGCCACGTAGGGCATACCGAGCACGTTGGCAAGATGACGAACCAGAACCTCATCCTCGGCAAGGTCGCGGTAGGCCACGACAGCAAGTGAGGGACGGTTCTGGACAAGTGCCACGCCATTGCGGTCGAGGATGCGGCCGCGCACAGCGGGTGTGGTAACGGTGCGCGTCTGATTGCTATTAGCCTGCTTTTCGTAATAGTCCGACGAGACCATCTGCATGCCCCACAGCTTGACGGCAAGCGCCGCGAACATCGCGCCCACACCCGTGGTGAGGATGGAGAAGCGGCCCTTAAAGGCGGTCGCCGCGGTATTGCCCTCGCCCTCGGTGGCGCGCGGGGCCGTTCCATGCTGCGTATCGTAGGTAAAACGGGAATCGCCGCGACGCATGATGACCAGCGCGACCACGATGGCCACAACCAGCACGATACCGGCGATAATAACCGTCATCTGGGAAGACATCTACGAGCCTCCCCTATTTGAGCTTACGGGTCTTGGGCTTAAAGCGCATGCCCGTCTGGCGTCCGCCACGTGCGGAGAATCCATAACCGGACTGCGGCACGACGCCGGACATCAAAAACGGAATGGCAACCAAACCCGTCAGGATCGAAGACGGCAGCGCATGGCCGAAGATCGCCACGACAAAGCTCGTCTCCAAACCCATAAACAGCAAGATGATGCTGTAGATCACATTAATGACGAGCGCGAAGGCACCCACAGTGATGCCGCGCGCACTCGGGGTACCGCTCGTTTGACCGGCAGCGCTGTGCACCAGGGCAAAAGAACCCACGGTCAGCAGGAGCGACATAACTCCCACCGGCACGGCAGCGGACAGGTCATAAAACAAGCCGCTGCAAAAACCGCACACGACGGCACGGGTCGGGTCGCCCGAGAACACGCTTAGGCACACCAGGATAATCATGAAGTTGACGCGACCGCCCGCAATGGAGATCTGCGGTGCCAGGCCTGCCTGCAGCAGCACGCACACGATGGCGGCGATTACAAACGTGCGGGAGCTCATCCCCTGCTCGTGTAGATCCATGGACATGCCCCCTATTCGCTCGAGCCGGAATCGGTCGTCTCGGACGTGTCGGAACCGTCATCCGAGCTCTCGTCCTTCGTCTTGGTCGCAGCATCGCGCGACGTTCCCTGCGGCGTGCTATTAGCGGTGCTCACGTCCTCATCCGAGGCCGACTGTTCGTCGGTCAGCGAGGTGATGACCAGCACTTCCTCGTTGTTCTCGGCCGTCGTCTGGGCGCGTACCACAATGGTGTAGTACACGTCGTTTGCCGATTTCTCAACCGACGAGACGGTGCCGAGCGGAAGGCCCTTGGGGAACACACCGCCAATGCCCGAGGTCACGATGATGTCGCCAACCTTAACGTCGGAGTCGACGCTCACGTACTCAAGACGCAGCGTGCCGTCAGCCTGACCCTGCAGCATGCCCTGGGCGCGCGTATCCTGCACCATGGCGGACACGCCCGAGTTCTCATCGCCGATCAGACGCACGGTGGACGTCTTGGCCGAGACCTCGATAATCTGGCCTATGACACCGGCAGAACTCGTCACGGGCATGTTGATGGTAAGCCCGTCGGCAGAACCCTTATCGATGGTGACGGTCGAGGTCCAGGCATCGCCCGAAGCGCCGACGATACGAGCTGCAGTGGACTTGAGGTTGTAGGTCGACTGCAGACCGACCAGACCCTCCAGTCGCTCGGCGGTCTTTTGAGCCTCGGAGAGCTCGGCGACCTTAGAGGTCAGTTCCTCGTTTTGCTTCTTAAGCTCGTCAAGCGTGTCCTGTGACGCCGTAAGGTTAGAGAACACGTTACCGATCGCATTGAAGGGAGCCGCCACAGCCGAGCCCAGAAAACGCACCGGCGAGGTAATCGTCGTCACGCCCGAACGAACGGCATGAATCGGCCCCGTCTCGCCCTCACGAATATAAAACGTGAGCAGCAACACCGAAATCAGGCTGAAAACAATCAACGGGCGCATACCCGTTGATTGTCGCTTGGTATTCAGATTTGTGGAGAAACCCGAAGATCGTGCCAAATGGAATCCACCTTTTGGAAATTAAGCATTGGTCTGGACGAAGCCGCCATCAAACGCATTGGCCTCGAGCACGCGGGCACAGCCGTTAACGACGTTATCGAGCGCCGTGGGGCTGACGTTGACCGAAACGCCGGTCTCATCGCGCAGACGCACGTCGAGACCGCGCAGCAGCGCGCCGCCACCAGTCAGTAAAATGCCGTAGTACATAAGGTCCGAGGCAAGATCGGGAGGCGTAGCGTCGAGTGCGTCCTTGACGGCCTTGGCCATCTCGTCGAGCGGCTTGTTGAGCGCGCGACGAATCTCCTCGCTCTCGATGCGCACGGTCTTGGGCAGACCGGTGATCACGTCGCGGCCGTTGACCTCGACGTCGAGCTCGTCCTTAAGCGGCACGGCGGAGCCGACCTTGATCTTGATGTCCTCTGCCGTACGCTCGCCGATGGCCAGGTTGTAGGCATCACGAACGTGCGTGAGGATGGCCTGATCGAACTCGTCGCCGGCAATACGGATGGACTGCGAGACGACGATGCCGCCCATAGCGATAACGGCAACCTCGGTGGTACCGCCACCGATGTCGATGACCATGGAGCCGGTGGGTTCCTCGACGGGCAGGTCGGCGCCGATGGCAGCCGCCATGGGCTCTTCGATCAGATAGGCCTGGCGGGCACCGGCCTGGATCGTGGCCTCAAAGACAGCGCGCTTCTCGACCGACGTGACACCGGAGGGAACGCAGACGACAACACGCGGACGCGGAGTCCACGGATAGCGCTTCTCGGACGCCTTGTCGATAAAGTAGCGAAGCATGGCCTCGGTAACATCGAAGTCGGCGATGACGCCGTCCTTCAGGGGACGAACGGCCACGATGTTGCCGGGCGTACGGCCGAGCATGCGCTTTGCCTCGATACCGACCGCCAAGATGCGCTCGTCGTTCTTGTCGATGGCGACAACAGAGGGCTCGCGAATGACGATGCCCTTGCCGCGCACGGAGACAAGCGTATTGGCGGTGCCGAGGTCGATGGCAAGATCGCCCGCATAGCTACCGAAGAACATATCCATCAAAGAAAACAACGCAACTCCTGATGTGTTGGATGATTGCTGGAAAACTACTAGCTCATCATACTAGCGCAAGCCCGGCACCTCACTTGCGGTGAAGCGCCGGGCAAAGCTAAATCCCATAAGGTCACTACTGGTTGTCAGCAGCCGAGAAATCCATATCGAGCGAAGAAACGGCCCAGCCGATATGGTTGTCGGAGCGCACGAATTTGACGGTGTACTCCTGCTCGCCGCCCTTGGACAGCGATGCCTTCACCTTGGCGGTCGTCTCGGTCATGGACTGATCCATGCCCTCGACGGACACGGTGGCACCCTGCGGAATCGAGGAGATGATCATCGACTTAGCGTCCTCGGACAGGCTCGAGGCCAGGCAAGACTCGGCCTTTGCGGCGTCACCGTCGCCGGCAGCCTGGAACAGATCGGTAACGACAGACTCCTGAGACGGGAAGCCAAAGCCGCGCGTGTAGGCAAAGCCCAGACCGCCCGCGGCGATCAAAATAAGCAAAAGCAGCACGATGAAGACTTTAAGACCCGTATGGCGATGGCGACGACGGACCTTGGCCTGCTTACGATCCTGACGGTCCTGCTGGACCATCTCGGACTCGGACAGCGTAAAGAAGCCGGTGTCCGAGGGATCGGGCATAAACTGACCGGTCGCGCCGGTAGGATCGAGCGGATCGACGGCAGAAGCGTCCATCGCGGGCGCCGGAGCCGTGGACATGGCCGTCTGGGCAGACAGCGCGGCAAGCGAATCGTGCACGCGGGCAAGCTCGTCGGCCTGCTCGGAGGTGAGCTGGTAGATGCCATCGGCAGTAGCGGCGTTAAAGGCATCGAGTGCGTCGGAGGGGCGACCGGCGGCAGAAAGCGCCTGACCCATGCCGGCGTTGAGCGCACGCGTGTCGTCGCGGGGACCGGCAAAGTCGATAGCCGTGCGGTAGGTCTCCACGGCATCCGCCGGACGGCCGAGCTTAATGAAGCAACGACCGAGCTCGCCGAGTGCGGCGGCAGGAGCCGGATTGGCGCCGTCGATGGCAGCCTGACGGAAGGCGGTTCCCGCGTTGGCATAGTCGCCCGACTGGAACAGCGCATTGCCCAGGCCCAGATAGGCCTTGAACGGCGTGGCATAGGAAGCATCCTGCGTAGCGGCAGAGAAAGCCTGGGCGGCCGTCGTGTAGTCGCCCACGGCGGCGAGCGCCTTGCCGCGGTTGGTGAGCAGCGCGCCGCGCTTGCCGTAGGTGCCGTCGTTGAGGGCGGCAGCATAGGCCTCGGCAGCCTCGGCATACATGCCCAGATGCATCAAGGCGTTGCCACGAAGGTGATCGGCCTCGCCCATAATCTCATCGGGAGTCTTTGCCGCCCCAAGCATCTGGGCTGCAGCAGAAAAATCACCCGCGCGGTAAGCGGCGCGGCCCTGTTGGATCAGCTGGCTATTCAAGAAAGTCCCCTTTACTCGTGAACGATCTCGACATGGACGATCTCGTCGCCGGCACGCAGCTGCGAAATCACATCGAGACCCTCGACCGTGGTACCAAAGACGGTGTAACCAGAATCGAGGTTATGCTGGGCACCCAGGCAGAAGTAGAACTGCGAACCCGCGGAATCGGGATCCATGGAGCGTGCCATGGCAAGGGCGCCATCGACATGGCTGTTGCGCGGATTGGTGGCAAACTCGCCCTTGATGCAGTAGCCGGGGCCACCGGTACCGGGCATGCCGTCGGGGCCCTCAAGACCGGCAGCGACGTCGGCGCCGGACATGTCGCGGGTATTGGGGTCGCCGCCCTGGATAACAAAACCGGGCACATAGCGATGGAACTTAAGGCCATCATAGAAGCCCATCGTGGAAAGCTCGCAGAAGTTCGCGACATGAATGGGAGCGCCCTCGCCGTCAAACTTGACCTTGATGGTACCCTTCGACGTCTCGATTACAGCGCACTCGTCACCGGCAAGCTGATACTCGGGCGTGTAGAGCTCTTTCTTAAAACCAAACATGTGGTTCCTTCCTCGTGCGTTTAAAGCATATTTGTACGAATTGTAGCAATAAGCATGCGCTTACATCAATTGCGCACGTAGGTTATGCCGACTATGGCGAACTAATTTTAGGAACGCTGCTGCGGCCTCCAGGAGCCCACGTTGGCGTCGTACTGATTCAGCGCGCTGTTGCCGCCCTGTGCGATGGGCGCCAGGATCTCGCTTTGGTGGGAACTCATCGACTCGCCATCGGGAATGGCCAGCGAGATATCCCAGCTCTGGCAGATCACGTCAACGCGCTCATACATCCACTCGGCAAGCTGCTTTAAGTGGGCGATGTCATCCGCATAGACCGTATCGTCCTGGTACTTAAGGTTGTTGAGCTCATCTTGCGTCTTTTTGATCTGGTCGCGCAGGGCGTAGGCACTCTGCGACAGCTCCTGACGGGTGGACAGCGGCGTTCGGAGATAGCCGTTGTTAAAGGAATCGATGACCTCGCCGATCTGGTCCTCGTCAGCGTAGGACACGATGGTCTGATACAGACCGTCGAGCCTGGTATAGAGCTGATCATCGGTGAGCACGGTTTCTTCCTGGACCACCTCCGCAGAATCGTCCTGCTTGGTATCATCCTCGGTCGCCTCGCCCTTTTGGCGCGTGGGGAAGGTGGTCTGTGCAGCTTGGCCAAACTGGTCGTAGAAGCCGGGCATAACACCCATGGGATCGGTCGTCACGAACCAATAGGCACCGCCGCAAACGACGGCAAGGACCGCGATTACGATAAGCGGCTTGGGAATATGACGCTTGTGCTTGTGATAGGCGTCCTCGTCGGGGTGCACCTTGCGCTTGGGTTTTTGAGCATCGTCATGCAGGGAAACGGGCATGGGAATATCGACCTTGGGGATACCAAAATCCTTATCGAAAGCCGGCAGCACGCAGGTCTCATTGGGGTCGGCGGCGTCCGAAAGCACCGCAGCGGCAGAGGCCGGCGCATGCGGCACCTCGGTATCAATCTGCTCTTGCGTTAGGCGCGGAAAGCCCGCCGTGCGGCCCGCTGCCAGGTCGGATGCGGCCGCGTCCTCGGAGAGGATACCCGGAGCGGGGCGTCCGCATTTGGGGCACGTACGATCATGCGGAGAAAGACGGGCACCGCAGCCCTCACAGAACACGAACTCGGTGTGCTCGGGACCATCGCCCGGACCCACATAGGCGTTGCAGTAGGGGCAGAACGAGGCGCCGTCCTCGATGGTCTTAAGGCAATGCGGACAGATCACGGCATCCTCTTTTCGAAGCAATTCAAACAATCGAGGTTAGAGCATAACATCGCCAAGGCCCCACAGGAGCAAGGCACCAATTCAACATCGCCAGGGCGCGTAGTTACTTCTTCTTTTTGCTCGGCATCGAGACTTTGATGCCTTGGGCGGACTTGGTTACGCGGGAGCGCTTGGCGCCCGTGGGCTTCTTTTTCTTGGGCTGGACCTGGGCCACGCCCTCGAGTGCGCGGGCCTTGGCCTCGCGAGCGGTGCGATCTTCGCGACGCTGCGCCATGTCGGCGGCGACGCGCTTGGCAAAACGCTCCGCCGTCGAACCCGTCGAGCTCACCTTGCCGCCACCGCGACCCAGGTGAACGCGCACACCGCGGCCAAAACCAGTTGCGGCATGACGACGACGCGGCTTGAGCGAATCCATCATCGTGGCGAGCTTAAAGAACACCGAGCAGGTAAAGACCACGATGACAGCCAAGATAACCATCTGGCCCATCGACAGGTTGGCAATAGACAGCAGCTCCGGGAATCCGATAACGCCCGTCAGGATGCCGGCGACTACAAACACAAAGAGCACCACACGTAGGGGCGTGAGAGGCTGCGAGATGCGCCAGATCAGGCTGACGCTCGCCGCGCACGACGTAAGCAGGCACATTGTAGACAGCGTGAGCTGGCTAAAGCCAAACACGCGCGCCACAAAGATATCGAGCGCCGCAGCCATAATGACCGCAAGCGACGCCGGCAGTGCCCGCTTGAGCACGTTCGTCAGGAACGACCCCTTCACGCGAGCATTGTTGGGCTCCAGGCCCAACACAAAGCCCGGCGCGCCGATGCAGAAGAAGTTGATGAGCGTCATCTGAATCGGCTCGAAAGGGTACGGCGGCAGCGCGATGCACAGCGCCGCCAGGCCCATCGAGAACAGCGTCTTGGTCAAGAACAGCGAAGCCGAACGCTGCAGGTTGTTGATGGAGCGACGGCCTTCGGCCACCACGGCGGGCATCGAGGCAAAGTCGTTGTCGACGAGCACGATCTCGGCCACGTTGCGCGCGGCATCGGAGCCGGCCGCCATGGCGACGGAGCAGTCGGCCTCCTTGAGCGCCAGCACGTCGTTGACGCCGTCGCCCGTCATGGCCACGGTGTGCTCGCGGCGCTTGAGCGCCTGCACGAGCTCGCGCTTCTGCTGCGGGGTCACACGACCAAAGACATGGTAGCGGTCCACTGCGGCATCGAGCTTGGCCGGCGTATCGAGCGTCGTGGCGTCCACATAAGCGTCCGCCCCCGGCACGCCCACAACGCGCGCGATCGACGACACCGTACGCGGGTCGTCGCCACTGATCACGTTGAGGGTCACGCCCTGCTCGTTAAAGTAGCCGATGGTCTCGGCCGCCGAGGTACGAATCTCGTCGCGGATGGTCACAAAGCCCACGGGCTCGGCCTCGCCCACCATATCGCCATCGGGCGTAAAGCCGTCCACGAGCGCCACCACGAGCACGCGGCAGGTATCGGCAAGCTCGGCGACACGGTTCTCGACCTGGGCAAACGCACGATCAGAGAGCACAAACTGCGCCGCACCCATCACATAGGAGCCCTGTGCAAACGACGCGCCGCTCCACTTTTTGGAAGACGAGAACGGAATGACCGACAGTGGCTCGGACACCTCGACCGGACGGTCGGCGTAATAGTTGAGCAGCGCCTGACAGGTCTCGTTGGCATCGGCCGAGGTCGCACGTGCGACGTTAGCCAGCGCAAAATCGAGCACCGTGGTATCGACGGGAACGGCGGCGTCGCCCTCCCCCGCACCCATACCCTCGACCGGCAGCGGATACGTGCCCTCGACCTCCATGCGGCCCGACGTGATGGTGCCCGTCTTGTCCAGGCACAGCACGTCGACGCGCGCGAGCGTCTCGATGCAGTAGAGCTGCTGCGCCAGCACCTTGCGGCGGGCCAGGCGCACCGTGGCGATGGCGAGCACCGACGAGGTCAGCAGCACCAGGCCTTGCGGGATCATGCCCAGCAGAGCGCCCACCGTGGACAGCAGCGCCGACGAGGGCACGCGGCCGGCCAGCAGCTCGGAGAAGCACCACGAAAGCGCGCTATCGCCCGGGGTTCCCGCGGCATCCCACAGCTCGCTCACACTCGAGGCAAACAACGCCAAACCGAGCGGGATCATGATGATGCTCGCAAAGCGCACGATGGCGTTAAGCGCGTTCATGATCTCGGAATTGACCTTTTTGACGTACTTGGCCTCGTTATTAATTTTGGCCACGTAGTTGTCGGCGCCGACATGGATCACGCGGGCGCGCAGCAGGCCCGAGTCGATAAAACTGCCGCTCATGAGCTCGGAACCGGGCTGTTTCTTAATAAGGTCGCTCTCGCCCGTCAGCAGGCTCTCGTTCACGAGTGCCTCGCCCGAAACCACCACGGCGTCAGCGGGAATCTGGTCGCCACGCCCCAGGCGGATGATGTCGTCGAGCACGATCTGATCCAGGTCGAGCTCCACCTCGGCACCGTCGCGTACCGCGATGGCCTTCTTGGAGGTCAGCAGCGTGAGCTTATCGACCATCTTCTTGGAACGCATGGACTGAATGACGCCAATAGCGGTATTGAGGAACACCACGAACAGGAACGTCAGATTCTTAAACGAACCGGTCAAAATGACCAGGAACGCCAAGATCACGTTGATCAAATTGAACAGCGTGCAGAGGTTCTCGATGATGAGCTCTTTGACCGACTTGGTCTTGAGCTCCATGTTGCGGTTGATCTTACCGGCGGCGATGCGCTCCTCGACCTCGGCGGTCGAGAGTCCGCGCTCGATATCCGTTGCTGCCATACCACGTCCCATCACGTCGCGTCGGTATAAGAAAAACCGCCCGGACCATGCGAGGTTCGGACGGTCTCACGTTCGATGGTGCCCCATGTTGGATTCGAACCAACGGCCTTCTGCTCCGGAGGCAGACGCTCTAATCCCCTGAGCTAATAGGGCCAACGTTTGGCATTATACCCAAGTGCACCAGGGGCTATCAAAATAAAAGAAAAAGCTTTGCAATTCCGAGGAAGACGCGGCTCAACGGCCCACTTTAGAAGGCAAAAGCGAGTCAGATAGTATAAACTCTCATGCACCATATGTACACGGCTCGCGATGCGGGCCGTTTTTGCAAGGGTTATCCATCGAGGTGAGAGGCACACCATGATTGCAATTTTAAAAGAGAGCGCCAGCGACGAGGCCGTCAGCCATATCGTCAGCTGGATTGAGAAAAAGGGCCTGAAGACCGATGTCTCGCGCGGCGAGAATGAGACGATCATCGGCCTGGTGGGCGATACGACCAAGATCGACCCGTTCCTGCTCGAGTCCATGGATGTCGTCGAGCGCGTGCAGCGCGTCTCCGAGCCGTTCAAGCGCGCCAACCGCAAGTTCCACCCCGAGGACTCCGTCATCGACTGCGGCCACGGCGTCAAGATCGGCGGCGATCAGTTCCAGGTCATCGCCGGCCCGTGCTCCGTCGAGGGCGAGAACCTCATCCGCATCGCCCGCCGCGTGAAGGCCGCCGGTGCCACGATGCTGCGCGGCGGTGCCTACAAGCCCCGCACTTCCCCGTACGCCTACCAGGGCATGGGCCCCGCCGGTCTGGACCTGCTGTGCGAGGCGTCTGCCGAGCTCGACATGCCGATCGTCACCGAGATCATGGACCCGCGCGACGTGCAGGTCTTCCTGGACAAGAAGATCGACGTCATGCAGATCGGCGCCCGCAACGCCCAGAACTTCCCTCTGCTCAAAGAGGTCGGCAAGACCAAGACTCCGATCTTGCTTAAGCGCGGCATGTCCGGCACGATCGATGAGCTGCTCATGGCCGCCGAGTACATCATGAGCGAGGGCAACGACAACGTCATCCTGTGCGAGCGCGGCATCCGCACCTTCGAGACCCGCACCCGCAACACCTTCGACCTCAATGCCGTGCCGGTGCTGCACCACCTGTCGCACCTGCCCGTCGTCGCCGACCCCAGCCACGCCACCGGCTACACCCGCTACGTTGAGCCCATGGCGCTCGCCGCGACCGCCTGCGGTGCCAACGGCCTAGAGATCGAGGTCCACGACGAGCCCAGCCGCGCATGGTCCGACGGCGCTCAGGCCCTCACCCCCGATCAGTTCGACGACACCATGCGCCGCATCCGAGCCATTCGCGAGGTTGTCTGCCATGAGACCATGGAGTAGCCCATGGGTACAGTGAGAAACGCGCGCGTTAACCAGGGCGGCCCCAAGTGCGCCGGCATCGTCGGCCTGGGCCTCATCGGCGGCAGCTTTGCCCGCGGCTATGCGCAGGCGGGCGTCCGCGTGCTGGCCTGGGACCCCGATGACGATGTCATGACGGCCGCCAGCATGGGCACTGTCGCCGGAGAGCTTAACGACAAGACGCTCGGCGAATGCGACATCATCGTCCTTGCCTGCTATCCCGAGGCATGCATCGAGTGGCTCGAGGCGCACGCCCAGGCGCTCGCCGACGCCACCGACACCGAGGCCATCATGGGCCCCGTGGTGATCGACACGGTGGGCGTCAAGGGCATCGTGTGCGAGCGCGCCTTTGAGCTAGCCCGCGAGCACGGCTTTTACTTTGTGGGCGCGCACCCCATGGCGGGCACGCAGTACTCGGGCTATGCGCACTCCCGCGCCGACCTGTTCCAGGGCGCCCCGCTCGTGCTCGTACCGCCCGCGGTGGACGATGCGCTCAAACTGGAGCTTTTGGGCCAGGTGCGCGAGATGGTACGCCCCTTGGGCTTTGGCAAGTTCAGCGTGACCAGCGCCGCCGAGCACGACCGCGTCATCGCCTTTACGAGCCAGCTCGCGCACGTCGTCTCCAACGCCTATGTTAAGAGCCCGACCGCTCAGGTCCACCACGGCTTTTCGGCCGGCAGCTACCGCGATCTCACCCGCGTGGCGCACCTCAACCCGCAAATGTGGTCCGAGCTCATGATCGACGACGCCGACGCGCTCGCCTTTGAGATCGACCATCTGATCGAATCGCTTGGCGCCTACAGCCGTGCGCTCAAGGACCGCGACCAGCGCTATCTGGAGAATCTCCTTGCCGAGGGCGACCGCATTAAGCGCGCACTCGACGACGAGGCCTCCCACTAGACAACCCATCACGCCAGGTCGAAAGGACCGAAGCTTATGGCGAATACCATCGATATCGACACTGCACGCCCCTACCAGGTGCATGTTGGCACGTTTTTGCTGGAGCAGGCGGGACCGCTCGTGCGTGCCACTGCCGGCGGCACCAAGGCCGTCATCGTGACGGACACCAACGTGGGCCCGCTCTACCAGATGCCCGTTAAGCAGAGCCTGGAGGCGTCAGGCTACGAGGTGAGCATCTGCACCTTCGAGGCCGGCGAGGCCCATAAGCGCGCCGAAACCTATGTTGCCATTTTGGAGTTTGTGGCCGAGCACGAGCTTTCGCGCTCCGACGTGATCGTGGCACTCGGCGGCGGCGTCGTGGGCGACGTGGCGGGCTTTGTGGCCGCCACCTACATGCGCGGCTGCAAGTTTGTGCAGATCCCGACGAGCCTGCTCGCCATGGTGGATTCGTCGGTGGGCGGCAAGACCGCCATAGACCTGGCTGCCGGCAAGAACTTGGCCGGCGCCTTTTGGCAGCCGAGCGTGGTTATCGCCGACGTGGGGTGCCTGGCCACCCTCACGCCCGAGCAGTTCGCCGACGGCTGCGGCGAGGTCGTCAAGCACGCCGTAATCGCCGACCCGGAGCTTTTCGCCGAGCTGGAGAAGACCCCGCTCACGCTGGAGCTGCTCAACCGCGATGTGGCTCGCGTGGCGCTTATCATTGCCCGCAATATCGACATCAAGCGCGCCGTGGTCGTCGCCGACGAGCGCGAAACCAACCAGCGCAAGCTCCTCAACTTTGGACACAGTGCCGGACATGCCGTCGAGGCCTGCGAGCACTTTGAGCTGGGACACGGCAACTGCGTGTCGATCGGCATGGGTATCATCACGCGCGCCGCAGCCCTGCACGGCGTTTGCGATGCTGCCCTTCCCGGTCGTATTGAGGAACTCTGCGCCCGCCATAGCCTCAAGACCCGCTGCGACCTAGATGCCGATGCCGTCTTTGCCGAGGCGCTCCACGACAAGAAGCGCGCGGGCGACACCATCGATCTGGTGATTCCGCACGGCATTGGCCGCTGCAGCATCGACCGCACACCGCTTTCCACTTTCCACGAACTCATTGCCGAGGGCCTCGGCCAGAAGGGAGACGCATCCGCATGCTAGCCCGCATCACCCCGTCCCCGCTCAAGGGCACCGTTCCCGCCATCGCGTCCAAGTCGATGGCGCATCGCCTGATCATCTGCGCTGCGCTTGCCAACGGCGAGACACACGTCACCTGCAATACCACCTGCGCCGACATCGAGGCTACGGTGCGTTGCCTTACGGCACTCGGCGCCCGCATTGAAACCGTCGAGGACGGCTTCCAGGTCCACCCCACCATGAAGAGTATTGAGTTTGGCCTGCTCAAGGCCCTTGCCGGCGGCACGCTTGACTGCGGTGAAAGTGGCTCCACGCTGCGCTTTATGCTGCCTGTCGCCTGCGCGCTGGGTGCGGATGCCACCTTCGTAGGCCAGGGCCGCCTGGGCGCCCGCCCGCTCTCCCCGCTCTCGGACGAGATCATCGCCGCCGGCTGCGACCTACAGGGTCTGGGCGGTTTTCCGCTCAAGACGAGCGGCCGCATGCGCCCGGGCACCTTTGTGCTTCCGGGCAACGTGAGCTCGCAGTACATCTCGGGCCTGCTGCTGGCAGCCCCGCTGCTGGCCCAGCCCTCCTGCGTGCAGGTAACCGGCCTCATCGAGAGCCGCCCCTACATCAACCTGACGATACAGGCCATGAAGGCCTTTGGCGTCGAGGTCAACGTCGAGCGCATTCCGGCCAAGGACGGCCAGCCCGAGGTCACGAACTTCCGCGTGAGCAGTGGCTCGTACCGCACGCCCGGCAGCGTGGCCGTCGAGGGCGACTGGTCCAACGCCGCCTTTTGGCTGTGCGCCGGCGCCATCGGTACCGACCCAATCACCGTCGAGGGCGTGTCGCTAAGCTCCGCACAGGGCGACCGTAACGTGCTTGCCGCGCTTTCGCGCTTTGGCGCCCGCATCGTGCGCTCCACCAACGCCGCCACCGTGCAGTCCGACAAGCTCGCCGGCTTTGAGATGAGTGCCCACGACATTCCGGACCTGGTGCCCGTCATCTCGGCCGTGGCCTCGCTGGCACAGGGCCGCACCTTTATCCGCGATTGTGCCCGTCTGCGCATCAAGGAATCCGACCGCTTGGTCACCACCACCCGCGAGCTCACCGCGCTGGGCGCGCAGGTGCGCATTGCCGGCGACGACCTCATAATCGAGGGCGTCGACGCCTTTACCGGCGGCGAGGTCGATTCGCACAACGACCATCGCATCGCCATGATGGCCGCTATCGCCGCGAGCCGCGCCACCGGCGAGGTCGTGATCCACGGTGCCGAGGCCGTCAACAAGTCCTATCCCGATTTCCTCGACCACTACCGCCTGCTGGGCGGCAAGGTCACACTCGAGGAGGAATAGCATGTCCTCGACCTTTGGCAACGTCTTGCACTTAAGCATCTTCGGCCAGTCGCACTCCCCCGCCATCGGCTGCTCCCTCGATGGCATCCCGGCGGGCATCGCTGTTGACCAGGAGCGGCTGCAGGCCTTCCTTGACCGTCGTGCCCCCGGTCGCGACGAGACCGCGACCAAACGCCGCGAGGCCGACGCCGCCCACATCATCGCCGGTGTGGTCGATGGACATACCACGGGAGCACCCATCGCCGCGATTATCGAGAACACCAACACGCGCTCAAAGGACTATTCCGAGCTGCGCCGCAAGCCCCGCCCCGGACACGCGGATTTTCCGGCGCGCGTGAAGTATCACAACATGCACGATGTCGCTGGTGGCGGGCATTTCTCCGGCCGCCTGACGGCACCCCTGTGTATCGCCGGCGGCATTGCGCTGCAGGCACTCGAGGCCCGCGGCATTAACGTGATGGCGCACGTCGCGCAGATCGGCGGCATCTCCGACCTGCCGATGGACGATATGGTCTATCGCGAGGCCGACCGCAAGGCGATCCTAACGAACGATCTTCCTTGCATTGACGCCGCCGCAGCCGGCCGCATGCGTGAGGAGATCCTAGCCGCGCGCGACGAACTCGACAGCATCGGCGGCATCGTGGAGTGCGGCATTTACGGGCTTCCCGCAGGCATCGGCGACCCCATGTTCGACGGCATCGAGAACCGCATCGCGCAGATCGCGTTTGGCATTCCCGCCGTAAAGGGCGTGGAGTTTGGCATGGGCTTTGCCGTGGCCGCCATGCGCGGCAGCGAGAACAATGATCCGTATCGCATCGATGCCGAGACCGGCGAGATCGAGGTCGAGTCCAACAACGCCGGCGGCATCCTGGGCGGTATTTCGACCGGCGCGCCCGTCATGTGGCGCATGGCCGTAAAGCCGACGCCCTCCATTGGCCGCGAGCAGCAGACGGTGGACATGGACGCTATGGAAAATGCCGAGCTCTCGGTCCACGGCCGCCACGATCCCTGCATCGTCCCCCGAGCTATCCCCGTAGCCGAGGCAGCCGCCGCCCTTGCCATCTGGGACGCCCTCCTCGAAGACGCCGCCCAGCGCTAACTACCCACCCCTCAACATCCCCCGACACGTGAAAGGGGCCTCCATGGACCTTGCTGACATCCGCCAGGCCATCGATGACATCGACACCACGCTCCTCAACAGCTTTGTCGAGCGCATGGACATTGCCACCGAGGTCGCCAAGTCAAAAATCGAGATGGGCAAGGCCGTCTTCGACCCCGCCCGTGAGCGCTCCAAGCTCAACAACCTCGCCAGCCGCGCCCCCGAGCGCTACGAGGCGCAGACCATCACCCTGTTCTGTCTCCTCATGAGCATGAGCAAGGCCGAGCAGCAGCGCTACATCAACGAGCTCAAGGGCATCACGGTGTCGCAAAAGGCCCATGCCACGGCTGCAGCCTCCGACACGCCCTTCCCTCAAACGGCCACCGTCGCCTGCCAGGGCGTCGAGGGCGCTTACAGTCAAATCGCCGCGTGCAAACTCTTCGACGTGCCCGACATCGCGTTTTTCGAGACCTTCGAGGGCGTTATGCGCGCCGTGCGCGACGGCTTCTGCGAGTTTGGCGTGCTGCCCATCGAGAACTCCACCGCCGGCTCAGTCAACGCCGTCTACGACCTGCTCGCCCAGTTCGACTTCCGCATCGTGCGCTCGCTGCGCCTCAAGATCGACCACAACTTGCTCGTCAAGCCCGGCACCAAGCTCGCGGGCATACGCGAGGTCTACAGCCACGGTCAGGCCATCGCGCAGTGCGCTAGCTTTATCGAGGCGCACGGCCTGCACGCCACCAAGTACCCCAACACCGCCATGTCGGCCGAGATGGTCGCCAGCTCCGAGCGCACCGATGTTGCCGCCATCGCATCGCGCAGCTGCGCCGCACTCTACGGTCTGGAGGTGCTGGAGCCCAACATCCAGGACTCGGACAACAACTACACGCGCTTTGTCGTCATCAGCCGCGAGCCACGCGTCTACCCCGGTGCCAACCGCACCTCGCTTATGATTACCACGGCCAACGAGCCGGGCGCGCTCTATCGCGTACTCGAGCGTTTCTACGCGCTCAATATCAACCTCATCAAGCTCGAGAGCCGTCCCATCCCCGGGCATGACTTTGAGTTTATGTTCTACTTTGACCTGGACTGCCCCTTTGGTAGCAAGGCCCTCGACGACTTGCTCGACTCCATCGATGACGTGTGCGAGAGCTTCACCTACTTTGGCAGCTACACGGAGGTGCTCTAGATGACCGATACCGCCGCAACCCGCCCCTACGGCGTGCTGGGCCGCGTGCTGGGCCACAGCTACACCCCGACCATCTACAAGGAGCTCGCGGGGCTCGAGTACGTACGATTTGAGCGCGAGCCCGAGGATCTTGAGGCCTTTATGACAGGCGACGAATGGGAGGGCACCAACGTGACCATCCCCTACAAGCGCGCCGTCATGGACTACCTGGACGAGCTGAGCCCACTCGCCGAGCGCATGGGAAACGTCAACACCATCACGCGCCTGCCCGACGGCCGCCTGCGCGGCGACAACACCGACTACTTCGGTTTCCAGTGCTTGGTTGAAGAGCTGGGTGCCCAGGTTGCCGGCAAGAAGGCCCTCGTGCTCGGTGCCACCGGTGGCGCCGGCACCACTGCCAGCATGGTGCTCGGCGACCTGGGCGCCATCGTCGTGCCGGTCGGCCGTACGAGCGAAGTCAACTACGACAACATCGCGCAGCAGTCCGATGCCGCCCTGCTCGTCAACTGCACGCCCGCCGGCATGTTCCCCCATTGCCCCGACGCGCCTTGTACGCTCGAGGGGCTCGATGCGCTCGAGGGCGTCATCGACATTGTCTACAACCCCGCTCGCACGGGACTCATGCTCGAGGCCGAGCGCCGCGGCATCCCCTACATCGGCGGTCTGCTCATGCTCGTGGCCCAGGCGGCGCAAGCCGTTGAGCGCTACACCGGCCAGGTCACTCCGCGCGAGCGCATTCTGGACGTAACGGAGCGCCTGTCACGCCGCGAGCAGAACATCGCGCTGATCGGCATGCCGGGCTCGGGCAAGACCCGTGTGGGCGAGCAGATTGCCCTGCTCACGGGGCGAGAGCACATCGACCTGGACCGCGCCCTCGAGGAGCGCCTGGGCAGGCCCTGCGCCGACTTTATCGTCGAGAGCGGCGAGGCGGCCTTCCGCGAGCAGGAGACGGCGGTGCTGGCCGGCATCTCCAAGTGCAGCGGCCTGGTGCTTTCCACGGGCGGCGGCGTGGTCACGCGCGACGAGAACTACCCGCTACTGCACCAGAACAGCCAGATCGTGATGCTCAACCGCAAGCTCGACGAACTCGCCCACAAGGGACGCCCCATCACCGCCCGCGATGGTATCGACAAGCTGGCCGAGCAGCGCATGCCGCGCTACCGCGCCTGGGCCGACTACATCATCGACTCGCGCGACTGCGCCGCCAACACCGCCCAAACCCTCCTCGACACCCTCCCACCCGCTCTCTAATCAAAACCACCACAAAGGGGGCAGGCAACTTTGTGGTGGTTTTCCAATCGCAAAGGAAGCAACCATGAAAGCACTCGTCATCAACGGCCCCAACCTCAACATGCTCGGCATTCGCGAGCCGGGCATCTATGGCAGCGACAACTACGACCGTTTAGTGCAGATCTGCCAGGAAGCGGGCGCCGCACAGGGCTTCGACGAGATCGAGGTCTTCCAGTCCAACCACGAGGGCGGCATCGTCGACAAGATCCAGGAGGCCTACGGCAAGGTCGACGGCATCGTCATCAACCCGGCCGCTTATACGCATACAAGCGTGGCGATCCTCGATGCCCTCAAGGCCGTCGCCATCCCGGCTGTGGAGGTCCACATCAGCGCTGTCGAGACCCGCGAGGACTTCCGCCAGGTGAGCTATGCACGCCTAGCCTGCTTCGCCACCATCACCGGCGAAGGCCTCCAAGGCTACGCTCACGCACTGGAGCTGCTGAGGGAGCGTATCGAAAAGTAAAATGCCAACCCCAACAAACAGCAGCGGCTTGCTCGCGCTCGGCTCCAGCAGCACACAAGATGAAAAAAGCCCAGACCACCAATGAACTGCCTCCCATTTCTTGGACATGAGAAATGGGAGGCTTTCTTTATGCGCGTTGATTTGAGAGTGAAGCATGATATCGAGGCCAGGAAGGCGGCCATAGGGCTCTTCGAGCTCTGGCACGGGTATAAATCTGCCGCGATTGCCCTTTCGCTTCCCGTGGAAGCCGTGAGAAGATGGCAGGAGATATACCGCGCATTCGGGAGCGAGGTGCTGCTGCGCATGGACGGAAAGCAGGGCAGGTACACATACGAGCAGAAGGTCGCCGCCGCCTCCGCCGTCGTCGACGGCGGCATGACGAAGGCCGAGGCGATGGCGGCGTTCGGCATAATGTCGATGTCGCCGCTCAAGAAGTGGTGCGCGCTATACCGCCGGGGCGGCGCGGAGGCCCTGCGCCCGAGGCCCAAGGGCCGGCCGAAGGGTTCCAAGGCGAGGCCGCGGACCCGCGAGGAGGAGCTCGAGGAGCGGTGCCGTAGGCTCGAGGCCGAGGTGGCCTACCTAAAAAAATTACGCGCCCTGGTCGAGAGGGACGGGCTCTGACCAGGGCGAAGGCCGAAGCGGTCGCGGCCCTGCGCGCCGAGGGGCACGCGCTCGGGCACCTGCTCGCATGCGCCGAGCTCAAGCGGTCGACCTACTACTACGCCCTCGCGCACCCGCCGAGGCCCACGCGCCCCGAGCTCTGGGAGGCGGCCGCCGAGATCTTCTCGCGCACCGCCAACGGCTGCGGGCACCGGCAGATAGCGATGTGCCTCAGGGCGGAAGAGGGGGCCGTGATAGCCGACAAGACCGTGCTCAAGATGATGCGCGAGATGGGGATTCGCTGCGGTATCAGACGCGAGACGGCCTACCACGGGTACAACTCGTACAGGGGCGTCGTCGGCAGGACGTTCGAGAACGTGATCGCGAGGGATTTCGACGCCGGGGCCCCGTGGCGGAAGCTGGGGACGGACGTCGCCGAGTTCAAGGTGGCGGGCGGCAAGGCCTACTGGGCCC
>UQKQ01000015.1 GCA_900541645.1 uncultured Collinsella sp.
GGACAGGCAGGCCTTCGAGGCCGAGCGCAAAATGGATTCTAAAAAACACCTTGCCAAATAGGAGCGTCAGGACGCAAGAAACCCCCGCCGCACGAAGTGCGCAGCGGGGGTTTCTTGCATGTCCGAGGACGTTCTGAAAAGTAACAACAGGGCGGGCCCGGACGAGAACAAACAACTACAGGTCGATGTGCGATTCCTTGATCGGGAACGGCTCCGCGAAGTGACAGGCGCAGCAGTGACCCGGTGCAACTTCCTTAAACTCGGGGAGCTTCTCGGAGCAGATACCCTGCGCGATCGGGCAACGCGTGTGGAAACGGCAGCCGGTCGGCGGATCCAGCGGCGACGGCGGATCGCCAGCGAGGATGATGCGCTTGCGGGTCTTCTGGATATCAGGATCGGGAACCGGCACGGCAGACAGCAGCGACTGCGTGTACGGATGGTGAGGCTCGCTATAGAGCGTCTTCCAGTCCGAAACCTCGACCATCTTACCCAGATACATAACGGCAACGCGATCGGAGATGTGCTGTACGACGGACAGGTCGTGTGCGATAAACAGATACGCGGTACCGAACTTGTCCTGCAGTTCCTTGAGCAGGTTCAGAACCTGGGCCTGAATGGACACATCCAGAGCGGATACCGGCTCGTCACAGATAATCAGCTTGGGCTTCAGCGCAAAAGCGCGGGCAATACCGACACGCTGACGCTGGCCGCCCGAGAACTCATGCGGATAGCGGTTGATGTGCTCGGGGTTCAGTCCAACGACGTCGAGAAGCTCACGGACGCGCTCAATGCGCTCCTCCTTGGTACCCACACCATGAATGGTCATGGGCTCGGAGACAATCTCACCGATGGTCATACGAGGGTTGAGCGAAGCATAAGGATCCTGGAAGATAAACTGCATCTCACGACGCATGTCCTTGATCTCATGCTTGCTCATCTCGGCAACATCTTTGCCCTGGAAGAACACCTTGCCGGCGGTCGGCTTGGTCAGACGCATGATAGTGCGGCCCGTGGTGGATTTACCGCAACCAGACTCGCCAACCAGACCAAAGGTCTCGCCAGGATAAATCTCAAAAGAGATGTCGTTTACAGCAGAGACGACGCGCTTGGAAAAACGCTTGGCGAACATGCCGGACTCTGCGGGAAACTCCTTGGAGAGGTGCTCGACCTTCAGCAGTGGAGTGCGCTCGTTATTGTCTGCCATTTACGCCTCGCCTCCCTTCTTGGAATCCTTGCGCGTACGGGACGTCTCAGGAGCGTTCTTGAGGAACTCGGGGTCACCGGAATAGTGGCACGCAGAATAGTGACCGGACTCGGTGACAACGCGCTCAGGGCGCTGCTTGCGGCACTTGTCCGTCGCGTAGGGGCAACGAGGAGAGAAGACGCAGCCCTCAGGCAGGTTCATGAGCGAAGGCGGGTTGCCGTGAATCGGCGTCAGCGGCTTCTTCTCTTCGATTGCCTGCTCCGGGATGGAGCGGATAAGACCCCAGGTGTAGGGGTGGCGGCTCTCGTAGAAGATTTCCTCAGCAGTACCGAACTCAACGGGGCGGCCGGCGTACATAACCATGATCTTATCGGCCATATCGGCGACAACACCCAGGTCATGGGTAATCATGATGATGGCGTTGCCGTTCTTCTCCTGCATCTCCTGCATGAGCTCGATAATCTGAGCCTGGATGGTAACGTCCAGGGCAGTCGTGGGCTCGTCGGCAATCAGAATATCGGGATCGCAGGCAAGGGCCATGGCAATCATGACTCGCTGACGCATACCGCCAGAGAACTGGTGCGGATACTCATTGACGCGCTTCTCGGGCTCGGGGATACCCACGAGGTCCAAAAGCTCGGTGGCACGCTTGAGCGCCTCCTGCTTGGAGTAGCCACGGTGCAGACGAAGACCCTCGCCCACCTGCCTGCCGATCTTATAGACCGGGTTCAAGGAGGTCATAGGATCCTGGAAGATCATCGCGATATCGTTGCCGCGAATGTGCTGCATCTCTTCCTCGGTCATTTCGAGGATGGAGCGGCCGCGATAGCGAACGTCACCGCCCTCGATCTTTCCCGGAGGCATCGAGATGAGGCCCATGATGGTCATGGCGGTCACGGACTTACCGGAGCCGGACTCACCGACGACGCCCAGGGTTTCGCCGCGATCGAGCGTGTAGGAGACACCGTCGACAGCGCGAACAACGCCATCCTCGGTGTGGAAATACATCTTAAGGTCATCGACCTCGAGCAGATGCTGGCCCTCAGGAACCGGCTGATCCTTCAGGTCCACATAGTTCTTGTTCTTCTTCATCCTTATGCGTCCTTCATCTTGACGTCGAGGGCGTCGCGCAGACCGTCACCCAGCAGGGTGAAGGCGAGCACCGTCGAGAGAATTGCCAGACCGGGCATGATCATCATCCAGGGAGCGGTCAGAAGATACTGCTGACCGTCCTGAATCATGGAGCCCCACGAAGGCGTAGGCGGAATAACGCCCATGCCGAGGAAGGACAGAGCGGACTCGGTCAGAATGGCGCCACCAATGTTCATGGTCGCGTAGACCACGATGGAGGCGACGGAGTTCGGGAAGATGTGACGCACGACGATACGAGCATCAGATGCACCCATCGCGCGCGCTGCATCAACATAGTCGTTTTCCTTGACCGTCAAGATTGCAGAGCGGAAGACGCGCGCAATCGAAGGCCAGCCAAGAATGCCGATGGCGATAAAGACGTTCTGAAGACCACGGCCGATAACGGCGATCATGGCGACAACGAACAGCACGTACGGGAACGCCAGGAAGATGTCCGCACAGCGCATGATGATCGTATCCCAAATGCCGCCGTAGAAACCGGCCAGGGCGCCCATGACCAGGCCGATCAATGTGGAGATGGCGGTGGCCATGATACCGACAGAAAGCGAAACGCGTGCACCGTAGATAACGCGGACGAGAATGTCGCGACCGAGGGCATCGGTGCCAAACGGGTGCTCGGCACACGGAGCCAGTAGCGATGTCTCGGCCATGGTGGTCGAATCGGAAGCCGTCGGCGAACCGAGCCAGGGCTTAGCCCACAGATCTGCGGTCAGGGCAACCACAACGACGATGATGATCCAGCAGACACCGATAACGGCGAGCTTGTTCTTACGAAGACGCTTAAAAGCGTCGCCCCACAGCGTGCGGGACTTGGCGGGAGCAGATGCGACCTTGGTGGCGGTAGCCTGCTCCTGAGACTGAGAATCAGTTTCCTGCATGAGACGTACCTCCCTTAGGCCTTATCCGACGGACCGCCAAGGCGGATGCGCGGGTCGAGGAATGCATAGCTAATGTCGACGAGCAGGTTGATCACCATGACGACGACAACGATGAGCGTAACGCCGCCCATAACGATGGGCCAGTCACGCATGCTAATGGCGCGATAGACCTCATAGCCGATACCGGGCCAGTTGAAGACCGTCTCGGTCAGGATGGCGCCCGAAAGCATGCCGCCAAAGTCGACACCAATATAGGTAACGACGGGGATGAGTGCATTCTTAAGCGCATGCTTGACGATGATCGCACGATTGGAGAGACCCTTGGCCTTTGCCGTACGGATGTAATCCTGGTTCATGACGTCAAGCAGCTGCGAGCGCATAATGCGCGCAGCATAAGCGGTCGAAACCGAAGCCAGCGTAATGGTCGGAAGCACATAGTGCATCCAATCCTGATACTGAGAGCTGGAACCGCCGGCACCCGAGATCGGCATGGAGATTGCACCGCCCGTGGCGTCCTTGAGGATGACGCCAAAGAACAGCTGCAGCAACATACCGAGCCAGAAGGCCGGGACCGCAACGAGGATCGACGTGGTGAGCGTTACCAAAATATCCCAGAAGGAATAACGCTTTACCGCCGAAATGATACCCGCACCGATACCCATAATTGCCTCGAGCACGATGGCGCACGCGGCAAGTTTGACCGTATACGGATACTTCTGGGCAAAGATTTCCGTAACCGGCAGCTTGCGCTGATACGAATTGCCCAGATCGCCATGAAGCAGGCCGTTCATGTAATACAAGTAACGGTCCACGAGCGACGTTTGAACGGGGTCGCCGTTCTCGTCAAGGATCGCGTTGCCGTCATCGTCCGTCTGGACCAGGTGATAGCGAACGCGAAGCTGAAGCTCCACCTCGGGGGACAGAGCCTTGTCTCCACCGATCAGCTTGATCGGATCTCCCGGCACGATATTCTGGAGGGCGAACAGAATCAGCGTAACGCCCAAAAACACCGGGATGAACTGAAGCACACGTTTAACGATGTACTTACCCATACCACTCCCCTATCTAGGGATTAACCTAAATGGGATGCCGATCGCCAGACCGGCATCCCAAAATTACCATCAGCCAGTTTACCCCAGGTTAGGGAGAACTGTATGTTTCCCATGAGGTCTACGTAAATACTTGACCCTCACGGAAGCTGCAAACTCTTAGGCGAGCTCAGCGGTACCCAGATCGGCGTGCTTCTGCGGATCGACATAGAGGTGCTTAATGCGATCGGAGCCGGCGATGGTGTGCGTGTAGAACATAATCGGGATGACCGGGCAGTCGGCAGCGACCATTGCGTCGGCCTCCTGCATCTTAGCGACGCGCTCCTCGTCGTCAACAATAGTACGAGCCTCGTCGACCTTGGCGTCGAACTCGGGGTTGTTGTAACCGGAGCGGTTGTCGCCACCGAGGGAGTCGGAGTGGAACAGCGGATACAGGAAGTTGTCCATGATCGGGTAGTCGGCAATCCAACCCAGACGACCGAACTGATAGTTAAAGTTCTGATACTGCTCGAGCAGGGCAGACCACTCAGGGGTATCGGAGACAGCGGTAACGCCAACCTTGGCGAGGTCACCGATGATGGACTCCATGATCTCCTTGTGACCGCCGTCCTGGTTGTAGGACAGGGTCACGCTAATGCCACGATCCCCGTTAGCGCCAGCGGGAGCAACCTTGTCGAGGTACTCGTTAGCCTTGTCGACATCGTAGGCGCAGAACTCCCATGCGCCCTCCTTGTAGCCATCGATGCCCGGAGGAACAATGCCGTCGGCAGGAGTACGGGTACCCTTGAAGATGGTCTTGCAGATGGCCTCACGGTTGATGGCCAGGGAGATACCCCTGCGCAGGTCGGCGTTGCTGAACGGCTCGGCCGTGGTGTTGCAGGTCAGATAGTACGTGGAAGGCTCGGCGCCGAGCAGCATGCGCTCGCCGTCACCCATGGTGTAGCCGTCCTTGGACACGCCGCGATCCTTCTTGGCGGCGTCGATCTGAGCGACGGGAACGTCGCAGACATCGAGGTTACCGGCCTGGAACTCCTTGTAGGCGGTCTCCATGTCCTTGATGACCTGGAAGTGGATGCCATCGATCTTGGCCTTGTCGCCATAGTAATCGTCGAACTTCTTGACGTTGATCTCCTGGCCATCCTCCCACTTGCCGTCCATCATGAACGGGCCGTTACCGACCGGGGCGAGGTAGAAGCTCTTGACATCGGACTCGGCGCACTCGGGAACCGGGGCCAGAGCCGGGTGAGAGGCGACGAAGGGGAAGTCGGCGTAAGCGGAAGCCAGCTTGACGACGAGGGTCTCATCGTCGGGGCAGGTAACACCGCTGAGCTCGGTAGCGTTACCGGCAAGCAGATCGTCATAGCCCTCGACCATGGAAAGGTGATAGGAGACCTCGGAAGGGCCGTACTCGGTAGCGACAGCCGACTTGGTGTTGACCAGACGCTCCCAACCGAGCTTGAAGGACTTGGAGGTAACGTCGTCACCGTTGTGGAACTTGGCCTTCTTGATCTTGAAGGTGAACTCGGTGGCGTCGTCGTTGGCCTCGAAGGACTCGCAAGCCAGCGGAACGATCTCGCCCTTCTCGGCGTCATAAGAGGTCAGAGCATCAAAGAGCTGGTACTCGACCTGAGTGCCCTGGTCCTCCTGGACATTGTAGGGGTCGATGCAGACCGGGTTGTTGATGTAGAAGTTCAGCTTCGAACCGGACTCAGAACCGGAAGCGTCGCCGCCCTTCTTGCCGCATGCGGCAAGAAAAGCCATGGAGCTCGCAGCAAGGGTACCGCCGACAAAGGCGCGACGACCCATAACGGGCTGGTGGAACATAGAATCAGCCATGCCATCCTCCTTATGAGATAGGACAAAGAAATGTTCAGTCGGACACATGTCGAGACAATCCGATCCGAACCATCAAAACGCCGCCCGTTGCTATGGCTGGTTATGCACAACGAACCAACGTTTCTCAATACAGTAGCGCATTTTATGCACGATTTGGGGCTAATTCCGGTCAACGGTCGAGAATTTCTTTAGTTGGGCGAAGTATGTGGGGATATTTTGGCTCTGTTACAAATATGTAAACAAAAAGGGTCCCGCACTTGCGGAACCCTTTTCAAGTATTTATGTGGCTCGTGCTTAGTAGCCGACGATACCCTGCGGGAAGAAGAACATGCACAGGACGACACACACGGCAAAAACGACGGCCATAATTACCGTCAGGCGATCGAGGTTCTGCTCCATGACGCCCGTGGCAGAGCTGGAGTTATACAGCGAGCTAGCGATCATATCCGAAACGCCGGTGCCCTTACCAGAGTGCATCAGGACGAGAATCGTCAGCGCCACGGCAGAGACAGCCCAAACGACAAACAGAAGAATCTGAAACGGACCCATAGATAAGCTCCTTAATAGAACAATTCAAACTCCAGTACTGTACCACAACCCCCAGCACTCCCCCATCAGCCATTTGGTGACGAGGTAGAAATAGCGCAAAAAAAGAGGGTTGTCCGGTTGTGGACAACCCCCTTACTAGAAAACGGTATTTGTTTTCTATTAGGCCTCGGTGGCGAGTACGCGACCCGTCATCTCGGCGGAAGGCTCAATACCAGCCATGGTGAGCATGGTCGGAGCGATATCGGAAAGACGGCCGTCCTCGATACCGGTGAGCTGTGCCTTCTCATCAACGATGATGAACGGCACGCGGTTGGTGGTGTGAGCCGTGAACGGATGCTTGGAACCGTCGGAAGCAACGTCAAACATGTGATCGGCGTTGCCGTGATCGGCGGTAATCAGCGCAAAGCCGCCCTTAGCGAGAATCGCCGGGACAACCTTGGACAGGGCATCGTCAACAGCCTCGACGGCCTTAACGGCAGCGTCGAAGACACCGGTGTGACCAACCATGTCGCAGTTTGCGAAGTTCACGATGTAGAAATCAGCGCGATCCTCGTTGATGGCGGCGACAAGCTTCTCGGTAACCTCGGGAGCGCTCATCTCAGGTTGCAGGTCGTAGGTAGCGACCTTGGGAGAAGCGACGAGCACGCGCTCCTCGCCCTCCTTGGGCTCCTCGATGCCGCCGTTGAGGAAGAACGTCACGTGGGCGTACTTCTCGGTCTCGGCGGTGTGCAGCTGCTTCAGGCCATTGGCGGCGATAACGTCGGCCAGAACGTTCTCGGGGAACGTCTTGGGGAAGGCGACCTCGACGTCAAACGTCGGGTCGTACTCGGTCATCGTCACAAAGTGCGAAAGCTTGATCTGCTCGCGCTCAAAGCCGTCGAACTCCTTGTCCGTGAACACGCGAGTCATCTGACGAGCGCGGTCGGGACGGAAGTTGAAGAAGATGGCCGCGTCGCCCTCGTGGATGCCCTCGTTGTGGGCAGCGAAGGGCTCGACGAACTCGTCGCCGCGCGGATCCTTCTCGTAGTAGGCCTTGATACCGGCAACAGGGTCGGTATCGGCATCGGATGCGTTGACCATGACATCGTAGGCGCGCTGGATGCGCTCCCAACGGTTGTCGCGGTCCATGGCCCAATAACGGCCCGAGACGGTGGCAACGCGAGCGTCGCAACCGGTCTCCTCGGAGATCTTAGCCAGGAAGGCGCAGAACTCACTCATGTAACCGGCACCGGACTGCGGGTCAACGTCGCGACCATCCATGAAGGCGTGGACGCGAACGGTCTTGACACCGTGCTCGGCAGCCATCTTGACCAGAGCCTCGACGTGGCTCATATGAGAATGAACACCGCCAGGGCTCATAAGGCCCATGAGGTGGAGAGTCTTGCCGTCAGCCTTGACGTCGTCCATAGCCTTGACGAAGACCTCGTTCTTGGCGATGGAGCCGTCCTTGATGGCATTGTTGATGCGCGAAAGCTCCTGGAACACGATGCGGCCGGCACCGATGTTGAGGTGACCCACCTCGGAGTTGCCCATCTGGCCATCGGGAAGACCCACGTCCTCGCCCGAAGCGCCGAGCGTGGTGTGGGGGTACTTCTCGTACAGGCTATCGAGGAAGGGCGTCTTGGCAGCGGCGACGGCGTTCTCGCCATCGGCCGGAGCCAGGCCGCAACCATCCATGATGATCAGGAGTGCAGGAAGATGACGCTGTGCCATATGTCCTACTCGCCTGCCTTGACGACCATAGAGGCGAAGTCGGCAGCCTTGAGCGAAGCGCCGCCCACGAGGGCGCCGTCGACGTCGGGCTTGGCGACGAGCTCGGCGATGTTGCCGGGCTTGGCAGAGCCACCATAGAGAACGCGGATGCCGTCGGCGAGCTCCTCACCGAACATCTCCTTGAGGGTCTCACGGATAGCGCCGCAGACCTCCTGAGCGTCCTCGGCGGTAGCGGTCTTGCCGGTGCCGATGGCCCAGATGGGCTCGTAGGCGACGACGACCTGCTTTGGGCAAGTGATCTCGAGACCCTCGAGACCAGCCTTGACCTGGTTCACGACGTGCTCGACATAGGTGCCGGCCTCGCGGACCTCAAGGGACTCGCCGCAGCAGAAGACAGGAACAAGACCGGCGGCAACGAGGGCCTTGGCCTTCTTGTTCTGATCCTCGTCGGTCTCGTGGAAGTAATCACGACGCTCGGAGTGACCGATGATGCAGTAGGTGCAGCCAGCGGACTTGAGCATGTCGCAAGAAGACTCACCGGTGAAGGCACCCTTGGCCTCCCAGTACACGTTCTGTGCACCGAGGGCGATGGGGGCAGCCTGAATACGGTCATGAACCGTGGTGATGTCGATGGTCGGAGGGCAGACGAGCACCTCGACGCCAGCCGGAACCTCGGGCAGAGCCTGAGCCAGCTCGTCGGCGAGCTTGGCGGCCTCGGCGACGTCGTTGTTCATCTTCCAGTTACCAGCGATAAGAAGGGTGCGATTAGGCATCGAGAAGCGCCTCCACTCCGGGCAGGGCCTTACCCTCGACGAGCTCCATGGAAGCGCCACCACCGGTAGAGATCCAGCTCATCTTGTCGGCCAGGTTGAACTTGTTGACGGCTGCGACAGAGTCGCCACCACCGATGATCGAGGTGCAATCAGCCTCGGCGACAGCCTCGGCGATAGCCTGGGTGCCGTGAGCGAAGTTATCGAACTCGAAGACGCCCATGGGGCCATTCCAGAACACAGTCTTGGCACCCTTGACAGCCTCGGCGTAGAGCTCCTCGGTCTTGGGGCCGATGTCCATACCCTCACGGTCGTCGGGGATAGCGTCGGAAGCGACAACCTCGGGGACAGCATCCTCGCCAAAGTGATCAGCAACGCGGTTGTCGATGGGGAGCAGGATCTTGACGCCCTTCTCCTCGGCCTTCTTGAGCATCTCACCGGCGCGCTCGACCCAGTCCTCTTCCTTGAGGGACTGACCGACGGACAGGCCCTGAGCCAGGAAGAAGGTGTAGGCCATGCCGCCACCGATGATCAGGGTATCAGCGGAGTCGATGAGGTGATCGAGAACGCCGATCTTGGAGGAAACCTTGGAACCGCCGACGATGGCGACGAAGGGGCGCTCGGGCTCGGCGAAGATGCCGGTCAGCGTGTCGACCTCCTTCTCGAGCAGGAAGCCGGCGACGGCAGGCAGGTAAGCGGCGGGGCCCACGACGGAACCCTGGGCGCGGTGTGCGGTGCCGAAGGCATCGAGAACGAAGACGTCACCATAGGAAGCGAGCTTCTTGGCGATCTCGGGATCGTTCTTCTTCTCACGCTTGTCAAAACGGACGTTCTCGAGAACGAGGACCTTGCCCGGCTCGACGGCGGCGACAGCCTCGGCGGCCTTCTCGCCATACGTGTCGGCAACAAAAGCAACGTCAAGGCCAGAGAGCTCAGCGAGCTTCTTGGCGACAGGCTCGAGGGAAAGCTCGGGCTGGAAGCCAGTGCCCTCAGGACGGCCGAGGTGGCTCATGAGGATGACGCGAGCGTTGTGCTCAACGAGGTAGTTGATGGTGGGCAGGGCAGCCTTGATACGGGTGGTGTCGCCAACGACGCCATCCTTGATAGGCACGTTGAAGTCAACGCGGACGAGAACGCGCTTGCCGTCGACATCGATGTCGCGGACGGTCTTCTTGGTAAAGGCCATGTTTGCTTCTACCTTTCGTACGTGTCTGCCTCCCATTACGGCAGACGATTTCCTATAAAAAGGGCGCGACCCTAGGGTGTAAGCCCTATGAGGCCGCGCCCTTCTTTAGACGCTCAACGAGCTATTCGCTAAAAGCTAAATTAAGCAACGAACTTCTCGAAGTACTTGATGGTGCGGACCATCTGAGAGGTGTAGGAGTTCTCGTTGTCGTACCAAGAGGTGACCTGAACGAGGGTCTGGCCGTTGCCGAGATCAGAGCACATGGTCTGAGTGGCGTCGAAGATGGAGCCGTGGGTCTCGCCGACGATGTCGCGGGAGACGATCTGGTCCTCGTTGTAGGCGAAGGTATCGGGGATGGTCTCGGCGTAGGCCTTCATGGCAGCGTTGACCTCGTCGACGGTGACCTTCTTGTCAACGACGGCGTAGAGGTTGGTCAGCGAGCCGGTCGGCGTCGGGACGCGCTGGGCGGCACCGATGAGCTTGCCGTTGAGCTCGGGGAGAACCAGGCCGATGGCCTTGGCAGCGCCCGTGGTGTTCGGGACGATGTTCTCGGAGCAGGCGCGGGAGCGACGGAAGTTGCCCTTGCGCTGCGGGCCGTCGAGCGGCATCTGGTCGCCGGTGAAGGCGTGGATGGTGGTCATGATGCCGGAGACGATGGGAGCGAAGTCGTTCAGGCCCTTGGCCATCGGGGCGAGGCAGTTGGTGGTGCAGGAAGCAGCGGAGATGATGTTGTCCTCAGCGGTCAGCGTCTCATGGTTGACGTTGTACACGATGGTGGGCAGATCGCTGCCGGCCGGAGCGGAGATGACGACCTTCTTGGCGCCAGCGTTGATGTGGGCCTGAGCCTTAGCCTTGCTGGTGTAGAAGCCGGTGCACTCGAGAACGACGTCGACGTCGAGGTCGCCCCAAGGCAGGTTGTTGGCGTCGGCCTCCTTGTAGATCTTGATCTCCTTGCCGTCAACGGTGATGGAATCCTCGCCAGCGACGACCTCGTGATCGCGAGCATAGTTGCCCTGCGTGGAGTCGTACTTCAGCAGGTAAGCGAGCATATCGGGAGAGGTGAGGTCGTTGATAGCGACGATCTCGGAGCCCTCATGACCGAACATCTGGCGGAAGGCCAGACGACCGATGCGACCGAAGCCGTTAATAGCAACCTTTACTGCCATTGTGTCTCCTTTCGTAAGGCCCCCGCAAGCTACAGCGCCTGCCGTTGAGGCCCACAAACTAACCACTCGCCTAATATACCTTTTTTTTGGCTTGAATTTCACGAGAATGCTCGAAATTGAAAATCAAATTTGCGTTAAAACGCTTTAACGTATAAAACAGCAGTTAAACCACCATAAAAGCTATTGCGTTAAACTACCCGCTTGCTTCAATGAGCTTTTCAAGGCGCAAAACACGGTGATACAAGGCCGACTTCGACAAAGGAGGGTCGGCCATTTCCCCCAAATCTCGCAGTGAGAGATCGGGGTAACGCTCGCGTAAGTCACAAAAAACTGCCAGAGCGTCCGGCAGCGTTTCGCGCAAACCGCGCCGATCAAGCTCATCGATGAGCGCAAGCTGATGTTGGGCGGCACCGGCACTTCTGGTCTGGTTGGCAAGCTCTGCGTTCACGCGACGATTCACGTCGTTCTTCACCAGCTTAACCGCGCGGGCCTCTTCAATCTCGGCAACGCTGCGCTTGGCGCCAATCAGCTGTAACAGACGTTTAATCTCCTCGGCACTCTTGATGTACACGGCATACGAGCCGCGACGCGCATTGACGCGGGCGTGAACTCCAATCTGCTCCAGAAGGTCGCAAAGTCCCTTTGCATACTCCTCGCCCTGAACCGCGATCTCCAAATGAAAATCGCCACGCGGGTCGGCAACAAAGCCTCCGGCAATCAGCGCACCGCGAATATAGGCGAGCCTGCAGCAAGGACGGGCGACGATGTGGCGCGGCACACCCGCGACGAGCCCTCCCCTACGGTCGAGAATGCCCAGCAGCACCAGAGCCTTATCCAAATCGGGCTGATCGGGCAAGGTGATGAGATAGTTTCGTACCTTGTGCAGGACCGACTTACGAACCGTGAATTCGGTCTTGAGCTTAAGGATACGATGCGTCAGCGCAATCATCGTGCGCGCCACAGCACCCGTCTCGGTCGCGACCGTCAAGCGGTACCGTCCCGAGCCCGCCAGCGAAAGCGTGCCGCTCACACGCGTTAGCGCAGCAAGCGTCGACAAATCGCAGTATTCGCATTCTGGTTCGCAGCGCGCAAGCTCGTCACGCACCTCAGCGGTAAACGACATGTAAACCTATGCCTTCGTGTTGGCACGCGACAGGTCACGGTGGGAGATGCTCACATGATACTGAGCACCCTCCAGGTAGCGGGCCGTGGCCTCGGCAATGGCGACGCTACGGTGCTGTCCGCCTGTGCAGCCGATAGCAATGGAAAGCTGCGGCTTGCCCTCTGCGATATAACCCGGCATGACCGTATCGAGCAGCTGAGTCCAGGCCTTCCAGAACTCCTGGGTCTTGGGGTGGTCCAAGACAAAATCGGAGACCTTCTTATCGAGACCGGTCATGGTGCGCATCTCGGGATCGTAGAAAGGATTGGGCAAGAAGCGAACATCGATCATGATATCCGCCTCGATGGGCATGCCATGCTTAAAGCCAAACGAGAACACGTGGACATCCATAAGCTGCTGGTCGGACAGCTCGGAAAAAGCCATGCGCAGCTTGTTGCGCAAGGCAGAAGTGCGCAAGCGGCTCGTGTCGATAATCATATCGGCTCGATCGCGAACGCCCTGCAGCTGCAGACGTTCACGCTGAATAGCGTCGGCCGTGGTCTCCCCCGGCTTTGCAATGGGATGGCGACGACGGTTTTCGCTATACCGGCGAATCAGCACCTCGTCAGACGCCTCGAGAAACACAATGTCGCAGCTCATCTCGCGCTCTTCCAGTGCGGCAACAGCATCGAGCAGTTCATCGAACAAGCCCTGGCTACGCAGGTCGCAGGTAACGGCAAGGTGCCTGCCCACGCCCGTATTGATGCCAACGAGCTCAGCAAGCTGGGCAATCAGGCGTGGGGGCAGGTTGTCGATACAAAAATAGCCCATGTCCTCAAACACATGCATGGCTTGCGTTCGGCCCGAGCCGGACATTCCGGTGATGATAACGATATCGGGGATACGCTCCGAGCGCTCCGCCGCATCCATGGCATCTCCCTTTTGCATGTGTGCCTCCTAAAATAAGCGCGGGACCCGGCCAGCGGATCCCGCGCGATCAATTGCCTTTATTGAGTATACCGCCCCAAGCGGATACAAGGCCCGTCTTACGCCTCAAGCGCAGCCTTGAACCAACTTGTAATACTCGTGGGGTGCGTGATAGCGGTGCCGACGACAACGGCCCACGCGCCGGCGTCGATTGCAGCGCGAGCCTCCTCGGGCGTATGCACGCGACCCTCGCAAATGATGGGAAGGCCGGGAAATTCCTCGGTCGCCTGACGCAGGAGCGGCAGGTCGGGGCCATCGGCCATGGTGCAGTCGATGGCGGCGACACCGTGAGAGAGTGTGGTGGATACCAGGTCGAAGCCCATATCAACCGCACGGCGAATGTCCTCGATGGTGGCACAATCCGCCATCAGGAGCACACCCTCCTCGTGCAGCGGGCGGAAGGTATCCTCGACCGACTTGCCATCGGGACGCGGACGATCGGTGGCGTCGATCGCCACGATATCGGCACCCGCAGCAACGCAGGCACGAGCGTGACGCAGCGTCGGCGTGATGTAAACGCCCTCGTGCCCGTCCTTCCACAGACCGATGACGGGAACCTCACAGCGACCCTTAATGGCGGCAATGTCGGCAAGGCCCTGGCAGCGAATGGCGGCGGCGCCGCCAAGCTCGCAAGCGCGAGACATTTGAGCCATGGTCTCGGGCGTACGAAGCGGCTCGCCCATATACGCCTGAACGCTCACGACGAGCTTGCCCTTCAGGGACTGGATCAAAGGATCAACGGTCATGTTCGACTCAACCTTTCTCAAAACAGCCTTCTGAGACACCGCACCTTGACGTTCAAACCGTCGCTCGCGTACCGAAGTACGCTTCGCTCCTCTTTCACGTCAATCTGCGGCACCTCAGAAGGCGCACTTGGTAGTTATGTTTACTTCAACGATGCAAGAAGGTGTTCGGCGGCACCGATGAGCGGCGCGTCGCCCTCCAGAGAGCCGATGAGAATCGGCGTGTCCTGAAGCGGGTCGAGCGCCTGGCTGGCATAGCCCTCGTGCACCGAGTCCTTCCACGTCTGTGAACGCCAATCGGGACCTTGGTGAATCACGCCGCCCGAAAGCACGATGACCTCAGGGTCCAGGATGTTAGCGAGCGAGCCCAGGCTGGCGCCCAGCGCAAAGCCGGCGTCATGAATGACCTCGGTCGCCTTTGCGTCGCCTGCGCGGCACAGGTCGTTCACGTCACGGCCGACCGAAGGACGGCTGGGGTCGACGCGGCCAAAACGCTCATCGTACATGCGCCCGATTGATGTTCCGGAAGCAACCGACTCCAGATGGCCGGAACGCCCGCAGGCGCAGGGAATGCCGGCGGCAGCCGAGCACTCGATGTGGCCCATATGGCCGGCAGCACCATGGAAGCCCTGCATCACGCGGCCGTTCTCGACATATGCGCCGCCGATGCCCGTACCGATGCCCAAACACAAGACGGAGAACTTGCCCTTGCCGACGCCCCAGTGGGCCTCGCCCAGAGCATGAGCCTGCACGTCGCCTACAACGGCAACGGGAAGGCCGAGGTCCTCGCGCAGACGCGGCCCCAACTGAACGCCGGACCAGCCGGGCATAATCTCATTGGCATACGCGATGGCGCCCGTCTTGGGGTCGACGACACCGGCAGCGCCGATGCCAACTCCGAGGACCTCGACATCGGGATTTGCCTCAAGAGCTGCCTTGATAGACGCCTCGATGCGCTGGAAGACCGCTTCGCCACCCTCCTGGGCCTCGGTGGGAACCTCAGCCTCAAAAACGGGATGGGGCACACCGCCGTCAGCCGGGTACTCCATGATGGCAGTCGCGATCTTAGTTCCGCCGATATCGACAGAGCAGACGTACTTGTTCTCCATGTCGTTCTCCTTCGGAGACAAAACAACTACAGGAAATGCGCCGTCAGGCTAGCCGTCACAGCGCGGTAAAGGTTTTCCAGGTGCCCGAGATCGCCGAGAAACCGTGCGGCCATTGGCCTAATGGGTCATGGCCGCACGGTTGAACGGCGAGGTCGGGTGCCTGGGAAAGCTTTAAAGGAGACCGTTGTCCTGGAGGACCTTGCGAATCGCCTCGACGTTCTCACCGGTCATGGCCTTCACCGGGCGCGGCATGGTCGGGCTGTCGAAGATGCCCATGAGGTTCATAGCGGTCTTGAAGGCGCCGACGCCACCGGCATAGCCCTGGACGCCCGAGGTGACATCCCAGATGTGCGAAATCTCATTGAGGCGATCCTGCTCGGCCTTGACGGTAGCCCAGTCACCAGCCTGAGCGGCCTTCCACTGACGAACGTAGCCCTCGGGCTCAACGTTGGCGAGGCCCGGAACGGAACCGTCGGCGCCACCGAGATAGGCACCGTCGACGACGACCTCATGGCCGGTAAGGATGCTCATCGGATGGCCGTTCTTCTCGTTCTCCTGAATGAGGTAGCGGAACGAGATGTCATCGCCCGAGGAATCCTTGACGCCAGCCAGGACGCCCTCGGCGCCGAGCTTAGCAAGGAGCTTCCAGGGGAGCTTGGTGTGGACGCACACGGGGATGTCGTAGGCGAAGATGGGCAGGTCGAGTTCCTCGTGAAGGATGCGGAAGTGCTCCTCGACCTCGGTCATGCCCTGCAGGGCATAGAACGGGCAGGTGGCGACGAGCGCATCGGCGCCCAGCTCCTGAGCGACCTTGCCGTGCTCGATCATGCGCTCGGTCTCGGTGTCGATGATGCCGACCAGAACGGGAACGCGGTGGTCAACGATACGGACGGCCTCTGCGACAATCTGGCGACGGCGCTCGTCGGTGGAGAAGACGACCTCGCCCGAGGAGCCCAGGAAGAACAGGCCATCGACGCCGGCATCGATCATGCGGTTGATGCTGCGCTCAAAGGAGGCAACGTCGAGCTGGTGGTCTTCGGTATCGGGAACAACGACGGGAGGGATAACGCCGGTGAATTTCTGAGTTGCCACAAGAATCTCCTTAGTTGTCTGGCGGGCAGCCCTATGCCGCCCACTCTTGTTGGCGGTGTCCAGGCCGTCTAGGCCAAAGAACACGAATAGAACGTTTGGTTAAAGAAGTCGACGACTTCGTTTTCGAACGCATTGATGCGCTCGTGAGCGTATTTGGCATAGATGATATGCCTCCGGTCACACTCAAGACCGTTGAATACGGCAAACTGGCCCTTGGGATCACTCACGGTATCCATGAGCGATGTGCCCATGAGCACCGAGCCACGAACCCGAGGCGACAGCGTCTCGAGACCGCTGGGAAGCGGATTGGCAAGCGCCGTGCAGGCAAGGCCCCGCTCGTCCAGAGCAGAAACCGCCAGCGCGACACCGCCGCCAAGGCCCTCGCCCCATGCAAAGATGCGGTCGGGATCCATGCCATCAAGGTTGCGCGCAACCTTCGCCAACGCGCAGCCCCAACGGACACGCTCGACAAAAGCAGGCGAGGTAATCCCCTGCTGCAGATCGCTGGATCCAATAGTCTCATCGTCCAGCGCAAGCACGGCATATCCCATGGCGGCAAACCGCGTCATGTGATGCCATCCCCGCACGGGTCGGTCGATGTCATGGAACATCAGACACAGCGGAACAAGCTCGGATCTTCGGGCGCAACCAGAGGGCTCAATCAAACGGCCGTGCACGACATACCCGCCGAGCTCAAAGGAAACCTCGGAGTAGCGCGCGCACGGATTGGCGAAATCAATCGCCGTAACGGTCAGCCCGCAAACCTCAAGGTCCGAAGCGGCTGTCTCCAACTCGGAAACATCCGCAGAAGCATCGCCGCGCCAATCCCGGAAATCAGAGAGCCTTGACGAAACCGTCCCAGCAATTCCCGCAAGCTCGGGGACAATCAGCTCATCGATATTGCTCTCGCACTTAGACATGAGCCTCCCCTCCCTTGCAGAAAAATGGAATGATCAGATCGTCAAAATCCTGAATCTCCTCGTGACCGAAGCCTTCAAAGAACTCATGACGCTTTTCACAGGTCAGGTTGTTGTAGACTGCAAACTGCGTCGCCGGAGGACAGACGATATCGGCTGTGCCCGTGCCAAACAGCACGGGGCATTTGACTATGGGGGCAAAGTTCTTGGAATCGAAGTACGCCAGCTTGGCATAGGCCTCGTCAATACGAGTCGAGTCCTCGTCAAACCAGCGAGACCAATAGCGCAGACCCTCGTAGGCAATGTCGTCGGCATCCAAATCCCAGACCAGGCGGAAATCCGACAGGAAGGGATAGAGGATGGCGGCGCGATTGATAAGCTCGCTGTTAAGCGCACAGGTCGCAATGCCCAAACCGCCGCCCTGCGATGCGCCGTTCACAAATACACTGGCAAGATCGATGCCCTCGAGCTCACGAACAATACGGCAAAGAATGCGGATATCTTGGTGCAAGCGGACATAGTAGAGGTTGGCCGGGTCGCCGTCGATACCGGCGACGATATGGCCCGCGACCGTCGTGCCCTCAAATCCACCAATGTCCTCGGAGGGACCTCCTTGGCCGGGGCAGTCGAGGGCGATGAGTGCCATGCCCATGCCCGCAAACGACGCCTGCTCAAACCAGCTGCGGCTTGCACCCGGATACCCATGGAACTGAAGTACCAATGGCACGGGCTCGTCCGAGACAGGTTTAAGGTACTTGGCGTGCAGGCGAGCGCCGCACATGCCGGTATACCAGAGATCGAAAAGCTGGCAGGTCACGGCATCGGTGACCGATGCCGCCTCGATCGCATAGTCAAGCCCGACGGCGTCAGCCTCGGCCATGCGATCCTTCCAAAAGAGATCGAAATCTGATGGACGGGACATAGCGCCTCGATATTCACCAAATTGATGTTGTAGCTCCTGAGCACTTGGCATGGCTCGTGAACCCAACCTTTCGAAATCGCAACGGAGGTGCGCCCGGCAAGGGAACCGGGCGCACGGGAGGGAAAGCGAAGTTACTCGCCGAGCTTGGGATGCAGCAGCGACGGCGCAGCGCCGAGCAGCATCTTAGTGTAGGGGTCTCGAGGATGCTGGAAAACCTGCTTGGCCTCGCCCTGCTCGACGATCTTGCCGCCATTCATGACGATGATGTCGTCGGAAATATAGCGGACCGTCTGGATGTCATGGCTGATGAACACCATAGCCAGGCCGAGTTCCTTCTTAAGGTCGGTCAGCAGGTTGAGAATCTGCGCGCGGACCGAAACGTCCAGAGCCGAGGTGGGCTCGTCGGCGATGATGGCATCGGGGTTCAGCGACAGGGCACGGGCAATTGCGACGCGCTGGCGCTGGCCGCCCGAAAGCTGGCCGGGAAGAACCTCGGCGGCGGAGGAGGGCAGACCGGTGAGCTCCAAGAGCTCCTTGACGCGCTTCTCCTGCTCGGCCTCGGTACCCAGGTTGTGGACGCGCATGGGGTCGAGCAGTTGCTCGCGAACGACCATGCGGGGGTTGAGCGCCGTGGCCGGGTTCTGGAACACGACCGAGATGACGCGACCCATGTGGCGACGGTCCTCGGCGGTACGCTTGGTGACGTCCTTGCCCTTAAAGTAGACCTTGCCGCTCGTGGGGGCCTGCAGGCCGCACATGACGTTAGCCGTGGTGGACTTTCCGCAACCGGACTCGCCGACGATGCCGATGGTCTGTCCGGGCATGAGCTTAATCGTTACACCCTGGACGGCGTGAACCAGGTTGGGGTGCAGAATCGAGCCGGTACGGGTCCTAAAGGTGACGTGGACGTCATCAAGGAAGATGATCGGCTCGACGCCGTTGACTGCGGTCTCGCTCATCTACATCACCTCCGCGTGAGGGGTCAAACCATTTGCCTTGAGCACCTCGTCGGGGAGCTCGGAATAGAAGTGCTCGGTGCCGGGCACGCGCTTGAAGACCGGACGGGTGTCCAGGCCAATGCGCGGATGGCTCGAGCGGGGCGCGAAGCGATCGCCCTTGGGGAAATCGCGCGGGCTCGGAACGGCGCCGGGCACCTGGTGCAGGCGGCCCGAACCGCTCTCGATGGACAGGACGGAACCCAGAAGGCCGCGGGTGTACTCGTGAATCGGGTTGGTGAGCAGCTCCTTGGTGGGCGCCTGCTCAATAACCTGGCCGGCGTACATAACCGTGATGTTGTGGGCGACCTCGGCGACCAGCGCCAGGTCGTGCGAAACGAAGATCATGGCAAAGCCGAGCTTGGCCTGAAGGTCGTTGAGCAGCTTGATGACCTGCTTCTGGACCGTAACGTCCAGAGCGGTCGTGGGCTCGTCGCAGATAACCAGCTTGGGGTCGCGGGTAAGGGCCATAGCGATCAGAACGCGCTGACGCTGACCACCGGAAAGCTCGTGCGGATAGCTCTCGAGCGTACGCTTGGGGTCGAGGCCCACGAGCTCCAGGAGTTCCTCGGCGCTACGGGTGCCGCCGCGCTTGGTGAGCTGCTTCATCTGGGCAGAGATGAGCATGGAGGGGTTGAGCGAGGACAGGGCGTCCTGATAGACCATGGCGATATCGGTACCGCGCAGGCCGAACCACTCCTTCTTGCTCATCTTGAGCAGGTCGCGGCCCTCCCAGAGAACCTCGCCGGAAAGATGCTCGTCATCGTCGGTCAGGCCCATGATGGCCAGCGTGGTGATGGACTTACCGCAGCCGGACTCGCCTACCAGGCCCATGGTCTGGCCGGGACGGACGTCAAAGTTAACGTGGTCGACGACGTTGATATCACCGTGGTGCTCAAACTGGATGCAGAAATCGCGGACCGAAAGGATCGGCTCAACGGACTCATCGGGCACATGGCGGTCGTTACGCTTGAGCTCGACATCGCGCAGTGCGCCAAGACGGGCGGACAGGGACTGAGCCTGCTCCTTGTAGGCACGAACGGGGTCGGAAACCAGCAGGTCGGCCTCGCGGCGCTTGGAGGAATCGGTCGGATCCAGGGCGGCGGAGGGAGCAGCGGCCATGGCGTCGGTAATGCCCTCGGAGAGGATGTTGAGCGCCAGGCAGGTGACCATGATGGCCAGGCCCGGGAACAGTGCCTGCCACCAACGGCCAGCGAGCACGCCACCGCGTGCGTCGGCGAGAATGTTGCCCCAGGTAGCGGTGGGCTCCTGGATGCCGGCGCCGATGAAGGTCAGCGAGGCCTCGAAGATAATGGCGTCGGCGACCAGGGTAACGGTGAAGACCATAATCGGAGCGATGCAGTTACGCAGAACATGCTTGATCAGAATCCACGGAGCCTTGGCGCCGGACACGATGACCGCGCGGACATAGTCCTCACCGTACTCGGACACGATGTTGGCGCGCACGATACGGGCGATCTGCGGGGTGTACATAAAGCCGATCGCAAAGATGATCGACGGCACGGAATTGCCCAGGATGGAAACGAAAACGGCTGCGAGGGCGATACCCGGGATGGACATGATGATGTCCAGGATACGCATGATCGCCTCAGAGATAGACTTGCGCGAAACCGCTGCAAGAGCGCCGACAACGGAACCACAGACCAAAGCCATGGCGGTAGCACCAAAGCCGATAATCAGCGAGTAACGTCCGCCGTAGAGCATGCGCGACAGAATGTCGCGACCCTTATCGTCGGTACCGAAGATAAATCCGTTGCCGGGAGCCTGGCGAGCCGTAAAGATCTCGACCGGGCTATAGGGGGCAAGAAGGGGCGCCAAAATCGCAGTCAGGGCGACCAGCACCAGCACGACGGCGGCAATCTTAGAAGACAGCGTCATCTTCTTCCAGCCACCGAGCTTGAGCCCCTTGGAGGCAGCCTTCTCGAGCTGCTCGGTTTGCTTCTCTCGAATCTTTACCATAATCTACACCGTCCTGATGCGCGGGTTGATGAGCAGGTAGAGCATGTCAACCACGATGTTGATGATGATGAAGGCAAGAGCAACGACGATAACGACGCCCTGAACCAGGTTCGCCTCGTTGCCCTGAACGCCCTGCAGAATCGCAGTGCCCATGCCGGGGAGGTTGAAGATAACCTCGATGACGACGGCGCCGCCCATGAGGTAGCCGATCTTAAGACCGAGGGTGGTGACCGGGGTGATCAGCGCATTGCGAAGAACGTTGATGCCGACGACGACCTTCTCGGGAACGCCGGCGCCACGAGCCATACGGACATAGTCCTTGTCGAGCTCCTCGACCATGGCGGTACGCACGATACGAGTCATCTGGCCCGTCAGCGGAAATGCCAAGGCGATAGCGGGCATGATCATACGTCCCAGATAGCCAACCGGATTCGTGGTGAAGTGAGGCAGAGCACCCGATGCCGGGAGCACCTTAAGGTAGGAAGAGAACAGCAGGATCAACAGAACGGCAAGCCAGAACGACGGGGTTGCCAAGCCGGCGATGGAAAAGACGCGGATCACTTGGTCCGGCCATTTGTCGCGATACAGTGCCGCGATGACGCCGAGCAAAAACGAAACGACCGCACCGATGGCAAGACCGATGAAGGTCAGCTGCATCGTGACGGGCAGGGCCGTGGAGATGCGCTTGGCAACGGAGTTGCGGGCAGCGCCGTAGGTACCCATGTCGCCATGAATCAAATCGCCCATATAGCGCACGTAGCGCACAGGCCAGGGGTCGTCCAGACCATACTTCTCATGGTACTCGGCAACCGCCTCGGGCGAGGCACCGTCACCCAACGCCGTGTAGGCGGGGTCGGTCTTGGAGAACGACATAAGGAAGAACACCAGGACGGTGACGCCCAATGCCATGATCGGCAGCGCCACAAGACGCCTTCCAATCAAACGTAGCAAGTTGTTCACGTTCTCTCCCCTTTCTTTTGTCGGTAGGACCAACTGGTATATGAGTACGGATACTCATTACAAGACCCGAGCGACATCGTTGCCGCCCGGGTCTTTGTTTCAACTATGAGGATACGGTCCCAACGGCCGACATCCTGCATACAGACTCAAGCGAGTCTTACGCCTTGACGGTCGCAACGCCCCTGAAGGACATGCTCGTCGTGCCGATGCCCTTGAAGCCGTCGAGAGCCTCGCCGTTGGGCGCGGTGGACGGATCGTCCCAGGAAGCGGAGACGGTCTTGACGTGGACAACGGGGTACAGAACGGCGTTGTCGGCGATGATGTCGAAGCACTCGTTCCACTTCTTCTGCTGCTCGTCGCCCTCGGCGGCAAGAGCCTCGTCCATGAGACCGTGAAGCTTCTGCCACTCAGCGGACTCCTTCCACGGGCAACGGGTCTGCATCCAGACGTTGTCGCCATACCACCAGTTGAGCAGCAGGTCGGGGTCAGCGCCGAAGCAGGAAGGATCGCCAGGGGCAAGGAGGATATCGTAGGCCTCGCCGCCGTCGATGGCAGCGTAGGTGGCCGGCGAGGTATCGGTCTGGATGGTCACCTCAAAGCCGAGAGCGTCGAGGTCGTTCTTGACCTGGGCGGCCATGCCCTTGATCTGCTCGTTGTCGGTGGTGCGCAGGGTGATGGCACCCGGGGTGATGCCGGACTCCTCGATGAGCTTCTTAGCCTTCTTGGCGTCGGTCTTGTACACCGTGGAAGCCTCATGATAATTGGTGAAGCTCTTGGGCAGGTAGCAGCTGGCAGCGGTGGCAAGGCCGGCAAAGGTGTTGCTGACCATCTTCTCGGTGTCGAGCGCATACATGACAGCCTGACGGACCTTGACGTTGTTCCAAGGCTCCTTGGCGACGTTGAACATGATGAAGCGGGTGCCGAAACCCTGAACGTTATCGATCTTGCAGCCGGCGCTCTCGAGCTGGTCGACGGCGTCAGCGGTAACGAGCTCCATAACGAGCGTGGAGCCCTCCTGCTGAGCGGTAACGCGAGCGGTGGGGTCGGTCAGGATGCTGTACTGGATCTTCTTATCCTCGGCAGCATACTCACCGTTGTACTCGGGGTTGGGAACCAGGGTGATCTCGGTATCGGAGATAGAGTCGTACATCCAGGGGCCGGAGCCGATCGGCTGCTTGGCGCGATCCTCCTCGGTCTGGGTGGCCGGGGTAACGCGGATGATGGCAAGACGATCCTTGAGCAGAGAGAAGTTGGGGACCTTGGTCTTGACCGTCACGGTGCTGGCGTCCTTAGCCTCGATGGACTCGAAGGGCTGGAAGAACGGAGCATAGGTAGCGGAAGCGGCGCAAGCGGTGTAGGAGGCAACGACATCGTCAGCGGTGACCTCGGTGCCATCGGAGAACTTGGCGCCCTTGCGGATGGTAACCTCGAAAGTGGTGTCGTCCACAGACTTGGGGTCGTCGGTGGCGAGCTCGTTGAAGGTGCTGTAGTCGTGGTAATCGATGCCGTAGAGGCCCTCGACGACGTGCCAGTTAGCACCCAGGCCCACAGCGGAGCCGGTGCTGGCGGGGTCGAAGCTGGACGGAGCGTAAGCGGAACCAGCGGTGATCACGCCGCCGCCACGGTTGGCGGAATCGGTGGAACCGGAAGCGGAACCCTCGTCGCTAGAGCTGCCACCGCAGCCGGTGAGACCAAGCCCTGCGACAGCAGCGACGCTGCCGGTGAGGCCGAGGAACGAACGCCTGGACATACCCTTGTTGATGATGGCCATGTCTTCTCCTATCAATAGAGAATCTTACCCGGGAGCACCTAGACTTGCCCCCGCGCAACTTGCGGACGATATATACCTTACCTACCGACAAACCCAACTTGGGTGCCGCGCTCGGCGACCGATACATACATACGCTTGAACGGTATTTACTACCGTTCACCGAATTCATTGACAAACGATTCGACAGACAGTATGTATCGACGAGGTGAGATATCAGTCTTCGTCAACCCGCAGGATAGCAGGGTTATTCACCATGGCTAGTCAAACGTTTTAGCGTTAATAAAACCCGAAATCAGCAGGTAATCGCCGCGAAATAAATGATTGAAAATCAGCCAATCATGTATATCAGTTGTTTAGAAGCGCGTTTAGTTTTCGGAACGGCTGGCCGATGCTTGGGCGCGCTCGGCATTCCATGCAACAAGTGCCTCGTGGACCGCTTTGGCGACATCGGCCGGAACGCCTCGAACTTCCGCAATCTCCTGCTCGCTTGCCGCGCGCAAACGCTTCATCGAGCCAAAATGGCGCATAATGGCACGTTTTCTGGTGGGTCCCACGCCCGGAACGTCGTCAAGCACCGAAACCGTCATAGCCTTATCGCGCAACTCGCGATGGAACGTAATCGCAAATCGGTGGGATTCATCGCGAACCTGCTTGATCAGATAAAGCGAAGCGGAGCCGGTCGGCAGCACGACGGGGGTCTCGTCCCACGGCACGAAAACTTCCTCATCGGCCTTTGCCAAGCCACAAACTGGTATATCGAGGCCAAGCGCCTCAAGTTGCTTAATTGCAGCGGTCAATTGCGGTTTGCCGCCATCGACAACGAGCAAATCGGGGCGCGAGCCAAAGCGCTCGTCCGCCATGCGCTCGGGAGCATAGCGACGCCCCAGAACCTCGGACATCGATACGAAGTCGTTCGCCTCGTCCAATTCGGCCTGAATTTTAAAGCGACGATACTGGCCCTTGTCGGCACGGCCGTTGGTAAATACCACCATCGAAGCGACGGTAAAGGTGCCGTGCAACGTCGAGATATCGAAGCACTCGATGCGCAACGGCGGCGCAGGCAGCGCCAGCGCGCTTTCGAGCTCCAGGAGCGCCTGATTAGTGCGATCGTCAGCATACCCCGTGCGCATCATGTAGCGCATGAGGGCATGGCGCGCATTTTTGGAAGCCATATCGAGCAGGCGGTGCTTTTCGCCGCGCTGCGGCCTATGGAGATGGCAAGAGCGTTCGCGCTTGCCCGCAAGCCACTCCCCCAACGCTTCGGCGTCCTCAAGCTCGACAGAGAGATTGATCTCGGCTGGAATATCAGCCGTCTCGTCGTAATAGCGCTTAAGAAAGCCCGATTGAAGCTCTTCCTCGTCGACATCCAGGCCTTTATCGAGGATGAACTCACAAGTTCGAACCGTTCGGCCCTCGCGAACGACAAAGACACAGGCGGCAGAGATAGTCTCCTCGCGATAGAAGCCGATGACGTCGATATCGACGCTCGATGGAAAAACGACCTGTTGGCGATCGTCCAGGCCCCTAATGACTTCCAGGCGACGCTTGACGCGCGCCGCACGCTCAAAATCGAGCGTCTCGGCTGCCTCCGTCATCTCGGACGTAAGCTCGTCAACGACATCCTTGCGATGGCCCGACAAGAAACGTTCGACACGTTTGACGTTCTTGGCATAGTCGGCAGGGGAAATCGCGCCGATGCATGCGCCCGGCCCGCGCCCGACATGGTAGTCAAAGCAGGGACGCCCGTTTTGCGCGCAAATCATATTGACGATGTCTTCTTCGCCCTTATGAGATTCGACGATGCGGCGGCAGCGGCGCCATTCCGCACAGGATGCCGAGCAAATAGGAATAACCTTGCGTAGCGTATCGATGGTCTCACGCGCCGCACGGCTATCGGTATAGGGGCCAAAATAGCGCGTTCCCGGTTTATGACGCTCTCGCGTGTATTTAATAGCCGGAAACAAGTCGCTCTTGGTAATGGCGATAAAGGGATAGCTTTTATCGTCTTTGAGATCGACGTTAAAGTACGGATGGTACTGGCCAATCAGATTGCGCTCGAGCACCAATGCCTCGTGCTCGGTCTCCACCACGATATAGTCGAAGCTCGCCACCAGCTGCATCATGAGCGGGATCTTTTGACGCTCGTCCTGCAGCGTCACGTATTGACGCATACGGGCACGCAGGTTTTTTGCCTTGCCCACATAGATGACATCACCCTTGGCATCTTTCCAAAGGTAGCAGCCGGGTTGCGTGGGAACGCGCGAAACCTGCTCGGCAAGTGTTGGAATGTTGTCGTGACCTGCCACGCGCACCTACTTGCGACGAAGCAGCGCCGAGACCTCGGGCATCTTAAAGACGAAGGCAAGACCAAAAGTTACAGCGAGCGAGACGACGCCTGCAACACAAACGTAGCCCAGGGTAATGAGGATCGAGCTGCCAAGCGCTCCGACAAAGTGCTCAAGTGCCCACATGACGCCGGCGCCCGCGGCAGCGCCCAAGCCACCGAACAGTAGGCCGAAGAAACCGCCATGCAGGATAGACTTGACCTGAAGGCCATGCAGACGACGGCGCAGCCACCACAGTGAGCATCCGACCAAGACCACGTAGTCAACGACATGCGAAAGCGCGATTGCGGGCATACCGAAGCCCAGCACAACGCCAAACAGCAGAACCGAGCCGGCCTGGCCGATGGCGGAATACAGGCAATAGCGGCTATAGGGCTTCATGTCGAGCAAGGCAGAAAAGCTCTTCTGCATCAATACGACCACGCCGTAGAGCGGCAGCGAGAACGCCAGGTAAACAAGGAACTCGGACACCAGCGCCACGCCGGACTCATCAAACTTGCCAGCGCAGTAGATCATGTTGAGCGGACGCGCGAAGACAATCAGGTACAGCGCGAATGGAATCAGGAAGAAAAGCATCTGGGCGACGCCACGCGAAATGCCCGTGCGGACGCTGTCGTAATCCTTCTCCTGTGCGTCGTGAGAGAGCTCGGTATAGAGCGCCGTCGAAAGCGAGGCGGCAATCAGCGCGTAGGGCAGCGTGTACCACAGGCGCGCATAGGCGATGACGGAAGGACCAGTCTCGGGCTGGACCACCAGCGCAGCAGCGTTGGTGATAGAAGTCGAGACAAACATGCACACCGTGGCGAGCAGCGTCGGGATACCGAGCGCAATCGTCTGGCGCAGTGCGGGGTCCTTAAAGTCGATATGGATATGGGGATGCACGCCGTGCTTGCCAAGCGCGGGGATCTGACATGCCATCTGAACAAAGACACCGAGGGTCGTACCGGCCGCAATCAAGATGATGCCGGCACGTTCGCCAAACTGTGCGGACACGGGCGCAAAGCCCATAAAGCTCGCAATGACGATCACATTGTTGAGGACCGGGGCAAACGTCGACCAGAAGTAGTCGCGGTGTGCGTTGAGGACGCCCGAAAACACCGAGCCCAAACCATAAAACAGAATCTGGATGGCAAAGAAACGGAACATGAACGCAGCGGTATCCATGCTGCCGCCGTCACCCGAAAGGAACGATTGCGTCCAGATAAAGCCCGGGGCGAACACGGTCCCCAGCAACGAAATGCCACCCAGTACCAAAAGCAGAATGCCGAGCAGGTTGCCCACGTACTCGTTCGAGGCCTCGCGACCCTGCTCACGCCTCACGCCCATGTACACGGGCAAAAACGCCGTCACGAGCATGCCGCCCATCACGAGTTCGTAGAGCATATTGGGCAGGTTGTTGGCGACCTGATAGGAAGACGAGAGTAGCGACATGCCGATAGCGGCCGCCATTGCCCACGTGCGGATAAAACCGGTGACGCGAGACACGATGGTCAGGATGGTCATAAGCCCGGCGGAACGACCAACCGTGGAGTAGTCCGACGAGCCCATGTCGTCAGTGTCATCTCGCGACGAAGAGGCTTCGGATGAGGGTGCCTGAGACGCAGATTCTTTTGCAAAATGAGCTCCGCGCTTCAATTCTTCCTGCGGCATCGCTCAGTCCTCTCTCGTAATCGCGGCAACCGTCGCCCCGCAAAATGCAATTAAATCATCGGGTGCCAGCTCGAGCTGATAACCACGCTTGCCTCCAGAAATAAAAATGGTATCCCAAAGGACACATGTCTCATCAATGAGCGTCCGGTAGCGTTTTTTCATACCGACCGGGCTGCAGCCGCCGCGAACGTAGCCAGTCGCCGCAAGCAAATCCTTCACATGCATCATGGCCAAGGACTTCTCCCCCGCGGCACGCGCGGCGGACTTTAAATCGAGCTCGTCGGCAACAGGGATGCAGCACACGACATAGTCGTTGGACGGCGTCACGCAGACCAAGGTCTTAAATCCTTGACCGGGCTCCTCGCCAAGCTGCTCCGAAATCGCGACCCCCAGGCCCACCGACTCATCACCATCGTCTTCGTACGTATGTAGAACATAGGAAATGCCGGCGCTTTCCAGCTCGCGCATCGCATTGGTTTTTGGCGTCTTTACAGCCTTTGCCATGGCATATCCTTTCCCTCGCATTCGGACGCAAATTTTAAGTATATGTCCAATTCGGCTGCATACGTCACTTCGACACAGCAAGCACCATCGAATCACAAGGAGTCGATGGCACCCATAAACTGAATCGCCTATTTATTGAGCATCAAGTTGAGCCTGACGCTCACGGTCACGCCTGAGCAACGGCGCCAAAAACTTGCCCGTATAGCTCTGCGGACAGTCCGCAACCTGCTCCGGTGTGCCCGAAACCACGACGGTTCCGCCGCCGTTACCGCCCTCGGGACCCATATCGATCAGGCGGTCGGCAACCTTGATGACATCAAGGTTATGTTCAATCACCAGCACCGTGTTGCCCGCATCGACCAAGCGCTGCAGCACATCGAGCAGCTGGCGGACGTCCTCAAAATGAAGACCGGTCGTCGGCTCGTCCAAAATATAGAACGTCTTGCCCGTCTGGCGTCGATGAAGCTCCTTGGCGAGCTTCACACGCTGCGCCTCGCCGCCCGAGAGCGTCGTGGCGGGCTGGCCCAGGCTCACGTAGCCCAAGCCTACATCGTACAGCGTCTGGAGCTTGCGCTTGATCTGCGGGATATTCCCAAAGAAGGCCAGCGCCTCGGCCACGCTCATGTCAAGTACGTCCGAGATGGTCTTGCCACGGTAGGTGACCTCGAGTGTCTCGCGGTTGTAGCGTTTACCGCCGCAAACTTCGCAGGGAACGTAGATATCGGGAAGGAAGTGCATCTCGATCTTGATCTGTCCGTCGCCCTTGCACGCCTCACAGCGCCCGCCACTCACATTAAAGGAGAAACGACCCGGCGAGTAGCCGCGCGCCTTCGACTCCGGCGTACTCGCAAACAGCGCGCGAAGATCATCCCACAGGCCGATATAGGTAGCAGGGTTGGAACGCGGCGTGCGGCCAATCGGCGACTGGTCGATATCGATAACCTTATCGATACACTCGATGCCCTCGATTTTCTTATACGGACCCACAGGGCGCGTCGAACGGTGAATGGCATTCGTAAGGGCAGGCGCAATGGTATCGGTAACCAGGGAGCTCTTGCCCGATCCCGACACGCCGGTAACAACCGTAAGCGTACCAAACTCGATCTTGGCGGTAACGTTTTTGAGGTTGTTGGCTCGAGCGCCCGTAATTTTAAGGCAGCCGCGACCGGGCTTGCGCCGTTCATCAGGCACCCGGATCATTCGTTTGCCGGTCAGATAAGCGCCCGTCATCGACTCAGGACAAGCCATGATATCGGCAGGCGTTCCCGCCGCGACTACGTGTCCGCCGTTGACGCCGGCGCCGGGCCCCATGTCGATCACGTAGTCGGCGGCACGGATTGTATCCTCGTCGTGTTCGACGACGATAACGGTATTGCCGATATCGCGCAGGCGCTCGAGCGTCTTAATCAGGCGCTCGTTGTCACGCTGATGAAGACCGATCGAGGGCTCATCCAGAATATAGAGCACGCCCATGAGACCCGCGCCGATCTGCGTTGCCAGGCGAATGCGCTGGGCCTCGCCTCCGGAAAGCGTCGCCGAGGCACGATCGAGGGTCAGATAGTCGAGTCCGACATCGACCAGAAAACGCAAGCGCTCCAGGATTTCCTTGACGATGCGCCCGCCGATAAACTGTTGGCGCTCGGTGAGTTCCAAGCCCTCAAAAAACTCGAGCGACTCGCGGCACGATAGGCAACAGACCTCGTAAATGGACTTACCGCCTACGGTAACAGCGAGCATCTCGGGGCGCAAACGAGCGCCGTGGCAGCTCGAGCACGGCTCCTCGCGGATGTACTTCTCCAAGCGCGCCTTGGTGTTCTCATTCGTCGTCTCGGTATAGCGCTCGTACAGGATATTGCGCACGCCCGAGAACTTGGTGTCCCACTGGCTGCGGCGCCCATCGAGCTTTTGATAGTCGACCGAAATCTTCTGGTCGCCCATGCCGTCTAAAAACGCGCGACGCACCCGCGGAGGCAGATCCTCCCACGGCGTATCGACGCTCACCTTAAAGTGTTTGCAGACCGCAGCGAAAATCTGCGGATAGTAGTTAGAGTTGCCAAACAGGCTGCCAAAGACCCCGTCGGCGATCGACTTCGAGGGGTCTTCGATTAGGGCCTCGGCATCGACCGTCTTCTTAAAGCCCAGGCCATCGCACTCGGGGCACGCGCCATAGGGCGCGTTGAACGAGAAATCACGCGGCTGCAGGTCATCGATGGAGTGCCCATGCTCCGGGCACGCTAACGCCAGCGAATACTCCAGCAACTCGCCTTCGGTCCCCTCGGGAGCGTCGCGGTCGGGCAGCAAGTATACGTTCACATTGCCGTGCGCCAGCGCAGTCGCCTGCTCAACAGACTCGGCGATACGGCCCAGAGAGTTCTCACGGATCACGATGCGATCGACCACGACCTCGATATCGTGCTTGAACTTCTTGTCCAGATCGATCGGATCGTCGAGCGAGCGCACTTCACCGTCGACACGCACGCGGCTAAAGCCCTCGGCGCGAAGGTCCTCAAACAGTTTGGTGTACTCGCCTTTTCGCCCGCGTACCACCGGTGCCAGCACAAACGCGCGGCGGCCCTCCCCCGCCGCCAAGACCTTGTCGGCAACCTGGTCGGTCGTCTGGCGCTCAATGACGCGGCCGCATTCGGGACAGTGCGGGGTACCTACACGGGCGAACAGCAGTCGCAGGTAGTCATAAATCTCGGTTACGGTGCCCACCGTCGAGCGCGGGTTCTTGGATGTCGTCTTTTGATCAATTGAGACAGCCGGCGAAAGGCCGTCGATTGAATCCAAGTCGGGTTTGTCCATCTGGCCCAAGAACTGGCGCGCATAACTCGAAAGGCTCTCGACGTATCGACGCTGGCCCTCGGCATAGATAGTGTCAAATGCCAGCGAACTCTTGCCCGAGCCAGAAAGACCGGTAATGACCACGAGTTGGTCACGCGGAATGGAAACATCGATATCACGGAGGTTGTGCTCACGAGCGCCGCGAATAACGATAGAAGAATCAGACATGGAAGCTCCTTGCCTCCTATTGCATCGAATCATACTGCCGATGAGTTTAGCGCACTCGACGCGCACAGATGTTCGTAATACAAGATTCGCAGACCTTTAGCTTTGCGTATCGGGCGCTTTGTTTCTCGAAATGCCGTGGAAAGGTTACAGTAATCTAATACTGAACTTAATTTGCTGTACCAGAGGAACGTCCATGACCGAAGATATCCCCCTTGAAATCACTTCGAGCGACATGGCCAATCTGCCCATATTCATCGCCGTCCTTATCGTGGCCGCCGTCGTCGTGCGCGTGTATTTTTCAATCAAACGCAACGAAAAGCCACCCATTGCCCGCGTCTTTTGGTGCGCGACGCTCCTCATCCCGCTCGGCGTGGTAGCTGCATGGGTTACGAATCAATTGCTCGTAAATGAGGGCAGCTCCCTATGGGTCCTTTCTTATTCGGCGCTCGGTGCTGCCGCCGTCATGCTTCTTGTCGAGCCCTTGGTTTCGGGACTTATCGACCAAACCGACCTTGCGACGGGAACGGTTGCCTGTATTTGCCGTGACATCCTTGTCATCGCCGCTGTTTCAGCGCTCTCGTTCGTTTCACTCGAAATTGCCTGCAACGAAACGTTCTATCGCATTCCCGCCAACTCATTCGGGTTTTCCGTCGGGCTGCTCGCGACGGTTCTGCTCTCCCTTTATTTGGTGGGACAGCGTCATGGAGGCGTCATGGCCCTCGTGCCCGTCGTCTGTTGCATCCTTGGCATTGCCGAGCACTTCGTCATAACGTTTAAAGACGAAGCCATCCTGCCAAGCGATATCTTGGCCCTTGGCACCGCAATGGAAGTGAGTGAGGGATACGAGTTTACCTTTACCGCCGGAATCGTAACCTCTCTCGCCCTGCTGGAGATTTCCCTGGGGCTTCTTTCGCTCATCCGACCGCGAAAGCTCCGTACGCCCACCCATGTCTTCCCCGCTATCGCCGCTAACCTCTGTGCTTTTCTGTTAGTGACCGTTGTGGGGCTCTCAGGCTTTTCCAACATCGACTTGGAGCAGGCGCTGGATTTTGGATTTGACCGTTGGCAGCCCATCACCACGTATGCGTCTCAGGGTTTTATCACTTCGTTCACCGAAATGGTCAACGAGTTGCCCATTGAGAAGCCCGAAGACTATACGCCCGATGAGGCGCAGAGCATCGAGCAGGAGCTCGCCGCCGTCTACGACTGCACATATGGCTCGAGCGAACAGCGCGCGGCGGCCGTTGCCCAGTTCAATGAAATCAAGCCGACGATTGTCGCCGTCATGAACGAGAGTTTTAGCGACCTTTCGTGCTTTGAGCAGCTCCAGACGGCCGGGTACACCGGCCCCGCATTCTACAACTCGCTTCCCGACACACTTGTTCGCGGCACCATGCTCGCTTCGGTCGCCGGTGGCGGAACGGCTAACTCCGAATTCGAATTTTTGACCGGAGCGACAACGGCCTTTGTCGGATTAGGCAAAATCCCCTATCAGCTGTATCAGATGAATGGCGTCAACAGCCTGGCAAAGAACCTTAAAGAGCTTGGGTATACCGCCACCGCTATGCACCCGCAAAACCCCGTCAACTACCATCGAGATAAAATCTATCAGCAGCTGGGCTTTGGAGACTTTCTTTCAATCGGCGATTTCGAAGGTGCGCCCTATTACCATGCCGGCGTATGCGACTACGCCACCTACGACAAGATACTCGACCTGCTTAGAACCGACGAAGCCCCGCAGTTCATCTTTGACGTCACGATGCAAAATCACGGCGGCTACGACTATGGCACCGTTCCCGCCGAAGAGCTGACAAACTATTGGATCGAGGGAGCCAGCGAGGGCGCCAACAGCGCGCTCAACACCTATCTCACCTGCATCAACGCATCCGACCGGGACCTCGAGTACTTTATCAACGAGCTCCGCAATATCGGCAGACCGGTTGTTCTTGTCTTTTTTGGCGACCATCAGCCGAGCGCCGCAACGACTCTCAACGACGAGCTGTACCCTCAGGAAGATACGGCAAGCCACGCTTTCCGTATCTATCAGTCGACCTATTTCGTCTGGGCTAACTATGAAATCGCCGGCAATACCGAACTCAACGTCTACAACACCGTCGGAGCAAACGAGATTGCAGCCATTACCCTTAATAAGATCGGCGCCCCGCTCACCGACTACCAAAAGGCCCTGCTTGCAACAAGGTCAGATGTGCCCACCATCAATGTCGCCGGCTATCTTGGTGCCGACGGACTGCGCTACGACTTGGAATCTGAAGACAGCCCATACGCCTCGACGATCGACAAGCTGCAGCGCATGCAGTACCTCGAATTCGCCAGCAAAGTTCAGTAAGCCCGCCCATTCGCTTGGACCTATCGTATTGCAAGCACGCTCGGCCCAAATGCATCGCAAATGACTCCCGCTCGCAAACGAGGGTACAATGACGCTCGTGTCACATCGCGGGGCCCCGGCCCCAACATATACAAAGGAGTCATACATGGGTTGCGAGCACGCACAGGCCGCCGGCGGACAAACAACGCCGTCGCAATTTGAAGAGAATACGCTATCGGAGGTCAAGCGCGTTATCGCCGTGCTTTCCGGCAAGGGCGGTGTCGGCAAGTCGTTTGTCACCGGCGCCATCGCAACCGAACTTGCCCGTCACGGCCACAAGGTCGGCGTCCTCGATGCCGACATCACCGGTCCCTCTATCCCCAAGATGTTCGGTATGAGCGGACGCCACGTCCATGCCCTTGGCAACCTTATGCTGCCCGAAATCTCCGAGCACGGCGTCAAGGTCATGAGCTCCAACCTGCTGCTCCAAAACGAGACCGACCCCGTCCTTTGGCGCGGTCCGGTCATCGCCGGCGCCATCAGGCAGTTCTGGAGCGAGACCTCGTGGGGCCCCATCGACTACCTGCTGGTCGACATGCCTCCGGGAACGGGCGATGTCGCGCTCACCGTCTTCCAGTCGCTGCCCGTCGACGGCATCGTCATCGTCACGAGCCCGCAAGATCTGGTCTCGATGATCGTCGCCAAGGCGGTCAACATGGCCGAGAAGATGGACGTTCCCATTTTGGGCATTGTCGAGAACATGAGCTATATCGAATGCCCTGATTGCGGCAAGAAGATCGAGGTCTTCGGCAAGAGCAAGCTCCCCGAGGTCGCCGAGCGCTACAACCTCGATATCTTGGGTCAGCTTCCCATTAATCCGTCACTCGCCGAGGCCTGCGATAAGGGCGAGGTCGAGACTGCGCTGCCCGATGGCATGTTGCCCAAGGCAGTCTCTGCCGTCGAGGCTATTACCCCGCACGAGACCGACGAGGCCTAAGTGAACGCGAGCGCCCTCTATGACGTCTTGGTAATCGGCGGCGGGGCTTCAGGCCTCGCCGCCGCCATTACGGCCGCACGCGCTGGCAAAAGCGTCTGCATCGTTGAGCGCGATGTCGCCTGCGGCCTCAAGCTCCTTGCGACCGGTAACGGCCGTTGCAACCTCTCCAACGAATCGATTGATCCTCAGCGGTATAACCACCCCGCATTCGTCGAATCCGTCATGGGCCCCCAGCCCGAACAAGAGCTTATGGGTTTCTTCTCCTCGCTGGGCATCATGACAACCTCCGAGGAAGGCCGGCTGTACCCGCGCTCCCTTCGCGCCGAATCGGTGCGCGACGCGCTTCTCAGCGTTTGCGACCGCCTAGGTATCACCTTAATCTGCGGAGCCAACGTTGCCTCGGCGCACAAAGCTTCCGAAGGCTGGGCACTCCAAATAGACCGTCCGGCGCGGGCACTCAAGGCAAAAAAGCACGACGACCGAAAATCGGAGCTCCGCTCGCTTCGGAAAGCGCTCGCCGATGTCCCTCGCAAGAACGAGGCCCTGCAGGCACATGCCGTAATTATCGCCACGGGCGGCAACCCCACCGGTATCGCCGATACGTTTCGCCTCCCCCTCACTTCGCTGCGCCCCATCCTCTGCCCCGTATCGGCAACGGTCTTTGGCGATCGGGCGGCGCTCAAGACGTTGGATGGCCTGCGCGTCCGCGCCCGCTTGACGCTCGCCCGCAATCATAATGAGCTCTGGCACGAAGACGGTGAAGTGCTGTTTCGAACCTTCGGTATCTCGGGCGTCGCTGTCTTCAACCTCTCTCGTCGTATCCAGCACGGCGATACGATCCTGCTCGACGTTTTCCCCGACCTCTCCAAAGACGAGTTGCTCAATATGCTCAACCGGCGCGTTGAGCTGCTCGGCGGCTTTTCGCCCCGCGATCCCCGTTGGCTCGACGGCATGCTCGCCCCGCAACTCTCCCGCGTCGTCTGCACAGCGTTCGAGCAGTGCCATCCAGGCTCCAACGATGTCATCCACCTGGTCTCGATCCTCAAGCACTTTAAGTTGCTCGTCAAGGGAACAGCCGAGGAGCGCTCAGCGCAGGTCACGCGTGGTGGCGTATCTGTCGAGAGCATCTCAACACCCAGCCTACGCGCGCGCAGCGTTGTCGACGCCCCGCTTTACGTCTGCGGTGAAGCGCTCGACATCGACGCCGATTGCGGAGGCTTTAACCTTGCGTGGGCCTGGATCTCGGGCATTCGCGCTGCAAGCAGCCTGTAGCCGCGCAGTCTATAATCAAAAACGCATTCGGGCCGCCTGGGATACCGGACGGCCTCTTTCTTGCCTCTAAGGAGACCTCGATGATCGAAATCACCCAAGTCAACGCGTCGCTCGATGATGCCAACGATGAAAATGCCTGTCTCATTGTTGGCAAGCGAGTCGCCAAGCGCGTCCTACGTTGCAAGGACTCCGAGATCAAGTCCATCGAGCTCCACCGCAAGTCAATCGACGCTCGCAAAAAACGAGACGTCCATTTTATCCTGAGCTTTCGTGTTGAGCTGACTAGTCCCCACCTCGAGCGAGAAGCGGTCGACAGCGTTGCCGAGCGTGACCGCTCGCGCGTACGCGCGATAGAAGACGATGAGCCTTCATTCCCCTCCCCCGCCTCCGACGCACCTCAAGAACGCCCTGTCGTTGTCGGTGCCGGATGCGCCGGCCTTTTCGCTGCGCTTACGCTCGCCGAAGCAGGTCTTAAGCCCTTGCTCATCGAGCGCGGCGACCCGGCATTTCGCCGCTCGCAGGCGATCGACCTCTTTCTAAAGGAGCGCATCCTCGACCCCGAGAGCAATATCCAGTTTGGCCTGGGCGGCGCGGGAACCTTCTCGGACGGCAAACTCAATACGGGAACCAAAAATCCCGCCCATCGCCTTATCCTCGAAACCTTCGTCGAAGCGGGCGCGCCCCGCGATATTCTATGGGATGCCAAGCCGCACATTGGCTCCGACATCCTTCCCACGGTTGTCACCGCTATATCCCAGCGCATCGAGCAGCTCGGAGGTGTCGTCCGTTATCGAACGAAGCTCGTCGACATTCGCATCGACGCGTCTGGCGCCATCACCGGTATTGATGTCCAATCGTCCCAATACGCCGCTTGCGAGCCAATCGAGACAAATCACCTCATCCTCGCCTGCGGGCATTCTGCTCGCGATATTTTTGAGCTCCTTAAGGGCCACAACGTGGCCCTCGCACAAAAGACCTTTGCCATGGGCGTTCGCATCGAGCATCCGCAACGCGACATCGACCGAGCCCAATATGGAGCCTCGGCGGGACATCCAGCGCTCGGGGCGGCCCCCTACAAACTTGTTGCCCATCTTCCCAACGGCCGCAGCGTGTTCTCGTTTTGTATGTGCCCCGGCGGACAGGTTGTTGCCGCCTCTTCAGAACCGTGCCATCTGTGCGTCAACGGGGCCAGTCTCAATGCCCGCGACGGACGCAACGCAAATGCCGCCCTGCTCGTTAACGTCACGCCTGAGGACCTTCCCAACAATGACCCGCTCGCCGGCATCGAGCTCCAGCGTGCCTGCGAGGCGGCCGCCTATCGCCTGGGCGGTTCCAACTGGAATGCACCAGCACAGCTCGTCGGAGATTTCCTCGCAGGACGCGCCAGTAAGGCGCCCGGAAAGGTAAAGCCCACCTATCCGCTCGGTGTGACCTGGACGGCAATTGACGAAGCCCTGCCGCAGCATATCGTCGAGTCGCTCCGCCTGGGACTTCCCCTACTCGGAAAAAAGCTACGCGGCTACGACCGCCCCGACGCCGTTCTTACCGGCGTGGAGACTCGTTCGAGCTCACCGGTCACTGTCACCCGAGACCGAACGTGCCATGCCGTGTCGACCCCGGGCCTCTATCCTTGTGGTGAGGGAGCTGGATATGCCGGCGGCATCATGAGCGCGGCAACCGACGGCATCCGTTGTGCCGAAGCCCTGATCGCAGACCTCTAACGCACGAATTCCAGCGCGCAAAAGACACAGGCCCCAAGCTCCACAGGGAACTCGGGGCCTGTTCACTATTTCTTAAACCGTGCACCCTGGCGTTTTCTGCCCGATGCGAACGTGGAACCCTTGCGGGCCTGCGAACGTAAGCGCTCGATCGTCTCGTCCTCAGACGCACCCTCGAGCATCGCTCGAATCTGAACGACGGCATCGCGCAGGCGCGCCGCCTCCTCAAAGTCCATGGCAGCAGAAGCGTTACGCATATCCTCTTCCATGGTTTCGACGATCCGCACAAGCTCGTCATGCGGCAGTTCTTCCAACTGCTCCGCAAGTGTCTGCTCGGGCGCCACCGTTTCCGGCACGCCACCCTCGCCCGACTCATCGGGCGTATAGAATGCGCCATGTCCAAGAGAGTCGCCCTTCGAGCGCCCCTTGGAACCCACGGTTTTTTCGGCCTCGGCAATAAAACTTGAGATGTCGTTGATGGCCTTGCGCACCGTCTTGGGCACAATGCCATGCTCTTCGTTATATGCCATCTGAATCTCGCGACGGCGCTGCGTCTCCTCGATGGCCTCTTTCATCGAATCGGTCACAACGTCCGCATACATGATGACTTCGCCATCGGCGTTACGGGCCGCGCGGCCAATCGTCTGAATCAGCGAACGGCGGTTGCGCAAGAAGCCTTCCTTATCGGCATCGAGAATTGCCACCAGTGAGACCTCGGGAAGGTCTAGGCCCTCGCGAAGCAGGTTGATGCCAACGAGAACATCGATCTTGCCCTCGCGCAGCGTTCGCAGGATCTCGACACGGTCCATCGTCGCTGTATCGGAGTGCATGTAATTGACCTTAATGCCGGCATCAAGCAGATGGTCGGTCAGGTCCTCGGCCATGCGCTTGGTGAGCGTGGTCACCAGCACGCGCTCCTTGCGGGCAACGCGCTCGCGAATCTCGTCCTCAAGATCGTCAATCTGCCCACGAACCGGACGCACATCGATCTTGGGGTCGAGCAGACCGGTTGGACGAATAATCTGCTCAACGTCGTTTTGGCTCACCCGCAGCTCGTAGTCGCCCGGTGTGGCCGAAACATAGATAAACTGGGGTATCCTTGCCTCAAACTCATCGAAACGAAGCGGGCGGTTATCGAGTGCCGAAGGAAGGCGAAAACCATGCTCCACCAGCGTCACCTTACGCGAGCGGTCACCTTCGTGCATGCCGCGAATCTGCGGCACCGTCACATGGCTCTCATCGATGATGCAGAGCATATCCTTGGGAAAGTAATCGATTAGGGTAAACGGCGGCTCACCCGGCTTGCGACCGTCCAGATGACGCGAGTAGTTCTCGATGCCGTTGCAAAAACCCATCGTCTCGAGCATCTCAAGATCATAATCGGTGCGCTGCTGCAGACGCTGCGCCTCGAGCAACTTATCAGTCGCCTTGAGCTCCGCCACGCGCTTCTCGCACTCTTCGCTGATCGATTTCAGAGCCGCCTTGACCTTCGGCTTCTCGGTCACGTAGTGCGATGCCGGCCATACGGGGATGGCCTCGTACTCACGAAGCATCTCACCGGTAACCTCATCGATCTCGGCAATCAGCTCGACCTCGTCGCCAAAGAACTCAAACCGCAACGGATGCTCGGCATAAGGCGGATACACGTCGACAACATCGCCGCGCACGCGGAACGTGCCGCGCGCCAGGTCATAGTCATTGCGATCATATTGAATGTCGATAAGTGCATGGATAAAGTCATCGCGCTCGAGCGGCACCTTCTTGTCGACGTTTGGAGCCAGACCCGCATAGTCCTCAGGAGAGCCAATGCCATAGATACACGAGACCGATGCGACAACGATCACATCGCGTCGAGATAGCAGCGATGCGGTCGCCTGATGGCGCAGCATCTCGACCTCTTCGTTAATCGAGGAGTCTTTCTCGATATATGTATCGCTTTGCGGCACATACGCCTCGGGCTGATAGTAGTCGTAGTACGAGACAAAGTAGACCACAGCGTTGTTGGGAAAGAACTCTTTGAGCTCGCTCGCAAGCTGAGCGGCGAGCGTTTTATTGGGAGCCATGACCAGCGTCGGCTTCCCCAGGGCCTCAATAGTCTTAGCCATCGTGAAGGTCTTGCCCGAACCAGTCACGCCCAGCAAAACCTGATAGCGATCTCCGTCCCTCACACCCTGCACAAGCGACTCAATGGCCTTAGGCTGGGAACCAGCGGGCTCGTATGGAGACACGACCTCAAACGGCACCTCAGAGCCCTCAACGCCAAAACGTTTGAGCTCTCCTCCAACACGCTCAACTTCAAATTCCGCCATGGATACTCCTAACTCATATATCTGCAGTATACGCAGGCGGCAGGCATAGTCCTATACGAACCGATCGGGATAGAGGGTCTTGTAGCGAACCCAGGCATTATTGACACGAATCAGATACGCCTGCGTCTCGGGAAAGGTGATTGCATTATGAAGCGACGTGCTCTGCTGCGCCCATCCGTCGACATTGCCCATGCCGGCGTTATAGGCGGCAATGGCGCTGTCAGTCGACCCGTTAAAATACGTTAGAAGATACGAAAGATACGCACAGCCAAACTCGATGTTCGTAGCGGGATCGTTAAGGTTGTCGGCGGAATACTCGCTACCATCGACAAGACCCTTGGCAATCATATCCTGGGCAGTCTCGGGCATCAGCTGCATCAATCCCCGAGCACCTTGATTCGACTCAGCCTCGGGATCCCAATTCGATTCCGACTTTATGACAGCACACACCAGATATGGATCAAGATTGTGCGAAATGCTCGATTGCTTTGCATACGCCTCGTAGTCAATTGGATACAAAGGCTTAAAGAAGGCGGCAGGAGCATACGAGTAGACGAGCGAAATAAAGCCGAAGACGAGCACAACGGCAAGTGGCGCAACGCGATACCACGTAAAGAAACGTGTCTTAGGCATCGGCCTCCTCCTTATCCGTTACATCCCCGAAGCCATGGCGCACAAGCCATGCGTCCAGTTGTTCAAAGAGCGAATTATCGCCTCCCGCATTATCGATTACCGTCGTAGCGAGATTGCAAAGCGAAGCCTCATCAGGTTGGCATGCAGAGCGAGCATCAAAATCAGAGGACTCCATACCACGATGAATGGCACGATCGCGACGAACTGCCAAAGGAGCACTGATAACCAGAATTTCATCAGCCAGGCCAAAAGCATCCTCAAAACCAGTCGGGGCAGAAACCTCGACAACCGCAAAGGGATAACGGGGGGACGAAACCGTACAACAAACCGGATCGAGAATCCTAAGCGAAAGCTGTTCAATGAGAACGGGGTGCACAAGGTCATTGAGCCGTGCGACCGAATCAGGAGAAGCGAAAGCTCGAGAAGCGAGGATGTTACGGCGAACGCCGCCCTCCTCGTCCAAAATATCCCAGCCAAATTCTTCCGCGAGGGCATTGACGATATCGGAGCCTGGCACATACAGCGATTTGGCAAGTTCGTCCAGATCGATGAGCATGGCGCCATGAGATTCGAGATAGCGGCAGGCAGTCGACTTACCCGAAGCAATATTGCCCAAGACAAAAACGGTAAACATCAAGTCCTCCCTAACGCCAATGGGAGTTATTATCGCGCAAATACAAAAGAAGGACTCAAAATACAGCCAAACAGTAAGACAAGCTAAGAGAAGGCGAGTTCTTGTATTACAGCTCTCTATAAAACGCAAAAAAGGGGGAGGCCGCGAGGCCTCCCCCTTCTTCAAGTCATCCGACGGCTCGGTGCCGTCCACCGGTCA
>UQKQ01000016.1 GCA_900541645.1 uncultured Collinsella sp.
GCCGACGCCCATCAGGAACACGGCGTCGTAGCCCTCGTCGGCGACCTTGTCGGCGAGCGCGGTCATCTTCTTGCCGGTCTCGTAGAGCGCCTTGCCGTCCTCGAGATAGCCCTCCTGGTCGAAATGCATGATCTCGATCTTCTCGGTTTCCTTCATTTGTCTCTCCTTTCTGGGGTTGTTTCCACATCCCCCATGCCAACGGGCATCAAAACCCGCTTACATTCCGTAACACTCAGCCGCTTTGGCCTTAAGCGCATTGACTGACTCTTCGTAGCCCTCTGCCTTGACCTCCATTTGCTTGGAGACGGTATCGAGATACGGGTGCACGTTCCATGACTTCAGACGCTCGGCGATCATGGCCGCAATCGTCTGGAAGAACACAAGATTGGGAATTGCGCTGAGCAGCGGAGCCACCTGAGGCACCGCAACCTCGTGAGCCCTACCCTTGGGATGGGCCGTGAGCAGCACCGTTTTTGCCGTAACGTTCGATAGCGCATCGGCGATATTCGCAAGACGCTCCGACCCCTGCGGATCGTCGACGATAAACACCAGATGGCCCGGAACGATCTGCATCTCGGGACCGTGGACGAACTCCTCGCCTTCGTGATGCATGGCAGGAATCTTGATGGTCTCGCTCAGCTTGAGCGCTGCCTCCTCGGCAACACCATAGTTGGGGCCGTTGCCGACGACCATGGCGGGCATGTGCTCAGAAAGCTCGAGCATGTGATCTTGGACATATGCCTCGGCGGTCTTGCACATCACGGCATTAGCCTGGATAGCCTCGCGCAGGTCATCAAGACGCTGAGCAACGCCCTTGGCGTCAATCGTTCCGCGCGCCTGACCGCCGTAAATACCAAAGAGCACCAGGTACTCAACGAGAACCTCGACGCCCAGAGTCACAAAGTCCACCGACTCGACACCCACACCGTAGTCAAGAACGATGTCAGCGTGTTCCTTGATGGGTGCCTCGACGTTTGCCGTGAGCGCAACTGCAGCCATATCGTGTGCACGCATGTAATCGAGCGCCGCAATCGTATTGGTCGAATAGCCGCTCTGCGAGACGGCGATGTTGAGCGCATGCTGCGGATAGGTGTGTTCAAAATCGACGAAGGCCTCGGGCGTCACAACGGACACCTGCATCTGCAGCGCATCTTGCAGGTAATCGCGGGCGCAATCGGCGGCATGGCGCGACGAACCCGAAGCAACGATGCGCAGTGCATCAAAAGAACCGGACTGGAAAATATCAACGAGCTGCGCTACCAGCTCAGACGAACGCTCGAGGTTCTCCCCCATACGCACATGGGCAAGCTGAACGTAATCGAGCATCTTCATCGTCTCACCTCGTAACAAATCATTAGTATTTGATACCAACCACAGTTACAGGTTACGGCTTTTTGATACCTCTTTGTCGATTAATTTATCCCCATCGGCGAACGGTCGATTTTGAGCCATGTAAGGTTGTATATACGGTCTGCTCAACGAATCAAAATTCCGTCAACTTTTCAGCCCGTTATGCAAAAAACCAGCTAGTACGTATAGGTATATCCACCCGCATCACCGCGGTTAAACGACTTGACGTACTCGATCGCCTGGCCGCTCGCATCGAAGCTTACGCACTCCAGCGTCAAGGCAAGATCACCCTGCTCCAGTCCAAGCAGGCCGGCATCTCGTGCGCCCAGCGCTTCGATATCGAGCTTTTCCTGTGCCATAACTGGCTTTCGGCCCAGCATCTCATAGGTCTCGTACAAGCTGAAGACCGACACGTCAATATCTTCGATGGGTGGGAACAGCAGGCAGGGAATCAGCGCCGTCTCGATCGATACGGGGCTACCGTTTATGCAGTTCAGGCGTCGAATGGAATAGAGCAGGTCGTCCTCGGCGATGCCAAACAGGTCAGCGTAGTATGGCCCCGCATAACGCTTGGAACGTGCGAGAATACGGACGGACGGCTCGCCGCCCGAAGCACGGACCGATTCACGGAAACCGCCCGTGCGTTCAAAAAAAGCAGGTACTTTCTGCGCCACAAAGGCACCTTTCCCCCGAACACGGCGAATCTGCCCGCGCCGAACCAGCTCATCGACAGCGCTTCGGATGGTCAAGCGTGTCGTACCAAATTCCTCGGCGAGGTCTTTTTCGGACGGAATCATGGAACCCGTGGGATATGTACCGCGCTCGATACGCTCCTCGATGCGGCGTCGAATGCGCATATAAACCGGGGTGGCATCTACTGTTTCAGCCATTGTTCACCTGCCACACTCCTCATGCCGTTCTCTTCGCCGTTATCGGCAAAGCGAAACTTTGTGGGCAAAATCACCGATTTGCAATGCTCCACAAAACGCATGTCCTTATCAAATTCAATCGAGCTCTCATAGAACACCGGCGTTCCCTCTTCTTGCTGGAGCAGCTCGGCCTCTTCGACGTTCAAACGCGAGATAGAGATATGCTCACGTCCATGCTCAACACGCACGCCGCCTTCTTTGAGCAAGACATCGTAAAGGCTCTCGCACTCAAAATCGTGCTCGGTAAGCGATGGGCACAGGGACAGGTTAACGTGAGCGGTCTCGATTGACGCCGGCTCGCCCTCAATAAGTCGAACGCGCTGCATGCGGAGCAAAGGAGCGCCTACAGACACCCCAAGCTTGTCGGCAAGCGCCTCATCCGCCTCGATGGTCCCGGTGGAAACCAGACGAGAAGAGGGGTGCAGACCGGCAGTCCGCACAGCATCGGAAAAGTTATACGTTTCCTGAAAGATGTTTAGCGGCTTGGGAGGACACACATACGTACCCGATCCGCGACGGCTCTCGAGCGTTCCACACGAGATGAGCCGCGTGATACCGGCACGCAACGCTGTACGCGAAACGCCAATCTCTTCGCACAGCACGCGCTCGGCCGGCAGGCGATCCCCGCCGGCAAGCTGATGGTGCTGGATATACCAAAGAATTCCCTCAACAGCACGATCTTTGGGGGGAATTGCATAAGATTCGCCTGCCATTGCACAGACTCCTCATTCAGAAACGTATGCCGCCAAAATTAGGCCAGCCCTCCCATGGCATCAAATTCGGCCTTGATCTTCTCGGCGACATTCCGATACGACTTATATAGACTTGAATCGCGTTTAACTTCGTCGGTCATAACGGGAATCTCTAATTTGGAAACCTCGTCTTTTCCCGTCTGAACCGCCACAACAACGCCCATACCAAGACACATATTACGCTTGGCAGCGTTTATTTTCGCCGCCTTGGCAGGATTTGCCAGGATACGCTGGGCAAATTCCTGTTTTGAAGTCACTTCCTCGGCCTCCGGATCGCCCGCCTCGGCTACTTCGCACTGCAACACGTCCGCATAGTCAAAAATCTTAGGCTCTGCACCACGCTGATGCACGGCCCACTTGCGACGCGTGGCATCCTGGTAGATAGCCGGCAAAAACGTAAACCGCGGCGGGTCCAAAATCGTATCCGTGATGGTAAACACATCGGGATCAAAGGCATCCTGCGGGTTTTTCTTCTTGAACAGCCCCATATCAGCCTCCCGTACTAGCATTAAACAACTCAAGCTGAATATAGCACCAATTTCAAGCCACTGCCTTACCCTATCGGTGCGCGGCGTCTATGGCTCGCCCAGCGGAAGAGTTAACGGACGAGGGCCGGGGTGCCTGCCGGCAAATAGCGGACACTCCGCATGCAATCTATGCAAACAAACAAGTACGCTTAGCTACATTCGGTAAGTTCGAGCACGCTGCCCTTAACGATAAGTGCCGGCTCCAGGACGACCTCTTCGGCACGCCTACCGCCCCTACCGGCAAGACGCTTGGACATGCAGCCAAAAGCATGCTCCGCAAGGACACCAGGATCCTGCTCAATCGCGGTCAGCGCCGGCTCAAAGAGAACGTCGGCCGCCGAGTTGTCATAGCTTACGACCGAAATATCGCCCGGGATGCTCTTCCCCATCTCGTGCAAGCGCTTGAGCAGACCGAGGGCGATGTTATCCGAACTTGCGAACACAGCGGTGGCATCAGTTGCGAGCACCGCCTCCGAGGCCTCGTAGGCACTCGGAATGTAGTACTCGCTCTCAAACTCCAAACGCGCGTCGATAGGCAAGCCAACCTCGCGCAGTGCGCGCTCATAGCCGGCAAGTCGCTTACGCCCCGTATTGGAACGGCGCGCGTTAACCAAGCAGGCAATGCGACGGTGGCCCTGCTCGATCAGATAGCGGGTGGCCATGTAGCCACCCATCTCGTGGTCGAACATCACCTTGTCGCACTCGAGCCCTTCAATGGCACGGTCGACCATCACGGCCGGGATGGGCAGGTGGCTGACTTCTTCGCGCAGGGCGCGGTCATCGGAGAACTCGTCACCCACCACCAGGAAGACGCCATCAACGCCGCGCGTCACCAGCTGGCGCAGCAGCTCCAGATCGTCATCGGCGCTTCCGCCCGAGCTGGTAATGAAGAGCGCATAGCCGTCCTCGCGGCAGCGCTTTTCCAGGCTACCGGCGAGCGAGGCAAAAAAGCGGCTCTCGATGTTAGGGACGATAAGGCCCAGCGTGCGCGACTCGCGCATGACCAGGCTGCGCGCAATCTGGTTGGGAACATAGTGGTTGCGCGCCGCGACCTCTTTGATGAGCTTGCGGTTTTCTTCCGAGATGCGACAGGGCCGATTATTGAGAACAAGCGAGACCGACGAGGGGGAAAGCCCCACCTCCTGGGCGATCTGCTTGAGGGTGACTTTGTTGGCCATCTCGCTCCTTCCGGGTTTACGCGCAATCTCTTGAAAGTATAGCGACTACCCCTCTACCTCGGTGATAAACACTTTACCAATCCGGTAGACGGCTGTTTTATCGCCGCCAGCGCACCAAATCCGTCCGGGTGGGGTATATTGCAATCGATTGATGACAACGACCACCAAAAGGCGGATATCCGTATGCACGAGAACGATTTTTTTAACGAGGACCTGCTGTGCGCGCTCGCTGGCGTTGCCGGCGAGGACAACGTGCTGATGAGCGAGCCCATGCGCGAGCACACCACGTTTAAGATCGGCGGTCCGGCCGACGTCTTTGTCACGCCCGATACTGAGCAGGGCCTCGTCGCCACGCTCGATACCTGCTATCGCTGCAATCTACCACTCACCATCGTGGGCAACGGCTCCGACTTGCTCGTCGGCGACAAGGGCATCCGCGGCGTCGTCGTAGCGCTGGGCGAGGGCCTCTCCGACATTACGGTCGACGGCACGCACGTCACGGCGGCAGCCGGCGCCTTGCTTTCCGATGTCGCCGCGGCGGCAGCCGAGGCCGGCCTCACCGGCATGGAGCCCATCTCGGGTATCCCCGGATCGGTCGGCGGCGCCTGCTACATGAACGCCGGTGCCTACGGTGCCTGCATGGCCGATGTGCTGGAGTCCGTGCGCGTCTACAAACCCGCTCGCCAGCTCGACGATGGCACCCGCGGCAGCGGCAACATCATCGAGTTCGATGTCGACGAACTCAACCTGGGCTATCGCAAGAGCCGCATCGCCGACGACGGCTTCATCGTACTTTCGGCCACTTTCAATCTCGCCCCGGGCAACGCCGCGATGATTAAGGCCGACATGGACGACTACCACCAGCGCCGCGAGGACAAGCAGCCGCTCGACATGCCGAGTGCTGGCTCCACTTTCAAGCGCCCCGAGGGTTACTTTGCCGGCAAACTCATCATGGATGCCGGCCTGCGAGGACACGCCGTTGGCGGCGCGCAGGTGAGCGAGAAGCACTGCGGCTTCATCGTCAACGCCGACCACGCCACCGCCGCCGACGTCGACGAACTCATCCGCCACATCCAAACAACCGTCAAAGACCAATTCAACGTAGACCTAGAACCCGAAGTCCACCGAGTCGGCGAATTTTTATAGCCTGCCCACCGCGATCCACTTTAATTAATAACGGGACAAGTGATCTAGCTCACTTGTCCCGTTATCATTTATTTGTGAAGAACATCGGCTAGCCGCAGGATTGAAATCATCGACCGATAAGTGAGTTCCACTTTTTCGCCCGCAAGCAGTCGTTTCGAGCCAATCTCATCTAGTCCCACAAGCCGAGAAAACAGCGGGCTGCTCATCGTGCCCTCGTCAATTGATTCCCTTATGGTCTTCAAAACGTCCGTATCATGAAGCGACGCCGAGCTGTAGGGGGCAACACGAGCGGAACTCTCAATTAACGACGAAACAAAAGGATGGAGATGCTTTGGACATAGTCCATCAAACACCACATCCCCATTGTCATCCGAGCCGACTAATCGCCAACTATAATGATCGACCCAGTCGTCTCCGTCATATATGGTGTCCATGAGCAACTTCCCGTCTAGAGAGACCTATTTGGACATCGGGGCGCAAGACCGCAATCCATATAGGACCAGCAGCAGCTCCAACCCAACGCACCGCTCGACAATTGCAAATTGCGGCTATTTTAAATCTACATGATCAGTTCGAGTTCGCAACAAGGCGATTATTGCAACTAGGTTATATTTCATTTTCCACTTTGGTGAGCCGTCGGCTCCAAATTCCAAAACCGAAGTCCACCGAGTCGGCGAATTTTTATAAAAAGAAGGCCCCGAAAGAGGCCTTCACTTTCTTTAATTCAGACAACCAGTCCGGTATGTCGCGCCCCGAACCCGAGAGGGCCGTGTGCCCGCCCGCAATATATTTGATTGATCGCGAGTTCCGCACGCAAAGAAGGCCACTTAATGTGGCCTTCGTCTTGCGCAGGACTGCCCGAGCAGGCAATCAAATATATTGCGGGCGGGCACGCGGCCCAGTCGGCTTTACGACAGCGCAATACCGCCAAGCCAGCCCCAACGCACGCCAGAGCCAGTACCATAAAAGCTGATGAACGAATCAAGCGACTTAGACGTAATGGCGCCCTCGTTGCTCATAACGATGCCGCCGCCAACGTAGATACCCACATGACCGTAGATAAGGCCCGGAGCACCCGTGCCGCTGTGCGAGGAATCGGCCACGATCATGCCCACCTGCAGCGCCGAGCGGTCGGAGCTATAGCACCAGGCGTTGAACATGTCACACGCGTTGCCGCCAAAATAGCCCACGCCGGCATTGCGGAAGACGTTGGTAACCCAGGCAGCACACCAGCCCTGGCCGGGAGAAGGCGTCGAGTAGCACGCATTGACGACGGCCTGCTGCTTGCCCGAACCGCCCGTCTGTTGCGGGGTGCCGCCGGCATACGAGCCGCCACCCGAGCTCGAGCCACCCGAAGAAGAGCCCGTGTTCGCAGAGGCCGCGGCTGCCGCAGCCGCCTTCCTAGCGGCCTCCTCAGCCTGGGCGGCAGCGAGGATCTCGGAATCGCGCTGAGCCATGAGTTCCTTGACGTCGTCGGAAAGACCGTTCAGCACGGTCTGGACTTCTTGCTGCTTGGCCTGCATATCCTGCATCTGAGCCGTCTGCTGGTCCTTGAGTTTCTCCAGGTTGGCCTTTTGTGCTTCGAGCTCGGTCTTCTGCGCGTCGAGCTCAGCCTGAATCGTCTGGATATCCTCGATGGCATCGCGGTCGCTCTTGTTGATCTTCTCAACGTAATGCGCGTTGGCGACGAGTTCCTCAAACGAGCCAGAGGCCAGCAGCAGCGACAGGATGTTCGTACCGCCGGACTTGTAGCTGGCGGCCACGCGATCGGAAAGGTCGTTGCGCTTCTTCTTGAGCTCGGCCTTCTTTTCATCGATCTGGGCCTGCGTGTCGTCAATCTTGCCCTGGACATTCTCGATGTCGTTGAGGGTCTGGGCATTCTTGTTGGCCAGCGCCGCATACTCATTTGCGATGCTGTCGAGCTGGGCCTGAACCTCGTCGAGTTGGGCCTGGGCGGCATTCAATTTATCGGTGGTTTCTTTGGAAGCCTCCGCCGCATGGGCGCGAGTGGGCAGGCCAAAAAGAACTGCCGCAGAAGCGGCACCGAACAGGGCCTTAAGGGCAGTGCGGCGCGAGAGCTCCTGGGAAAGGATGGAATCGCTGTTTGGTGACATATGTACTCCGTTACATGCTTATTTATATGTCGCTCAACTCATACATATTAGCGTACATATGGCGCGTCCCAACGATTTCCACGAACGGCAGGAAACTACAAGGTCGGCGGCTCGTAAGCAATTGTCAAATTTGAGGTAACAATTGAGCAAGCTCTTATATGAGTACGTTAACATAATCCTCTGCTTTTCCTACAGTGCACCATTTGGGCGTCCCCGCCTGCGCTATACTCCCCTCTAGAAGTGTTCCTGATTCGATAGGAGACTACATGTCCAAAGCACTCGACCCCAAAGACACCTGCGTCCTCGTTACCGGTGGCGCCGGCTTTATCGGCTCGCACACCGTCGTTCAGCTGCTCGAGGGTGGCTACCAGGTCGTCATCGTCGATGATCTCTCCAACTCCAGCGCCGTCGCCGTCGACCGCGTCAAGACCATCGTGGGCGACGAGGCCGCCAAGAACCTCACCTTCTACGAGGCCAACGTGCTCGACCGCGATGCGATGAACAAGATCTTCGATACCCATCAGATCGACCGTGTCATCCACTTTGCCGGCTTTAAGGCCGTCGGCGAGTCGGTGAGCAAGCCCGTCGAGTACTACCACAACAACATCGAGAACACCCTGGTGCTCATCGACGTCATGCGCAACCATGGCTGCAAGTCCATCATCTTCTCGAGCTCCTCGACCGTCTACGGCGACCCGGACAACCCGCCCGTCACCGAGGAAGACCCCAAGAAGCCCGCAACCAACCCCTATGGCTGGACCAAGTGGATGATCGAGCAGATCCTTATGGACGTCCACACCGCCGACCCCGAGTGGGACGTCGTGCTGCTCCGTTACTTCAACCCCATCGGCGCTCATCCGTCGGGCCTGATCGGCGAGGACCCCAAGGGCATCCCCAACAACCTGGTGCCCTATGTCGCCCAGGTCGCCGTGGGCAAGCTCGAGGCCGTTCAGGTCTTTGGCAACGACTACCCCACCCCCGACGGCACCGGCGTGCGCGACTACATCCACGTGTGCGATCTGGCCTCTGGTCACGTTGCCGCCCTTAACTGGATGAACGGCAAGACCGGCGTCGAGATCTTTAACCTGGGCACCGGCACCGGCACCTCGGTACTCGAGGTCGTCGCCGCCTTCTCCAAGGCTTGTGGCAAGGAGCTGCCCTACGTGATCCGCGAGCGCCGCGCCGGCGACATCGCTGCCAACTGGTGCGATGCCTCCAAGGCCGAGCGCATGATGGGCTGGAAGGCCCAGTACGACATCGCGGACATGTGCCGCGATAGCTGGAACTGGCAGAGCCACAACCCCAACGGCTTCGCCGACGCCGAGTAGCAAAAACCTACATACCGTTCTTGCCCCGATCTCACGTTGTGAGGTCGGGGCTTTTTCATGGCATGTAGCCATTCGCCGAAAATCGACCAACTTTTTTATCTTGCCTGTACATGTTTAAACAACATGTTTTACAATAGGCGTATCGAATCAGAACATCGGAGGCGGACTGCACACCCATCGGCAGGCCGACCCCACAACAAGAAGGTTGGTGAGCGCATTCATGGAGCGTGCAAGCGGCGTCCTCATGCCCGTCTCATCTCTGCCCGGTCCATACGGAATCGGCGGCTTTGGCTGGAATGCCTACGACTTCGTCGATTTTCTCGCCTCGTGCAAACAACATTACTGGCAGATTCTGCCCCTTACGACGACCAGCTATGGCGATTCGCCTTATCAGTCGTTCTCGGCCCGCGCAGGCAACCCCAACTTTATCGACTTTGCCGAGCTTATCGAGGCAGGGTATCTGGAGCAGCGCGATATCGATGGCGTGTATCTGGGATCCGACCCCAGCAATGTCGACTACGGTGCTATCTTTGGCGGCCGCCGTCAGATTCTCGACCGCGCCGCCGAGCGCTTTGCTGCCGACAAGCCGGCCGATTTCGATGACTTTATCCAGGCCAACGAGGACTGGCTCATCCCCTACTGTGAGTTCATGACCGTCAAAGAGGAGTGCGGTCTCAAGGCGTTTTGGGAGTGGCCCGCGGAGCTCCGCACCCGCGGCGAGGCTTCCGCCAAGGTCTGCGCCGACCATCCGGCGCGTATGCTCTACCACCAGATGACGCAGTACTTCTTCGATCGCCAGTGGAGCCGCCTCAAGGCCTATGCCAACGAGCGCGACATTCTCATCATCGGCGACCTGCCCATCTATGTCTCGCGTGACTCCGTCGAGATGTGGGCGACACCTGAGCTCTTTAAGATCGACGCCGCCGGCAATCCCGTGAGCGTCGCCGGCACGCCGCCCGACCAGTTCTCGGCCACCGGCCAGTACTGGGGCAACCCCATCTACGACTGGGACGCCATGGAGGCCGACGGCTTCTCCTGGTGGGAGGGCCGCATTCGCGCCGCCCTCGACATGTACGACGTCATCCGCCTGGATCACTTCCGCGGCTTCGAGGCCTATTGGGAGGTGCCGTTCTCCTCGCCTGATTCGTCCTACGGTTCGTGGACGCAGGGTCCCGGCCTCAAGCTCTTCAAGACACTCGAGGAAAAGCTCGGCACGCTGCCCATCATCGCCGAGGACCTGGGCTTCCTCACCCCCGGCGTCATCGATATGCGCGACAACTCGGGCTTCCCCGGCATGAAGATCCTGCAGTTTGCCTTTGAGGGCACCAACTCGTACTACCTGCCGCACAACTACATTGCCAACACCGTCGCCTACGTGGGCACCCATGACAACGAGACGGCACGCGGCTGGTTTGAAGGAACGGCCACCCCGCGTCAGCGCGAGCAGGCAGCCCTGTACACCCATCAGCAGGCCGGCGAACCCATCACCGACGCGCTCAACCGAACCATCGCAGCCAGCGTGAGCGACACGTGCATCTACACCATGCAGGACCTGCTCAACTTGGGCAACGAGGCGCGCATCAACACCCCTGCCACGCTGGGCGGCAACTGGACCTGGCGCATGCTCGACGGCGCCATCACCCGCGAGCTCGAGCACAAACTCACCGACTGGACCGAGACCTACTTCCGCATCCCGTCGGAAGCCGAAATCGAGCTTCCTCAATAGGAGCTACCGCGCCCGACCCCTCCCCACCGTGCGGACGCGCTTGCTTACCCGCGCGAGGCCACCCCAATCCCCTCGCGCGGGATTCTTATGAATTGCAGACATGTAATCAACCCATTACAGGAGGAAACATGCCCCAAATTAACCTCATGGAACTCGCCGAGCAGTCTTTTGGCACCTCGCTCGAGCAGCTCGACGACCGTCGCATTTACAAGCTGCTGGTCAAACTCGTGCAGGAGCGCTCCGCCGCCTGCCCGCTCAACAACGGCAAGAAAAAGCTCTATTACATTTCCGCCGAATTTTTGATCGGCAAGCTGCTCATCAACAACATGATCGACCTCGGCATCTACGACGAGGTTAAGGACCAGCTCACCGCCGCAGGCCACGACCTCAACAAGATCGAAGAGTTCGAGGTCGAGCCGTCGCTCGGCAACGGCGGCCTGGGCCGCCTGGCCGCATGCTTCCTGGATTCCATCGCCACGCTGGGCTTGACCGGCGATGGCGTGGGCCTCAACTATCACTACGGCCTGTTTCGTCAGCGCTTTGTCGACAACCAGCAGAAGGCCGTCCCCGACGAGTGGCTCGGTGAGCAGGACATCCTAGTCGACGACGACCGCTCCTACACCGTCGAGTTCGGCGATTTTGCCGTTACCTCCAAGCTCGTCAACATCGACGTGCCCGGTTACGGCCAGCCCACCAAGAACCGTCTGCGCCTGTTCGACCTGGCGAGCGTCGACGACGGCCTGGTCCCCGGCAGCTCCATCGACTTCGACAAGACAGAGATCGCCAAGAACCTCACCTTGTTCCTCTACCCCGACGATTCCGACGAGCAGGGCCGCCTGCTTCGCATCTACCAGGAATACTTCATGGTGAGCAACGCCGCCCAGCTCCTGATCGACGAGGCCATCGAGCGCGGCAGCAACCTGCACGATCTGGCCGACTACGCCGTGGTCCAAATTAACGACACGCACCCCACCATGGTCATCCCCGAGCTCATTCGCTTGCTCACCACCGAGCATGGCATCGAGTTTGACGAGGCCGTGACCATCGTACGCTCCATGGTCGCCTACACTAACCACACGATTCTTGCCGAGGCGCTCGAGAAGTGGCCGCTCGTCAGCCTGCAGAAGGTCTCCCCTGCCATCGCCGACATTATCGTCAAGCTCGATGAGATCGCGAAGGCCGAGCACGATGACCCGCGCGTCGCCGTCATCGACGAATACGACACCGTCCACATGGCCCACATGGACATCCACTTTGGCTTCTCCATCAATGGCGTAGCCGCCCTCCACACCAAGATCTTGGAGGACACCGAGCTTCATCCGTTCTACGAGATCTATCCCGAGAAGTTCTCCAACAAGACCAACGGCATCACCTTCCGCCGTTGGATCCATGGAGCCAACCCCGCGCTCGCCAGCCTGCTCGACGATGTAATCGGCACCGACTGGCGCAGCACCGGCGATCTGAGCAAACTCGCCAAGTTCGCCGACGACAAGGACGTTCTTGAGCGCCTGGCCGCCACCAAGGTCGAGGCCAAGGCCATCATGCGCCAGTTCATGGCGCTCGAGCAGGGCGTGACCATTCCCTCCAACGCCATCATCGACGTCCAGGTCAAGCGCATCCACGAGTACAAGCGTCAGCAGATGCTCGCGCTCTACATCATCTGGAAGTACTTCGATATCAAGAACGGCAACAGGCCTAAGCACCCTGTCACCATCATCTTTGGCGGCAAGGCGGCGCCTGCCTACACTATCGCGCAGGACATCATCCATCTGATCCTGACGCTGTCGCAGTGGATTGCAAACGACCCCGACGTGGCTCCCTACCTGCAGGTTGTCATGATTGAGAACTACAACGTCACCGCCGCCGAGCGCGTGATCCCCGCCGCTGACATCTCCGAGCAGATCAGCCTGGCCTCCAAGGAGGCGAGCGGCACCTCCAACATGAAGTTCATGCTCAACGGCGCCCTAACCCTGTGCACGCTCGACGGTGCCAACGTGGAGATTGCCGAGCTCGTGGGCGACGAGAACATCTATACCTTTGGTGCCTCGTCCAAACAGGTCGAGCAGCTCTACGCCGACGGCACCTACAACGCCGGTGCGCTCTACCGCAAGCCCGGCATTAAACTGCTGGTGGACTTCATCACCAACCCGGCCTTTATGGCAACCGGCAACGCCGAGCGCCTGCAGCGCCTGCACGACGACATTAAGGGCAAGGACTGGTTTATGGCCCTGCTCGACATTGAGGAGTACATCCAGACCAAGGAGCGCGTGCTGGCCGACTACGAGGACCAGGACGCCTGGATGCGCAAGGCGCTCATCAATATCGCCAACGCCGGCACCTTCTCGTCCGACCGTACGATCTCCCAGTACAACGACGAGATTTGGCACCTGAGCTAGCTCATTCCCCTTACCCATCCTCTTGAGAAACGGAGTCGTGGCAACACGGCTCCGTTTTTTGTGCCCGCACGTTACCCTGTGATCCGACTCGGCCAAACAATCTCGATCCGTAGCAATTACTCAACCAAAACGGTCCCAGCCGTTACAGATTGAGACATACCGGCCCCTCCCCTCGGGTTTATCTCAATCTGTAACATCTAGCAGGTGAAATTCGCCTTTGGTGTTACAGATTTAGATGAAATGGTTAGCTCAGCGGAACCGTCTCGATCTGTAACATCTAACGTCCGAAATCGGCCCTATCCGTTACAGATCGAGACAAACGACCGGTCAGACAGTCCCAACACAAAGAAAGGCTCCCCTCTCGCCCAGTGGACGGGAGGGGAGCCTTATATGTGACCGCGGCAAAAGGATGGCAAAGCCGCAGTCGCCCAAAGGGAGGGCCTGGATGCACCGGGCCTAGATAAGGTTCTTGCCAGACACCTTATCGAAGAGATGAGTCGCGTTCTTCTCGAACTTGAACCAGATGGGGTCGCCAGCCTTGAGCGCGCCCTTGGCCTCGAGGTCGACGACGGGGATAATCAGGACAAACTGGCCGTCGGGAGCAGTCACGTGGACATGCTCGGTCGAGCCCATGAGCTCGGTCACCTCGACGGTGCCCTGGAGCGCACCCTCCTCGCCCTTGTCGGCAAGCAGAATCTGCTCGGGACGCACGCCGGCCGTGATCTCCTTCACGTCGCCGCCGTCCCAGTTGAGGGCAAGCTGAGCGCAGGTCTCGGGGGCGAGCGCCACGTTCATATCCTCGGTCTTGACGGTAAAGCCGTTGCCCGAGCGCACCAGCTGGGCATCGAAGAAGTTCATCTGCGGCACGCCGATGAAGCCGGCGACGAAGATGTTCGCGGGATGGTTGAAGACCTCCTGCGGGGTGGCGATCTGCTGGACGACGCCGTCCTTCATGACCACGATACGGTCACCGAGGGTCATAGCCTCGGTCTGGTCGTGGGTAACGTAGATGAAGGTGCCCTTGATCTCGTGACGCAGCTTAATGAGCTCGGCGCGCATCTGGTTACGCAGCTTGGCATCCAGGTTGGACAAGGGCTCGTCCATCAGGAAGACCTTGGGGTCTCGCACGATGGCGCGGCCGATGGCGACGCGCTGGCGCTGGCCACCCGAAAGCGCCTTAGGCTTACGGTCGAGATACTCGGTAATGCCCAGGATCTCGGCAGCAGAGCGCACCTTGCGGTCGATCTCGTCCTTGGGGACCTTCTTGAGCTCGAGCGTAAACGCCATGTTCTCGTACACCGTCATATTGGGGTACAGAGCGTAGCTCTGGAACACCATGGCGATGTCGCGGTCCTTGGGCGCCACGTCGTTGACGCGCTTGCCGTCGATGAGCACGTCGCCGGAGGTGATGTCCTCTAGGCCGGCGACCATGCGCATCGTCGTGGACTTACCGCAGCCAGAGGGGCCAACGAGGACGATGAACTCCTGGTCGTGAACGGTGAGGTTGAAGTCCTCTACAGCGAGCACACCGTCCTCGGTAACCTTGAGGTTGTGCTTCTTCTCCTCGGTCTTCTTCTTTTTGCCAAAGAAGCCCTTCTTTTTTGACTCGTTGTTGGGATACACCTTCTGAACATGTTTGAGAACGATCTCGGCCATGTCTCTACCTTTCGATACGCGGCGCCGCGCTGAGGGGCGCCGCCAAAACTTGCAAAACAGTTACGGCATCAGCCCTTGACGGCACCTGCCACCACACCGTCGATGATGTACTTCTGGCAGAAGATGTACATGATGACGATGGGGACAACGACCATCATGATGCAGGCCATCATGGGGCCGAGCTCGACGTGGCCATAGCCGCCGCGGAAGTACTGGATCAAAATAGGAATGGTCTTGTACTTGGTGGAGTCGAGCGTAAGGTAGGGCAGCAGGTAGTCGTTCCAGACCCACATGGTCTCGAGGATGCCGACCGAAAGATAGGTGGGCTTCATGATGGGGAGAACGATCTTAAAGAACACCTGAACCGGGTTGCAGCCGTCAATCATGGCCGCCTCCTCGATCTCGAGCGGGATGTTCTTTACAAAGCCGGCGAACATAAAGACCGCCAGGCCCGCGCCAAAGCCCAGATAGATAAAGCAGATGTTGAACGGCGTATTAAAGCCGATGCGGTCCGCCAAATTGGACAGCGTGAACATCAGCATCTGGAACGGTACGACCATCGAGAACACGAACAGGTAATAGAAGAAGTTCGAGATCTTGTTGTTGACACGAACCACGTACCAAGCGCACATGGAGCAGCACACCAGAATCAGCACGACCGACGTGACTGTGATGATGAGCGAGTACATAAACGCCGAGGCAAAGCCCTGCTCGTTAAGAGCGTGCACGTAGTTTGCGAGGCCGTTGAACGTCTCGGGCGTGAGCAGATCGAACGCCGTGGTGGTGCTGATTGCGGTCCCCTTCTTAAAGGAATTGAGCGCAATCATGAACACGGGGTAGATCCACGCGAGCGACAGAATCGTAAAGAAGATCGAGAGCGCGCGGTTAATAGCCTTATCGCGTTTCATTACTGCTGCACCTCCTTGGACCTCGTGGCCTTAAGCTGGATCATAGAAATAGCGACAACCAGGATGCAGAAGATAACTGCCTTGGCCTGACCGATGCCCTGCCATGCGATGCCGGCACGCGAATAGAACGTGTTGTAGATGTTCAGGGCGAGCATCTCGGTGGAGTGCGCCGGGGCACCACCGGTAAGGGCGAGGTTCTGGTCGAACAGCTTAAAGCCGTTGGTGATGGACAGGAACAGGCAGATGGTGATGGTCGGCATCAGGTTGGGGATCTTAACCTTCCAAAACGTCTGCCATGCCGTAGCGCCGTCGACCTTGGCGGCCTCGATGTAATCAGACGGAATGGACTGCAGACCGGCGATGTAGATGATCATCATGTAGCCGACCTGTTGCCACAGGGTCAGGATGATAAGGCCCCAGAAGCCAGCGGCGGAGTTGAGGGCGATAAGCTGGGCACCCACGTTGGAGAGCAGGCAGTTGATCAGAATCTGCCAAATGTAACCCAGTACAATGCCGCCAATCAGGTTAGGCATAAAGAAAATCGTACGGAAGATGTTGGTGCCCTTGAGCGCCTTGCGAGTGAGCGCCTGCGCAATGGCCAGCGCGATCACGTTGATGAGCACCGTCGACAGGAAGGCAAACGCCACGGTAAAGAAGAACGACGTGGAGAACTGCGGGTCGGTCAGTGCGCGCACGTAGTTCTCGATACCGACAAAGTGCGCGTTATTGATGGTAATAAACTGGCAGAACGAGAGATAGAAACCCTGGATAAAGGGAATCACGAACCCGATCATAAACGCCAGACACGTGGGCAGCATAAAGAGCGGCCACCAGCGCTTGAGTGCTTTGCCCATAGAAGGGTCCTTTCAATATGCAGGGGGCGGGCAAACCTACGTCTGCCCGCCCCCTGTCGCTAATCAGATAGCTTGGGCAGCAACTGCTTACTCGGAAGCAGCCTTCTCGGTCTTCCAGCCATCGACGAAGGCGTTCTTGACGCCGTCCCACTTGGTGTTGTCGGCAGCATAAGCGATGAGAGCCTGCTTGAGGTTCTTCTTCCACTCCTCAGAGGGGATGTAGACGAAGTCCCAAGCGACGGTCTTCTTGCCGTCCTTGGCCATAGCAACGGCCTGCTGAGAGAAGACGTTGGTGGTCTCCTTAGCGCTCTTGAACGGGGCGGTCAGACCCATCTTGTCAGCGATGATGCTGGTGGCGGTGTCAGAAGTGACGCACCAATACATGAAGTCCTCGGTGGCCTTCTGGGCATCCTCGGAAGCCTGGGAGCTGACGCACCAGTAGTTCTCGCCGCCGGAGCACAGGCCCTGGTTCTCCTCGCCGTCGACGCCGATGTAGATCGGCAACATGCCGAGCTGGTCGTCGGTCATACCGGCCTTGGTGAGGTCGGCGTAGGCCCAAGAGCCGTTCTGGTAGAAGACGGCCTTGCCGGTTGCGAACTCGTTGGTGGCGTCGTCACCGGTCTTGGAGGCGAGTTGCGAAGGATCGCAGGTGGAGTCGGTAATGTACAGGTCGAAGATCTGCTTAAAGTTGTCGAGATACTCGCCCTTGATCTCGTCGTCCTCCTGGTTGTGCTCCTTCTCGAACTCGTAGTAGAGCGGGAGGTTGGCGAGGTGGGTGGTGTAGCGCCAGCTGGAGGAGTCATCCATGCCGGCGGAAGTGAAGGCACCGTCAACGCCGAGCTCGTCCTTGCGGGCCTGGATGTCATCGGCGCAAGCCTTCAGCTTGTCGAAGGAGTTGATGTCCTCGGCCTTGTAGCCGGCCTTCTCGAGGAGCTCCTTGTTGTAGATGATGCCGTAGCTCTCCTGAACCCAGTCGATACCCAGATCCTTGCCGTCGGACTGCAGCGCCAGGGAGTCGTCGATGAGCTCGCCGCGGAGCTTGGTGTCGGAAAGATCGGCGCAGTAGTCCTTCCAGTTCTTAAGGCCGGTGGGGCCGTTGACCTGGAACAGCGTCGGAGCGGAGCTCTTGGACATCTCGGACTTGAGCTTCTCCTCGTAGGTGTTGGAGGCGGCGGTCACGATCTTGACCTCGACGCCCTTCTCCTTCTTGTACGCCTTGGCGATCTCCTTCCACTCCTTGTCGACCTCGGGCTTGAACTGGAGGAAGTAGACCTCGGCAGCGTCACCAGAAGCAGAGGAGCCAGAGCCGGCAGAACCACCGCAGCCCACGAGGCCCAGACCAAGAACCGCAGCCGCGGAACCAGCAAAGCCCAGGAACTGCCTTCTGCTCATTTCGTTCTTCATTACAATCCACCCTTTCACACCGTGGCGGCACCCTTTGCCGCCGCCTTCGGAGATTGGCTCGGGGACTTTGCCCCTTTTGCTGACTTGTACAATACGCTATTTGGCTAGTTGTTTGAACAAGTATTACTAGAGCGGTAGAAAAACTTCGGTGAACGGTAATTTCAACTTGATACTTGACAAGTTTTGTATAAACAATTATTTATTATCGAATGCAGAGAAAACGCCCGGTCAAGCCGATGCATCGTCGGTTTGACCGGGCGTTTTCGCTTTGAGGGCATGAGTCTCGTCAGGCTGCGAGCTAGCCGGCTATCGCTTGGAATTGACGCGGTAATGGAAGATCTCGGGGTGTGTGCGGGCATGCGTGACCTCAAACAAGATGCCGTCCGAGGTGTACGACTGGCTCTCCATAACGGCGACGCAGTTGTACTTGCCAAGGTCCAGATAGCTGCAGTCCTCATCGTTGGCGAGCTCGACACTCACCGTACGACGGCTCGCCATCACTTTGACGCCGCACTTGTGCTCCAGATAGCCGTAGATAGAATCCGCCGCGATCTCGGGGGTCAGGCCCTTGGCGACCGACGCCAAAAAGTAGCCATGGTCCACTTGGCGCGCGCTGCCGTTGAGGCTTCGGACACGCACTACGCGAATCAGCTCCTCGCCCACCTTAAAGCCCAGGCGGCGAGAGAGTTGCTCAGTGCAAATCAAATGTTCAAAAGACTTGACCTCGGTCGATGCGACGGCATTGTTGCGTTTTGCGAACTCGCCAAACGACTCAACCTCTTCGAGTGCGCCCAGCATGTCGGTTTCGCCCTTAAGCCAAATAACGCGCACGCCCTTACCGTGTATAGGCTGCACAAACATCTGGTCGGCCAGCATGCTCAAGGCGCGTCGAACGGTATTGCGCGTGCAGCCAAACTCCGCGGTCAGCTCGGCTTCGGTTGGCAGCATCTCCTGAAACGCATAGGTCCCGTTAATGATGCGCGAACGGATCTCGCGGTAGATTCCTTCGTAAATCGCTTTTGGCATGATTTCACCTCTAATGAATATGTATGGCTAGGCACGATAGCATTTCTTAAAGTTGTTTAAACCGATTATCGGTAAAGCACGGATTATTTACCGTCGACGGTTCCCCCGAAACCCAAATCGGACCGAATCAAAACCGTCAATGCGGCAAGCAGCCAGTCCTCTACAATGAGTTCATTGTTTAAACGTTCTTGCTCGCACAGCATGTTGCATCCGGAAGGCATATTATGCTGCAGAAAATCCAACGTTTTGGCGGAGCCATGTTCGCGCCCGCCATGCTGTTTTCTATATCAGGCCTCATGGTCGGCATCTCCGCCCTCGCCACGACCGTAGACATCGTCGGCGATCTCGCCGTATACGGAACCCCTTGGTACGTTTTCTGGACCATCATCCAGCGCGGCTCGTGGACGGTCTTTAAACGTCTCCCGCTCCTTTTTGCCGTAGCGCTGCCTATCGGTCTTGCCCAAAAGCAACCGGCACGCTGCTGCCTCGAGGCACTCGTGGCCTATTTTGCCTATTGCTTCTTTTTGAGCGAGATCATTAAGCTGAGCGGAGACAACCTTGGACTTAAGTACCCATCATCTTTGACCCCCGCCAGCGGCATCACCGTCATCGACGGCATCAAGACGCTCGACACCGGCATTATCGGCCCGCTGGCGGTGTCGGCAACCGTCGTCGCGATCCATGACCGCTTCTACGATGCCAAGGTTCCCGATTGGCTCGGCACCTTCTCGGGTTCCTCGCTGGTCTACCTCATCAGCTTTTTTGCCGTGTTTGCCCTTGCCGCCATCTCGGCCGCCATCGTGCCTTTCGCATACGCTGTGACCGAAACGCTGCGCCACGCACTTGCGGGCGTCGGCCCCTTCGGCGTGGGCATCTTTGTGTTTTTGGAGCGAGCACTCGAGCCCATGGGGCTGCACCACCTGCTCTATATGCCCATCTATTACGACAATCTGGTCATTCACGACGGTATTTACGCCACGTGGACCAACCTGCTCCCCATTCTCTCCCATAGCACGCGCCCTTTAAATGAACTTGCGCCCTGGGCAGGTTTTACCGCCACCGGCTGGGGCAAGCTCTTTGGCCTTCCCGCCATCGCGGCAGCATTCTATTTCACCGCCAAACCCGAACGCCGCGCCGGCCTTAAAGTCATCCTTTTGCCCGCCATCGTCGCCTCGGTGGTCTGCGGCGTCACCGAGCCGCTCGAGTTTCTCTTTATGTTCACCTATCCCGGACTCTTTTTGCTCTACGCCGTCCTATCCTCCTGCCTTGCCATGACCATGAACTTCTTTGGCATCGTCGGCATCTTCTCGGGCGGTCTCATGGAAATGACGGCCTTCAACTTCATCCCACTCATGCGAATGCATGCCAGCTCCTACCTTTTGGCGCTCGGTATCGGTCTGATGTTTAGCGCTGTCTTTTTTCTGGTCTTCCGGGGCCTCATTCTGGCTTTCGACCTAAAAACCCCAGGCCGCGAGGATCATATCGCCAGCGATGCGGCGCTCGCACGTCTGACGGGAAAAAGCTCTGCCAAAGAAGGCGCGGCCCAAAACGGCACCGACAACCAATCATCCCAAGATCATCTGCTTGCTGAGCAAGTCGTTGCGCTCTTGGGTGGCGTTAGCAATATTGTAGGAGCGACCAATTGCGCCACGCGTCTGCGCGTTGAGGTCGCAGAACCTTCCGTTGTCGCAGACAACGCAGCCTTCGTCGCGGCGGGCGCCAAGGGCCTCATCATTACGGGCAAGACCGCCCAGGTGATTATTGGCATCTCCGTTCCCCGCGTTAAAGAGCATTTTGACCAGATCATGGGCCTCGAGCCGGGATTTGTGCCCACCACCTCGGCCTCCCCTGCCGCCAGCGCAGCCCATAAGCGCGGCGATATCTGCTTCTTCGATATCGACGGAACACTCGCCTGGCAAGACCCTCGAGTGGCACAAGAGCTTCCCGAGAGCGAGCGAGACCTCTCCCCCTATCCCAATGAAGCGGTCTCGCAAGCCATCCGTGATTTTGTCGCCAAGGGCAATATGGCGTTTATCTGCACAGGGCGCACGCTGAGCTGCATCCATCCAAAGCTGCTCGAGCTGCCCTGGACCGGCATCGTCTGCCTCGCGGGTGGCTATGTCGAACTTGAGGGACACGTGATTCGCGATTTGGCGATGACGCCCGGCATGCTGCAGCGCCTTGCTCCCATTCTTGAGCAATCGGACGAAGTGATTCGTTTTGAGGGACTCAATGGCGTCGTTCGCATGAGTGCCGATGCGCCCGACGCCCCGGGATACGCCCGCACCGTGGGCGATGCAATTACGCAGCTGCAACATTACAGCGCCTACAAGATCTTAATGTCCACGTCGCTTGCCAACCGCATCGCTCAGGATCAAGCGTTTGAGCCGCTGCTCTGCTTTAACGAGCTCGAGCTCGAAGTGACCGAGATTTCGCCTCGCGAATGCACCAAGCGCGAGGGTATCCAGTCCGTACTCGACGCCCTCGATCCCCACCACGGAACCGTATACGGCATCGGCGACGCCAGCAATGACGTCTCACTGATGACCGCCGTCGACGTTGGCATCGCCATGGGCAACGCGCCGGACTTCCTCAAGGAAAAGGCCGACTATGTCACCGACAGCATCGACCACGACGGCGTCGTCACCGCGCTCGAACACTTTGGGCTTATCTAGCCAAGCCCCTACCGCACTTGCGGCCGCATGGACCAATCGTCTTCAACCGCCGCGCTCGACGCCCTAATGTGGCAATATGTTGTCTGCATAATGCAACGATGCAACCTATCAAAGAATGCGAGAACCCGTGTCCAGTCCGTTTACCAGCTTTTTAGCCCAGCACTTTGACCAGATTAACGACTATCTGGCCACGTTCTTTGACGGACAGGCGACTTCCGCCGATATCGAGCGCTACCTGTATACCCCGCTCTCGGCATTTACGGCAAACGCTGGCAAGCGCCACCGCCCGCTCATCTGCATGCTCGCCGCCACTGCGGTAGGCGGCAGCTTTGAGAGCGCCCGCAGCGCAGCGGCGGCCATCGAGCACTTTCAGTCGGGCGCACTCATCCACGACGACATCGCCGACAACGGGCAGATTCGTCGCGGCAAGCCCTGCATGCACCTTACCGAGGGCACCGGTCTTGCCATCAACTGCGGTGACCTGGCGCTCACCATGGTCACCAAGACGGTTCTCGACGACCCCACACTCAACGCAGACGTGAAGCTTCGCGTGCTCCACGAGCTTACCGAAATGATCGTCCGTACCATCGAGGGCCAGGCGCTCGACCTGGGCTGGGTCCGCGACGGGCGCTTTGACATTTCGGTCGACGATTATCTGGACATGGCGACGCACAAGACCGCGTACTACAGCGGAGCGACGCCGCTTGCCGCCGGAGCCATTATCGGCGGCGGCAGCGAAGAGCAGATTGAGGCACTGCGCGCCTTTGGGCTGCACACGGGCCTTGCCTTCCAGATTCAAGACGACCTGCTCAACTTGATCGGCACCAAGGAGGCCGCCAACAAGGACTTCCGCACCGATATCACCGAGGGCAAGCGCACCCTCGTTGCCGTGCATGCCCTGTCAGACGAGCGCTATCACGACGAGATCGAGGCAATCCTTTCCTCGGGCACCGAGGACCCTGCGCAGCTCGCACGCGCCGTGGAGATCTTCCAGGAGACCGGCTCCATCGATTACGCCCACACCTATGCGCTCGACCTGACCGCTAAGGCCAAGGCCGCTATCGAAGGCGTCGAGCTCGACCCGCATGCGCGCGAGCTCTTCCTCTCAATGGCAGATTTCTTTGTGGAGCGTCTTAACTAGCGGGGGTCATAAAACCTGTGGGCAGCGAGTTTGGGTACAAGTTGCTACACTATTGAGTGCATGTTTATAAATTGTCTCGCGTTGTCTATCCGACACACGCTCAAAATAGTACGAATGGTACGCCGAAAGGGGTTCGTTCATGGAACCTATTACCACGGGCATGCAGGGAGCAGCCGTCGAGGATGTTCAGTCCCGCCTTCTGCAGCTCGGCTATACAATCGATGACGCCGAGGTTGTCGACAAGCGCTTTGGCACCACCACCGAGCAGGCCGTCAGCACCTTCAGGCTCGACAGCGGCCTTGCTGCCGGTCATGCCGTCGATATCCCCTGTTGGAGCGCCCTGGTCGACGCCTCGTATAAGCTGGGCGACCGCACTCTGTATCTGCGCATGCCCAATTTCCATGGCGCCGATGTGCAGGCCCTGCAGCGCGCTCTCAACGTTTTGGGCTTTGCCTGTGGCGAAGACGACGGCTACTTTGGTCCGCATACCGAGGCCGCCCTGCAGCAGTTCCAGGAAAATGTCGGCCTGTTTGCCGACGGCATGGCCTTCCAGGACACCTACGCCTACATCAACCGCCTGCACCATGTGTGGGAGGGCAAGCCCTCGGTCACCGAAGCCGAGTCCCGCATCGGTTTTGCTCGCGCCGCCAACGTGCTCGAGCGCTTCCAGATCGCCGTTATCGGTGAGGACCCCATCGCACGCAGCGTTGCTTCGCGCATGTGGAACATCGCCACGGCAACGACCGACAACAGCGGCATGATGCTCTGCGACTCCGAGGTCCCAACCGACGTTGACCTGGTGCTCGAGATCGCAAGCGACGAGCTGCCCGCCGACGCCGCGCCACGCGCCACGATTGCCCTCGCCGAGTGCCACAACCTGGCCCAGCGCATCCGCACCGCCAATGTCGCCGCGCAGCAGAAGCCGGCTCGCATTCGCATTGAGCTCACGGGCATGACGCGCTACAACGGCACCTTCACGGCCAGCGACGCGCAGACGCTCGCCGTACGCCTACTCGACGGCGTTTGCGATGCCCTCGCAGATTAGGTAAACTAGACGAGTTGCTTTTGGGCAACACCACACATTGGGACGTAGTTCAACGGTAGAACTCCGGTTTTTGGTGCCGGCTGTTGGGGGTTCGAATCCCTCCGTCCCAGCCATTAAAACTGAGCGCCCTAAGCCCATAACAGCCCAGGGCGCTTTCTTGTGGGCAAGCGGAGGAATTCGAGCCCGCAAGGGTGCGGAGCTGAGGAAACGCGAAGCGTTTTCCAGCGCAGCACGCAAGGAGCGAAGCGATGCAGCGGGGCGCGGCCGCCGCAGGCAGACGCGGTGTCGGCACTTGGGGACGCTCCTAAGTGCCGGCATTATAGGAACGTCCCCAAGTGCCGGCTCGGGACTATTTTCGAGGACCCTCCGAAGGACTGTGGCCAAAAAACGGCAAATATGAGTACTGTTACCGTTGTAGCTACATTATTTTCGTTAATAAAAGAAGATCTTAATGAGATTTATTCGCATCAAGGTCTTCCTTTAATGAACACTTGAGGAGATACGGCAGCTTATCTGCTCGATCGACACGTCAAATCACCTTAAATGTGGTCAAAATTACTGCTACTAAAAGAGTATCAGTACTCATATTTGATGTTTTTTGGCCACGGCTCTTTATAGACACACTGCACAGCGACGGTGGTAGATTTCGGAACGTGTCCGTCAGCCCCGTTCCGAAAAGCGAGCCGCATGCAACGGCCAAGCCACGACAGGCCCCGGGAGAGCGGGGACACCGGCTTAGGTTTATCGCGAGTTCCGCACGAACAGGAGGCCACTTAATGTGGCCTCCGTCGTGAGCAGGACTGTAGAGCAGGAAACCTAAGCCGGTGTCCCCGCTCTCCCGGGGCCGGCGGAATTTAGTTGTTAAGCATGCGGTCGAAGCTTCCCGAGTCGCCATCCCGATAGTCGGCGGTCATCAGAATCTCCTGCGGAATGCGCCCGCCCTCGCGCAGCACATTGCGGAACTGCACGCGCGTGACCATGGGCAGATCCTTGATCGTCGCCGCCAAGTTCTGCGGCACGCCCTGGTTGGCAGCCGCGGGCTCGCACTCGCCGCCGGCCTTCACGCGACGCTTATGCTCGGCGAGCATGGCGCGGTACATGCCGGCATGCAGGCGAATCTCAACCACATTGGCATTGCGAGCCTGCTCGACGATGCGCGCGCCCTCGCGGTCGATATCGCCCACGTAGTAGACGTAGTTAAAGCGATAGCCGATCTCAGCCAGATAATCGTCCAGGGCATGCGAGACGCTCGCCTTGCATCCGCCGCCAAAAATCACGCCGCCCACCTTGATGCCAAAGAGCTTGGCGTGCTTGCGGCCACGCAGCAGCCTGACGATCTCGTCGTAGGTGTCCAGGTTCTCGACCATAATGAACGGCTTATCGGCGCCCAGCGTAAAGAAACCCGTAAAGTGAACGGGGCGGTTGGGGGCGACCTTAATCGCCTGCATGCTGATGCCCTTTTCGGTCATACGCCGAATTAGGCGCTCGCCGTGCTTGCCGTCAAAGGCCTTCTCATCGTTAAAAAGCTGGTAGGCACGCTGGCGGCGCGAGGCAACCGGCGTATCGGCACCTCGGTTTTGCTCGATCCAAGCCTGGATGATTGCGATTTCCTCGGCAATCTTGCGGTTGGACATCTCGTTGTGCTGAGTGCGCTGCGGCGCCTTTTTGCCGTCCTTGCCCTCGACCTTAACAATTTGAGTCTGCTGCTCCTTGATCTTAGAGAGCGCCGTAGGCGTAGGGACAACTTTGAGCAGCTGCCTGCCCAAAACGCGGGCAAGGGCAAACGCCGATACCTCGCCGTGGACGGCCGACTCGGGCTGCTGGGTAGCACTATCAGCCGCGGCAGGCTCAGCCTGTGCATGAGGCTTACGCTTGGAATCTGCCCGGGTATTACGTTCCTGCTTGGGCGCAGACGAGCGCTTTTGCGGACGATCGGACTTGGCCTCCTTCGCCGGCTGGCGCTTGACCTGATCCACCGGAGTCTCGGCCTTCTCATCTCCGTTTTGTGTCGCTGTCTTCTCGGCCGCGGCCTCGGCATTTGAGCCACGACCGCCGCGGTGACGACGACGGCGGGGCTTGCCTGAGGCGCTCTCCCCAGCCTGCTTATCAGCGGTCTGTTGAGCTTTGACCTCAGTGTCAGCCGCAGGCTGCGACTCGGAAGGTTGCTGCTCGCGAGCCGCCGGCTCAACGGTTTTCTCGGTTTGTTCGGCCTTCTCGGCCTGAGCGGTCGAAGCCGGCTCGCCCTTCTCCTGACGCCTTACGGGATACGCGCGCCTCGCAAAACCACGCCCGGGACGGCATGAACCCGGAGCCTTCTTGGCAGACTCCTCAACATCGTCTGCGGCCTCGGAAAGCTCTTCAACCTCATGCGCGACATCCTGCTGCGCAGCCTTAAAGTGGGCACCACGGCGACGCTGGGGCTCCTGGGCCTCCACGGGCTTTTGCTCCTTCGCGGGCCTCTGCGACTCGGCAGCAACCTCGTTCTCAACAGCCTCGGCATCCGTCTCACCCTTTCGAGCAACGGTGCGACGGAAGCGCTCCTGCTGGGCGCGACGCTGCGCATCGCGCTTGCCACCCCCGCCAAAACCGCCGCGCCCTGCCTTGGCCGTAAAGGCACGCACGACGTTCTCATCGAGCAACTCATCGGTATCAACATGCTCACGCGGAGCAACTTCTTCCACAGCAGGCACGTCAGCGGAATCCTCGACGACAAAATCTTCGACGGACTCGGCAGGCTGCTCCTGGGCATCGCGGATCTCGACATTGATGGTATAGAACGCCGGGCGCCCGTTAATGCCGCTGCCCTCGATCTTGGTCACGATATTTGCCGCGATAAGCTCATCGCGCATCGCCTTGGTATCGCATTCCTTATCGACGGAGCGGAAAATCTGCGCCAGCGCGCTCGACTTAATCTTGAGCGCCTTGCGGCAGAGCAGGTCGTAGGCAACCAGCTTGGCGCGCTCGGCAGAAAGCGACGTCTGGCTGCTCAGACGCTCAGCCAGAGCATCGACATTGTTTTGATTATCGGAATATACCGTCTTGGCCACGGGGCCCCTTTCATATGCACACATATACGTCCATATGGTACAACGCACGAGCCTATCCACGCAAAACATCTGCGAGAACGCCCTTGCACCACCTGTTATCACAAGAAAAAAGACCGGGTCCGCTTGATTGCGGACCCGGTCTTTCCGAGTCAAATAGATGGGAGATTCAACCCGTCCGACCGACTAGGCCTTAGCGGCCTCGGCGTCGGCAGGAGCTTCAGCGGCAGCGGCGCGACCGTACTCGGCCTTGCCCATCTCGGACCACTCGGGCTCCTCATCAGGCATGGAGCCGGCCTCCTTGCCGAAGAACTCCTTGAGGCAGTTGACGGCGACGATGAGGCCCAGGACCATCAGCAGGACGGCGAAAACGAGCTGCAGGCCCTTGGTGGCGGCGACGGAAACGGCGGCCGTGGTGGCGGTAGCCGGGATGGTGCCGAAGAAACCGTAGGCCTGGACGGCGGTCATGCAGCCCATGGCGCTCTGGACCAGCGAGGTGAAGGTGCAGCAGAGCAGGAAGGCGACGGGCACGTAGAGCATCCAGCCCTTGCGGCCGGTGCACTTGCAGAACACGGCGAGGGTGATCATGGTCATACCGCCGAGCAGCTGGTTGGAAGCACCAAAGAGCGGCCAGATGTTGGCATAGCCACCAAAGGCAAGGGCGAGACCGGGAAGCAGGGTGACGACCGTGGCGAACCAGGGGTTGCCGAGAACCTTCATGTAGCCGGCCTTGGACTCGATGGCCAGGGCGTCGTTGGTCTGGGCAAAGAACTCGGAGAACGAGGTGCGGGCGATGCGGGCGACGGCGTCGAGCGAGGTCAGGGCCAGAGCGGAAACGTTCATGGTCATGAAGACGGTAGCGAGCGTACCGTCAACACCGAAGGCCTGCATACCGCGGGAGATGCCAGCGGCGAAGATCTGGAACGGGGTGGAAGCGACACCGGCGTTGAGGGCGCCAGTACCGGCGGTGTTCATATCGGAGAACATGATGCCGGCGACGATGATGGCAAGGATGCCGACGAAGGACTCGACGATCATGGCGCCATAACCGACCTTGACGGCGTCCTGCTCCTTCTCGACCTGCTTAGAAGAGGTGCCGGAAGAAACGAGGCTGTGGAAACCGGAGAGAGCACCACAAGCGACGGAGACAAACAGGACCGGGAACATCATGCCGGAGGCAGTGGAGAAGCCGGTGAAGACCGGAGCGGTGATAGTGGCCTGGCCGTTAACGCCCAGGACGACGATGCCGAGGACAGCGCAGGCGATCATGACGATCATCATGATGGAAGTGAGGTAGTCACGCGGGGTCTTGAGCATCTGGATGGGCATAGCGCCAGCGAAGACCAGGTAGACCATGACGACGGCGAACCACTGGAACTTATCCAGGTAGACCGGGAACTGCATACCGACGGCGAACATGAGAACCATGAGGACCACGCCGGTGACGAACTCGGCGGCACCGGTGAGGTTGAACTTCTTCTGGGCCCAACCAAAGGCGATAGCGACGAAGGTGAACAGGATGGAGATGGTACCAGCGCAGCCGGCGGCATAGGACTTGGTGAAGTCGATGGCACCGGTAGCAGCACCAGAAGCGTCAACGGCCGGGGTGAACATGAACGTCTTGCAGACCATGTCGGTGAAGGCGGCGATGACGATGATGCAGAACAGCCAGCAGAACAGCAGGAACAGGCGACGGCCGGTCTTGCCGATGTACTTCTCGATGAGCTGAGCGAGCGACTTGCCGTTGTTCTTCATCGAAGCGTACAGAGCACCAAAGTCGTGGACGGCGCCAAAGAAGATGCCGCCGACGAGGACCCAGAGCACGACGGGCAGCCAGCCAAAGGCCATGGCGACGATCGTACCCGTGACAGGGCCAGCACCGCAGATCGAGCTGAACTGATGCGAGAACGCGGTAAAGGCGGAGACGGGCGAGAAGCTCTTGCCGTCCTTCATGCGCTTGGCCGGCGTGAGGGCCTCTTTGTCAACGCCCCACTTGTTGGCCAGCCAGCGGCCGTAGCCCAGATAGCCGCAGGCGAGCACCGCCGCGGCCACAACCATGAGCAAAACTCCGTTCATTACATTTCCTCCTCTAAAAAGAACTTCCTAGACATAAAAAATGAGGGCCGTCGGTTGCGCTCGACGGCCCTCATCTTCATCAGCCGCCCGTTATCGTACGGGCTAGCTGTATGTGCTAACCCGCATCAGATAATTACTACGCTGATAATGTTTAGCTGATGCGTGAACATGTCTAAGAAATCCTCTTCAATCATGATGCGAACGATCCGTGCGTGTTCACATCCCCCAGTGGTTGAAAAGGAGTATGAAACTTTAGTTGCCTAAAGTCAACGCAAATTTGTAATGAATTTTCAACTTTTTTTTGGATTTCTCGGTATAAAACGCCACTGACCTCGGACTTTACCCCACGACAGTTTTTGCATGAGAGATGCCCCTGAGAGCCGTGGGAGCCGGGCGGCGCATATGAACTTTCCTGCTCTACAGTCCTGCGCAAGACGGAAAGCACATTAAGTGCTTTCCTTTGCGTGCGGAACTCGCGATAAAGTTCATATGCGCCGCCCGGCTCCCACGGCTCTCAGGGGCTCCCATCCCAAATGCGGAGCAAAGCTCCGCACACCATCTTTTTCTTTCAGCTAAAGCACGCCGGAAATTCGACGCAGCTGGCTAACCTTGCCGGACGTTGTCGACGCCAATCCGGCTCAGAAGCCGCATCGATACAGAAAGGTCCCCGGCGCTGCCCGGGCGCCAGCGGCCGCATATGAACTTTATCGCGAGTTCCGCACGAACAGGAGGCCACTTAATGTGGCCTCCGTCGTGAGCAGGACTGTAGAGCAGGAAAGTTCATATGCGGCCGCTGGCGCCCGGGCAGCGCCGGGGACCGCGCCGTACCAGCTACAGCGTCATGTTTGGATCGGCGTCGACGTCGAACGGTGAGATTTCACCTCGGTCGAATTTACGGCGGGCGACCTCCGCGATCATGGCGGCGTTATCGGTGCAGGCAGACAAGGGCGGCACCGTCACGCGGATCCCCTGACGACCGAGCTTCTTGATCATCATCTCGCGCAGATGCGGATTAGCCGAGACACCGCCGCCGATGCAATACTCCTTGCATCCGGTGGCATGCAGCGCGTTCTTGGCCTTCTTGTACTGCACGTCAAAGACTGCCGCCTCGAATGAAGCCGCCAGGTCGGGCAGATGGATCGTTCGGCCGGCTTTGGTCTCCTGCTCGATGTAGAGCGTCACAGCGGTTTTAAGACCCGAAAGCGAGAAACGATAATCTCCCCTGCTGTTAAGCGCGCGAGGAAAATCGATCGCGCGGGGATTGCCCGTCTCGGCCAGCTTGGAGATGATGGGGCCACCGGGATAGCCCAGACCCAACGCCTTGGCTACCTTGTCGAAGGCCTCGCCCACAGCATCGTCGAGTGTCTCACCAAGTACCTCGTAGTCGCCCCATGCCTTCACGTGCACGAGCATGGTGTGCCCGCCCGAGACAAGCGTGAAGATGAACGGCGGCTTGAGGTCGGGCTGTGCCAGCAAGTTGGCAAACAGGTGCCCCTCCAGATGGTTGACGCATACGAGCGGCTTACCGGCAGCGTAGGCAAAGCCTTTGGCAAAGGCAACGCCCACCACGAGGGCGCCCACCAGGCCCGGACCCTGTGTCACGCCCACGGCGGCAAGCTCGCTGGGGGCAATGGCTCCGCCCTCAAGACCAAGCGATGCTGCGGCATCCTCGAGCGCCGCATCCACGACACTCACAATCACCTCAACGTGTTTGCGCGAGGCGATCTCGGGCACCACGCCGCCAAAGCGGGCGTGAAAATCAATCTGTGTCGACACCTGGTTGGCCAGCATATTGCCATCCGCATCGATAATCGCCACGGCCGTCTCATCGCACGAACTCTCGATAGCGAGCACCAGGCGACGGCGCTCGATTTCGGCACGCTCCTCAGCAGTGCGTTCGGGCGCGGGCAGCGGCCATACACGCTGCTCTGCCGCCGTCGGCTCGGGCGAAGCATTGTCGACCGGAAGCACCAGGGGCAGCGGAGCCGTCATGACGATGGCATCCTTGCCGGCACCATAGTAGCCGCGGCGCCGTCCTGCCTCGGTAAAGCCCAGAGCGTTATAGAGCGCAATCGCTCCCTCGTTGCCGTCCTCGACCTCGAGCGAAGCCGTGGTGCAGCCGAGCATCTGGGCATCATAGCTCACATGCGACAGCAGCTTGCGGGCAATGCCCTCACGGCGATGTGCCGGGTCGACGGCGACATCCAGAATCTGCACATCACCGTCCACGACCATACCGCCGGCAAGGCCCAGCAGCTTGCCGTCGTCGTGTGCCACCCACCAACTACGCGGCGCAGCGACGTCCTCGCCCAGTTCGGACAGGAACATGCCCGGCGTCCACGCCTCGTGTCCGGCACCTTCAAAGCAGGCAGCCTCTAGCGCGCTCGCGCCCTCGGCATCCGCCGCGCCCATGGGACGGAACTGCAGATGACGACCGGCGAGCTCATCGGCAACGCCCGTAATTTCGCTCTGCGCACTCTCGGCAAGACCAAGACGCTTGCGCTCGTTTTCCTCGGCATCCGAAAGGCGCGTGTAAATCGGCAGGACGCGAGCCGGATCGCCGTCACCCGCAGCGTGCGCGAGCAGCAAGCCCTCGCCCGAAGGCCACCACAGGTCGCGCTCAACGCAGCGAGCGGTCTCGTCCTCACCCAACAGCTTGCCATAGCGCACGAGACCGTCACCAGTCAGCTGAACCTGGTCCCAGTCCGCTGCTTGGCGCCACTCATCGAGCGCCACGGCGACCTTGACCACGTGCTCGCGCTCAAATTGACGCTCGGGACCCTCATCGACCAGCATATACAGCGCCGGATATACCTCACCGCGCATAGCATCGGCCAAGATACCAAGCTTGCCGCGCACGCCAGCCTTCCACGCCGTCCAAGCGCAAGCGTCAAGCGTCGACACGCCCAGCAGCGGAACATTGGCACCGCGCGCGAGGCCCTTGGCAGTGGAGATGCCGATGCGCACACCCGTAAAGGACCCCGGGCCGCGACCGACCACGTAGCAACCAACATCGCTGCGATCCAGACCGGCTTGAGCCAGCACGCCATCAACGGTATTCACGAGCTCAACGTTGGCGTGACGGCGACACATGTGGTCGCCACTCGCGAGCTTCGTCTCGCCCGTCTGCCCATCAATCCAACTTGCCGCGCAGGCAAGCATGTCGGTCGAGGTATCGAGCGCCACCACCAGCGCGTTGTCGTTATGCAAGCTCATCTTGTACAGCCTTATCAATCAAATGGGAAAGCTCCATTGCACGGTCACCGTGCGCCTCAAGCGTTATCGTTCGCACATCGCTGTCGCCCTCATCACGCTTGAGCGTCACCGAAAGATACTCATCCGTCAGCTCGTCCTGGAATTGTTCGCCCCATTCCAGCAGGCAAGCACCCTCGTAGCCCAGCACATCGAAAATGCCCGTATCCTCGAGCTCGTAGGCATGCTCCAGGCGGTATAGATCAAAGTGAAACAGCGGAATACGACCTTGATCGTGAACGGCCATGAGCGCAAACGTAGGACTCGTAACCATATGCCCATCGCCCAGCCCGCGCGAGACGCCCTTGGTAAAGTGAGTTTTGCCCACTCCCAGGCCACCGGTCAGGATGAGCACATCGCCGTCCTCAAGGCACGGTGCAATTAGCTCGCCAAAGTACTCCGTATCGGCAGCGCAAGTCGTTTTGTAAGTACCTACCCCCAGGCGCTCCAGGGACATATATGCTCCTTATTATTCCGAGGCGTCCTCTGGTGCGGGATGTCGCTCCAGATAATCGCCCAGCATCTTAAAGTCTTCCTCCAGCAGCTCCTGCCACGCCGGATTGCGCAGCGCTGCTGCCGGATGAAAAGTAGGCATTACTACAAAATGCCCCATCTGGTGGAACCTACCGCGCAGCTTAGTAATGCCAATCTCGGTCTTAAGCACAAAGTGCGTCGCGGGGTTGCCGAGCGTCACGATAATATCGGGCCAGATGCTTCGAATCTGCTCACGCAAAAACGGCGAGCAAGCCAGCACTTCCTCGGGACGCGGATTGCGGTTTCCCGGCGGGCGGCACTTAAGCACATTGGCAATGTAGACGTCTTCGCGTTTGAGCCCCGCCAGCGACAAAATGCCGTTGAGGTCTTCTCCCGCCGCCCCCACAAACGGTTCGCCCTGCAAATCCTCGTTGCGACCCGGCGCCTCACCGATAAACATGACGCGGGCGCGGGGGTTTCCCACGCCAAACACGATATTGTGACGCGACTGGTAGAGCTGGCAGAGGTGACAATCGCCCAGAACGGCCTCGATCTCCTCGAGTGCGACCTCACGTGGTGCCTGATGGGTATGGCCGGGAATGTGCATGACGCCCATAGCGGCTCCTACACGTAGACCTTGTCGAGACGCATGCCAAAGCCGCAGGCGACCTCGTAGTTAATCGTTCCGCGCAGTCGGGCCATCTCGTCCATAGTGATCTCGGCATCGCCATCGCGGCCGACAATAATCATCTCGTCACCATACTCGGCCTCGGGAATCTCGTGTGCCGGGTTGGACTGAATGGCGACCATAAACTGATCCATGCAGATATTGCCAACCTGACGCACGCGCTCGCCGCGATACAGCACATCCATACGATTGGAAAGCGTACGCGATAGGCCGTCGGCATAACCGATCGGCAGCGTGCAGATCTGAACGCGCGTACGCGGTACGCGGTAGGTAAAACCGTAGCCCACGCCCTCGCCCATCGCAGGGTGCGCCACGCGCGTCACGCGCGCATGAACGCTCATAACGGGATCGAGCTGCATCACACGGCTACTCAGCTCGCACGGCTGCATGCCATACAAGCCAACGCCGGCGCGAATCATATCAAAATGCATCGAGGGGTCGAGCATCGAGGACGGCGTGTTGGCGCAATGCACGATACCGCACTCAAAACCCGCATCCTTAATGGCCTGAACGGCCTCGGTAAAGCGCTGGCACTGCAGCTTGTAGTCCCAGCCCGAAGGTTCATCGGCCGTGGCGAAGTGCGTAAATACGCCGTCGCACTGAATACCGCGATGGAAATCAATACCGCGGACAAAGTCGAGCACCTGCGTGTAATGTACGCCGATGCGGTTCATGCCCGTCTCGATGGCGAGATGATACTTGCCCACCTTGCCCGCCGCGACGGCACATTCGCCATACGCAAGAGCAAAGTCGGACGTATAGACCGAGGGCATGATATCGAACTCGAGCAACGTCGGAATGGCCTCGATAGGCGGCTCGCTTAGGATAAGGACGGGTTTCGTAATCCCGCCCTGTCGGAGCTCAACGCCCTCGTTAACCGTCGCCACGGCAAACATGTCGGCGCCGGCCGAATACATAATCTTGGCGCACTCAACAGCTCCATGACCATAAGCGTCGGCTTTAACCACGCAGCACAGGCGCTGACGCGGATTCAGCAAATTCTTATAGGCCCTCGTGTTGCGGCGAAGCGCCCCGCGGTCGATCTCGACCCAGGACCAACGCGTCAAATCGGCTTTATTCATAATTAGTCATCCGACCCTTCGTCCGTGATTCCCAGATCATCGAGCGCATCCTTTGCCGCCAACTCCATGGCGGGACCGATCAAGTCGATAAGATCGGTCGCGATAACGCTCTTCTCGCCAAACTCCGTCGCCGCGGCAAAACCGGCATAGCTATGAAGCGCGACGGCATACGAGTACAGCAGCTCCCAGCGGTCCATCTCATCGCGCATGGTGGCTAGCGTGCCGGCCAGAATACCCGCAAGGACGTCACCCGAGCCAGCGGTCGCCAACGACGCCGGGCCAGAGAGCGGCAGCAACACGCGCTCAACACCGCAAATGGCCGTCGTCGGGCCCTTAGCGATAACAACGAGGTTATCGGAACCGGCGGCCCAGACAACCTTTTGCGCGGCGGCAATCGCGGTTCCAAGGTCATTGACCTCATCACCGGCGACGAGACGCGAAAGCTCACGATAATGCGGCGTCATAACGAGCGGCTGCTCACGACGATACATCTCGGGATTACTGTCGATGCCATCGATTGCAATCTTGGCAAGGCAGTTGAGAGCATCGGCATCCAAGATAAGCGGTACGTCGAGCTCAAGCAGACCCGAAACCACCTGCATGGCACCGGCAGATGTCGTCATGCCGGGACCACACAGCACGCAGCTATATTTCTTGGCAATCTCACATACCGTCATGCGCGCAGCGGCACCAAAAGAACCGCGGGAATCAGATGGAATAGCAAAGACCGGAATCGAGGGGAGCGCCATGCGGATAAGGTTGGCACACGCATCCGGAGTCGCGACTGCCACATAGCCGGCGCCTGCGCGGGCAGCGGACTTGGCAGCCATAATGGCCGCACCAGGATACTGCGCCGATCCGGCAACAATGAGCACCGAGCCGCGCGAGTACTTATCGATATTCGTAGGCAGCGGAGCAAAATAGTCCACAAGGTCACCGGGTTCCACGATCTCGGCAGCATGGTCGACATCGTCAATAACCTCATCAAGGCGGTCATACAGACCGCCGCAGACCAGATCGCCTGCATATTCGGGACCGTCAGCGCTGTATAAGCCGATCTTGGGAGCAATCATCGTCACCGTACGCTCGGCACGAATGCAGTCGTCATCCACCACACCCGTCTCGGCATTCAGGCCCGAAGGAACATCGATGGAGACAACGCGATCGGCATTTTCATTGACCGTGGGGATCCAGATTGAAAACGGCGCACGAAGATCACCATGAAAACCGGTACCAAAAATGGCATCGACTACAACATCAGCCTTATCAATCAGCACCTCCAGCTCATCACGAGAGGGGCCGACACACACATGCACGTCGCGACCAGCAGTACGACGGGCGACATGACGAGCGAGAGCGGCAGGGATCTCATCCGGCTCAACCGGAGAGACGATATCTACATCAACGCCCTTATGCGTCAGAATGTCAGCGGCAACCCAGCCATCTCCGCCATTGTTGCCAAAACCGACCAATACAAGAACGCGATCGGGGTTGAGCTTTAAAATCTCGTTGGCAGCAAATTCGCCCGCCAACTCCATGAGTTCGGCCTTCGAGGTACCCTCACGCTCGATAATATCTTCGAGGCGAACGACTTCCTCGGTACTCAAAACCGGTTTCATCTATGCTCCTAGCGCATCTTGCGGATCATCATCCAGATGTTCCGACAAAGCAGATTGTTGCAGCTGTTCGAGCTCGTCTAAGACAGAACGAGCCTCTTTAAATGTCTGAGCAACGCGCTCCTTCGTGCTCACCTTTTCTTCCTTGGGTTTAGGTCGAGCATCCTCGGTGATCGCAATGGCATTAGCAACAGCCAAGTCACCCGTCAGAGTAATAGAAAGAGCGACCTCGACAACGCCCAATTCCTGGGCGATTTCGAGAGCACGGCCCGAAAGCAGCGCTTTTGGCTTGCCGAGCTTATCGCGCGTTACGGAAACGTCTTTACGGCCAACGCCCTGGCTAAAACCCGTACCAAGCGCCTTAAGTACCGCCTCGCGAGAAGCAAAACGGCTGGCATAATGCGCGGCAGGACGAGACGAGGCATCGCAATACGAACGCTCTTCATCGGTAAACACGCGCCGAGCAAACGCGGGCGTCTTCTCAAGGATTGAATTCATTCGGGAAATCTCGACGATATCAACGCCGATTCCGGCTTCGGCCATAATCACCTCCATGCTGCACAGACTATGACATTGTAGCCCGTTCGCAGAAGATGCAACAAACGAGGGTCAAAAACACAGCGACAGTGGAGTGATGGCCCTATAAACGCAAAAAAGGGGGAGGCCGCGAGGCCTCCCCCTTTTTCAGTTTCGATGACGGCTCGGTGCCGTCCACCGGTCAGCGGCGCCCTGGCCTCCCACGGGCTGACCCCGCAGTACTCTCGGCGCGATGGGGCTTAGCTTCCGGGTTCGGAACGGGACCGGGCGTGCCCCCCATGCTCTGGC
>UQKQ01000017.1 GCA_900541645.1 uncultured Collinsella sp.
GCGGGTGCATCGGCGGGATTCTCGCCAAAGAGGACCTCGATGCCCAGCGCTGCATGGCTCATGCTCTCGGCGTCCTTAAAGGTGTCCCAGCGCCGCAACTGCTCAAAGCGGCCCATATCGTGTAGCAGGCCGCAAAGCCATGCCAGGTCAATATCTTCTGACGACCAGCCCTGCTCGCGTGCTACGGCATCGCATGCCTCGGCCACGTGGTACGTATGCTCGATTTTGAGCGCGATGCGTGGGTTAGTGGCGTCGTAGGCATCGGTGTAGCTTTTGAAGGCCGCGCGCGTCCGGTCTCGATCGATAGCTGTCATAATGACTTCCTAAAAAGTTGTGTCTTTCGATCCGGTGGCAATTGTAGGTGAACTCGGTTGCTGTCGGATGATGATTCTGCCGTGTCGCTACATGCGGCTCGGAGACCTTGTCAGGATGAGAAGCGTATGGTGCTCAAAATCGTTAGAACCGTCTGGCCAGTGATGCTTACCTATGTTGCAATAGGCGCGCCGTGCGGAATGATCATGGGGCAGACGGGAATGGAACCCTGGATGGTCTTTGCCCTGAGCAGCACGTTTGTGACGGGCAGCGGCCAGTTTATGATCTGCAACCTGTGGCTGGCGGGCGTGCCTGCAGCATCGATCGTCGCGAGCGTTGCTGCCATCTCCTCGCGCTTTGCGCTTTACTCGGCATCGATCACGTCGCATCTGACGGGTGCCTCGAAGCGTCAGACGCTGGCTGTTGCCGCGACACTTACCGAGGAGGCATATGGCATCTCGCTTGCCAAGTTGGTTGAAGGGGAGGATTGGGGCCCGCGCGAGTCCTTTGTGCTCAACGTGATCCTTATCGCAACATGGGGCGTATCGTGTACGACGGGCGCCATCGTCGGTGCCGTTGTCGATGTTCCCACCGCTATTGCGAGTTTCGTCTGCACGTCGCTCTTTATCTGTCTACTCTTTTCGCAGCGGCTGTCGCGCGGCAACGTTGTCGCGGCGGTTTCGGGCGCGGTGTCCGTCGCCGTATGCAAGTTCTTGGGCTTCACGAATATTGCCGTGCCGGCAAGCGTCGTGGTCGGCATTGCCATTGCGCTGGCGTGCGATGCTGTATTAGACGGAAGAGGTGCCCGCGATGCCCGTTAACGAGTTCTTGGTTCTGTGGCTGTCGTCGTGGGCTGCTATCGCGTTCTTTCGCATCGCGCCGGCGTTTGCCTTGCGCGGGAGAACGCTGTCGCCCCGCATTACCGAGGCCCTGGGTTATATCCCGCCCGCTGCCTTTGCCGCGCTGGTCGCCAACGACTTGGTGAGCCCCGGCGCGTTCGACGTGGGACCCTGGCCTGCCTTGGTTCCCTGGATTGCGGCTGCCGGCGTCGTGGTCGTGGCGGTCAAGACAAAATCGATGCTTTGGTGCTGCGTCTCGGGCATCGTACTCTATATCGTCTTGAGCCTTATATAGGGGTGGCGTCGCGGGCGCCGAATCTCGTTCCATCCCAACTTGTCGAATTTTTCACCGAGCTGGTCTATTTCTTCTGGTACCATGGTCAAACTTTACTGTAGCAAAGCGTGACGTGGGCTTTTGTACCCCGTCAGCGGAAATGGGGGTTTCATGGCACAGGAAGCAACCGCCAACGAGCAAAAGAAATTCAAGGTCCCGCGCATCCCGGGCGACATCATGATTTATCCGATGATCGTCGGTCTTTTGCTCAACACCTTCTGCCCGCAGGTTTTTGAGATCGGCGGATTCTTTACGGCTGCCTGCCGCGGTGGCTCCAATACCATCGTCGCCGCGATCCTGCTGTTTGTGGGCGCCGGCATCAGCTTTAAGTCCACGCCGGGCGCTATCAAGACCGGCATCGTCGTGCTGATCCCCAAGCTGGTCGTCGCAGCGGCTCTCGGCCTGGGCGTGGCATATTTCTTTAACGACAACTTCCTGGGTCTGAGCTCCGTGTCTATCATCGGCGGCATCACGTTTTGCAACATGGCGCTCTATACGGGCATCATGGGCGAGTTCGGCGATGAGTCCGAGCAGGGCGCCGTCGGTATCCTGTTCTTTACGGCTGGCCCCGCCGTCACGATGATCATCCTCGGTGTTTCCGGCCTCGCCAACATTCCCATTGGCACCATTATCGGCTCCATCTTGCCACTCGTTATCGGCATGGTTCTGGGCAACCTGTTCCCGTTTATCAAGAACCTGCTGGTTCCCGGTGCCAATCCCGCGATTGCCGTCATCGGATTTCAGCTCGGTGCGTCCATGAGCCTGTCGAGCTTTATCACCGGCGGTATTTCCGGCATCTTGCTGGGCCTTGTCACGCTGTTTGTCGTCGGTCCCATCACCTTTGCGTTCGAGCGTCTGTGCGGCGGCAATGGCAAGGCCGCTGTGGCTTGCTCCACCATTGCCGGCACGGCTATGACCACACCGGTTGCCCTCGCCGAGGTCGCACCGCGCTACGCCGAGCTTGCGCCCATCGCGTACGCTCAGATCGCCACCGCCGTTATCATCACGGCGATCATGGCTCCGATTCTGACTGGCTGGGTCGACAAGAAGTTCTGCCAAGGCAAGGAGGATCTGTCGCCTGTCGGTGTCGAGGCCATAGAGGAGGCCGTCGCGACTGACATCGATGGCGAGTAGCAATCGATACCCATCAATGATGCCGGCGTGTGCAATTCGCGCCGTATGGGCGCCCGAACAGAAACTGTTTTGCAGTGATGTTCGGGCGCTCTGCTATTATCCCCTTTACCCCTGTGGAGTAAAGGGGTGTTTATTGCCCTGATTCGAATTGGGCGATTCTGACCACTTGGGTATTGAAGGGATGGCGCTAGTGGTTAAGGCACTCAAGATTGAGATATTCGTGCTATGCATGATTGTTCTTATCGGGCTTGCCGTGCGAAGTCGTCGCTCCTTGTTCTCGAGCACCCAGCAGCTATTGTTTAGCATGCTTGGCTACACCTCTGCCGCGTACATATTATTCGATATGATCTGGACGCTTTCGGACGGTGTGGACGGCACGTTGGGCATTGCTGCCAACTGGATTTCCAACGCGGTTTCGTTTTCGCTCTTTGCTATCGCGTGTCTCATTTGGTTTATCTATTCCGAGACGGTGCAGGGTTCTCGCCTTTTGACCTCGCGCTATAGGGTGGTGCTTGTAGCGTTGCCTACGGCTCTGGTGGTCGTGCTGGCGTTTACCAGTTACTGGACGCACGCCCTGTTCTATATCGATTCGCAGGGCGTGTATCGTCGCGGCTTTGCCTATATGATCCAGCCCATCGTCAGCTACTGTTACGTTATACATACGTCCCTGCATGCATTTGTGCAATCTCGCAGGGTCGAGAGCCTGCAGACGAAGGCCATCTATCGAACCTTGGCGTTTTTCGCCATTCCGGCCCTGGTGGGCGGTACCTTTCAGGTCGTATACTCGGTGCCCGGCCTTTGTGTCGGCATAATGATTAGCATGTTGCTGCTCTACATCATCTACCAGGAGCAGCTCATCTCGACCGACCCGTTGACTGGACTTAACAATCGCAACCGTTTTGAGACCTATATGCTGTCGCTCTTCTCAAATGTGGATCAGGCCGAAGATGTATATCTGCTTATGATGGACGCCGACGGCTTTAAGCAGATTAACGATCGCTATGGGCATGTGGAGGGCGACCACGCTCTTCAGGTCATATCCGCTGCGCTCAAAGAAGTCTGCTCGGCGTCTGGCGGCTTTATCGCACGTTATGGTGGCGATGAGTTCGTGGTGCTCCAAAAGGCAGTGGCGGAACAGGATATCATGCATCTGTGCGCGACAATCAACGATGAGCTCGCGCGCGCCGAGGTTCCGTATCTGTTGCGGATGTCCATCGGCTACGCACGGGTCGGTGATGGCGTCGATACCTGGCAAGACTTGCTTCGTGCTGCCGACGCGGAGCTCTACCGCGTAAAGCGCGAGAAGAAGAAAGCCGGCGCCCAGATACGCTAGAAAAAGGGCGCACGCTGGCGGGCGTGGCGGCCCTCGGCTCTCCGATGTACTCCATTAAGCTAAAGCATGTGAACCCCCTCTGCTAAATAGGGGTAGTTCGTTAGACCTTTTTGGGCCTGTTGACAATGATGATGCCGCCGCAGACCAAGAGCAGAGCCACCATGACGGTGACGGGGCTCGTGCCAGCACCCTCGCCGAGCAGCAGCGCGCTCAGCAGTACGCCAAAGACCGGGTTCATAAACCCAAAGACCGAGACGCGGCTGACGGGGTTGACGGCAAGCAGGCGCGACCACAGCGAGTAGGCGACCGCGGAGATAAGCGCCATGTAGATGATGAGCACGATGGCGGGGACAATCGCCGTGGGGGAGAGCGCGCCACCCATCAAAAAGCCGATGGCGGTGAGGACCAGGCCGCCGACCAAGAACTGCCACCCGGCAAGCAAGACGCCGTCGTGCTTGCGCGAGAAGATGCCGATCAGGCAGGTCGAAAGAGCACCCGCGACAGTGGAGGCTAGGATAAAGCCCTCGCCATCGAGCCTGAAGCCAAAGGTGCCATCTGCGCCCGAGAGGTTGACGAGCGCGACGCCGGCAAAGCCCAGCGCACAGCCAAGCACCTTGGCCGTATCGAGCTTCTCGGTGTGAAATGCCAGGGCGGCAAAGAGGATTGCGAGGAAGTTGGCGCTGGCCTCGATGATGGAGCTCGACATGGCGCTGGCGCGCGAGAGGCCCAGATAGAAAAAGAAGTACTGCCCGATAGTCTGGAAGAGTGACAGGATGCAGATGGGCTTGATATCGCGTACCTGTGGGACGAGCGGACGGCGCTGGGCCACGCTCATGCCAACAACGACCAGCATGCCGGCAAGGGTGAAGCGCAGACCCGCGAAGAGCAGCTGCGAGGCGCTGTCGTGCGTGGGAATGCCAAAGAGCGCGTAGCCGATCTTGATGCAGGGGAAGGCGGAGCCCCAGAGCGCGCAGCAAACGAGACAGCCCAGGATGAGTCCGGGCAGGGTGGCGAGATACGGCTTGCGGCTTTCCATGATGTCCTTCTCCTATACGCGCAAAGCAAAAAAGAACCCGCCACCGGGCGTGCCGGTGGCGGGTGTTGTTACCCGAGGGGATTGTACCCGATGGGAAAGCTTTAAGCGAAGTAGGCTACGCCGCTCTCAAAGATCGGCATGAACTTATCGCCGGGGACATGCTCGGGCACGTTGCGGTACAGGTTGTCGCCGCGACGCTCGGCATGGCCCATCTTGCCCAGGACGCGGCCGTCGGGGCTCGTGATGCCCTCGATGGCGAGTGCGGAGCCGTTGGGGTTGACGGAAAGGTCCATGCTGGGCTTGCCGTCCTCGCCCACGTACTGCGTGGCGACCTGGCCGTTGGCGATCAGCTGGGCGAGCACCTCGTCATTGGCGACAAAGCGGCCCTCGCCGTGGCTGATGGCGACGGTGTAGGGGTCGTCGAGGCTGCACTGCGACAGCCACGGGGACAGGTTGGACGAGATGCGGGTGCGCACCAGGCGGCTCTGATGGCGACCGATGGTGTTGAACGTCAGCGTGGGCGCATCGGGCGTGGCGTCGACGATGTCACCGTAGGGCACCAGGCCGAGCTTGACCAGGGCCTGGAAGCCGTTGCAGATGCCCAGCATCAGGCCGTCGCGGGCCTTGAGCAGGTCGCGGACTGCCTCGGTGACCTCGGGAGCGCGGAAGAACGCCGTGATGAATTTGGCGGAGCCGTCGGGCTCGTCACCGCCCGAGAAGCCGCCGGGGATCATGACGATCTGGCTTTGGCGGATGCGACGGGCAAGCTCGTGGGTGCTCTCGGCGACGGCCTCGGGCGTGAGGTTGTTGATCACGAAGGTGTCGGCCTCGGCACCGGCGGCGCGGAAGGCGCGGGCGCTGTCGTACTCGCAGTTGTTGCCGGGGAAGACGGGGATAATCACGCGCGGGCGGGCGATCTTGGCGCCGCCGTACACGTGGATATCCTTGGCGCGATAGTCGACGGTCTCGACCTCGGGCTGCTCGCCGGTGCTGCGGTAGGCAAAGACGCCCTCGATGCCGCTCTCCCAGGCCTCTTGGAGCTCGGAGAGCTCGATGACCTCGGAGCCGGTGTCGATGACATAGCCCTCGACGGTGGTGCCCAGTGGCTCGACGACAACGCCGTCGGCGACCTCGGGCAGCTCGGCATCCTCTGCAAGCTCAACGATAAAGCTGCCGTAGAGCGGGGTGAAGAGGCTCTCCACGTCCACGTCCTCGGCAAGCTCGATGCCGATCTGGTTACCGACGCACATCTTAAAGAGGCTCTCGGCGCCGCAGCCGTAGCCGGGCGTGGAGACGGCCAGGGCGTCGCCGGTAGCAGTGAGCGCTTCGACGGCGTCAAACGCGGCGAGCAGCTGCTGAGCGTCGGGGCGGTAGTCCTCGCCGTAGGTGGCGGGGGCGATGCGGACGACGCGGTGCGTCAGGCCCTTAAACTCGGGCGAGACGGCGCGGGCGGCCTTGCCCACGGCCACGGCGAAGCTGATGAGGGTCGGCGGAACGTTGAGCTCGCCGGCCTCGTCCTCAAAGGAGCCGCTCATGGAATCCTTGCCGCCGATGGCGCCGGCGCCCAGGTCGACCTGGGCCATAAGGGCGCCCAGGACGGCTGCCATGGGCTTGCCCCAGCGCTCGGCCTCGGTGCGCAAGCGCTCAAAGTATTCCTGGAAGGAGAGATAGGCGCGCTTGTGCTCAAAGCCGGCGGCCACGAGCTTGGCGATTGACTCAACCACGGACAGGTAGGCGCCCGCAAACTGGTCGGCCTCCATCAGGTAGGGGTTGAAGCCCCATGCCATGGCGCTCGCCGTGGTGGTCTCGCCGTCCACGGGGAACTTGGCGACCATGGCCGAGCTGGGGGTGAGCTGCGTCTTGCCGCCAAAGGGCATGAGCACGGTCGCGGCACCGATGGTGGAGTCAAAGCGCTCGGAAAGGCCCTTGTTGGAGGCGACGTTGAGGTCGGTGACCAGCGAGGTCATGCGCTCGGCAAGCGTGGTGCCGGCCCAACTGGGCTGCCACACGCTGCGGGCGCACACGTGGGCGACCTGGTGCTTGGGCGCGCCGTTAGAGTTGAGGAACTCACGGGACAGGTCGACGATGGCGACGCCGTTCCAGGCCATGCGCATGCGCGGCTCGGCGGTAACCTCGGCGATTACGGTCGCCTCCAGGTTCTCCTCGGCGGCGTAGCCCATGAACTCCTCGACGTCACCGTCGGCGACGGCGCAGGCCATACGCTCCTGGGACTCGGAGATGGCGAGCTCGGTGCCGTCCAAGCCGTCGTACTTCTTGGTCACGGTGTCCAGGTCGACATACAGGCCGTCGGCAAGCTCGCCCACGGCGACCGAGACGCCGCCGGCGCCAAAGTCGTTGCAGCGCTTGATCAGGCGGCAGGCATCGCCGCGGCGGAACAGGCGCTGCAGTTTGCGCTCGACCGGGGCGTTGCCCTTCTGGACCTCGGCACCAGAGGTCTCGATGGACTCGGTGTTCTGGGTCTTGGAGGAGCCGGTGGCACCGCCGATGCCGTCACGGCCGGTGCGGCCACCCAGCAGGATGATCTTGTCGGTGGGGGCGGGGCACTCGCGGCGCACGTGGTTTGCCGGGGTAGCGCCCACGACGGCACCGACCTCCATGCGCTTGGCCACGTAGCCGGGGTGATAGAGCTCGTTGACCTGGCCGGTGGCAAGGCCGATTTGGTTGCCGTAGCTGGAGTAGCCGGCGGCAGCGGTGGTTACGAGCTTGCGCTGCGGCAGCTTGCCCTCGAGCGTCTCGGACACGGGGACGGTGGGGTCGCCGGCGCCGGTGACACGCATGGCCTGGTACACGTAGCTGCGGCCCGAGAGCGGGTCGCGGATGGCGCCGCCCACGCAGGTGGCGGCACCGCCGAAGGGCTCAATCTCGGTCGGGTGGTTGTGGGTCTCGTTCTTAAAGAGGAACAGCCAGTCCTGGTCCTCGCCATCGACATCGACCTTTACCTTGACGGTGCAGGCGTTGATCTCCTCGGATTCGTCGACATCGGTCATGACGCCGGTCTTCTTGAGGTACTTGGCGCCGATGGTGCCCATGTCCATGAGGCAGACGGGCTTAGCGTCGCGGCCGAGTTCGTGGCGCATCTCCATGTAGCGGTCGAAGGCCTGCTGCACCACGGCGTCGTCGATCGTCACGTCGTCCAGGACGGTGCCGAAGGTGGTGTGGCGGCAGTGGTCGGACCAGTAGGTGTCGATCACACGGATCTCGGTGATGGTGGGGTCGCGGTCCTCATCGCGGAAGTACTGCTGGCAGAAGGCGATGTCCGCCTCGTCCATGGCAAGGCCGCGCTCGGAGATAAAGGCGGCAAGGCCGGCTTCGTCGAGCTCGCGGAAACCGTCGAGCACCTCGACGGGCTGGGGCTCGGGGGTCTCCATGTACAGCGTCTCGGGCAGGTCGAGTGAGGCGATGCGCGCCTCGACGGGGTTCACCACGTAGTGCTTGATGGCATCGATGGCGGCCTCGTCCAGAGCGCCCGAGATCATATAGACCTTGGCGGAGCGCACGGCGGGGCGCTCGCCCTGGCTGATGAGCTGCACGCACTCGCTGGCGGAGTCGGCGCGCTGGTCAAACTGGCCAGGCAGGAATTCGACGGCAAAGACGGCGCCATCGCTTGCGGGGAGCTCGTCGTAGGTCACATCGACCTGGGGCTCGCTAAAGACGGTCGGCACGCAGGAGCGGAAAAGCTCTTCGTCGATGCCCTCGACGTCGTAGCGGTTTATGATCCTCAGGGCCTCGATGCCCTTGATGCCGAGAATTTCGGTCAGCTCGCCCTTGAGCTGCTGAGCCTCGACGTCGAACCCGGGTTTCTTCTCCACGTAGATACGAGAGACCATTGGTTCCTGCCTTCCTGATCGGTTGGGCGTACGGTACGGTATGCGGCAGCGGTCGGTTTGCGGGGCCTGCCCTGCGGTCGCCTTGAGCCACATGTTTGTAAACCTCACTATGATACGACAGCTCGCGGCGCGTTGAGGACGGCGAGGGTGCTACAGTGAAGCGCAAACAAGAGAAAGGCATCACATGGCATTCGTTTCACTCGCCATCATCGCACTCGTGGCCTTTGCAAGCCCCTTCATCGCCTCGGCGATTCCCGGAAAACCCGTTCCCGAGACGGTCTTTTTGCTCGTGTTTGGTGCGGTGCTGGGACCTCATATGCTCGGCATTATCCATGTAGATGCCGAGGTCTCGCTCGTGTCCGAGCTCGGCCTGGCCTTTTTGTTCCTACTTGCCGGCTTTGAGATCGATCCCAAGAACATCACGGGCGTCGAGGGGCGTTACGGCATGGCGACGTGGGTCGTCACGTTTGGCATCGCCTGGCTTGCCGTGCGCTTTACCCCGTGGTTTTCGGTCAGTCATTTTGATGGCATCGCCGTGACGCTGGCGTTGACCTCGACGGCGCTTGGGGCGCTCATGCCCATCTTGCGCGAGCGGTCGCTTGCTGGGACGCGCGTCGGCGATTCGATTCTTGCCTATGGTACGTGGGGCGAGCTCGGGCCCGTGCTCGCCATGTCGGTGCTGCTGTCTGCCCGTACGGGTGTCGAGACGCTGTTGATCTTGGGGCTGTTCGCCGTGGTGTGCGTGCTGCTTGCCGTGGTCCCCAGTCGCTCCAAGCGTATTGGCAGCCGCTTCTTTGCCTTTATTCAGGAGCGCGCCGATACGACTTCTCAGACGTTCGTGCGCCTCACAGTGCTCATCCTGGTCACGCTCGTGGCGTTTTCCGCCATTTTTAGCCTCGATATCGTGTTGGGCGCTTTTGCCGCGGGCTTTGTCCTGCGCTATATCATCCCCGAGGGCAACCATACGCTCGAGCTTAAACTCGATGGCCTTGCCTATGGCTTTTTGATCCCGGTGTTCTTTACCGTGTCGGGTGCCAAGATCGACCTGACTGCTGTAGCATCGCGCCCCGGCTTGCTCGTGGGCTTTATCGTGGCGTTGCTGGTTATCCGCGCCGTGCCCATTCTTATTTCTATGAGCATTTGTCCTGCGACGCGCGATGTGTCGGCGTATGGCCGCATTACCGTGGCCCTGTACTGCACCACGGCGCTGCCGATTATCGTCGCCGTGACGAGCGTCGCTGTCAACGCCGGCGCATTATCACAGGGCGTCGCTTCGGTTATGGTGGCGGCCGGCGCCATCACGGTGTTCCTGATGCCACTGCTCGCGCAGCTCTTCTACCGCGTGGTCGATGCCGCGCCGGTTGCCGCCGTGGCAGAGGTTGCCGAGCATCCATCCGATGCGCTCGACATCCTGCGTGCCCATCACGATTTGGCGAGCCTGCTCGCACGCGAGCACGAGCTGCTGACATCGCATGGCCATGGTCGCGTATTCGAGGGCCTGCCTACGCTCGATACGATTGCCGAGCGTCTTTCCGCCGAGGCAGCGAGCGGCCACATCGATGCCCGCATCGTGGACGCGGCGCACCTGCTTGCCGATAAGACCTATGGAGACGAGGTCGACCCGTCCGAGCTGACTCCGCGTGAGCGCCGCCGCCTGGAGCGCGCCAAGCTCGCTGTGCGCGAATACCGCCGCCGCATGCTGGAGCTCTATGCGCGCGAAGAAGCCGAAGACGACGACGGTAAGTAGTCGATACTTTCTCGGGGAAGCCGCGTCCCGCTTTGAAGGCTCGGAACGGGATGTGGTTTCCGAAACGGGGGCCGTTGGGAAGCTGTGTCCCGGAATGGGCGCTCAGAGTGGGATGCAGCTTCCGCAAGGAGGTCCTGGGGGAAACCGTGCCCCGTTCTGATCCGAAATACTGGGACATAGTTTCCCTTTCATAACAGGAGAAGGCGCGCTGTCTGCAGTTGATTCAGACGGCGCGCCTTTTTGGTTGAGCTATGTTGAAGCTTGAAGCCAAAGCTTGTGGCTCCTTAGGAGCGGGCGGCTCCGTCGACGGGGAGCACGGCGCCCGTGACATAGGAGGACATGTCGCTCGCCAGGAAAACAAAGGCGTTGGCGACATCCTCGGGCTCGCCCATGCGACCCAGCGGAATGGTGGCGATGATGGGCTTAATAACCTCTTCGGGCAGGTTGGCGACCATATCGGTCTTGGTTACGCCAGGTGCGACGGCGTTGACGCGAATGCCCATGGGGGCGAGCTCGCGCGAGAGCGACTGGACCATGCCGTTGACGGCAAACTTGGACGTGGGATAGCCGACGCCGGAGGGCTGACCGTACTTGGCGACCATCGAGCTCGTGGTGGTGATGGTGCCGCCGTGGCCGGCCTCGGTCATGATCTTGGCGGCAGCCTGGTGGCCATTAAAGACGGCGACGACGTTGAGGTCCATGACCTTTGCAAACTCCTCGGCCGTGTAGTCCAAAAGGGGCGAGCGCTGGGAGATGCCGGCATTGTTGACGACCGTGTCCAGGCCGCCCATATCGGTGGCAGCTTGGGTAAAGGCCTCGGTTACGGCCTCGAGCGAGGTGAGGTCGCAGGAGCGGCCCCAGACCTTGGCCTCGGGATAGGCGGCCGCCAGCTTCTCAACGGCTGCGTCGGCAGTTTCCTGGCGCGAGCCAAAGACGGTGACGGCGGCGCCCTCCTCGATAAAACGGCAGGCGATGGCATAGCCGATACCGCGCGTGCCTCCGGTGATGATTGCTTTCTTGCCCTCGAGCAACATAGTGCTTCCTCTCATCGCGGGCGGACATTCGCAGCACAGCGTAGCGGTAGCCGGAATCGGCCGCGTTTGCATATCGGTGAACGGTAGCCCGCGTTACCGATGAACGGCTCGTGCAAATGCCGCTTTGCCGCTGTGCTTAGAAGCCGGATAGAAAAGGGCTCCCGTCCCACATAGGACGGGAGCCCCCCGAGGCACGTATTGTTAAGCGGGTGTTGGACTAGTTGGCCATAACGCCTTCGGTCCAGGCCTCGACGTCCTCGATACGCAGGACGTTGGCGACCTCGGCCACGCAGTCGACGCTGGCAAGCTCGGCGGCGGCAGCCTGGACGTTCTTCTCGAGCGCGCGGTGCGTCAGGAAGATGACCGAGCAGGCATCGCTGACGCCCGACTTGCCGTCCTCGACCTGGTTGATGAGCGAGATCGAGATGTTGTGCTTGGCAAAGATGTCGACCGTCTCGGACAGGGCGCCCACGCGGTCGGCGACCTTCAGGCGCACATAGTACTTGGTCTGGAGCTCGTCCATGGGCTTAAAGGCGAGGTTGTGGCCATAGGGCTCAATCTCGGGCAGCGGAGCCACACCGCGGCTGATCTGCTCGGAGAGCGACAGGATGTCGCCCACGACGGCACTCGCGGTGGGGAAGGAGCCTGCGCCGGCACCGTAGAACATGGTCTCGCCCACGGCGTCGCCCACCACGTAGACGGCATTCATGGCGCCGTTGACCTTGGCGAGCATATGGTCTGCCGGGATGAGCGTGGGGTGCACGCGAACGTCGACGCCGGCGTCGGTGTTGCGTGCGATGCCCAGCAGCTTGATGGTGTAGCCGAGCTCGCGGGCCTGGGCAATGTCCTCGGCGCCGATGGTACGGATACCCTGCTGGTAGACATCGTCGGTGGTCACGCGGGTGCCAAAGCCGATGGAAGCGAGGATTGCCGTCTTGCTGGCGGCGTCGAAGCCGTCGACGTCGGCGGACGGGTCGGCCTCGGCATAGCCCTTTGCCTGGGCGTCGGCGAGCACGTCAGCGTAATCGGCGCCCTCGGCGTCCATGCGCGACAGGATGTAGTTGGTGGTGCCGTTGAGAATGCCAGCGATGGTCAGGATCTTGTTGCCCACCAGGTCGTGCTCAAGCGTGCTCACGATGGGGATGCCACCGCCGCAGCTGGCCTCGCACTTAATCTGCACGCCGCACGCGCGCGCCTTCTCGGCGAGCGTCTCGACATGACGGCCCAGCAGGGCCTTGTTGGCAGAGACGACGTGCTTGCCGTTCTCGAAGGCGGTGGTGAAGATTTCGGTCGCGGGGTGCTCGCCGCCGATGAGCTCGACGACGATATCGACGGCGGGGTCGGTGACGACGTCATGCCAGTCGCTCGTAAAGGCCTCGCGCTCAATGCCTGCCGCCTCGGCCTGCTCCCAAGCAAGCGCGCAGGCGCGGGTCAGCTTAAGGTCGATGCCGTAGGCGGCCAGGTACTCATCGTGGTGGCTCTTGATCAGACGGGCCACGCCGCCGCCGACGGTTCCCAGACCGATGAGGCCGACGTTCACGGTGCGCAGGGGTTCGCTCATAGATAGCTCCTTCGTGCATCTTATGGATGGATTAACTGCTTAAAGGTTGAGTGCATTCTAGCGTGAAGTGCAGGCGCGTGCTTGCCTGGCAGCGGGAGCAGCACAAAACGCCACCCCCGAAACGCTGCGGAAACATTGGAAACACACTCGCTACAAACGAACTTCCGTAACAAACTGTCAACGTTTGCACCATAAGGTTTGCCCTGTACCGCAAGACGGCATGGACGGTCCGAGGGCTTCGACACCTCTCTTGCCGAGGGTGTGCTGCTCATGACCCCGTTCTCCGCCGACGACGAGAAGAACGCCGACTTCGGTGATTCAGGACGGCAAGTATATTGCCGTCTAAGTGTGCATAAAGCGCAACCGATGAGGCAGTTTTATTCAGGGCGGGGGCGCTTGTAACAGAATGGAAACATTACTTTTACATAATAAAGTGGCATTACTGCATAAAATAGTAGAAATACGCAGAACTATGGATAAATGAACAAATCCAAAGAAAAGTTGAAATAATCGCCACTTTTCCCAACTAAAGCGTCTACTATTTTGCGAACGCCGAACACGGCGAAGGATGGCCTGTCGGGCAACCAAAACCCGACGAGATTTGAGAGGAGAGCCGCATGTCGAGCCTCACCGGTAAGTCATTGAACCCTGTTATGAATCGCAGGAGCGTTATCGCGAGCGCAGCAGGTCTGGGGGCGATGTCCATTCTAGCGGGCTGCTCCTCCAACGGCGGCGACAGTGGTTCCGCTTCGGGCGACGCTTCGTTTAAGATCGGCACCATCGGCCCGCTGACCGGCGCCAACGCGTCCTACGGCAAGTCTGTTACCCAGGGCGTCGAGCTTGGCTGCAAGGACTTCTCCACCAAGGAGCTGCCGCTTGCCAGCAAGGCCGAGGATGACCAGGCCGATGGCGAGAAGGCCGTCAACGCCTTCAACACCCTGCTCGACTGGGGCATGCAGGCCCTCGTCGGCCCGACCACCACGGGCGCGTCGGTTGCCGTTGCCGCCGAGTGTGGTAACGACCCCAAGACGTTCATGATCACCCCGTCCGCGTCCTCCGAGGACGTCACCGACGGCAAGGATTGCGTCTTCCAGGTTTGCTTCACCGACCCCAACCAGGGCGTCAACGCTGCCAAGTTCCTGGCGCAGAAGTATGCGGACGAGAAGTTCGTGCTGTTCTATAACTCCGGCGACGCCTATTCTTCGGGTGTCGCGGATGCCTTTAAGGTTCAGGCTGCTGAGTCCAAGCTCGAGATTGTCGACGAGGAGACCTTTAAGGACGACTCCGCCACGAGCTTTACCAACCAGCTGACCAAGGCCAAGCAGGCAGGCGCCACCATGATTTTTGCGCCGATCTACTACACGCCGGCGTCCGTCCTGCTCAAGAACGCCAAGGACATGGGCTACGACGTCAAGATGATGGGCTGCGACGGCATGGACGGCATCCTGGGCGTTGAGGGCTTCGACACCTCTCTTGCCGAGGGTCTGCTACTCATGACCCCGTTCTCCGCCGACGACGAGAAGAACGCCGACTTCGTTAACGCTTACAAGGATAAGTACGGCGATACCCCCGACCAGTTTGCCGCTGACGCCTACGACGGCGTGCACGCGGTGGCCGAGGCCGTCAAGGAGGCCGGTCTTGGTGTCGACGCCGATCCGACCGAGGTCGCCGAGAAGCTGTCCAAGGCTATGCTCAAGATTACCGTTGACGGTCTGACCGGCAAGCTCACCTGGAACGATAAGGGCCAGGTCCAGAAGGAGCCCACGGCGTACGTCATCACCGACGGCAAGTACGTACAGGCCTAATTGGCCGCCTTACATAGAGCGGTTTTGATCCCAAGCAGGGGAGGTTTTGGCCTTCCCTGCTTGCTTGGTATCTAGGGACGATGTAACGTCCCTGTTTCATACATCAACTGGAAACCTATTCGAAAGGGGGATGTGGAACATGACAGTCTTTATCCAATACCTGGTCAACGGCCTGTCCATGGGCAGCGTCTACGCCATCATCGCGTTGGGCTACACCATGGTCTACGGTATCGCCAAGATGCTGAACTTCGCTCACGGCGACGTCATCATGGTCGGTGCCTATGTCTCGTTCTGCGCCACGTCGTATCTCGGCCTCCCGGGCTGGGCATCTGTAATTCTCTCTTGTGTGGTCTGCACGGTTCTCGGTGTTCTCATCGAGGGTCTGGCATACAAGCCGCTGCGCCAAGCAGGCCCTCTGGCCGTTCTGATCACGGCCATCGGCGTGTCTTACTTCCTGCAGAACGCCGCGCAGCTTCTGTGGGGCGCCACGCCCAAGAACTTCACTTCGCTCGTCACCTTCCAGGTGCCGGAGTTCTTGGCCAAGTTCAACGTAAGCGCCGTCTCGCTCGTCACCATCGTCGCCTGCCTGGTTATCATGGCCGGCCTGATGTTCTTTACAGGCAAGACCAAGATGGGCAAAGCCATGCGCGCCGTGTCCGAGGACAAGGCCGCCGCTCAGCTCATGGGCATCAACGTCAACCGCACCATCTCGATGACGTTCGCCATCGGCTCCGCCCTTGCCGCCATCGCCGGCGTGCTGCTGTGCTCCTACTCGCCGGTGCTGCAGCCCACGACGGGTGCCATGCCTGGCATCAAGGCCTTCGATGCCGCTGTCTTCGGTGGCATCGGCTCCATCCCCGGTGCCTTTGTCGGTGGCATTCTCATCGGTATCATCGAGGCGATGGCACAGGCTTATATTTCCACGAGCCTTGCCAACTCCATCGTCTTTGGTGTTTTGATCATCGTCCTGCTCGTCAAGCCTGCCGGCCTCTTGGGCAAGTACGTCCCCGAGAAGGTGTAGGTGAGCGTTATGAAGTTTCTTAAAGACAAGCAGACGCGTCACGACTTTGTTACGTACGCCATGTGCCTTGTGGCGTTCGCCATCGTGTTCTTTATGCAGTCTAACCACATGATTCCGCGCATGATCGCCGGTCAGCTGGTTCCCATCACGGCCTATATCGTCATGGCTATCTCCCTTAACCTCGTCGTCGGCATCGCGGGCGACTTGTCGCTGGGCCACGCGGGCTTTATGAGCGTCGGCGCCTATACAGGCATCGTTACCGCGGTCGCCCTCGAGAGCGCCGTTCCCTCCGATCCGATACGTCTTGTCATCAGCATCGTGGTCGGCGCCATCGCTGCCGCCATCCTGGGCTTCTTGATCGGCATCCCGGTCCTTCGCCTGAGCGGCGATTACCTGGCTATCGTGACGCTGGCCTTTGGCGAGATTATCAAAGAGATCGTCACCTGCCTTATCGTGGGCGTCGACTCCCACGGCCTGCATGTGATCTTTAACATCACGGGCAACTCCACGATCGACGACCTGCACCTGCTCGAGGACGGCACCGCCATCATCAAGGGCGCCCAGGGCGCCTCGGGCGTGTCGACGTACTCGACCTTCCTTGCCGGTGCCATCTTGGTCATGGTCGCACTCGTGATCGTGCTCAACCTGGTGCGCAGCCGTACCGGCCGTGCCATCATGGCCGTGCGCGATAACAAGATTGCAGCCGAGTCCGTAGGCATCTCCGTCACCGAGTACCGCATGATCGCCTTCGTGGTTTCCGCCGCTCTCGCCGGCGCTGCCGGAGCCCTCTTCGGCGGCAACTTCTCGCAGCTCTCCGCCACTAAGTTCGACTTCAACACGTCGATTCTGATTCTGGTGTTCGTGGTCTTGGGCGGTCTGGGCAATATGCGCGGCTCCGTCATCGCAGCGGCGTTGCTCACGGTACTTCCCGAGCTGCTCCGTCAGTTCTCGGACTACCGCATGCTCATCTATGCCATCGTGCTGATCCTGGTCATGATCTTTACCAACAACCCGCAGCTTAAAGCGTTCTTCGGTCGCGTCAAGGACCGTTTTGCTTCCAAGAAGGAGGTGGCAGCCGATGCCCAGTAAATTTGAGTTCAACAAGGGCAAGATGGTCCCGTATCCTTCTGGCGCCATCGTTCCCGATCGCGATCTGGGCCAGCGCCCGGCGCTCGAGTGCATCCACCTGGGCATTGAGTTCGGTGGCCTTAAGGCAGTCGACGACTTTAGCCTGACTATCGGCAAGACCGAGATCGCCGGCCTGATTGGCCCCAATGGTGCCGGTAAGACCACGGTCTTCAACCTGCTCACCAAGGTGTACCAGCCCACGCACGGCACCATCCTGCTCGACGGTGAGGACACCTCGGGCAAGTCGGTCTATCAGGTCAACCGCATGGGCATCGCCCGTACGTTCCAAAACATCCGCCTGTTCAACACCATGACGGTGGAGGACAACGTCAAGGTCGGTCTGCACAACCAGGAGCGCTATTCCGGTTTTGAGGGCGTGCTGCGCCTGCCGACGTACTGGAAGCACGAGAAGGCCGCCCATGAGCGTGCCATGGAGCTGCTGTCCATCTTTGATATGGAGCATCTGGCAAGCGAACAGGCCGGCTCGCTGCCTTACGGCGCTCAGCGCCGCCTGGAGATCGTCCGCGCGCTTGCCACCAACCCCAAGCTGCTGCTGCTCGACGAGCCTGCCGCCGGCATGAACCCGTCCGAGACCGCCGAGCTCATGGAGAACATCGTCAAGATTCGCGACACCTTTGGCATTGCCATCATGCTTATCGAGCATGATATGTCGCTCGTTATGAACATCTGCGAGGGCATCTGCGTGCTCAACTTTGGTAAGGTCATCGCCAAGGGCACGGCCGAGGAAATCCAGAACAACGACGCTGTTATCGAGGCGTATCTGGGCAAGCAGGATAAGGGGGAGAACTAAATGGCAGAGCCGATGCTTTCCGTCTACAACATCAACGTCTGGTACGGCGCCATCCACGCCATCAAGGACATCTCCTTTAACGTTAACGAGGGCGAGATCGTGGCCCTGATCGGTGCGAACGGTGCCGGCAAGTCCACAACGCTCAAGACGGTCTCGGGCCTGCTGCGCTCCAAGACCGGCTCCATCAAGTTTATGGGTGAGGACATTACTCATACGCCCGCCGATAAGCTGGTTGGTAAGGGCCTGGCTCAGGTCCCCGAGGGCCGTCGCGCCTTTTTGCAGATGACGGTCGAGGAGAACCTGGAGATGGGCGCCTACACGCAGCCCAAGTCCACGGTTGCTCCGGGCCTTGAGCGCGTCTACGAGCAGTTCCCGCGCCTGAAGGAGCGCCGTCGCCAGGTCGCCGGCACCCTTTCGGGCGGCGAGCAGCAGATGCTCGTTATGGGGCGCGCCCTTATGAGTAACCCCAAACTGCTTATGCTCGACGAACCTTCCATGGGTCTGGCACCGATTCTGATCGAGCAGATCTTCCAGATTGTCGAGGACCTGCACAAAGCCGGCACCACGGTGCTTCTGGTCGAGCAGAACGCCCAGATGGCGCTTTCGATCGCCACGCGCGGCTACGTGCTCGAGACCGGCAAGATCACCATGACCGGCACCGGCCAAGAGCTCCTGCACGACGATAACGTCCGCAAGGCCTATCTCGGTGGCTAGGAGGTTCCGCCGTTCTACCGAACGGCGGACCGGCCGACGCTGCGCGGGCACCAGAGCGACAACTTGTCATTCAAAGAGGGCGGCATGACCAGAAGGTCTATGCCGTCCTCTTTTCATGCCAATTTGTTCGCTCTGGTGCCCGCTCGCTGTCCGTCCTTTGCTTGCGGCGTTGCTTTGGTTCTGGCATTTGACCTAGTCGCTGGGGACGTTCTTGAATGACTAGTCGTTTAAGAACGTCCCCAACGACTAGGTCAAAAGGCTCCGAGCGCGGCGTGCTCACGCCCGTCGTGGTGCGCCCGAAGGGGGATGGCTGCTACGAGCTCGATCATTTGCGAGGAGAAGACGAACCAGCCGTTGCAGATCCAATATGGATCTCGCCGACCTCGGCAAGCTGCTCGATGAGCGGAAGCCCTGTCGGGTCGTCTATTTCAACACTACCCAGAATGATGGTGTCATCGCGCAGGTCGATCTGTGTGTTGAACACAGCGAGGTTAAAGCCGGAGGCCACAAATCCGATAGCAGCCAGGACGAGCCCCGTGGCAACAAGCCCACCCGCTACGGCAAGGTAAATCTTTTTTACGCTGGACATGTTTGCACTCCTTCCTATGCCGTGAGCGGCACCGCTTCAGCGCCCATGCGGCTCTTATTGCCTCGATCTTTCCAGAAGGGCGAAACGGCTTTCTTCGCCCAAAGGGCAGAGAGGCGCGCGATCTGCTTGGACGCCGTCCAGGCGCCGGCTCCCGTGAGGAGCGCCACACCGATGGAAGCGAATCCCATTCCCATCGAGGCCAAAACGTACGGAACATGCCCGATAATGATGCCGTCCACGGCGAACAGGAGCCCTACCAGGCCCGCGCCCCCGAATGCCGCGGCCACGATCCACACGCAGAGCGCAAGAACCCAAATACAGATGTAGACTGCAGCGGCAACGGCGACGAACGCGAGCAGCAGCGGAATCCATACCGGAGAGCCCACGATGGCGAGCGCCCATAGAAGTGCCGTGCTCTTGCGCTTGGTCCTCGCGATCGCGCGCGGCACGGCGGGCAGTTCGTCGAGCGTTGCCTCGGCGACCTCACCGGGCGTGCCCATGGCGGCCACAGCCTCGGCCTCCGTCATGCCGTCCTCCATACGGTCGGCGATGGCCTCCGCGTAGAACTCCTGCGTTTCCTTTACCTGATCTGCCGGCAGGCAGGCCAGAAGCTCGCCCAGCCGGTTCAAGAACTCATCGCGCGTCATGGTGCGCCCCCTCCACGTAACGGTAGATCTCCTGCACGGATGGCCATTCGGCGAGGAACTCGGCGATACGCTCGCGCCCGGCGTCCGTGATGCGGTAGTACCTCCGCAGCCGCCCGTTGTGCTCGGCGGAGCGCGCGGTGATGCAGCCCGCCTTCTCCAGGCGCTTGAGCAACGGATAGAGCGTGGATTCCGTGAGCCCCATACTCGCGGGCACGTCCTTCACGATCTGATAGCCGTAGGATTCCTCGCCCGAGACGGCCGCGAGCACGCAGGCCTCGAGGAAGCCGCGCTTCATCTGTGCCTCCATCCGCACACCTCCTTTCGTAGTATACTGTGTAACACCTACTATATGACACATAGTATATGATGTCAACAGTTGTCGTATAGGGAGTCCGGTCTGTCTGTCCCCTGCGGGTACTCATTGGGGACGTACTTAAATGAGTACCCATCGCTCAAGGTGGCACCTGGGGACGTTCCTTATGTGCCGGCACTTTGGGACACTCCTTGTCAAGGTTTTGTTCCATCGTGCGGGTTGCTATTTAACGTGCGACAATGCCGTGTGAAAATCGAAATGTCTCCTGGGGGCTATCTATGCTGTACGAGTTTTGTGCCGAGAACTTTGAGCGTGTGCCGGCGGCTATCGATGCCGGTGCTAAGCGCATCGAGTTGTGCGACAACCTTGCCGTCGGTGGTACCACGCCCTCGGCCGGCGTTATCAGCACTACGGTCAGCTATGCTCACGAGCATGACGCGCGAGTGATGTGCATGATTCGCCCGCGTGGCGGTGACTTTCACTACAACCAGGACGAGCTGCGCATGATGGAGATGGACTTGGGTCTTGCCGTGAGCGCCGGCGTTGACGGCCTGGTCTTTGGCTGCTGCAAGCCCTGTGCCGGCGGCTGGGCGCTCGACGAGCTCACCCTCGGCGCCCTCGTGATGGCTACGGGCTGCGCGACCGAGGAGTGCAAGCGCGGGGCCATCGATATCACCTTTCACATGGCCTTTGACCAGCTCTCGCTCGAGGCTCAGCTCGATGCCATTGACACACTCGCCGACTGCGGCATCACGCGCATCCTGACGCATGGTGGTGCTGCCGGAACGCCGATCGAGGACAACCTGGAGCACCTGTCGCGTCTTGTCGAGTATGCGGGCGACCGCCTGACCATTCTTCCCGGTGGCGGCATTTCCACGGCCAATCGCGATACCGTGGCGGCGGCACTGGGCGTCTCCGAACTCCATGGCACCAAGATCGTGCCGCTGGAGGTATAACCCGTGGCGCTGGTATTTGACGTTCAGCAGGCGAACGGTAAGCCCGACGACAACCGTCGTCCCGGCACCGCGTGCCCCTTTTGCGATACCGAGGAACTCGCCAATATCATCCGGCGCGACGGTGGCTGCATCTGGCTCGAGAATAAGTTTAAGACCTTGCGGGCCACTCGCCAGACCGTATTGATTGAGTCGTCCGACCACGACGCCGACCTGGTGACCTATGCGCCGGACGAGCTGCATCATGTTATGCGGTTTGCCCTGGATTGCTGGCAGCGGATGATTGACTCCCGACAGTATCGCAGCGTTCTCATGTACAAGAACAAGGGCCCACTTTCGGGCGGCAGTCTGGTCCATCCGCACATGCAGATTGTGGGTTTGGAGCAGGAAGACGGCTATGCTTCGCTGGCTTCCGCCAATTTCGAAGGCATCAATGTCTGGCAACAGGGGAGAATCTCGGTCAATATCTCAGCCGAACCGATCATGGGGTTCTTTGAGATCAACGTTTCAGCCCCGCAGGGAATCGCCGCCAGCGATGACGCACGAGACCAAGCCGAGGCGGATCTCTTTGCCGATGCGATCCAGGTAGCTCTGCGCTATATCCTAAACGAGCACCACGGTGGTCGCGCAGAGTCGTACAACTTGTTCTTCTATCACCTGGGCGGTCGGACCATTGCCAAGGCGCTGCCGCGTTGGGTGGTTTCGCCCTACTTTGTCGGCTATCGTTTGGCCCAAGTCAATGCCGAGACGACGCTCGATATCGATGCTGAGCGTCTGCGTGCGCATCTGGAAACGCTCGTATAGCAAGACTAACACCCGCGTAATGCGCACAGCCTAGCGCGCCATGGCGTCGCGGCCGGCTTCGACCCGCTTGCGCTGTTTGGTGCGCTCCTCGCAGGTTAGGCACTCAAAGAGATGCCCGATAATCGAGGCCAGCACCTGCTGAAACAGCGTGCCGCACATGACGGGGAACACGACCTCGCCCGGAAAGTACTGCGTGGCGATGACGGCACCCGAAGAGATGTTGCGCATGCCGCAGGTAAAGCACATGGTAGTCGTCTCGCTATATGGCAGATGCAGCGCACGTGCGACCAGAAAACCGACGACAAAGCCGCTGATGGCGAAGACCAAAATAAAGAGGGCGACTTCCAGGCGCACCGCGTTTATGTGCAGCACGTACTCGCTCATAGCGGTGGAGTTGGACGCGATGACGCCCATCATCATGAACTTGCAGGCGGGCGAGAGCACGGGAGAGAGTTTCTCGTGGCCCCAGCCGCGCGTGAGTTCATTGATGGCAATACCGAGCACAGCGGGGATGGCGATCATAAAGGCCATGTTCTGCATCATGCTCGGCACGTCGATCGAGACGGTGGCGCCCAGCAGGAGCTTGAGCGTAAGCGGAATCGTCACAGGTGAGATGACCGAGGACGTCAGGATGATGGTGAGCGCGAGCGGGCCGTTGCCGCCGAACATGCTGATCCACATAAAAGCGGTGACGGCCACGGGCACGCTGTATTCGAGCACAATGCCGCAGACAAGGTTGGGGTTGGAGCCAAAGAAGAGTGACCCCATGGCATACGCCGCGATGGGAATAAGCACCGCCGAGACGAGCAGCGCCAAGACTAGGTGCAACGGACGGCGGAACACCTCGGTTACCTGGTGAAAGGTGTTGCTGAGCGCACCCTGAAACGTCATAAAGGCAAACAAGGTGGGAACGATGGGCTTGAGTACGCCAATCTGTTGGGGAAAGAGCACGCCGAGTGCCACGCAAATCGGAACGATGACCTGCATGTGCCCCGCGAGAAACTTGCCCAGTCCAACCCATTGCTTCATATGCGCTTGTGACTCCCTTTGCCCGTGAACCCGTTTTGAATGGATATGCTAGACGCTCGCATGCGTCCGTGCGTCAGAAACGCTCGAATATTTCGGGGCTATTACCGGCATCGTTTACCGAAACCGCGGCGTGCTGCGGCGATTTGCGTCTGCTCTGCACGGTATAATAAATCCGTTCAACAGATCTGCCTGCCGAAGCGGGCATACACAGAGGACTCATCGCTATGAACCGTGAGAGGTATCGCGGCGACCTGCCCCTATCGGGGGTGGGCGCCTATGTCATCGCTTAAGACGACGCATCGCTGGGCGGTCGCTCAGCAAAACCCCGAGCTCGAAAAGGAGCTTTCGGCTGGCCTGGGCATACCCGGGCTGGTGGCGCGCATTATGGTTGCGCACGGCATAACATCCATCGAGGAAGGCCAGCTGTTTTTGACGCCTTCGCTCGATCGCGACTGGGCCGACCCACTCATTATTCCGGGCATGGCGGTCGTTGCCGACCGCGTCGAGCGCGCTATTCGCAACCACGAGCACATCGCGGTCTTTGGCGATTTTGACGTCGACGGCATTACGTCGACTTGTCTGTTGACCGAGGCGCTACGTTCGTTTGGCGCCAACGTCACGCCGTTTATTCCGCATCGCTTTGACGAGGGCTACGGCCTGTCGCGTGCGGCGCTCGACCGCGTCAACGAGCTCGCCCAACCCAACCTGATCGTGACCGTCGATAACGGCATTGCCGCCAAGGAGGAGGTCTCCTATCTGGAGAGCCTGGGGATCGATTTGGTGGTCACGGACCATCACGAGCCGTCCGACCAGGTGCCGCAGGGCGTGCCCCTGACCGACCCCAAGCTCGAGGACGAGGGTCCCTCGCGCGAGCTTGCCGGTGCCGGTGTGGCGCTCAAGCTGGTGCAGGTCCTGGGCGAGCGTTTGGGCAAGCCGTCGTATTGGCGTTCGCTGATAGAGGTCGCAGCGCTGGGCACCGTGTCCGACATGATGCCGCTCACGCCCGAGAATCGCGCACTGGTCGCCGAGGGCATCCAGCAGATGCGCGTGACGGCCCGCCCCGGCTATATCGCGCTTGCCGCACTTGCCAAGGCCGACCTTTCTACCATTACGGCCGACGGCCTGTCGTTTTCGCTCATCCCTCGTCTGAATGCTGCCGGCCGCATGGCTGATCCCAAGCTGGCGCTCGACCTGCTGCTTGCCCGCGACCCCATCGAAGCGAGCGCTCTTGCCGCCGAGCTCGAGGAAATCAATCGCCAACGCCGCGAGATCGAGGCCGAGCTTACGCGCGATGCCATGGCGAAGGTCGAGGAGACTTATGACGGCGGGCGCGCAATCGTCGTGGGCGGTGAGGGCTGGCACGAGGGCGTCAAGGGCATCGTGGCGAGCCGCCTGACCAATCGCTACCACGTGCCGGCGCTGCTCTTCTCGATTGAGGACGGCATTGCACGCGGATCGGGCCGCTCGGTGGGCAAAGTCAACCTGTTCGACGCCGTCGAGCGTTGCTCCGACCTGCTGATTCGCCGCGGCGGGCATGCCGGTGCGGTGGGCGTGACCATCGAGGCATCCAAGCTCGATGAGTTCCGTCGTCGCCTTTCCGCCGTGCTGTCCGAGCTTCCCGCCGAGGACTTTGAGGACACCGACGAGGTTGCCGCCACCGTCGACCTCTCCGAGCTGAATATCGAGACTATCGAGCAGATTTCTCGTCTTGAGCCGTTTGGCCAGGGCAATAAGGTGCCGCTTCTGGCCGCCGAGGGCGTGACGATGTGCGATCGCGCCGTGGTGGGCAAAACCGGCGAGCACATGCGCTTTGTGGCGACCGATGGCGCCGCGAGTGTGCCGGCCATCATGTTTCGCGTGCCGCAGATCGATAGGCTCATCAATTGCGACAGCGCCGTCGACTTGGTGTTCGAGGCCGTGGCCGAGCATTGGCAAGGTCGCGTAAAGCCAAAGCTCATGATCAAGGATGTCTTGGTCCGCGATACCACGGCGCCCAGCGTTGACGACCCGGCATGTGAGCTTCGCCGCGGCGTGGAGCCTGCGGACGCCGGTCTTCGTCTGGAGTCCCGCAAGCGCCAAACGCTCGCCCAGCTTTCCTATACCGAGCTCACGCGCTCGCTTATCCATAGCTTGATCGGATCGAACCAGCCGCACCGCGCGCAGGTCGAGGCGCTTGACGCCCTGGCTGACCACAAGAGCGTCTTGGCCGTTATGGGAACGGGCCGCGGCAAGTCTCTGATTTTCCACGTGCACGCCGCGCGCGAGGCGGTCCTTCGTGGGCGTGCGAGCATCTTTGTCTATCCGCTGCGTGCGCTCGTTGCCGACCAGGCCTATCACCTCTCATCGACGATGGCTGCGCTCGGCATTGGCGTGGGCGTGTTGACCGGCGAGACCGTGGGGGCAGCGCGCGATGACGTGTTTGCCGGCCTGGCTTCGGGCCGCACCGGCATCGTACTCACGACGCCTGAGTTCCTGTCTATTCACCGCGACCGCTTTGCGCGTTCGGGGCGCATCGGTTTTGTCGTTATCGATGAGGCACATCATGCCGGTCTTGCCAAGGGCGGCGACCGAAGCGCATACCTCGACATGCCCGATATCCTCAAGGCCCTGGGCGATCCGGTCGTTCTGGCCACGACTGCCACCGCGACGGCTCCGGTCGTGGCAGAGCTCGCTCGCGTATTGCCGATTACCAGCACGGTGGTTGACGAGACCGTTCGCGAGAACCTGCAGCTCGAGGACGATCGCGACCTTGCGAGCCGCGAAAATCGCCTGGTGTCGATTGTGGCGACGGGGGAGAAGACCGTCATTTACGTCAACTCGCGCGACCAGTCCGTGGCGCTTGCCAAGACGTTGCGCAAGCGCGTACCAGACTGTGCGACCCATATCGCGTTCTATAACGCCGGGCTTGCGCGCTCCGATCGCCGCCGCGTCGAAGAGGCGTTTCGAGATGGCAGCCTCAGTTGCATCGTCTCGACTTCGGCCTTTGGCGAGGGCGTCAACCTTCCCGATATTCGCCATGTCGTGCTCTATCACATGCCGTTTGGCGCGATTGAGTTTAACCAGATGAGTGGCCGCGCCGGTCGCGATGGACAGCCCGCCGTGATTCACCTGCTCTATTCGTCGCGCGACGCCCGCATTAACGAGCGCCTACTCGACTGCTATGCGCCTGAGCGCGACGAGCTCGTCACGCTCTATCGCGCGCTGCAAACCATGTGGCGCTCCAACCGCGGCAAGACCGGGGACGATTCCTTTAGCGCGAGCGATATCGACATCGCGCAGATGTGCCTTGCCATCGATGCTCGCACGCCGGTCGACGAGCGCTCGGTGGAAAGTGGCCTGGGAATCTTCGAAGAGCTTGGCTTCTGTCGCGTTTCGGGGTTTGACGACACCCGTCGCATCGCGATGGCCGAAAACCCCGGCCGTGTGCAATTGAGCAGGTCAATTCGCTATTTGGAGGGCTTGCGTTCGCGCATGGAGTTCTCGGCTTTCCGGAGTTGGGCGCTCGATTCGTGCGCTTCTGATATGCTAGCCAAAGTTAACCGCCCGATCGTACCGCGGGCCTAGGGGAAGGGGACCTCGATGGATGCCGCAGCCCGTACCGCCCATGATTCCGCCCTCCAGCCGTTCTCGGAGATGGAGCACTATAAGCATGCCGATGAGCTGCCGCCCGAGATTATGGCGGACAGCTACGACAAGCTGGAGCGCCTGTGCCTCAAATATATGAATGAGGACGACTTTTCTAAGGTGGAGCAGGCCTATTGCTTTGCTGCCGAGAAGCACTGCAACCAAAAGCGCCGCTCGGGTGAGATGTACATCAACCATCCCGTCGAGGTGGCCATCATTTTGGCCGATCTCAAGATGGACTGCGATGTGGTGTGCGCCGCGCTGCTGCACGATACCGTCGAGGACACCGAGACCTCGCTTGCCGATGTTTCCGGCCTGTTTGGCGATACGGTGGCCGAGCTCGTCGATGGCGTGACCAAGCTCACCAACATCGAAGTCGACAGCATGGACGAGAAACAGGCGCTCACGCTGCGAAAGATGTTCCTCGCCATGTCCAAGGACATCCGCGTCATCATCGTTAAGCTTGCCGACCGTCTGCACAACATGCGCACCCTTGCGGCCCTGCGTGAGGACCGTCGCCTGTTTAAGGCCCGCGAGACCATGGACGTGTATGCGCCCCTGGCCGACCGTCTGGGCATGAGCTCCATTAAATGGGAACTCGAGGACCTGTCCTTCTTCTACCTTGAACCCGACGCCTACCAGCGCATCGCACGCATGGTGGCGGAGTCGCGCGAGGTCCGTGAGCGCTATCTGGCCGAGACCATCAAGACACTCACCGACGAGCTCAACCGCATTGGCCTGGAGGACTTCCAGATCAACGGCCGTTCCAAGCACTATTGGTCCATCTACCAAAAGATGAAGCGCAAGGGCAAGGAATTTTCCGAGATCTACGACCTGGTGGCACTGCGCGTCATCACGCATTCGGTGCGCGATTGCTACTCCACGCTCGGTGCGGTGCATACGCTGTGGCACCCCATGCCCGGGCGCTTTAAAGACTATATCGCCATGCCCAAGGTCAATAACTACCAGTCGCTCCACACGACGGTTATCGGCCCCACGGCTCGTCCGCTCGAGATTCAGATTCGTACCTACGAGATGCACGAGCAGGCCGAGTACGGCATTGCCGCCCACTGGCTGTATAAGAAATCGGGCGGATCGTCTGCGTCTAAGACCAATGATGCCCAGCGTCTGGACGACCAGATTAACTGGCTCAAACATTCGCTCGATTGGGCTGCGTCTGACGAGATCACCGATGCCAAGGAATACCTACATTCGCTGAAGGTCGACCTCTTCGATCAGGAGATCTTCGTCTTTACGCCCAAGGGCGAGGTCATGGCGCTTCGTGCCGGCTCCACGCCGCTCGACTTTGCCTACGCCGTTCACACCGAGGTGGGAAACCACTGCGTCGGCGCTAAGATCAACGGTGCGGTGGCCCCGCTCACGCACGAGATCAAGACGGGCGATCGTGTCGAGATCCTGACCAACAAGAGTTCCAAGCCGTCGCGCGATTGGCTCAAGATCGTCAAGACACCTTCGGCCAAGTCAAAGATCCGCCGTTACTTCGCCGCCGCGACCAAAGACGATGACGCTGCTGCCGGCCGCGATATACTGGCCAAGGACCTGCGCAAGCGCGGGTATGGCATCTCTACGCCGCGATCCACGCGTGCGCTCAACGCCGTGGCGGAGCAGTTTAATTACAAGCAGCTCGAGGACCTGTTTGCCGCCGTCGGCGCCGGCAAGGTTGCCCCTCGCGCTGTGGGTAACAAGGTCGAGCAAATCTTGGACCCCAAGCCCGAGGAGCAGCTCTCCAAGGCCGAGGCTATTGCCGAGGTCGTCAAGCAGCCTGCCCGCGGTTCCAACCGCAAGCCGCAAAAGCGCGGCAAGAGCGCCAGCAACGGCATTATCGTCAAGGGCGAGAGCAACAGCGGCCTGCTGGTCCGTCTGGCGCATTGCTGCAATCCGGTGACGGGCGACGACATCGTCGGCTTCATCACGCGCGGTCGTGGCGTTTCGGTGCATCGCGCCAATTGCCCCAACGTCAAGGGTCTTATGGAGCATCCCGAGCGCATGATCGAAGTGGAGTGGGACGGCGCTGCCGACACCCTCTTCCAGGTCGAGATCGTGGTCGAGTGCCTGGACCGCATGGGCCTTCTCAAGGATGTCACCATTGCCATTGGCGATGCGGGCGGCAATATCCTTTCTGCCGCCACGTCGACCAACCGCGAGGGTATTGCAACCCTGCGCTTTATGGTCGAGATCTCGGACGCGAGTGGTCTGGATCCGCTGCTGGCTTCCATCAGCAGCGTCGATTCGGTCTACGATGCTCGCCGCCTGATGCCCGGCGAGGGTGGAGCCCAGCTCAAGCGCCGCGTTTAGTCGCGACGAACGTGCCACATTATCGATATTCGCTACACTCGAGGCATCGTTTGATGCCTCGAGTTCTATAGAGAGGAGAGGGACATGAGTGCTGTGCCCTTGGATTTAACTCCCAAGGGATCGGTCGAGATTGAGACGCTCGCAAACGGTCCCATTCAGACCAATAGCTATGCTGTTATTTCGGACAATGAGTGCGTGATTATCGACCCCGCGTGGGAAGGTGAGCGTTTGGTGGAACATATTCGAGCCGAGCATCCCGATGTGCAAGTGCTCGGCGCCATTTGTACGCACGGTCACGCCGACCATGTTGGCGGTGTCGCTGGAGTTCGGGCCGCCGTTGGCGCCGACGCCCTGTACGAGCTGTGTGGCAAGGACGCAGCAGTGCCGCATGCGAATATCGAGGAGCAGCGAGCGATGTGGGGCATCGAGACGCCCGATCCAGGTGAGCCGACGCGGCTGCTTGCCGAGGGCGACACCATTGAGCTGGGCGACATTTGCCTGCAGGTAATTGAGGTGCCCGGGCACACACCGGGCGGCATCGTTCTGTTCGCCGCCACCGAGCAGGGGAACATTGCCTTTGTGGGCGACACGCTATTCCCGGGCAGCCACGGCCGCACCGATCTTTCTGGAGGAGACGAGGCGGCGATCCTGCGCTCGCTCTCCAAGCTCGCCCGGCTTCTCCCGCCCGATACCGTTTGCTTAACGGGCCATGGCGATTCGACCACCATGGCACGCGAGCTCATGCAGAACCCTTTCATGCAGATGTAGCTTACTAGTCGGCTTTTGAAGCACGAGAAGCGTCCAAACGTCAAGCTATTTTTCCCCAACGGGTCAATTCCGTAGGGCAAACGGTCAAAAAAAGTCTGTTTGGACGATATTCGTGAACAAATAAACGTTTATGCTCGGGTACGCCGTGGTAAAATCTCAGGCGTTATCGGAGCAACCTTACAGGAGGTTTCTTTTATGCTCGTCAACGCAGCAGACATGCTCAAGAAGGCTGAGGCCGGCAAGTACGGTCTCGGTGCCTTCAACACCAACAACCTCGAGTGGACCCTGGCTATTCTCCAGGCCGCCGAGGAGGCCAAGTCTCCGCTGATCCTTCAGTGCACCGCTGGTGCCGCTAAGTGGATGGGCGGTTTCAAGGTCTGCGCCGACATGGTCAAGGCTGCCGTCGAGGCCACGGGCGTTACCGTTCCCGTCGCCCTTCACCTCGATCACGGTTCTTACGAGGACTGCTTCAAGTGCATCGAGGCCGGCTTCACGTCCATCATGTATGACGGCTCTCACGAGGAGACCTTCCAGCTTAACCTCGACCGCACCAAGGAGCTCGTTGAGCTTGCCCACTCCAAGGGCATGTCCATCGAGGCCGAGGTCGGCGGCATCGGCGGCACCGAGGACGGCGTGACCTCCAGCGGCGAGCTCGCTGATCCTGCTGAGTGCAAGCAGATCGCTGACCTGGGCGTCGACTTCCTCGCCTGCGGCATCGGCAACATCCACGGCGTGTATCCCGCCGACTGGGCTGGCCTTTCCTTCGAGCGTCTGGGCGAGATCAAGGCTCAGACCGGCGACCTGCCCCTCGTCCTGCACGGTGGCACCGGCATCCCCGAGGATCAGATCAAGAAGGCCATTTCCCTGGGCATCTCCAAGATCAACGTCAACACCGACCTGCAGCTCGTCTTCGCCAAGGGCGTCCGCGAGTACATCGAGGCTGGCAAGGATCAGCAGGGCAAGGGCTTTGACCCCCGCAAGCTCCTCAAGCCTGGTCGCGACAACATCGTTGCCCGCACCAAGGAGCTCATGGAGGAGTTTGGCTCCGTCAACAAGGCGTAAGCGTCGTTAAACTTCCCACCGGAAGCCCCGTCCCCCTACACTGTTTCCTTTGCGCTCACCTGGCTTTGCCAGAAGTCGCGCCAAGGAAACAGCTCCGGGGGACGGGGCTTCCTTCGTTTAACGCCGCAGGGTTACTGGGCTGAATTCATTTTTTATAGGCACCGTTTATCAGTGTTGGGGGCTCCTTAATTGGGGCTTTCTTTTTTATCTCGCTACAATGGGCTTCAAGCGTTCTAGTGACTTGGAGTTTTGGTATGGCTGTTATTAATGTGCTGCCTTCGGATGGGAAGGTTATTGACGAGGGTCCTGTTGGCTGCTCTGTTGATGTTTGCAGTGATGATTTTCGCCATCTCGATATTGGACTGCCACCCGAGATTCTTCGTCTTAAGGATGCCGGGTATTTGACGCAGGCTGTTGCTGCCTGCGATCGCCTTTTGGAGCAGAACCCCGAGCCTTCGCTGGCTGCTTGTGTTCGTGCGGAGCGGTATCGCATGCTCGAGACTCCGCTTCATTTTTCGGTGTCGCGTGATCGGGCCATTGCGATGATTCGCGAGGAGTGGCCAGAGTTTACCGAAGAGCAGTTTGATGACCTGATTAATCGTAAGCGTATTGACTGGCGCTTTATCGATGGCGAGCTGTTTGTTCTCGACAACTTCCTCGATTCGCTTCGCGTGTACCCCAAGGAGGTTCCGGGCCTGCGTCCCGATTCTACGGACGGCATAGCGCTGCGTAACCAGATGCTCAGGGAGATGGAGTCGCAAAACGGGTTGACTCGCGTCATCACGCTTAAGGCATCTGTGTCTGTCCCCGGGGCTCAGGAGGGAGAGGCTGTTCGCGCGTGGCTACCCGTTGCCGCCGCCTGTCGTCAACAGTCTCATATCGAGGTTCTCGATATGACGTCGGAGGGTACCGTTGCCTCTGAAAACGTTTCGGCTCGTACTGCCTCTTGGACATCTTCGACTGAACATTCATTCTCGGTGACCTATCGCTATCACATCGATGCCGCCTATTGTGATATCTATGGTGGTGCGCTCCCGTCGCATACGTGCATGGACACGCCGCTGCCCGAGGACACTTCCGAGGACCGTCCGCACATTGTGTTTACGCCGTACCTGCGACAGTTGACGGAGCGTGTTATTGGCGGGCTCGATGATCCGCTCGATCGCGCTCGTGCTATCTATGATTACCTGACACAGCATGTCGACTATCGCTATCAGCCACCGTACCTGCTTTTGGGATCTATTGCCGATGACTGTGTGCACTCGCTCCGCGGCGATTGCGGCGTTATGGCGCTCACGTTTATCACCATGTGCCGCATTGCGGGCGTTCCTGCCCGTTGGCAGAGCGGCCTGTATGTTGCGCCCGATTCGGTGGGGCCGCACGATTGGGCTGAGTTCTATACTCCACAGACCGGTTGGCTTAACGCCGACGTATCGTTTGGTTCCTCGGCACGCAGGATGGGGGAGGAGTGGCGTCGTCGTCACTACTTTGGCAATCTCGACCCGTGGCGCATGGTGGCCAATAATCGATTCCAGGCTGAATTTGTGCCTGCTTTCGACGGCATGCGCGAGGACCCTTACGATAACCAGATGGGTGAGGCTTCGGTCGACGGTCGCGGATGCCGTCGGCGCGAGATGCTCCGCTCGGTCGAACTCATCGAAATGCTTGAAGTTCCATTTTCGGACTAATCAACAGAAAGCTGTGATAAACTAACTCACGCATTACGTGCCCGAGTGGCGGAATTGGCAGACGCAGTGGACTCAAAATCCACCGTTGGCAACAACGTGCGAGTTCGAGTCTCGCCTCGGGCACCATACATGCAAGTGAGCGTTCAAGGGGGTTGCGGCCCCCTTTTTCGTGCCGAACTCGCGTGAGCGCGCGAAGCGTTAAGCAAACAGGCCTGTGGCCTGTTTGTAGCGGAGCGTGGCGAGGGCGCCACGCGCCCGAAGCCCGGGGCTTCGCGAAGCGAAGGCCCTTCGAGTCTCGCCTCGGGCACCATACATGCGAGTGAGCGTTCAAGGGGGTCAAGGCCCCCTTTTTCGTGTACGTAATGTGATAACGCGCGGTACGTGTTATTATTCGCAAGGCGTTGTTCCCGCAATGCCCTAAAGAGGAACCCGAGGGCTCCCACCTTTTGGCGCCAATGAGCAGCTGACTGGTCATACAACTTAGATTCCCTTCCTCATATTGAGGATGTCTATGTGTACGACCTGGTTGCAAAGAAGCGCCGGGTTATTTTTTTATGAATGGAGGTAGGGAAAATAGCTAAGTCTGATGACACCCGCATCAACGACGAGATCACTGCATCTTCGTGCCGTTTGATTGGCGTCGATGGCTCTCAGCTCGGCCTGTTCGCCATCCGCGATGCCCAGCGCGTCGCCGACGATCAGGGTCTCGACCTGGTCGAGATCGCTCCCAACGCGGAGCCGCCGGTCTGCAAGGTCATGGACTACGGTAAGTTCAAGTACCAGCAGGCCATGAAGGCCAAGGCCGCTCGTAAGAACCAGTCCAAGGTCGAGGTCAAGGAAATGAAGTTCCGACCCAAGATCGACGTTGGCGACTACGAGACCAAGAAGGGTCACGTTCTGCGTTTCCTCAAGAAGGGCGCACGCGTTAAGATCACCATCATGTTCCGCGGCCGTGAGATGGCTCACCCGGAGCAGGGCCTTAACGTTCTCGAGCGTCTCGCCGAGGATCTCAAGCCTTACGCTACGGTCGAGTCCAAGCCTAAGATGGAAGGCCGTAACATGCTTATGCTGCTCGCCCCGATTAAGGGCGCCTTCGATGAGGATAAAGCGGCAAGCGATAGCAAGTAACTAGTGTTCTGTAACCGATTAAGGAGTATTTCATGCCTAAGATGAAGTCCCACAGCGGCACCAAGAAGCGTTTCCGCAAGACTGGTACCGGCAAGCTTATGCGCGCCAAGGCTTTCAAGAGCCACATCCTGAGCAAGAAGTCCACCAAGCGTAAGCGTGGCTTCCGTCAGGAGACCGAGATCGCCGCTGCCGACCATAAGGTCATCAAGTCGCGTCTCGCCTAAGTTCGCGTTCCCGTTTTCGTTTTACCATCTAGGAGTTGATAGAACATGGCACGTATTAAGCGCGCTGTTGCCGCCAAGAAGAAGCGCCGTACCGTTATGCACCGTGCGAAGGGTTACTACGGTGCCGCTTCGCGTACTTACAAGCATGCTAAAGAGCAGGTCCAGCACTCCCTGCAGTATCAGTATCGTGATCGTCGCAACAAGAAGCGCGAGATCCGTTCTCTCTGGATCACTCGTATCAACGCTGCTGCTCGCCTGAACGATATTTCTTACTCTCAGTTCATGCACGGCCTGAAGGTTGCCGGCATCGAGCTCGACCGCAAGGTCCTGGCTCAGATGGCTTACGAGGACATCGAGTCCTTCAACGAGCTGGCTACCATCGCCAAGAAGGCTCTCGAGGCCTAATAGATTCTCTTGAATCGCTAGGGGAGTGTCGCGTTGTGCGCGGCGCTCCCTCTTTTTATCTGAAGCGCGGTTTACATTGCTAAAAGCGCGGGTAGATAAACACTTATAGGTGACCGATCTCTATATATTCCTGAACCAAAGGGTCATCATCTGATACGTGCGGAAGATCCGCACCAGTCTTTCTATTACCTATAGAAAGCAATATGTTGTGTAGGACTTGTGAAGAGTGGAATTGACGTCCCACAGGGCTTCGCGGTCTGGCAATATATCTCCTTGCCGCGCGGCCCGGTCGGACCGGATCAGCCGCCAGGCGTGCACCTTGAGAACCGG
>UQKQ01000018.1 GCA_900541645.1 uncultured Collinsella sp.
ACGTTCGGCCGTGCGCGGGCGCCCGGTCGGCGGCCCGTTCTGGGCGCGCCTCAATCGTAGCCCGAGACGGGCCCGGGTTGACAATTTCGACTGTAATGGACGTTCTTAAACGACTAGTCAAACAACAAGAACGTCCCCAACAACTACTTATAAACGGCAGACTATCCACTCTCATTCTGCGAGCACTCATTTAAGTCTGTCCCCAATGAGTGCCCTGGAGCAGGACAACTCCGCAGGTAGAGGACGGACAGCGAGCGCCGTCCAGAGCGTACAAGTTGGCATGAAAAAGGCAGGGCATTGACCTTCTGGTCATGCCTTGCCTTTTGAATGACAAATTGTCGCTCTGGGCGGCGCGCAGCGTCGAGCCGTTACGCGGGTTGGTAAACCCGCGTAACTAAACACGCTCCGCGATCTCGTGGATCAGGTAGTCGGTCTTTTCCCAGCCCAGGCACGGGTCGGTGATCGACTTGCCAAAGACGCCGCCGTCGACCGGCTGGTTGCCGTCCTCCAGGTAGGACTCGATCATAAAGCCCTTGACTAGCTTGGAGATGGACTCGTTGCGGCGGCAGCTGTCGAGTACCTCCTTGCAAATGCGACACTGCTCCAGCGGACGCTTGCCCGAGTTGTCGTGGTTGCAGTCGATGACCGCCGCCGGATTGGCGTAGCCGGCGTGCTCGGTATAGCGCTCGGCCAGGCGCTCCAGGTGCTCGTAGTGGTAATTGGGGTAGGTGCGACCGTCGAGACCGATGTAGCCACGCATGACGGCGTGTGCGAGCGGGTTGCCGTCGCACTCGACCTCCCAGTTGCGGAAGATGAAGCTCTGGTGCGCCTGCGCGGCGTAAATGGAGTTGAGCATAACGGTGGTAGAGCCGGCAGTGGGATTCTTCATGCCGACGGGTACCGAAATGCCGCTCGACACCAGGCGATGCTCCTGGTTTTCGACCGAGCGCGCGCCCACGGCAACGTAGCTCAGCAGGTCAACGAGGTACTGGTAGTTGGACGGATAGAGCATCTCGTCGGCGGTGAAGAAGCCCGTTTCCTCAATAACGCGCAGGTGCATATGGCGGATGGCTTTGACGCCCTCGAGCAGGTCGTCGGGAGCCTCGGGGTTGGGGTTGTGCAGCAGGCCCTTGTAGCCGGTGCCCTTGGTGCGCGGCTTGTTGGTGTAGACGCGCGGAATGATGATGAGCTTGTTCTTGACCTCCTCGGCGGTTTTGGCCAGGCGGTTCATATACTCGAGAACCGAGTCCTCGCGATCGGCAGAGCACGGGCCGATGATGAGCACCTTGCGTGCGTCCTCGCCGGTAAAGACCTTGGCGACCTCGGCGTCGAATGCCTGCTTCTTAGCGGTAAGCTCGGCGGAAAGCGGCATTTCCTCGCGGATCTCCATGGGGATCGGCAGCCTGCGTTTAAATTCCATGGCCATGCGGGGCCTCCTCAATCAAATAAGCCTAAGCTTGAATCGTCGAATGCTCGGCATTATCCGCTGTCGCACGCTAAAGTGCAAGCACGACCAACCAAAAAGGGAATGGATCACGAACGAGGATTTCGGACGCTTACCACGAGAGTGGATAATCTCCCGTTTTTGGCCTATGTTCGCGCTAAAAGCGGGAGATTATCCACTCTCATCGAGCAAGCAGCCGAAAATCCTCGCTCGTAATCCCTTTTCCTCCATCCCCGAGGAAACGGGGCTCGTCTGCCGAATGGTTGCCGCAGCGGCGGTGTGTCCATGTCACACTCAAAGGTGGCCTGACCCTACCTGGAAGGAGCCTCCATGAGCCTTGACAACGTAACTCTGCGCGCCGCCACGCTCGATGACCTGGCCGGCATCGCTGCCATCTACAACCAGCTGTGGTGCAACACGCTACGCAACCGAGGCGACGTCGAAGCTGCCGATTTCTGCGCGTGCTTCAACATTGCCATGCAGCTGCAGCGCTCCCCCATCGCGCTTGTCGCCGAGGCCGAGGGCCGCATTATCGCCGCCTGCTGCATCGGCATCTTCGAGGACGGCAAGCCTCGCACCAATCCCACGTGGGTGCCCTGCTACGACGAGATGTTCGTCCAGGCAACCGAGATGGCAAAGACCGCCGACGCCAAGCTCGAGGGATCGCTCTTTGGCGACAGCCGCGAGAAGGCCACAGCCGACCGCTTTGCCGCCACGGGCAATGAGTATGCCCAGGGCCAGCTCAACCTCATCATCATTGTGCCCGAGTGGCAGGGCAAAGGCCTCGGCCGCGTGCTTATCAACCTTGCACGCGCCGAGCTCGCCCGGGTAGGCTGCACCAAGTTCTTCCTGATGAGCGACTGCAACTCCGACTGGCAGTTCTACGAGCACCTCAACATGAAACGCATCCTGGAAGATCACAGCCAAGACACCGGTGACGGCTTTATCGTCTACATGTACGGAGGCGACACGCAGGATTAGCCTGAGTGCCGCCTCATGGGCTTTCTCCAAGACAGCCCAAACCAATCAGCCACGCTAAAAGGGACATGCCAAAAAGGGACAGGTTTATTTTGGCAGGTTTTATCTGGGCAAACGCCAACCGCCGCGGGGGAGTTGCCTTCCCTCGCGGCGGCCTTCTAACAGCGAAAACCAAGTGAGTAGGCTTTTTGCAGAAGGCCGAGCACGCCCCAAATCGACACAGCTCTGACCTGCGGTTTTCTGGAGCGTTTGTCGCGATGTGCTCGGCAAATCCAAAAAAGTCTACTCACTTGCATCTGAGGCGCACCGGATCGGCAAAAAACCGCCGCGAAAGGGATCCGGACCCTTCGCGGCAGTTGTTAATACGCCGAACTTGTTATCGCAAAAGCCAATCACGCGCCGAGACCACGCTACAGTCTTTCGACTCATACGTTGAATCCACGCGGGCCACAACATAGCGCGCATCTTTTGCAATGTCGATCTCATCGCATACAGCCTGTAAATGGCGGGCGTACTTATCGTGATACGTTCTGGATGATTTTATTTCGATAGCCTTGGGACTCCCTGAGTTTGTGCAGTCGAGCAAATCGATTTCTCGCTTGCCGTCGTCCCTATAGAAATACAACTCGGGATTCTCGCCCACGTTGAGATGGCTCTTCGCCGTTTCGGAAACGATGAGGTTTTCGAAAACTGCCCCCAGATAAGGGCTCTCCAAAAGTTGCTCCAGTGATCCAATTTTGAGCAAGTAGCAGAGCAGCCCCGTGTCGTAAAAATAAAGCTTGGGCGTTTTAGTCAAACGTTTCCTGGCATTTGCATAATAAGGCTGCAGTGAAAACGTCAGGTAGCTCTGCTCCAGGATAGACAACCAGCTTTTAATGGTCGATACGTTCACACCCGTATCTCGAGAAAGCGAAGATATATTAATGAGAGCACCGGCGCTCTGGGCAATTATGGACAGTAACTTATGAAACTCCGCTTTATTGCGCACGTCAAGCAAGCCCACAACATCGCGCTCAACATAGGTATCAATATAGCTGGGGAAATAAACCGAGGACGGCATTCCGGCGGAACGCAGGCGAGGGTATCCCCCTTCGAGCGCAAACAAATCCACTTCCAACTGCCCCTGCTGGCCCCTCTCCGCTTCTCGAAACGAAAATGGCAGCAATTTTAAGATCCCGACTCGCCCGGCAAGAGACTGGCCGATGCTTTTCATCATCAAAAAGTTTTGCGATCCCGTAAGGATGTATTGACCGGCATCTCCCCGCTCATCCGAAACAACCTGGATCATCGAGAACAAATCCGGGGCGTATTGCGCCTCATCGATGATGAGTCCGCCCTTTCGGTTGCGGATAAAACTCACCGGATCCTCCAAGGCCGCGCGCCTCGTTTGGGGGTCCTCAAGCGTGACATAGGAATAGTCGGGAAAGGCATGCCTAACCAGCGTAGACTTTCCGCTCTGCCTAGGCCCCGTCAACGACACAACAGGAAACCAACCCGCCATGCGAATGAGCAACTCATGCAAATCCCTGTTAATGTACTCGGTCATATCAACGCCCCTTATAACGCTGTTACCATAATCGTATAGTATCATTTGCCATAATCTCGCAGTAGCGTTTTCCATAATCTTGTAGTAGTGTTTTCCACAATCTTATAGTAGCCCAGTTCAAAAACGTTATTTATAGAGCCGAAATCTCAGACCCTAAATAACAATAGCCACCACAATGGGAACTGTCCCCATTGCGGTGGCTTGCAGGCGAGTTGACTTATTCGACTATCGCGGGCCGGCCGTGTCCGAGTCTAGAGCGTGGCAAGTCGCTTGGATTCGCGGACGGCGAGGGCGATGGAGATAAGACCAGTGATGGCGTCAGCCGCCACCAAGGCAAACCAGACACCCTGAACGCCCATCATGTTGCCAAGCAGGTACATAAGCGGCACGGAGCAGATCACGTAGCGGAGCAGACCGGTGAACGTGGCGATACCCACCTTCTCAACCGCCTGGAAGTACATCGACATGGTCATGGCAAGATAGCCCAGGGCCACGGCCAGGATAACGATGCGCGTGGCGTTGGCGGCAACCTCGACGAGCGCCGGGTCGCTACCAGCAAAAAAGGCGCAGACCGGCGTTGCGGCCACCCATAGCACAGCAGACACCGCAGCAAGCGTCACGACCTGGTACTTAAGCGTGCAGGAGAGCGTTTCCTTGAGGCGCGCCCACGCCTTGGCGCCGGCGTTGAAGGCGGCAATGGGCTGCAGGCCGTACGAGAAGCACTGGGCGACCATCATGGTAATGTAGAGGATGTAGCCGTTGATCACACCAAAGGCCGCGATGTAGAGCGAACCCATGTCGCCGCCGAGCTGGCCAAGCAACGAGTTGGCAACGGTGTTGAAGATGAACGTGGCAGCTTGCACCAAAAAGAACGGGAAACCAATCTTAATGATCTGGCCGCAGATGGCCATGTCGAGTTTGAGGTCGGCGGCGTTGATCTGGAGCTGCGACTTCTTACCGCCGATGAACCAGAAGATACCGATGGCCCAGATACCGATGGAAAGACCGTAGTACACGCCAGCTCCCATAACGCCAAGCTTGAGCACAAACGTGGAAAGCGCAAGCCAGCAGATAGCGACGATGGCAGACACGGTCATGAGGTTGGCCTGGATCTGAACCTTCTCGTCCACACGCATGACGGCGGTGACCATCTGACCAATGACCGTGAGCGGCAGCAGCACGGAGAAGGTGCGCACGCCGGCAACGGTATCGGTCATGATGTCGGGCGTGGCGCCGAAGAATGCGCAGATGGGCTCGGTAAACACAGCCATCACCACAGCAAGCAGCACACTCACAATCGTGGTAAGCCAAAAACCCTGGCTAAACGCCTTGCTGGCGCCCTTAATGTCGCCGGCACCCAAAAGGTTGCCCACCACGGCGGGCACGCCGGTGCCAAACAGGTTGCCAAAGGCCAGGTTAATGTACTCGACCGACATGATGATCGAAACACAGGCCAGGCCGTGTGCACCCAGGCCCCAACCCATCACGAGGCCCTCAAGGACCACCATGATAATCTGGGCGAGCATACCCTGGCCGGTGATGATGGTGTACTTGCGCACCAGGCCGGGAATCGGCTGCGAGGCAAGCTCACGCTCCTCCTCAACAGCGGCGGTTGTCTCTTCTGCCATTGTTCTCCCCTTTCCATGAGAGATTGATGAATGGATGGATGAATGGATGGGCGGCACGCACAGGCTGTGGCACCGCCCAGCGATGCAGCAGCCCCGCTAGGCCTCGTAGACCACCTTGCCGGCAATCATCGTGAGAGACGCCGTGGCCTCGAGGACCTCAGCCGGTTCGCAGTCAAAGAGGTTGCGGTCGAGCACACAGATATCAGCCTGTTTGCCGCATGCGAGCGTACCGATGCGATCCTCGGCATGCATGGCGTAGGCGCTGCCGTAGGTGTAGGCGCGCAGGGCCTCGGCCATGGTAATGCGCTCCTGGGGGAACCAGCCCTCGGGGTTGGAGCCGTCCTCGAGCATGCGGAAGACCGCGCCGTACACCTCCTCCATGGGCTCCAAGCCCACAACGGGGAAGTCGCTGCCCAAGTGCACCACGGCACCGCTGGCAAGCAGGCTGTGCAGGGGCCACGAAAGCGCTGCACGCTCGGGGCCCACGGCATCGTCCTTGGCAAGGTCAGCCATATCGAGCAGCATGTGCCACGGTTGCATGCCGGGGCATATACCAAGCTCCGCGTAGCGCGGCAGATCCTCGGGCTGAACCGTCTCGTTGTGCTCCATGGAGTGGCGGCAACCCCGCTTACCATGCAAGCGCTCGCCCTCCTCAAAGCAATCAAGCACAAAACGCACCGAGCGATCGCCGATCGTATGGACGCGCGTGTCAACGCCCCATTCCTGCGCCCTGACAATGGCGGCACGGATGCGCTCTGGATCCTCCGCGGGCTCACCGCAGGTATCGGGCGCATTGCTATAGGGTTCAAGCATCCAAGCGGTGTGGTCGGAGCACACGCCATCAAGAAACTGCTTAAAGCCGTGCCACTCGACCTGCGTACCCGAGAAGGCGTATTTCTCCTTGATCTGCTCGAGCGTTAAGGACTCGTTTTCGAACAGATCGGTGTACAGGAACACGCGCAGTGGCAAGTCGCCCTTGGCATTAAGACCTGCCAACACCGCATACGGGTTTTCCATGCTCACAAACGTAGGATTGACCATGCCGACCGTAGTGATTCCCAGGGCATTGGCGCGCCGGGCGGTTTTTGCAAACGACGCGTCAACAACCTCGGGCGCTGGGTCGTAGACCTCGTCCATAAAGAAGACGCCGGCGTTGTTGGAAAACACGCCCGTCAGATTGCCCTCGGCATCCTTAAGGATCTTGCCGCCTGCGGGATCGGGCGTCTGCGAAGTTACTCCCACCTTGTTGATGGCGCAGGTATTGGCACTAAAGGTATGCAGGTCAACCTGCTGCAGAAAGACCGGGCGGTCCGAGATGTACTCATCGATCATCGCGGCTGTGGGCATCTCGGGGACATCCCACTGGAACTGGATAATCTGGCAGCCCAGAATCCACTCGTTATCGGGATGGTCGGCCGCAAACGCCACGACACGTTCCATCGCCATCTCAAAACTGGTGCAGTCGATGAGGTTGACGGCAAAATCGGGGTCGGTCATAAACGCGCCCTGGGCAAAATGCGTGTGTGAGTCGATCAGGCCGGGCATGACGAGCTGGTCGCCAAAGTCGCGCACCTCGGTATCGGGACCGATAAACGGTGCCAGGTGAGCATCGTCACCGCAGGCAACAATCTTATCACCGCGCACGGCAACGCCGCCCTTAAACGGCTCGAGCCCATCGCCGGTAAAGACGGCGTTGCTCTTGATAACTACATCAGCCTTGTCCATGTGAGCCTCCTCAGGCATCTTTGGTTGCAACGCGGACGCACCGCCCGCGTGGGCACTCGGTTGGGAGCGTAGCGCTCCCGCATCGGCGCGTGCCTACAAGCCGTGCTCGGACGTCTGTCCCACGTCCGCGGCTTCGCGCTACACCCATTGATACACAGGGCAAATCCGTGCCAAGGCCAGGGATCGCAAACGGTCAGTTTAAGCAGGTTTACACGCTTTACCTGCAGGTTTATTGTCTGAGATTATTACCGCGTCATTACGCCCAACGGCGTGCCCGCCCACACGGCAAGACCCGCATGCAAGGAAGAATAGGACTAGGAACGCCAAAAGGCATCTATGAGGTCATCTCGGTTGGAGACACCGCTTTTAACGTAGATGCGATGCAAGTGCGCCTTGACAGTGCCAGGGCTGATGACCAACTCGCTGGCGATGTTTTGGGCGTCGTTGCCCTTCAGCACCAGCGTGAGCACCTCCTGCTCGCGCCGCGACAGCTTATGGGCATCGGCATAGATCACAACGCGTGATGCTAGATCGTCCCCAGAGCGTGCGCTCTCGGCCGCCACGTCCTCATCGGCACGCGGATGACGGGCATACACGCGCAGGATATGGCTAAACTGGCAAAAGAGTTGGACCGCGCATGCCACGAGCAGCACGTTTTCGGAGATATTGCGCTCGGACAGATACCACAAAAAGAGGCTGATGACGGGGTTTTGAGAGTCGGGGCGGCAGAGCAAAATCATGTAGGTGTCCTCGGCGATTACGCAAAACGCAAGAACGAGTGCCACCTTCCAAAAGAGCTTTGAGCGGTCGAGGTCGAGTTTCTCAACACGCGTGGCCCTGTGCCGGTAATGCCAGGCGGCATAGGCAAGACATCCTACATTGCCCAGGTCACGCGTGAGCCAAAAGAGATACTGCTGCATCTCTCCGGCAGCACCGCTGCGAGGCACCAGCACCAATTGCAAGATTGAAAACGGCACGATAACAAGTCCGAGCATGCGCGACGTCGGCCTTTTGCGCAAGCGCGCAAACATCCACAGCACAACGCAAGCATAGATGGCAATACCGAGCACGCAGCGCAGCAAGGGGTGCTGCAGCGGCTCGCTAAAGGTAACGGCGTAGTCATATTTGAGCCGAGTGTACTCGTCAAAAAAGATGACCGACATATCGAGCATGTAGAGCAAAAAGCCCGCCGCGGCCACTAGGCTGTCGCGACGGTGCGTCATGAGCCAAACCACCAATGCCACGGCACTGGTCACCAGAGCCACACCCATGATAATCGTGGTGTAGATATAGAACGCGAAACTCATGCCCGCCTCCCCTGTCTAGATGCTGTGAGGATGTTGACAGATTCTTTGCCGCAAGATTAGACTCACCGATTAAACGTACTGTATCGTTTAGATAAACAAGCTGTGTCTCACCGATGAAAGGAGATGCTATGGCACCGATCGCTCCGCTCAAGATGCTCGTCGCGCCCGCCGCCAAGGCCATCACCCGACTCGGTTCTTCCATGACCTACGACGATGTCCCCTGCGCCGTTGAGGCGCGTTCGGACAGCTGCCCTTACCTGGGCCACGTTCCCTACTTTGCGCCTAAGCTCGCTTCTGATCCCGAGCACTGCGAGCAGTAATCCAAGATACAGCAAGCGCCGCGCAACTCGCGGCGCTACTGTTTTGGTGCAAAGAAACCTGATTCCCTTGCACCAACGCCGGGATTGTCGACACTGCGGCCGCGGCGCGATATGAGACGTGAGGCCTCGCCCAGCAACACACCAATCACTACACCCACGAGGATCGGCAACTTTGCCATCTCGGCAGGTGAGCTGTTGAGCGGCACAATCGTAGCAACAATCGAAAGCACGAGCTCCACCACGGGAATCGCGAGCGCCACCGCGAGCGCCTTGCCTTCAAAGGGCGCACGGAACACGCGTGGACGATCGTCATGCGCGCGCAGGCGCCAAAACGCTGGGAACATCGGGGTATAGCTCATGAGCAGAAAGACGACGTTCATCGAGAAGAAGACCCAAAAGACGTCGGAACCCTCACCCAGCGGAATCTGGAGCAGCAGTACCAGGCTGGCAAAACAGCCGTTAATGAGCGCCGAGCCATTGGGCATGCCGGTCCTCTTGGACACCAGCGCAAAGGGACGCGGCATGTTGCCATGGCGCGCGGCATAGCTCGCTACGTTGTTGACGCCAAAGCTCCAGCAGATCATATTGGCGAACAGCGTCACCAAAAAGGCCACGCCCACGACCATCGTCAGCGGGTGGGTGCGCCCCACCATAGCGGCGACTGCGTCCACAATGCCCGAATCGAGTGAAAGCTGCTCGGTGGGAACCGCGGCTCCAATGCCAATGCCACAGATGATGTAGATCGCCACAATGGCCACGCCACCGGCAATAACCGCCTTGGGGATATCGCGCGACGGGTTCTTCATCGTGCTGGCAAAGGTCGCGACCACTTCGAAGCCCATAAAGTTGAACAGGATAATCGATAGGTACGTCAACGAATTGGTGTCGCCCAGATCTGGAATGAAGGTCTTAAACGACATGTCGTTGGCAAAGCCGTTATTGCAGGCAAACCAAATGCCGACGATTCCCACCACAGCGGTAATGAGCACCTTGATGACGGCGCCGCCGTCCATGACCCAATCTGCCTCGGCCACCGGCTGCATTGCCATGACCGTGACGCCCCACACAAAGGCAATCTCGATGGCGATTCGGATCCCGAGTGAAAACTCGATACCCCACACCGCATTAATGACACTGGGGAACATGCAGGCGATACTTGCCACCCACAGCGGAAAGTTAACCCAGTAGCACCAAGAGCAACGGGCGCCCCAACGGTCGCCCAGGCCCAAGCGAACCCAATCGTACAGGCCGCCCTCGGAATCAAACGCCGTACCCAGCTCGGCCACCACCAGACCATAGGGAAGCAAAAACGTAATGATAAGGAAGATCCACCAGAAGAACTGCACGTTGCCCATGGCAGATGCCGGAGCCGCCGCCTCGATGGTAAACACGACGCAGATAACCGAAAGGATGACCTCGATCAGGGAGAACTTTTTACCTGCCATGGCGCGCTCCCCCTACAGCAAAAAGGATGGCATCTGTACCGAAGGCGCAGCCCAAGGTAGGGTTGCAGGCCGCGTCACCGGTGCAGGTGCCATCCCAGAGAGAGGAGAGGATGCATTTGTTGGACCAACGCTCGCGGAACAGGCGCGTGTAGATAACGATACGCTGGTACATAGATACTCCGATCAAAACGGCCGCGTTCACGACCGATAACTTTCGGCAATTGAAAACGCGTCTGACCTGGGAAATTCAAGCGAACAATTGGCCTAACCCGCAAAAAATCCCAGGCCAGACGCGTACTCAATCAAAGAAAAGGGCACTCCGAAGTGGAGGCAACGGAGTGCCCAAAGAAAACCCAACCGACCAAGACATCGGGCAAGCCGACCATCAATGCCCCAAGATGGTTCGATTCGCCGATTGTCCGATTGATCGGCTGGGTTTTCGAGGTGCCCCAGGTCGCCGCGAAAGAGGAGCGAAGCGTACTTTGGTACGCGAGCGACGGTTTGAGCGGCGAGATGGGGTGCCTCGGAAAGTCAGACGATTAAGCGGACGGCTCCTGCTGCGTAATGCAGTGGATATTGCCGCCGCCGAAGACGACCTGCTCGGACTGAACGCCGACGCACTTGTAGACGCCCTCGCCCCAGACCTCGTCATAGATCTTCTGGAGCGTGTCAACGGCCAGCTGGTCGTTCTCGTCGCCGTACTGCGGGACGATAACGCCGTGGTTGGTGACCAGGTAGTTCATGTAGGAGGCGATCAGCGGCTCGTCGGGAACGCGCGGCTCGGCGTTCTCGTCGGCGTCGATGGTGTCGCAGGAAGCCTGGTCCATGAACAGCGGGTTCACGGGCATGCAGAGCTTGTAGACCTTCATCTTGCGGCCCTTGGCGTCAACGGCGTTGGAGAGGGTCTCGTAGGCAGCGTGGCACTGCTCGTAGAACGGATACTCGGGATCGTCGGTCCAGATGCAGGCCATGACGCCCGGAGCGATGAACGTGGCAACGTCGTCGATATGACCGTTGGTCTCCTCGGGGTCGATGCCCTCCTTGACCCAGATGACCTTCTCGACACCCAGGTAATCCTTGAGGTGCTCGTCCATGTAGGCGCGAAGCTCCTCGCTCCAGGGCTCAAACTTCTTGTGGAACTTGGGCCAGATGGACTCGGGATCCTCTTCCTCCTCCAGAACCGCAGAGCAGGTGCGGCCCGGGGAAAGCAGGCACTGGTCGGTCACGACAAGGGTGCCCTCGCCGTCGACGGTGATGGAGCCGCCCTCGAGGATCATGTCGTCGGGACGGTAGCGGCGGCAGCCGGAGAGCTCAGCCATCTTGAGGGCGATCTGCTCGTCCTTGTCCCACGGGAAGTACAGGCCGTCGACGAGGCCGCCGTAGGCGTTGAAGTGCCAGTGGTTGGCGCGCTTCTCGCCCTTGCCGTTGATGACGTAGGTGGCGGCGGTGTCGCGGAACCAGGCGTCGTCGGTGGTCATCTCGATGACGGTGACGTTCTCGTCGTTCTCGAAGACGGCCTTGCAGTTGGCGTAGTCGACCTGGTTGGCGCACATATAGACCGGGGTGAACTCGGAGATGGCGCGGGCGATGGCGGCATACTGCTTCTGAGCCGGCTTGGCGCCGTGGGCCCAGGTGTCGGTGCGGTGGGGCCAACCCATCCACACGCGATCCTGCGGGGCGAACTCAGCGGGCATAAAGAAGCCGTCGGCCTTGGGGGTGGACTCGGACTCGGTGATCGTACGCATAAGATTTCCTCCAAATCGAACGATCGCTTGCTGCGGGCGGGTTACCCGCAGCCTAAAACCAAGAGATGGTAGGCGCCCGTTCCCCGGCAAAGGTCGGGGCGCCCGGCGCCGGTTTTCACGGAGTCGCACCGGCAAGCGACGACGTAACCAAGTGCGCGGAGACAAAACGCACGAAGGATACGGAAGAGAGATTGGGGTGGGCGGTGGTTACCGGAGCTATCGCTCACACCCACCCCGGGGAATGGTTAGCAAACCTGTCGCTTGGGCACGTCTCCGAAGAAGCTAGAGTGCCCGGAGTCGGGAGCGACAAGCCCGACGAAGCGCACGTTGGTACGCGAGGAGGGTTGGAGCCCCAGAACCGGGTGCCCTAGTTCTCCTCGGCCTCGGCGGCCTCCTCAGCGAGACGCTGAGCTGCCAGCTCGGGAGTGAGGCCCTTGTACTCGGTCTCGCGGCCCTTGGCGCTGACGACGCGGACAACCTCGCCGATGAGCAGAAGCACGATGAAGATAACGATCATCGGGAGCTTGTCGCCAATTTCAGCGGCAGAGAGCGGCACCAGCGTTGCAACGATGGCCAGGATCAGCTCGATGCAAGGGATGGCCAGCATGACCTTCATCATGGCACCCTTAAACGGGAACGTGAAGATGCGCTCGCGGTTGGGGTCGTTCTTACGAAGGTTGAGGAACGCCGGGAACATCGGGATATAGGTGAGCAGCAGGAAGACGACGGAGGTGCCGAAGAGCATCCAGAAGACACCGTTGGAGATGGCGTCGATGGGCACGAGCTGCAGGCACAGCACCAGGGAGGCAACGATGGCGTTGACCAGGTTGGCGCCGTTGGGCATGTCGTCATCCGAGATCATCGAGGCGAAGACCTTGGGCATGTTGCCGTGCTCGGCAGCATAGCGAGCAACAGAGTTGACGCCGAAGGACCAGGCAGCCATGTTGGCGAACAGGGTGATCAGGAAGGCAATGCAGATGACCTTGAAGATCATGGAGTCGCCCACCATGGTCTGGACTGCGACGATCATGCCGTAGTCGGGGTCGATGGAATCGGCCGGCACCGCAGCGCCGATGCCAAAGCCAGCGAACAGGTAGATCACGGCGATGGACAGGCCACCGACGATGATAGCCTTGGGGATATCGCGAGCGGGATCGGCCATGTCGTCGGTCATGGTGCAGATGACCTCGAAGCCCATGAAGTTAAAGATGATGATCGACAGGTAGCCGAGAGCGTTGGTGTTGGTGAGCTCGGGCAGGAAGGTGGCAGCGGACATGTCGTTCGCAAAACCGTTCTCCATGGCATACCAAATGCCCAAAGCGCCAACGATAACGGCGACGGCGACCTTGATGATGGCGCCGCCGTTAAGGACCCACTCGGAGTCGGCCGCCTTGGAGCGGCCCATGAGGTAGACGATCCACACAAAGGCAAGATCGATACCCATCTTGGCGATCAAGTTGAACTCGACGCCAAAGACCATGCCCAAAATGTCGGGGAACATGGTAGCCAGCGAGGCGATCCACAGCGGGTAGTTGACCCAGTAGTAATACGAGATGCGGGCGCCCCATTTGTCGCCCAGGCCATCGCGTACCCAGTCGTAAATGCCGCCCTCGCCGTCATAGGTGGTACCGAGCTCGGCAACAACCATGCCGTAGGGAAGCAGGAAGGTCAGGATCAGGAAGATCCACCAGAAGAACTGCTGGTTGCCAATGGCAGCAGCAGGAGCGGCGGCCTCGCAAACGAAGACGACGCAGATGATGGTCGAAATGACCGTCAAAAAGGAAAGCTTTTTCTTTCCGTCGCTCATGATGAGCTCCTTCGCTCAGTCTTGGACAGATCCGAGGCCCTAAGGTATTAAGGCAATTGCTTGGGCCTCGGTGAGCGGGCGACAGGAGACGAGCATCCGCCGCCCGCAAACGTGCGTTTAGCAGGCTTAAGGCTTAGAGCTGCTCGAGAGCTTCGAGAGCGGCGTGGAGCTCAGCCTTGGCGGAGTACTCGACACCCTCGTCGTTGAGCGGGGTGCGCTTGCCCAGGGCGGCAAGGAGAGCACGGATGGAGTGCTTGCGGTTCTCGGCCTCGACCCAGCACAGGGAGCGCTCGGGATCGTCCATGACCTCGTCGACGACCTCCTCGTTGCGGGTGGCCGGCAGGCAGTGCATGAACTTGGAGTTGGGGCCGGCGAAGTTCATCATGTCCATGGTGACCTGATACTTGGGATAGAACACGTCCATGTAGTTCTCGCCCGAGACCTCCTCGTCGTACAGGCCATACCACACGTCGGTGTAGATGAAGTCGGCGCCCTTGATGCACTCGATGTCGTCGGAGATGACGACAGAGCCGCCGGAGACCTTGCAGTTCTCCTCGGCGATGGCCATCATCTGCTTGCCGAACTCGGCGCGCTCCTCGACGGTGCCAACGTGCAGGCCGCCGTCGGGGATCTGGTGGCCCTTAGGTCCAAACTGGACAAACTTCATGCCGACCTTGGAGGCGATGAACATGAGGGAGACGCAGACCTGGGTGGCGTCGCCGATGAAGGCCAGGGTGCAGTCCTCGATATTCTTGCCCTCGGGGAGGTTCTCGAGCATGGTCATGAGGTCGCCCATCTCCTGCGTGGGATGGTTGAACTCGGACATGCCGTTGATGACGGGCACAGCGGAGCCCTCGGCGAGGCCGACGACGTCCTTGTGACGGTCAACGCGAGCCATCATGATGTCGAGCAGCGAGCCCATAACGCGAGCGGTGTCGCCCAGGGACTCGTGACCGCCGAGCTGGATGGTGCCAGGGCCATAGAACTGAGCATGGCCGCCGAGGTCGGTCATAGCGGTCTCGAAGGAAAGACGGGTGCGGGTGGAAACCTGCTGGAAGATCATGCCAAGGCTCTGGTTGCGGAGCAGGTGCGGATAATAACCGTCAACCTTGATGGCCTTCTTCATTGCCAGGCCAAGATCCTCGATAGCCAGGATCTGCTCTTTGGTGAAGTCGTTGGTGTCGATGAAATCCTTAGGCAGCGCCATGTCGATTCCTTTCCGCCGGTCGTGCCGACTATTGCTATGAGGCGCTCGAACATCACGCCTCGTGTTGACAAGACCATCATTCACCCGTATGCAATTTTTACCTAGTTTATTCGGGATTAAAGACCGTTCACGGAGTTACACCCCCTCTAAACCAATATAAACCCGCAGGTAGCCAGCTTGCAGGGGGTTTACTATCTAGAACCGCGAACGGTATACGGCTATGCTGTATCTCGGCGCCTAATCCGCAATGGAACGAAGGGTTGAGACGTCTATATCCCACAAGGTATACAGGGCTCGGCCATAGATGAAATGAGATGGGACGGTGGCAGATGAACACCCTGATGTTCTTCTATACCCTAGCGATACTCGTGATCTGTATTGTGACGGCAGTGCTTTCGCTTGCCGCCTATGCCTCGTCTCGTCGACGCTTCTTTATCTATGGCAGCGGCGTTTTTATTTGCTATGCCATCGAGATGACCGAGATCTTCTTTTTTGAATACACGTTGCAAAACCAGAGTTTTCCAGCCAGCGACTATTACTCAATTACCATGCCTGTGTTGCGGACCCTTGTGGCGACCGCTTCACAAGCTTTTATCTGGCTCATTGCCATGGACTTGCTCGACAAACATTCAAAAAAGCAGTTTGTTATTCCCGTCGCAACGTTCTTCCTGAGCGAGCTGCTGGTCATTGTCGCTGTCCCCTACGGCCCCATGCATCAATGGCTCTACTACACGATGCGTCAGGTATTCCTTGTATTTGTGGGACTGTATATCTTTTGGACGGCGCATAAAAGCACGCAGGTCGAGCTTAAGGCGCGCGTCAACAATCAACGAAAGCACCTCATTATCGGCGCCATTCTGGTCGGGTGCATCGTTGCCGAGGATTTCTACAACATCCTTGTTGTTCCCATGAGCCTGGCACCCTCTTGGCTGCAGCTGTACCTGTCCGAGCGCAACTTTAGCGAGAAGATCTTTGCGTGCTACTTTGCGATTCTGCTGATCATCTATGCCTATCACGTGCTTTCGATTCGCATGCAGGAGGCGCCCGAGGAAAAGAACGTCAGCGATCTTGATCGACACATCGAAGAGCAGATGCCCTTCTATCGCAACGCCTACAAGCTCTCCAACCGCGAAACCGAAGTCATGCGTCTGGTTGTGTTGGGCAAATCGAACCAAGAGATCGCTGACGAGCTCTTCCTTGCCGTGGGCACCGTCAAGACCCATATCCACAACATCCTGGTCAAAACTGAGCAGCAAAACCGCACGACGCTCATCCTCCACTTTTGGAAACGATAACCTACCAAAAAGGGACAGGTTTATTTTGGCAGGTTTTATCTGGGCAAATGCCAAAACCGCCGCGAGGGAGCTACTTTCCCTCGCGGCGGTTTTCTAGCAGTAAAACCAAGTGAGTAGGCTTTTGGCGGGATGCCGAGCACGCCCCAAAACACCACCGCCCTGACCTGCGGTTTTATTGAGCGTTTGGCGCGGTGTGCTCGACAAGTCCAAAAAAGTCTACTCACTTGCATCTGAGAGGCATCCGATAGACAAAAAACCGCCGCGAAAAGGGTCCGGACCCCGTTCGCGGCGGCTGTTCGCGTTGGTTTTGCGACGGTTTTGCCCGCTTGTTACTCGCTGTAGCGGGTGGCGATGGCAGCTTGTACCATGCCGGCGCTCATGAGGTACGTCACCAGGAAGTAGCCACCATAGGCTGCCAGGAAGATCGCACAGGTGAGGCCCACGGTGCCGCCGATGCTCATATTTCCGAATATGCTCACCAGCTCGATGATCACCTTAAGTGCCACAAAGGAGTGCGCTAGGCCCACTGCCAGCGGGAACAGGAAGAATACCGCTTGCTGCGCCATCACCGAATGGCGAATCTGGCGGTCGTCGCAGCCGATCTGTGCCAGCACACGATAGCTGCGGCTGCCATCGGCCACGTTGGAGAGTTGCTGGATCGACAGAATCGCCGCGCATGCAACGACCAATACAAAGCCGATGTAGATGGCTAGGTAGCTAATAAGACCGTTCATTTGCGCTGCTTGCGTGTACATCTCGGAGCGTGTGATGAAGGTTCCCCACGACCCCGGCTTCTTGCCGTCAACGAGCAGATCGTCGAGCAGAGTGTATTTAATGCTCTCGTCTGCCTCGGTCGTATCCATCCCCTGTTTGTAGTTAACGAGCAGGCTACTGGAATACGGCTGCAGATTAAGTTGGGACAACAGCTCGTCGGCAACGACGACGGTACCCGGATTACTGCCCATCGCCGAGTTGGCGATGGCCGCCGTATCTTCGTCCGACTTATCGGTTGCGGGCTTGAGCTCATGCCCGCCCAAGGAAAGGGTGTGACCGCCGGCCATGTACTTGGTGTACAGGTCGCCCAGCTCACCGCCCATATCACACGTAAGCAAGTACTGGTCGCGGCCAATGCTCACCGGCTCCTCGCCCATCATCTGGCGCAGTTTGTTGTACTGGCTCGCCGGCGTCACAAACAGACCCATCGCATCGGCGTTGCTTCCCTCGAGCACCTTGGGAAGCTTTTTGCCCATGACCTTGCACATCTCGCCTGCCACCACCGAGGGGCCCGAACCGCCAAGCGGGTAACTCAGATACGAATCGATCTGCACATGCTCACCGGCAACATCGGCAATATTGACCTTCTTGCCGGTCTCGTCGTTGTTGTCCGCCGACTTGCCCTTACGATCGCCGTGCCATGGATCGCCGTGCCATGCGGAGTACAAATCGACCGTACTATCGGCCAGCACCATGCGATCGGCTTCAGACGGATTGATGTACTCTTTGTAGTAGTCGAGCGTATCGGGCGTGTAATAGACATACGTCTGTGACACGTCAACAGGGTTATGGCGCTCCAGGTTCTCGTTCATCACGTTGGCAATCGACATACCGCACGTCACCGAGGTGATGGCCAAAAACAGGAGCATCGCGATGACGCCCATCGAAAAGCACACCGTGTTGACCTTGGCCGCAAGCTGGCGCACGGTAAACATGTTGAGGCCGCGCCAATACACGCCGCGCAGGCTCTGCAGCAGCTTGATGAGCATGCCTGAGAGTCCCCAGAACAGGGCAAAGGTGCCCACGGTAACCATAGCGGTCGTAATACCAAACTGGTTCATGGCCTCTTGCAGCTTGCTGTCCGTCGCGGTTAGCGGGAACCCATCACGTAGCAGACGGTAATAGGCCACGCCCACAAGCGCCACGCCCACGGCAAAGATGGCAATCGCAATCCAGGGGTTGCGTGTCTTGATGCTCTCGTTGCGACGCTCGGCACCCATAAGCTCGATAAGTTTGGTACGACGCACGGCGCGAAGGTTCAGCAGTAGCGTGAGCACAAACATCACGAGCATGCAGACAAGGGTCAGGTTGAACGCATGCATCGAGAAAAAGAAGTGGAAATTGGCGATCTGCGTCTTAAAGAGCGAGGCCGTAAAGAACGTCATGAGCTGGGAGAGTCCCACACCCAGCACAATGCCGGCGACAAAGGCCACCACCGAGACAATCACCGTCTCGAGCGCCATGATCGTGGCGACGCGCCCGCGCCCCATGCCGAGCACCTGGTACAGGCCAAACTCCTTCTTGCGGCGTTTCATGATGAAGTTATTGGCATACACCATTAAAAAGGCCATGACACCGGCCAAAAAGTACGTCAGGTCGCCGAGCATGCTGCCCATTACCTGCGCCAAGCCTTTTTCATCGATTCCGGCGATGTCGACCTGCATCGAGATGGTGTTAAAGGCATAGAAGACCGTGACACCCAGGGTGAGCGTCAAAAGGTAGACGAGGTAGTCGCGGCCGGCGCGGCGGACGTTGCCCCAAGCGAGTTTACAGAGCATCGGAGCCCTCACCGCCCATCATGGCAACGACCTCCATAATGCGGTCGAAGAACTCGCGACGGTCGGTGTCGCCGCGGCGCAGCTCGGTGAAGATCTTGCCGTCGCGAATAAACAGCACGCGGCTCGTGTAGCTGGCGGCAAAGCTGTCGTGCGTGACCATGAGCACGGTGGCGCGTAGGCGGCGATTGAGGGCCTCCAGGCTCTCAAGCAGCAGGCGAGCGCTCTTGGAATCGAGGGCGCCGGTGGGCTCGTCGGCCATGATCATGGTGGGATCGGTGACGAGCGCGCGAGCCGCGGCAACGCGCTGCTGCTGACCGCCGGACATCTGGTAGGGATACTTGTCGAGCACCTGGCTGATGGACAGGCGCGCTGCCACATCCTGCACGCGGGTCGAGATCTCTGCCGAGTTTGTGCGGGCGATGGTGAGCGGCAGGGCGATGTTCTCGCGTGCCGTGAGCGTATCGAGCAGGTTGGAGTCCTGGAAGATAAAGCCGAGCTCCTCGCGGCGGAACTGCGAGAGCTTGGCCTGCTTCATGCGCGTAACGTCCTGCCCGTTGATGCGAATGGTGCCGCTCGTGGCGCTATCGATGGTCGACACGCAGTTGAGCAGCGTCGACTTGCCCGAGCCCGAAGCGCCCATGATGCCAACAAATTCGCCGCGGTTGACGGTAAAACTGACGTCGTTGAGCGCGCGGGTCACGTTGCCCAGCGCTCCATATACCTTTTCGAGATGCGCGACCTCCAGTACCGGGGTCGCCATGTGCGTGGTTTGCATACCGAGTCCTTTCTTGCAATTAGTCTACGGCATCTATAGTCGCAAGAAGACGAGTCGGCTACCATCGATATGGCTTACGCTTGCCTTACCGTTGTGTAAGGCACGGGTAGCTAGCCTGCCACGTCTTGATATTGAGAGAGGACTCCTGTTGAAGACTGTTCATGTTGCCGTTGGGATCATCCGCAAGGAAGGATCTGACGAGCTGCTTGCCGTGCAGCGCGGCTATGGCGACATGCAGGGACTTTGGGAGTTCCCCGGTGGCAAGCTCATGCGCGGCGAGACGCCCGAGGACGCCGTACGCCGCGAGCTCATGGAAGAGCTGCAGGTCAAAGTCACCAACCTGCGTGATTTCTATACCGTTGAGTACGACTACCCCGATTTCCATCTCTCCATGGAGTGCTACTACTGCTCGCTGGCCAAAGAGTCTGGCGAGCCCCAGAAGCATGACCGTCAGCTTGATATCCGCTGGATTCCGCGCACCTCGCTTGCCACCGTTGAGTGGATGCCCGCCGACAAAGGGCTTATCGATGCTCTGATTGAGTTGAAGGAAGATCGGCTTGAGGCCAACGGCACTGCCAACAACGCCGAGGCCACCGCGACCGACGAGCCCGCCACCAAACCCAAGCGCGCACCTAAGCGCCGCAGCAAGAAGCGTCCCAAGCCCGGCCTGCTCGACGGCATCGATACCTCGGACCTCTCCGCTGACGAGCGCGAACTGGTCCGCCGTCGCGCCGCCATCAAAAAGTCCATGAAGGGCAACAAGCGTGCGAACACCAAACCCGAGCTGCTCGTTCGCCAGCGCCTGCGGGCAGCGGGCCTTACGGGTTATCGCTTGGAATGGAAGGTTCCCGGTAAGCCCGACATCGCCTTTCCCGGGCGCAAGATCGCCATCTTCGTCAACGGCTGCTTTTGGCACCGCTGCCCCAAGTGCAACCCTAGCCAGCCCAAGCGCAATGTTGAATTTTGGGAGGCAAAGTTTCGCCGCAACGTCGAGCGCGACCGCGCTGCCATCGACGCGCTTACCCAAATGGGCTGGACGCCCATCACCGTCTGGGAATGTGAGCTCAAGAAAGACCGCATCGATACCACCATGGAAAAGGTCATCGAGCAGGTGCGCGCCGCAGAGCCGCAGCGCTAGGAACGAGCCATCCACACGCCCCACACAGGCGAGCCACATCCGCGCCACAAACCTTAGAAAGCCCTTAAGCTCAAAACCTTTCAAGAGTGTTACTCGATACCTCTGACCTGCAGTTTCATCGTAACACCAAACCAGGTTAAGCCTTTCTTTAGCGCTTCTTTGCGGCAGCCGCGGCATAATGTAGCCAGCGCACGGGACCTAGCAGCAAACCCCGAGCGCATCCTTTTGGTGGATATCGAGGAGGCCGCAAAAGCATGCATTCTTCCAATGACGCAGCACAGCAGCCATCCCTAAAACATGCAAACCTTTTCTCCTTCCCCCCGACACAGAGAAACGGCCTCCTCGACTCCCCCACCACAAAAACCAAGCGCTCAGCCGATCAGAGCCTCAACTTACGAGCATCCTTCGAAAAGCTCCAAGCATCCCTAGACAAGGCGTTCCCCGAACAGGCAAGAGCAATCTAAGCCCATCGCGCTTTATACTGATGCCATGCGAAACATGGATCACATAGAATTGCACCGCGGAGGACGCGAGGAAGCGTTTCCCGAGACCGCCGAAGACTGGCCCTATATTGCCGAACGCGCAGAATTCGCTCGCTATCCGGGCAATTCCGTCCCCTGGCACTGGCATTCCGAAGTTGAGCTTTTCTACATGGAGCAGGGGGCGATTGACTATCGAACGCACGCGGCTCATGAGCACGTACGCTTTGAGGAAGGGTCCGCCGGCTTTATCAACGGCGGCGTTTTGCACAGCACGCTGCAATCACCCAATTCGGCGCCAGCCATTCAAATGCTGCATATCTTTCAGCCGTCGATGCTCGGCGATCCCGCGGGACGTCTCCAAAAGCGCTACATCAACCCATTGCTTCAATGTCGAGGCGTCGATGTGCTCAAATGGTCGCCCACCAATCCCGACGATATGCCCTTTATCGATTTGCTGAAGAGCTCCTTTAGCCACGACCTTCAACGGCCGCAGAACGAGATGGCGCTTCGAAATAGTTTGTCAGAGCTCTGGATTCAGATTAACGCCAAGGCCGAACCGCTCTTTTCTTCCGACGGCGCCTCTTGGATGACCAGCCGCGACGTACAGTTCAAGGCAATCCTGGACTTTATCCGCGCAAACTATGCAGCCGCTATAGATGTGCCCCAGATGGCATCTGCAGCCGGCGTAAGCGAAAGAGAGTGTTACCGCATTATCGAAACTTGTGCAGGAACGACCCCGGCGGCATATCTACGCGCATACCGCATAAACCGTGCTTGCGAACTTTTGGCACACACCACGCGAACGGTACAGACAGTCGCGCGCCAATGCGGATTTATAACAGCAAGCCATCTTGGCCAGGTATTTAAAGAACAAATGGGGTGCACTCCTTCGAGCTATCGAGCAGCGAGGCAGAATCTCGATAGCACCAGGCAGAAATCCCGCTAACCCTTCTTCTGTCACTGCATCAAACTTGCAGGCAAACAACAGAGAGGAGCAATCATATGAAGCACTTTGACCATATCGTATTTGACGTTGATGGGACATTGGCAGATACAGAAGAAAGCGTTCTGTCATCGCTTGTCCAGATTGTCCAAGAAGAGACCAGCAAAACGCTTCCCCGACACGAGCTTGACTTTGCCCTCGGCATACCCGGCAAGGATGCCCTTGAGAAACTTGGGATCTACTCGCAGGCAACGTTGGATCGCTGGTGCCAAGTTGCCGCCAGCTTTAAAAGCACCATCAGCGTGTTTCCAGGCTTGCTTGAAGTCATCGCAACACTCGCCGATAGCGGCTGCAAACTTGGCATCGTCTCCTCACGTGCGCGCGACGAATACGCAAAAGAAATTGCACCCCTTGGTTTCGATAAGTATTTTGAGCACATCATCCTTGTCGAAGACACAACCGAACATAAACCCGCACCCGCACCCATGCTCGAATATCTCCGACGTGCGGGCGCGAATCCTGGCAACGTCGTCTACGTTGGCGACACCGTCTACGACGAACAATGCGCAACTTCAGCAGGGGTCAGTTTTGCCCGAGCAGCATGGGGATCACACCAAGATATCCCAAACGCCACCTACAACCTCAAAACCCCCAACGACCTACTAACCCTAACAACCAAATAACCCACGCGCCCCACCCTTTCCGCCCCAACGCCACAAGGGCGATTGAGCAGGACGGCTTGGGCGGGCCCCCGTACTTAGTTTCCAAAATCATTCCGCAGCGCGAAGGCTTCTTATTATTTTCAGACCTAACGCCACAAGGGCGACGACCTCGAGTAGGTCAACCTGGGAGGGACGAGGGCTTAGTTCTCCAATCTTTCCGCAGGGGGCAAAAAGCCTCGCCGCACGAAGTGCGCAGCGAGGCTTTTTGCATGCCCGAGGACGATTGGGGAACTAAGTCCTCGTCCCTCCCCGGGATATGTAGCGAGTCGGAGTACCCTTGCTGTTACTCTGCCTTGCCCACAGAGTTGAGGTTGGTCATGCGGATCTTAACCAGCTCGGTGATCTCACGCATGCCCTCCTTGGCCGGCTTCTTAGGATCGAAGCAGGCAGGGTTCTCGGCCATGTAGGCCATGAAGCCCTTGGTGTAGGCCTGACGCAGCTCGGTTGCGTAGTTGACCTTGCAGATGCCGTTCTTCACGGCCTCGGCAACCTGCTCATCGGGCACACCGGAGGTACCGTGCAGAACCAGCGGCACGTCGACGGCGTCGCGAATGGCCTTGACCACGGACTGCTCGATGTGAGGATCGCTCGTGTACACGCCGTGACTGGTGCCAACGCCAATGGCCAGCGAGGTGCAGCCGGTGCGCTCAACAAACTCCTTGGCCTCGGCAGGATCGGTGTAGGGGCTCTCGCCCTCAACCGCGGGACCGTCGTCCTCCTTACCGCCGACCTTGCCGAGCTCGGCCTCGACGGGCACGCCCATGGCACGGCCAGCATCGGCGACGGACTTGGTCAGGGCAATGTTGTCCTCGAAGGACTCGTGCGAACCGTCGATCATGACGGAAGTGTAGCCCGTGCGGAAAGCCTGCATGCAGCGGTCATAGCCATCGCCGTGATCGAGGTGCAGGGCAACGGGCACGGAAGCGCGCTCGGCGGCAGCCTTGACCATGCCGTAGAAGTAGTCCAGACCAGCGGTCTTGATGGTGCCCGGGGTGGTCTGCATGATGACGGGGGACTTGGTCTCCTCGGCAGCGGCCAGAACGGCCATAACAAACTCGAGGTTCTCGACGTTGAACGCGCCGACGGCGTAGTGGCCGGCCTGAGCGTCCTTGAGCATCTTTTCGGTGGTAACAAGTGCCATGAGCGTTTGCTCCTCTCCCTCGCCCGCATCTGGACATCGGGCGTAGTTGTTCACAAGGCGTTTTACCTTGCGTTTTTCTGCGTTCATTGTATGAAATTCAGCGTCTTTGCACGTGCGAGATATTGAGCCCATGCAGGTCAATACAGTCGTTTTTGAAAAGTAAACGGAAGGAATTTGAGCCGAGTGGCCATGTTCGATATTGAATTTTGGGCGTTCAGCGTCTTTCTTTTATAGAAAAGATAAGTAATCGAAAGGTGTTTTCTTACTCAAAAAGAAAATGAACGAAAATAGAGTCAACACAATTCCTGCAAATTTCAGACGATGATGGAGCAGATATGGCCCACGCAACAACCCGAGCTTTCGCCGACGAGCGTCGTTCCGCCATCATGGAGATGCTCGATCATAATGCCTCGGTGCAGGTAGCAGAAATCGCCCAGACCTTTGGCGTGTCCTCCGTCACCGCCCGCGCCGACCTTGACGCGCTCGCCGAGTCCGGCAAGTTGCGCCGCACGCACGGCGGCGCCGTATCGCTCCACAAACGCCTAACCGTTTCCACGCAGGATCGCCGCATCAATGTCAACGTCGCCGCCAAGCAGGCCATCGCGCAAAGCGCCATCGAGCTCGTCAATGACGGCGACACGCTGCTCGTCGACTCGGGCACCACGGCGCTCGAGTTCGTCCGGCTCCTCGATCAGCGCGACGGTATCACCGTCATCACGGCCGACATTACCATTGCCGATTACATCGACGAGAGCATGCCCTCGGTCGATGTCGTCATGCTGGGCGGGGCGCTGCGCAAAGGCCATCGTTATTTGTACGGACCGCTCACTATGCAGGCGCTTCAAATGGTCCATGCCGATCTGGCCGTCATGTGCCCCGGCGCCTTTGTCTCCAGCTGCGGCTTTACGACCGACTTTCCCCAGATGGCCGAGACCAAAACGGCTATGATCGCCGCGGCCCATCAAAGCGTCGCCCTCATGGACGCCAGTAAGGTCAACGGACGTGGCATGTACCGTTTTGCCGAGCTGACCGATGTCGACGCCATCGTGATGGACCGTGACCCCGATCATGCCGTCGCCACCTCAATCGCCAAGGCCACCGACAGCGCACGTCCAGCCCTCATCATCGCCGGCGCTTAAACAAAAACCACCACAAAGGTGCCTGCCCCCTTTGTGGTGGTTGTGATAGTTGAGCGCCAAAAGTGAACGTGTCGCTACTTGGAGAGCTCGTCGGCGAGGGCCTCGATCTGGGCGCGCGAGGCGTCGTTGAGCGAGCCCAGCACAGTCACCTTGTTCTGCGTCAGGGTGATGTCCTTCATGCCCTCGAGCTCCTTGGTCATAACCTTGGCAGCTGCGGGCGCCCAGGAACCGGACTCGACAAGCGCCACGGTGCGGTTCTGGTAGGCATGCTCGGCGAGCGTGTGGATAAAGGTGCTCATGCACGGGAAGATCTCGCCCTGATAGGTAATGGAGGCGAGCACCAGACGGTCGTAGCGGAACGCATCCTCAACGGCCTCGGCCATGTCGTCGCGAGCCAGGTCAAAGACGGAGACCTTCTGGCCGCGAGCCTCAAGCGCAGATGCGAGCTCCTCGACGGCAGCCTTCAGATGCCCGTACACGCTCGCATAGGCAATCGTGATACCCTCGTCCTCGGGCTGATAGCTCGACCAGGTGTTATAGGTATCGAGGTAATAGCCCAGATTCTCGGTCAGTACGGGGCCGTGGAGCGGGCAGATGATCTGGATGTCCTGGTCGGCGGCCTTCTTGAGCACGGCCTGCACGAACTTGCCGAACTTACCGACGATGCCAAAGTAGTAGCGGCGAGCCTCGCAAGCCCAGCCCTCGGGATCCTCGATGTCGTTGGCGCCAAACTTGCCAAAGCCGTCGGCACTAAAGAGCACCTTGTCGGTGGACTCGTAGGAGAAGATCACCTCAGGCCAGTGAACGTTGGGGGCGCCGATAAAGGTCAGGCTGTGGCCACCCAGGTCGAGCACGTCGCCCTCTTTGACGACCATCTTGCGCTCGGGGTAGTCGGTGCCAAAGTAGTTGACCATCATGCGGAAGGCGCCCATGCTAGCCACAATCTGGGCCTGGGGGTAGCGCTCCATAAAGGCGGCGATGCCGGCGGAGTGATCGGGCTCCATGTGATGGACGACCAGGTAGTCGGGCGTACGGCCGTCAAGCGCGGCCTCGAGGTTGCCGAGCCATTCGTCGACAAAGCCGGCGTCGACCGAATCGGCGACAGCGATTTTATCGCCCAAGATAACGTAGCTGTTGTATGCCATACCGTTCTCGGACACGTCGTACTGGCCCTCGAACAGGTCAATGTCGTGATCGTCGACACCGATGTAGCGGATATCCTTGGTGATCTCCATCAGGCAAAGCCTCCTAGATAGACAAAAGAACCCGTCTATCATAACACTCGCCTTCATAGCCACGGCTATCCGTCAGCATCCTTACCGATTGTAATTGAGGCGGAATATACTGCCGTTGACCTGCACAAACTATGCGCGCAGCATCGCTGTGCTATGTCGAATGATGAGCTGGCCGGGAATACGAATGGCAACGGTTTTGCCCGCCGTACCCGCCTCGGGAACCGCATGCTCGAATACCTCGCGTCCGCGCTGATGTAGATCGAATCGCACGGTCGTGAGCTCGTTGTGTGCCACAAAATCATCGAGTGAATCGTCGACGCCCACCACGCTCACGTCCTCGGGCACGCGCAGGCCGCTATCACGCAGCGCGGCAATCGCGCCATTTGCCATCTGATCGTTTGCCGCGTAAATCGCCGTCATACTGCGGTCATGCTCGGCCAGGTACCTGCCGGCTTCGTAACCGCTGTTGGCAGACCAGTCGCCCTCGAGCGGCTCAGCCGGCTCGATGTGTTTACGCTCGAGTGCATCCTGCCAACCGGCGCGACGAAATTGCTCGTCGACCGAGAACGACGGGCCGCCAATATAGCGAATTTGCTCGTGACCCAGCTCAAACAGGTGATCCATAAGCAAGAGCGAGCAGCCGTAATGATCGGAGTCGACCGTGGTCACCCGCGGGTGCGCGTACATGGTAACGATGACCGTGCCAATGCCCGGCAGTGGATCAAACGTCTCAAAATCGGGCGCCATGCGGCTCATGCCGATGATGATGCCGTCCACGGGCAGCGCTGCCATACGACGCGTTGCCTCGGCAAGCGAAAACTCCTCGGTCTTGGACATCTCGACCAGCGTGATAGCACAACCGCGCTCGCGGGCCGCACTGGCAATGCCGTCGATCATCGTCAGGTTACCGAACTTGGTGACGTCGTTAACGCACAGCCCGACCGAATGGTAGCGGCCGTCGCGCAGCGAGCGACCGGCATAGCTCGGACGGAAACCGAGCTCCTGCATGGCTGCCTGCACGCGCTGACGCGTCTGCTCATTCACATTGGGCAATCCGTTGGCAACGCGCGAAACCGTCTGCTGCGAAACACCGGCAGCGCGGGCAACGTCGGCCATGGAGACCGGACGCGTACCTGTATCGTTGGACGGGCACCTTGCCACAGGATCACCTTCACCCTTGCGAGATCTGAATAGCGTGAATGCCGGCCCGGGCAGGAGTTTAGCCCGCGCCGAGGCCCGCTATCGTCGGACGCATGTTAACGTACTCTACTTTTTCAATCCGCATCTCTTCTGCTTTATAAGTCCATACGGCAATACCGTTCACGGCTGAATTTCTACCGATTACCAGATTCTCAAAAAGTAACAAGCGATGTGTTATGAGTACGTTAACATAGCCTGTAACGTGCGGTGTCGAGAACACTTGGTTCATGCCGCTTCAAGTTGTTAACGTACTCATAACGACGCAAAACTCACCCGTGCGCGCCAAGGAAAGGACTCCCATGACCACCCCCGACGAAAAGACATTCGCCATGCTCACCAAGCAGTTTGAGGAGGAGTTTGGTCCCATCGGCGACCGCCAGGTGCTCTACGTGCACGCGCCCGGCCGTTCCGAGATCAGTGGCAACCACACCGACCACGAGGGTGGCCACGTCATCGCCGGCTCGCTCGATGTCGCCGTTGACGGCATCGCCGTGGCAACCGACACCAACAAGGTCCGCGTTGCCGATGAGGGCTACCCCGCCTTTGAGATCACGCTCGACACGCTGGATATTCAAGCGTCCGAGAAGGGCACGTCCGCGAGCCTCGTCCGCGGCATGGCCCACGAAATCGCTGCTCTGGACGTTGAGCCCCAGGGCTTCGACTTCGCCTTCACCTGCTCTGTCCCCTCGGGCGGCGGCCTTTCCAGCTCTGCTGCTGTCGAGGCCGCATACGGTCGTGCCATGGAAACCCTCTGGGGCGCACCCGCCATCGAGCCCGTCGCACTCGCCCAGATGAGCCAGCGCACCGAGAACAACTACTATGGTAAGCCCTGCGGTCTGATGGACCAGGCCGCTGTGTGCCTGGGCGGCCTTGCCTACATGGACTTTGAGGACCAGGCTCAGCCTAAAACCCAGAAGCTCGAGCTCAACTTTGAGGATCACGGCTATGCGCTCGTGCTCGTTAAGGTTGGCGCCGACCATGTGGCCGCCACCGACGACTACGCCGCCGTTCCACGCGAGATGCAAGACGTCGCTGCCGAGTTTGGCAAGGCGCGCCTGTGCGAGGTAAATGTGGCGGACTTTGACGCCAAACTCCCCGAGCTGCGCGCCAAGCTGGGCGACCGTGCCTGCCTGCGCGCCGTTCACTACTGGTACGAAAACGGCCTGGTCGACAAGCGCTGGGCAGCGCTCAACGCCGGCGACATCGATCAGTTCCTGGTCCTGACGCGCGAGTCCGGCGCCAGCTCTGCCATGTACCTGCAGAATGTCGTTGCCAAGCTGGGCTCCGAGCAGCCTTCGATGTATGCCCTGGCACTGGCCGAGCATGTACTCGACGGCCGCGGCGCCGTCCGCATCCACGGCGGCGGCTTTGGTGGCACCATCCAGGCCTTCGTGCCGCTCGACCTGGTCGACACCTTCATTGCCAAGATGAACGGCTGGCTGGGCGAGGGCTCTGCCCG
>UQKQ01000019.1 GCA_900541645.1 uncultured Collinsella sp.
CAGGCAGGCCTTCGAGGCCGAGCGCAAAATGGATTCTAAAAAACACCTTGCCAAATAGGAGCGTCAGGACGCAAGAAGCCCTCGCCGCACGAAGTGCGCAGCGAGGGCTTCTTGCATGTCCGAGGACGTGCCTAAAAGTAAACTAATGGCGGGCCCGGACGACTACAGGGCTATCGATTACCCCGTGTTCTGCAATCCTGCCGAGACGCCGGTCACAGTCGAAAGAATCAGGCTCATGTACTCGGCCTTCTTCTCCTCGGCCATCTCGTCCTGATTCATGCGCACCTCGCGAAGGGCGCGGACCTGGGCGATGGACAGAGCGTCGACGTAGGGGTTACGCACGCGAACGGCGCAGCCGAGCACGCGACGACGCTGCAGCGGCCACTCATCACCGACGATGGCAAGGACCCACTTACGCGTGAGCTGCATCTCGGTGAAGACCTTCTCGGACAAATCATCGCGGTCGCCCAGGTGCAAATACATCTTGGCGATGCGCTGGTCGGTCTTGGCGATCGACATCTCGATGTTGTCGATAAAGGTGCGGAAGAACGGCCACTCCTGGTAGGCAGCCTTGAGCTGGTCAAGATCGCCCAGCTGCTCGCAGGCGGTGCCCAGGCCGTACCAAGCGGCCAGGTTAATGCGCGCCTGGCTCCAGCTGAAGATCCACGGAATGGTACGCAGGTCATCGAGCGACTTGGCGCCCAGGCCGCGCTTGGCGGGACGCGAGCCGATCGGCAGCAGACCGACCTCGGTCAGCGGCGTCACGGTCGAGAACCACGGTGTAAAGTCCTCGGTGTTCAGCAGGTCCAGATAACGCTCGTGGCTTGCGGTGTTGAGCTTCTCGGCCATATCCCAGAACTTCTGAGTGGTCTCGGTGTTAGTCTTCTCGACACTCGGGGCCGACTGCAAAAGCGTTGCGGCGGCAACGGACTCAACATGGCGCTGAGCCAGCGTGCGGTTGCCGTAACGGGCAAAGATGACTTCGCCCTGCTCGGTAAGCTTAAAGAAGCAGTTGACCGAACCCTTGGGCTGCGCCAGCACGGCCTTGTTGGCCGGGCCGCCGCCACGGCCCACGGCACCGCCGCGACCGTGCATGAGCACCAGGTCGATATCGTTCTTCTCTGCCCACTTGGCGATGCGCTCCTGCGCGGAGTGCAGCGCGAGCATGGCCGTGGTAGGACCGGCATCCTTGGAAGAGTCGGAATAGCCCAGCATGACCTCCATGCGGCGGTTGGTCTGGGCAAGGCGCTTTTGCACCACGGGCAGCGTAAGCATCTGATCGAGCACGTCGACGCAGCCCTCGAGGTCCTCGAGCTGCTCGAACAACGGGATCACGTCGAGCTCGGGGACATCCTCCTCGTGTGCAAAGGACAGGTGCGCCAGCTCAAAGACGTCGGCCACATGCTGAGCGCTCTTGGTAAACGAGATGATGTAGCGGTGCGCCATCTTCTTGCCGTAGCGCTTTTGGATGGAGCCGATAGCGCGGAAGGTATCGATGACCTCGCGCGTCATGGGCTGCAGGTCGCCATGGATACCGTTCTCGTGGATATCCTTAAGGGCGCGGGCATGCACCACGGAGTGCTGACGGAACTCCATCTCGACCATATGGAAGCCGAAGGACTCGACCTGCCAGATGATGGTTTGGACCGGGCCGTAGGCAGCACGGACGGCACCGCAGGCGGCCAGCGAACGCTGGACGACGCGCAGGTCATCCAGGAACTCGTCGGCGCTGTGGTACATGGTGTCGGTGATACGACGGACGGTGGCGTTCAGGCGGTCGGCCATGACGAGCATGACGGCGCGATGCGGCTCGTGCTCGGAGATCAGCTCGGCGCGGGCCGTGTAACGAGGGCTCATCTCGACCTGATGGTTCCACAGGTTAATGAGCTCGGCCGACGGCTTGCTGTAGGTAGCCTCGAGCGTGAGGTTGCGGCCGATGTGGCGGCACTTGTCCTCGAGCTTGAGCACCATGTGCGTAAAGTACTTGGCGGCGACCTCACGGCTCACCTTGGCGGTGACGTTGGGGTTACCGTCGCGGTCGGAACCGATCCAGCTGCCGGGATGGAAGAACGCCGGGCACAGCGGCGGCACAGTACCGGCCTTGTCGCCCAGCACCCAATCGTCAAAACGACGATAGATAACGGGGATAACGTCGAACAGCGTGTTATCGAAGATGTCGATGATGGTATCGGCTTCCTCGACCGGCGTGGGCTTCTTGAGCGCGATGGGACTCGTACGCACCAGGGCGTCGATCTCCTGCAGCATATGGCGCTCGTTCTCCACCAGGTCGGAGCCGCCCAGACGCGGACGCTCCTCCAGCAGGTTGGAGATACGGCGGATCTTGCCCTCGACGGCCTTACGACGGGCCTCGGTGGGATGTGCGGTAAAGACAGGGTGGAACTCGAGCTTGTCGAGCAGCTCGTTGGCACCCTCGACACCCAGCTCATTCACCAGCTGGTGATAGGCAACGGTAAGCTCGTTGGCAGGATCGACCTCGGTATCGGTCGACGCACCGGCCTCGCGCTCGCGCAGCTGCGCCACACGGTAGTTCTCCTCCGACAGGTTTGCCAGATGGAAAAAGCTCGTAAAGGCGCGAACGATGACCTGCTGCTTATCGAGCGGCAGGCTGTCGATCAAATCGACGACCTCACGAAATGCCACGGCAGTGGGCTCGTCGGCGGTGGGCACGCCCTGCTCGTCGACGGCTTCGTCGGCAGCGCAGGTACCGGGGTTGCCGGCATTGACCACAATCTCGGCTGTCAAAATCTTGTCGAACAGGTCCGCGATCTCGGGATCATACTCGCTAAGCACACGGCGCTCCAGGCGCAAGAACAGCGCCAGATTGTCGCGCAGCTCCTCGGGGATCTCGATCTCGGCGAGACGCTCCCTGGACTCGGCATTCGAGCCGATTCGGTTAACGAGGCGGTTGACCACGGCAGCGACGCGCGCCGCGGCTTCGGGTACAGACTGGTTGCTTAGGTTCTCAGCCACGTTTCCTCCCATTCCTCCTTCTATGCACGTAACATGCGGTATTCATTATAGGCGCTTGAGAAATACTTTCGACACTGATTGCGCTTTACCACACAAAAGTATTTTCTGCATTGCAAAGGTTTTTGCCCTAAATGGTCGTATTTCTCGGTGGGCGGCATACGTAAACGGGGGCATTCCGCATAAAAGCGAAACACCCCCGTAACAATCGCTCTCCATGAGCAGGGCACGTTAGCAGGCCCGAAGCTCAAAAAGATGCGCTACAGGCGCTCGCGAACCGCCTCGACGACGTTGTCCAGATCGGCGAGCACCTCGTCATGGCTCTGCATGTCGCGCACTTTGACCTTGCCGGCGGCAAGCTCGTCGCCACCCAGGACCAAGATGAGCTTGGCGCCTACCTTATCGGCTTGCTTAAACTGGGCCTTGAGCGAACGACCCTGATAGTCGGCCTCGGTCACGATACCTGCGGCGCGAAGCTCCTGCGTAATGGCAAAGACGTTCTGACGCAGCTCCTTGCCGGCGTTGGCGACATAGACGCACGGGGCCTCATCGGCACCCAAATCGCTGCCAAAGGCCTGCAGGGCCAGCAGGGCGCGCTCAAAACCGACAGCAAAGCCGACGCCCGCCGTGGGCTTGCCACCCTCGAGCTCGACCAGGCCATCGTAGCGGCCGCCGCCGCCGATGGAGCCGACGCCGGCGCCAGGGGCCTCGACCTCAAAGACAGTACGGGTGTAGTAGTCCAGGCCGCGCACCAAGGTGGGATCCTCGACATACTCGATACCGGCGGCATCCAGATAGCGCTTGACCTGCTCGTAGTGCTCGCGGCACTCATCGCACAGGTTGTCACCCATCAGCGGAGCCTCGGCCATGATCTCGCGGCAGTGGTCGTTCTTGCAGTCAAAGGCACGCAGCGGGTTGAGCTCGGCGCGCTCGCGGCACTCATCGCACATCTCGTCTGCGTGATCGAGGATAAACTGCTTGACTTGCTCGCGGTAAGCCGGACGGCACTGAGCGTCGCCCATCGAGTTAATGAGCAGACGAAGCTTGGAAAGATCGAAGCCCAGGCGCTTGTAAAACTCCATGAGCATGATGATGCACTCGGCGTCTGCCGCCGGATCGGGAGCGCCGAGCCACTCGATGCCCACCTGGTGGAACTGGCGCAGGCGGCCCTTCTGGGGACGCTCGCCGCGGAACATGGCCTCGGCGTAGTACGCCTTAAACGGCGTGGAGCCCTGGGGCACCAGATTGTTCTCGACGACAGCGCGCACCACGCCGGCCGTGCCCTCGGGGCGAAGCGCCAGGCGCTGCTTGGGCTTGAGTTTGGTGTCGGTGCCCTCGGTAAAGACGCGCTCCAGGTTGGCACCGCTGAACACGCGGAACATTTCCTTGCGCACGACGTCGGTCGACTGGCCGATACCGTGGACAAACACGTCCACCTGCTCGATCGCGGGCGTCTCGATGGGTTTAAAACCAAACGGCTCGAACACGCCGGCCGCAATCTGCTGCATCTTTTGCCAGGCGCGCATCTCGGCGCCGATAAGGTCGCGGGTTCCCTCCGCCTTCTGTGCCTGCATGGGCAAACACCTTTCTTTTGTATCGCGTCATAGGTAGTGGACATTATACGGCACAAAGCAGCAACGCGGCGGCGCGCCTGACCGAACGAGGGTATGGGGACTCGTTCGGCCAGACGCGCCGCCGCGGACGAAGCGGACAAGCGGCGATGCGCTTTGGCCTACCTACTCCCCCGCCACGCTCGCGCGCAGCTTGGCGGCGATGGGCTCGGATGCCAGCAGGAACACGAGCATGACCACGGAGCACGCCAGGCACACAATCCAGGCGCTCGCAAAGGAGCCCGTGGCATCGAACAGCACGCCCGAGACAATAGCGCCCACGGTGCCGCCGACCATCTCGAGCGAGGTAATGGTGCCCGTGACCTTACCCAGGTCGGCCATGCCAAACTGCTTAGACGCAGCGATCGTGAGCGTTGGAGATGGTGTACTGCGCAAGGGAAATGCCCAGGTCGCTGACGATCAACGGCTGGAACAGGCTCATGCAGTTGACGAAAATCGTGTAGCACGTGGCCATGATCACGAAGCCAGAGGCCACCACGAGCCAGCCGGGGAAGAACTTACGCTGCTGGGACATACTGCTCCTTATTTAACAAACGAATAGCCGGCGCCGGGCGCCGGTAGTGCCCAAGATTGCCTTGAAAGACAAGGGCATAGGCCTTACGGCCATGCCCGCAGGCTTGAAAGGCAAGGTTGGGTGCTACCGGTGGTCGGCGATATAGCCCAAAGCGACGGCGGTATAGGCCGCGGCACCGAGCGGCAGCTCGGCATCGTTAAAGCGCGCCTTGGGATGGTGCTGGGCAAAGTGTTCGTCCGTATCGGTCACGGCCGCGCCCACCGTAAAGTATGCACTTGGGATCTCGCTCGAGATAAGCGCGAAGTCCTCACTCGCCATGGCATGGAACAGCGGCAAGAAGGCGGCCTTGGGCAGCACCGCGCCCACGTAGCCAAGCGAGGCCTGGGTCATATCGCTGTCGAGCACGAGCGGCGGAACGTCCGAAAGCGTCTCGATGGTTGCCGGCGTACGATATGTTGCGGCAACGCCGTTGACGACCTCCGCGATGCGAGTCTTAAGGTGAGCCATGAGCTCGACATCGAAGCCGCGCAACGTTCCCTCGAGCACGCAGGTGTCGGGGATGACGTTGGCCGCCAAGCCGCCAGCGAACTTACCCACGGTAAGCGCGACCTCCTTGGCCGCCGGCACCTCGCGGGAGATAAGCTCCTGAAGCGCCAGGTGCACATGCACGCCGGCCGTGATGGGGTCGATGCAGATCTCGGGGCTGGAACCGTGGCCACCCTTGCCCTGCAGTGTAATGCGGAAACCGTACACGCCCGAGAGCGCCGGGCTGCCGTAGAGCACCAGGCCAAGCGGCGACTGACTATTAACATGCATGGCAAAGGCGACCTGAGGACGCGGGTTCCGCAGCAGACCGTCGGCGATGGCGGCGCGGGCACCCTCAAAGGTTTCCTCGCCCGGCTGGAACAGCAACTTAACTGTGGCGTTGGCGTCCACAAGCTCGGACTCGCGGGCCTTGAGCAGGCGCGCCGCACCAAGCAGCGCCGTCGCATGCATATCGTGTCCGCATGCGTGCATGCAGCCGTTCGTAGAGGCGAAAGGCTCGCCTGACTCTTCGGCAACGGGCAGGGCATCCATGTCGCCACGGAGCATGATGACCGTACCGGCCTGTTCGTCCGTGCAGACGCCATTGCCCTGGGCCGCGGTGGCACCGGCGCCGACAAGGCCCACAACACAGGAACCATCGACGAGCGTGGCAAATGGGATTTCCATCTCGGTCAGGCGCGCTTGAATATACGCAGAGGTCTGTGGGAGGCTATTACCCAGCTCGGGCATCTGGTGTAAATCGTGTCGCCACGCAGCGAGCTCGTCTGCAAAAGCCTGAGCTTCTGCAACGAGACCGTCACCGATAGCGGTCTGCGCCGCTGCGGTGGCCTTGGGCGCTGATTGCGGTTGAAGATCGGACTGAGCTGGTGCCATAAATGCCCTCCAGTAACGTTTTTGCAGTAAGCACTTTGATAGCGTAAAGTGCAAGGTACAACTTTAAAGGCGAGGCATAAAAAACGCCGCCCCAGGAGGGCGGCGCAACAAGTTGTTTACAATTGCGGGCGCGGCTTTCGACGCAAAAAATCGAAGTGAGTCTCGCTCAAGATAATCGACAGGAAGATAAGCACAAAGCCGGCGAGCAGGCGCGAGGTGAGCGCCTCCCCCATCAGCAGCACCGAAAACAACACGCCCGAAGGCGATTCCATCGAAAGGAGCAGCGAGCCCGTCGAAGCCGGGACATGCGCCAGGCCGACGTTTTGGATGAGCAGAGCCACGCATGTGCAGCCCACCGAGAGAAACGCCATCACACAGATAAAATTCGGCGTCCACACGGACAGAGGCGCTTGGGTCTCGAATAGCAGCGACGAGATCAGGCTCAGCACGCCATTGCCCACAAACATCCAAAACGTGATGACGTTGATGTCCATTTTGCGACCGTACTTGGCGGTCACCGCCATCTGGATGGCGAAGAAGACCGCGCCGCCCAGCGTAATGGCATCGCCGATATTGAACTCGACGCTATCGAGCGCCACCAGGCCAATGCCCGCCAAGCACAGCAGTGCCGCGCCCAGGTTATAGCGGGTGAGTTTTTCGCCGCTCAGAAAATAGCTCGCAAAGGGCACGAGGATGCAGTACGTACCCGTCAAAAACGCGTTCTTGCCCGCCGTGGTGTGCGCCAGACCGACCGTCTGCAGGACGTAGGCGGCCCACATAAGTGTGCCCATTCCAAGTCCGACGATAAGATTGCGGGCGTTGAGGTGCGCGATGATGCGCTTGTGGAAGATGACAAACATGACCAACGCCGCAGGCAGAAAGCGCACGTAGAGCAGTTCAAACACCGGAATGGTGTCGAGCGCGTCCTTCATAGTGGTAAAGGAGTAACCCCAGATAATCGCCACCGAAAGCAGTAGAACTTTCCAGAACAACGGCGAGCGTGCGCCGGCACCCCGGGGAATACCACCCGCGCCCAAATCCTCACGGGCTACAGGGCTATCGGGCATGTTTTCGATTTCGTTGGCAGCGTATTGGGCCATGGAACATCCTCGCACTCAATCTGGGCGTGGTGTCCGCACGCGTATGGCTGCGTGCCGCCTCATGGTCAAATAAAAACGGGACGCGCCGGACCCCCGGCACGCCCCGCTACTGTAGCAACAACCAGCGTTGCACCGCAATCCAGCCCACTAAAGCGTCAGCAAAGTGAACCTCGATGTTTTGTCAATGTCACGCTGTTGCACTAAATAAGCTTCGTGCTTTCAAGCTTTTCGATGATCCAGTCGTTGGCCTTGATGACCGGGCGGCGGAAGACGACGCCCAGGCCCAGCGACGGAATCAGATAGCTCGCCAAGATACCCAGCTCAACCCAGTACTCCATATGGTAGGCGCCAGCCATGGCGGCGTGCATGGCGTTGATGCCGTGGGTAAACGGCAGGAACGGGTAGATCGCCTGGAACACGGGGCCGGTCATCTCGATGGGGAACGTACCGCCTGAACCGCCGACCTGCATGACCAACAGCACGACAGCGAGCGCCTTGCCGATATCGCCAAACGAAACCGTGAGCGTGTAGACGATATTGGAGAACACGAGACTCGCGACCCAGCCCGCCAGCACAAACTGCAGCGGGTTGTCGCATTGGATGCCAAAGAACAGGATGTCGCCCGCGCACACGAGTGTCGCCTGCAGCAGGGCCAGACCTCCAAAGAACAGGTAGCGGCCCAGGTAGATCTCGTGCAGGCGCACGGGGATCAGCTCGTTGATGAGCTCATCGTCAACCGATACCTTCATCATGGCCGCCAGCACGATCGAGCCGACCCACAGCGACAGGATCGTATAGAACGGCGCCATGGCCGAACCGTAATTGCGGATCGGATAGACCGGCTTGCGGTCGAGCGCGACGGGGCCGGAAAGCGACACGGCCAAACCCTCGGGATCGTTGCCGATCATCGTCTTGATCGTGGCAAGGTCGTCCGACATCAGGGCGCCATCGAGCTCGTCCTTAAAGGCGCTGATCTTGTCCGATGCCTCACCCAGCTGATCAGAAGCCTTGTTGACCAGCGTCGCAGCCTTGGAGAGGCCCTTTGCGAGCGAGCCAGAGGCGTCGGTCAGACCGCTCACGGCGCTATCCAAGTCACCCGAGATACCGTTCAGGGAATCCAGAACGCCCGAAATGGTCTTCTTGAGCTCCTTGGCCTTAACCGAGAACGTGGAATCGTAGTCGGACTTGGCTCCCGAGATACCCGCCTTGGCATCGGCGATGGCCTGGTCGACCTCGGCACGCGAGTTGTTGACCTCCGCCATGCCGTCCGAAAGGGACTTTGCGGTCGCCGTCAGGTCCTTCGCATTGTTGCGGTACTCCACGGCAATTCTGCCCAGCGACGTCGCAGCGGACTCGAGACCGTCTTTGAGCTTGTCATCACTCACCTGGTCGGCAAGGTTGCGGAGCTGATCGGCCATCGCATCGATATCGTCAGCACGCGTATTGAGCGCCGCTGCGGCTTCGTTGAGCTGAGACACCGTAAGGTCAACATGCTGATTCGCGGCATCGAATGCCTTCGCAAGCTCGGCGGACACGTTGTCGAACGAGCCCGCGCTTCCGTCAATCGCCGCGTCAACGGCATCGTTGGCGGCCTTGAGCGCTTCCTTGGAATCATTGATGCCGCTCTTGGCGTGCTCCATCAGCTGCTTCGTCGACTCATCAACGGTGCCCGTCTGCCTGAGCATGCCGCCCGCCGATGTCAGTGAATCGGACGTGGAGCTCAAAATGCCCGCGAGCGACGTCGCACTCGTCTGAACGTCCTGCAGGTCCTCGACCGAATCGCCCAGCGTCGAGGACAGATTGGCGATAAAGTTGCTCACCTGGTCGGTACTCATATAGTCGAGCAGGCTGGACACGGTCTTAAGGCCGATGGTCGTGATGGTCTTGGTAAAGGTCTCGTTGACCTGACTCTGGACGGCGCTCGAACCCTTTTCAGTCACGATCTGTGCGATGGCGTTGGCCTTCTGGTTCTCATAGAACTCGATATCGGCGTGCTTCACCTCGGTCGAGAAAAGCGTCATCATGTCGGCGCTAAACGTTTTAGGGATAACGACGGCAGCGTAGTACGCGCCCGACTTAACGCCCTCAATCGCCTTATCGCGGTCGTTGAGGACGACCCAGTCGAAGTTCTCGTTGCCGCGCAGGGTGGCGGTTACGTTTTCGCCCACGTTGACCTCGACGGGAATCAGATCGCTCTCGTAACCCTCATCGGTGTTGACCACTGCAATCTTAAGGTTGCCGGTATTGCCGTAGGGATCCCAGCTTCCGGCGATGTTAAACCATGCATAGAGACATGGCACGATGATCAGGCCCATCACGACGACCATGCCGATCACGGAGCGAGACACGTTTTGGACATCGCGCTTAAACAGGTGCAGGATGTTTTTCATTTATGCCTCACCTCCTTTAGAGTGCTTGCCAAGCGGGGTGGTGTCCCCGTCGTTTCCGTTTACGTTGTCAGCGCCGTCGGCATCTTGAGCCTTACGATGCGCACCGATATGCGGCAGACGGCTCGTAGGCTGTTCGCCTCCCTTGGCGCCACGCTCGCTGGCGTTGAGACCAAACATGCGACGGGCGGCAGGGATGGCAGCCGTGTGCTCGCGCATCTCGCGGCGAAGGTCCTCGTCCGAAAGCGCCGAGATACGCATCTGGGTATTGAGGCTCGCACGGATGTATTCGATGTTGATGAGCCAGCCGCAGATGGCGATAACCGAAATGATCCAGATAACGAGCAGGATGATCTTGCCGTTATTGTCGATATCGAGCACCGTCGAAAGCACAAAGAGCAGAACCTGCACGCCTACCACGGCGGCAAAACCGCCCTTGATGTAGTACGGGTAGCGATGCTCAAACGCCACGGCATGATCGAGCAGCTCGCGACGGTACGAATCCGAATCGAGCATGACGCGCATGGCCGTGCGCAGCGAATAGCGCTGGCGCGGCAGGTCGTTGGACTCGCAGATCATGAGGCCCGTCGTGGAAAGCTGCTTGTCAAAGAGCAGGTTGAGGTTGAGCAGCAACGGGCGCAGCTGCAGACCGATAAAGAGTGCGATGGCAAGGAACACGCCCAGGATGCACAGGTTGAACAGGTAGTTGAACGAATACATGCCACCGACGGTCTCGCGCAGCAGGTTGATGCCATAGGTGAAGGGCAGCAGCGGATGCAGCCATTGGAAGAAGCCGGGCATCATCTCGATGGGATACATGCCCGACGAGCCGGGGATCTGCACAATGACGAGGATGACGCCAATGGCTTTACCGATATGCTTAAACGTGGTGGACAGCGCATAGATGATGTTGACGTAGGTGAACGAAATAGCGATGCCGCCCAGTACAAAGAGCAGCGGGTTGACGCACTGAACGCCAATGACCAGATCTCCCACCGTAACGATGATGGCCTGCAACGCACCCAGGATCACCAGCAGCAGCCAGCGGCCAAAGTAGCCCTGACGCGCCGTAAAGCTACCGATGCCCTCGCGGTCGACCTCGAGTTTATAGATAGCGATGAGCACATAGCCGCCTACCCACAGCGCCAGATTGGTGTAGAAGGGCGCGATGCCCGAGCCAAAGCTCTTGACCGGATAGATTGACTTGGACGTCAGCTCAACCGGAGATGCCATGAAATCTGCCACGTCATTGACGTCGACGTCCATGAGGTCGGCTAACTCGCCCATAGACTCAGAGGTCTGCAGCGCCGCAATGTCATTGGCGGCGGTCGCGAGCTTGTCCTGAACCTTGGCAAGGGAGGCGTCGGTTTGGGACAGCGTGGTCTTTGCCTGCTTGAGCGTGGCGTCGAGCTGCGCCAGCGTGCCGCGCGCGCTCGCTATCGTGGGGGTCACACCCGACACAATGCCGGTCAAATCGCCCGAAACGGCGGCAAAGGAGTCAAGCGCGCTCGAAGCCTTCGGAAGTGCGTTCTGACCCAGATCGGTCTGAGCCTGACCGAGGTTAGCCGTACCGGTCTGAATTGCCGCGTTGAGTGCGTTGCTCGCGTTCGAGATTGCCGTAGCGTCGTTTGCCATGGCGCTCGACTGTGCAGAAAGGCCATCCTTGATGCTCTGCAGCTTCTGGTTTTGCTCGCGAAGCGAATCGATGGTCGATACAATGCGCGCGTCAATTTCCTCGGAACCTGTCGACGCGTCATTAACGAGAATCTCCAAGTGCCCGATAACGGCCTTATTGTGATCGATCGTCGCCTGGAGAGACTCGAGCGAGTTGTCGATGCGGGTGGTCGTAGATGTGACCGTACCCGTTAGCTTGCCAATCGCAGCGTTCGCGGAGGCTGACGTCTTGGTGAGTGCAAGGCTACCTTCCGAGAGTGCCTTGGAGAGCGAGGTGATAGAGTTGCCCGCCGTGGCGCGAGCCTCGCCCAGCAGGTCGTTGCCCTGGGAGATTGCCTGCGTCAGCGACGGTGCCTGACCTTGCAAGCCGGCAAGCGCCGCATCAGCCGAGGCGATAGCGCCACTCGTCTTATCGATGGCGGCATTCATATCGCCAATCGAATCGCGCACCTCACCCAAGGTGTCGGATGCCTCGGACACCGAACTTGTCAGCGAGTCCTGAGTCTGGGTTGCCTTGTCCTTTAAATCGACACCGGCATCCTTGGCGATACTGGCAACAGTCTCGCCCACCGTGGAGACAAACTCCGAGTTGATCTGCTCCTCGATGGTGTTGGCACCGGTATCGGTGACCTTGGGCGCAATGGCGCTCTTCTTCTCATTGACGTAATAGGTGAGCTTCGGCTGATGGTAATTGCCATCGAGCATCGAGACAAGATTGTCGGAGAAGTTCTTGGGGATTACGATCGCCGCGTAGTATTCCCCGCTCTCGACGCCCTCTTTGGCATCGGCAGCCGAGTCGACGAAGGTCCAGCCCAGCTGATCGTTTTCCTTGAGCTGGTCGACCACCTTATCGCCTGCATTGAGCTCGCCCACCAAGTCATTTTGGGTACCCTGATCGTTGTTGGCGATAGCGATTTTAATGCCCTGGGTGTTTCCATATGGATCCCAGTTAGCCACGATGTTGTACCAAGCGTACAGCGAGGGAATAACACACACGCCGAGGGTAACCACCAAGGCGACGGGGTTCACGAGCAATCGCTTGATGTCACGTTTAAAGATCGCAAAGGATACCTTTGCGTTGGATAGTTTGCTGCCGAGACTCACGCTTGGACCATCCATCCTGTCGTTGAATCAAATCGTACTATCAACAACCATTGTACGTAGGCGCTTTAGCGTCTCGAAGCACAATGGTATTGAGTTTTGCGGGTAGCAATATACTACGAAGATTAGTTAACGTACAGTTGTACAGTATCTTAAATTCCCGCAGCTCCCAAAACCACAACCCGCACAAATTAGCAATCCGAATAGTCATTGGGGACATTCTTAAACGACTAGCCAAACAAGAACGTCCCCAACGACTACCCATAACAATGCCGATGTTTTGGCGCAGACAGCGAAAGCCCGCCAGAGCGAGCAAGGTGCCTTGAAACAAGGCGGCATTGACCTTCTGGTCATGCCGCCGAAGTTGAAAGGCAGATTGCCGCTCTGGCGGGCTTGCAGCGTCGAGTGGTTACGCGGTTCGTAGAACCGCGTAACCCCCTAGTTACATCAGCTCGCAGACAGCCGCCGCGAAGGCAACGGGGTCCTCGGGGAGGATACCCTCGACCAGCAGGGCCTGATCGTAGAGCAGGCCGGAGTACTGCTTGATCTTGTCGGCGTCACCTGCCTTCTGGGCAGCGACAAGCTTGTCAAAGACCGGGTGCTTGGCGTTGAGCTCGAGCACGCGCTGGCTCTTGGGCATGCCGTCGGGCGCGCCCTCGGGTCCCTTCTGGAGCACCTTCTCCATCTCGAGCGAAAGCGGACCCTCGGTGGTGATGCAAGCGGGGGCATCGGTCAGGCGCGCGGAGACGGCAACTTTCTCGACCTTGTCACCGAGCGCCTCCTTCATAGCGCTAAAGAGGTCCTCGTTTTCCTTGGTGGCGTCCTCGGCCTCCTTCTTCTCGTCCTCGGTCGCCAGATCAAGATCGCCAGTCGCGACGTTCTTGAGCTCCAGGTGACGATCCTCGACCTCGGGCTCGGCACCGTCGGCAACGGCCTTCTCGGCAGCCTCGCGGGCGGCGTCGTCCTCGTAGATCTTAGGCATATCGGCGGCAACGTACTCACGCATAGCCTGGAACGTGAACTCATCCACATCCTGCGTCAGCAACAGCACGTCATAGCCGCGGTCGAGCACACCCTTTACCACGGGCATCTTGGCCAAGCGCTCACGCGAGTCGCCGGCGGCGTAGTAGATGGCCTTCTGATCCCCGGGCATGCCCTTGGCATACTCGGCCAGGGTAATCATCTTCTGCTCCTTGGCAGACCAGAACAGTAGCAGGTCGGCGAGCTCATCGGCCTTCATGCCATAGCTCGAGTAGATGCCGTACTTAAGACCGCGGCCAAAGTTCTCAAAGAACTTCTCGTAGGCCTCGCGGTCGTTGTCGCGCATATCCTCAAGATCGGCGGTAATCTTCTTCTCCACGCGCTTGGCGATGGCCTTGAGCTGACGGTTCTGCTGCAGCGTCTCACGCGAGATGTTGAGCGACACGTCGGCAGAATCCACGACGCCGCGGACAAAGTTGTAGTAGTCGGGCAGCAGGTCGTCGCACTTCTCCATAATCAGCACGTTGGAGCTGTAGAGCGCCAGGCCCTTCTCGTAGTCCTTGCTGTACAGATCGAACGGGGCGCGGCCCGGCACAAACAGCAGCGCATCGTACTCAAGCGTACCCTCGGCATGGAAGCTGATAGTGCGCGCGGGATCGTCAAAGTCGTGGAACGTGGACTTGTAGAACTCGTTGTAATCCTTCTGCTCAACGTCGGAGCTGCGCTTTTTCCAAATCGGCGTCATGGAGTTGATGGTCTCGAGCTCCTGGTAGTCCTCGTACTCGGGCTTGTAGTCGTCGCCGGCGTCCTCGGGCTTGGGTTTCTGGCGGCTCTTGCTCACCATCATCTGAATCGGGTAGCGCACATAGTTGCTGTACTGCTGAATCAGGCTCTTGAGGCCCCACTCGGTCAGGAAGCGATCGTAGGTCTCGGCCTCGCCGTCGGCGTCGAGCTTCTCGTTCTCGCGCAGCGTCAGGATGACATCGGTACCGTGCTCAGCACGCTCGCCATCCTCGATGGTGTAGCCCTCAAGACCGTCGGACTCCCAAACGTGGGCGGTGTCCTCGCCATAAGCGCGGCTGACGACCTTCACGTGGCTGGCGACCATAAAGGCGGAGTAGAAGCCCACGCCAAACTGGCCGATGATGTCGACATCGGAGCCCTGTTGCTCGGCGTTCTCGGTCTTAAACTCCTCGGAGCCGGAATGGGCGATGGTGCCCAGATTGCGCTCGAGCTCCTCGGCGGTCATGCCAATGCCGTTATCCGAGATGGTAATGGTGCGGGCATCTTTATCAAAAGAGACGCGAATAGCCAGGTCGCCCTGGTCGAGCTTGACACTCGGGTCCTGCAGGCTCTTAAAGTTGAGCTTGTCGACGGCGTCACTCGCATTAGAGATAAGCTCGCGCAGGAAGATTTCCTTATTGGTGTAGATGGAGTTGATCATGAGGTCGAGCAGTTTTTTGCTCTCGGTCTTAAATTGACGCATGTGCAGTCCTTTCGCGCTACCCCCGTCCGCAAAAACGGCCCGGTTGCCCGAGCCGCATCGCAGACCTGCTATGTTCAGACTTAGATTTTATAACCCATTAGCGCGCATATATACATACGGAATCGAAAAACTGTATGTCCAAACGCTCTGATGCGCCAATTGCCAAGGAGTGTCCCCAACTGCCGGCAGAAAAGGAACGTCCCTATCTGCCACCCTCGACCCGTTTGGCCATCCAGGCATGGGGCTGGCCTTCATCCTCATAGTCCACCGGGGCAATCTGCGTGTAACCCGCCTTGGCATAGAGCGGCAGCACGTATTCCTGCGCGTGCAGCTTAATGAGCTTGGCGCCGGCATCACGCGCGGCGGTATCACTGGCCTCGACAATCTTGCTCGCCAAACCACGACGACGCATAGCCGGCAGCACGGCGACGCGCCCCATAATGTAGGTCTCCCCCGCTGCGACGCCTTCGTCCAAGTCGCACGCCGGCGACACCGGAGCCTCTGCGTCAGCCGCGCGCTCAAGCTCTTCGGGAAACACGCGCGAGCAACCGGCAAGCTCGCCGTCTACATAGAGCGTCACATGAATGCAGTTCGGGTCCTCGTCGATAGCGTCGAACTCATTCTCGTAGCCCTGCTCGTCCATAAAAACGACGCGGCGCACCAACGCCGCGTCATCAAAGCATCCCGTCTTAAGTTGGATATCCATGGCTGCCCTTTCATTCAATGAGAACGTTAGGGACAGATTTTAGCGAAAATGAGCTCCGCGCACGCTAAACTTCGCGCGAGCCTTCGCCAGGCAATCGTAATGACCCACGTTATGGGCATCGCTCGCGATGAAGCTGTACAGGTTCTGATCGAACAGGCGCTGTGCCGGCTTTTTCTCGCGACCAAAGCGACCGCCGGCAATAAAGTCCGCCGAAGCTTGCAGCTTGCAGCCCATATCGACCAGGCGCTCCGCCACGCTTACATCCTTTTGAACCGCACGATAGCGCTCAGGATGAGCGATGATCACCTGGTAGCCACGGCACTGCAAATCGTAAATCGTGTTCTCGTACTCTCTAAACGCATACGCATCGGCATGCGTCGAAAGCTCGAGCAGAAACTCGTTGGTCCCATCGAAATGCAAGTGATCCGCGGCATCGATACCAAGCTCAACGAGCTTTCGATGGTTGACCTCGAAGCCCATCTGGAGCGGAAAACCGTCAGCGTTATCGCGCAGCAGCTCAAAGGCATCCCACATCTTGTCGTAATCAAAATAGGGATCACGGCAGTGAGGAGTGCAAACGATTCTGGTTACACCGGCCCGCTTGGCAGCCTCGAGCATCGCCAAGCTCTCTTCGAGATCGGCGGCGCCGTCGTCTACACCCGGCAAGATATGGCAATGAATGTCACGCATAGGTCAGCCTTAATCAACTAAACGTTTGCTCGGTTGGTGAAGATGCCCTTTTTGGAAGTGCCCTGATCGTCGGAGCCCTTCTTAACCTTCTTACCGTCCTTGGTGTAGTAAGAATAGTAGTACTCGCTGGTCTCGGTCTCACAGTAATTCATGACGGTACCGATGAGCTTGACCTTCTCGGACTTCTTAAGCTGGGCGATAGCGTTGAGCGCCTCTTCGCGCTTGGTAAAGTCCTCGCGCACCACGAACAGCGCGCCGTCGGTCAGGCTGGCAATCTCGGCAGCATCGATGAAGGTGCCGACCGGAGGAGCATCGAAGATGACGTACTGGAACTTAGCAGACAGTGCCTTGACCAGCTTGGCAAAGCGATGGGAGACGATGATGTCGGCAGGATTGGGAATATGTGGCTCGGCATCGAGGAAGTAGAAATTCTTCTGACCTGTCTCGACAATCGCCTGGTCGATAGAAACCTGCTCGGACAGGACTGCATAGAGTCCGCCGCGGGAGCGGACGCCGAGCATATCGGCAAGGGACCTGCGACGCATATCAGCCTCGACCAGCAGGACACTCTTGCCGCTCGTGGCGATTGCCTGAGCAAGGTTAATGGAAACCGTAGACTTGCCCTCGTTGGGAATCGAGGAGGTAACGGTGATGGTGCGAATGGGGTCGTCCACGCTCGCAAAGCGGATGTTGGCCAGAAGGGTCTTGGCGGCATTCTGCACAACGAGCTTATCGGTGTTCTTTGCCTTAGCCATGCCTATTTACCACCTTTCATAGCCGGAATTCGGCCAACAACGGGAATACCCAGGAGCTCTTCTGCCTCTTCGGCACCGCGGATGCGGGTATTGAGCATGTCTGCCAAAACGACATAGGCAACTGCGATAAAGATACCGGCGAGGAACGCGACGGCAATATACAGCGTGCGCTTGGGGCCGCTGGGGGCTTCGGGGGTCTTAGCCTCGTCGATAACGTTGATGCTCTGGGCAGCGCCGACGTTCTGAGCGACCGTACTCACCGAGCTGGCAATGGCCTTTGCGACCTCAGCCGTCTCCTTGGCATCGGTGCCGGTAACCGAAAGCGTAATGACACGCGTGGTGGTCTCGGAGGAAACAGACACCTTGTAGTCATCCAGATCGGTAAGGCCCAGTTCTTTGGCGGCGCCGCTCTTAACGCTATCGCTATCCAGCAGCGTGGCGATATCGTTGGAAAGCATCTGGCTCGCCGAGAGATCGTTGTAGCTCATCTGACCGCTATCGTCGGTCTTGGCGAGAATGTACATGCTCGTCGTCGCGGTATAGGTGTTGTCCATCGCAACGAAGGACACGATGCCCATGGCGATCGCGCAGACCACCGGAAGGGTGATGACCAGCTTGAGGTGCTTTTTAAGCAGCTGGAACAGTTCGAGAAGGGTCATGCAGCTTGCCTTTCATTTCCCTAGTTCGTATCGACAAAACTGCTCGTATGATATCGCATCTTTCTGCCATGTCCGAACTCTATACATAAGATACAGCACATACGGCAATGTTGCGCAATAATGACGCCGCATCGGCAACCCCGGCGCGGCGTCAAAACAACACGTTTGCTGCATTGCTACGCAAATGATTCGTCCTGCTGTACGGGAAACGTCACCGTGATGGTGGTCCCCACACCCAGCTCGCTCGATAGATCGAGCGAAGCATGGTGATACATGGCGGCATGCTTAACGATGGCCAGACCCAAACCTGTTCCGCCACGTGCCTTGGAGCGGCTCTTGTCCACGCGATAGAAGCGCTCGAACACCTTGCTCTGCTCCTCGGGCGCGATGCCGATACCTGTATCGGCAACCGTCAGGTACGGATGGCCCTCATCATTGATCCCACATCGAAGCGTAACCGTACCACCGGGCTGATTATAGCGAATAGCGTTACTGGCCAGGTTATAAATCAGCTCGTCGATCAGGCGTGGCGCACCTTCGACCACAACGGGCTTCGTCTTGCGCACGATGGTCACGTTCGACTGTCGGGCGACCTGTTCGAGGCGCTGCTCCACCGTCGTAATAGCGCGCGAGAGCTCAATGGGTTCCGTGGAACCAATAGGCACTGCCTCGCCCTCGGTCGCGCGCTCGGCCTCGTCCAGGTTAGACAACGTCAAGATGTCGTTTACCAGCGCTGCTAGACGGCCCGCTTCGCGATAGATTCGACCGCCAAAGTTGCGCAGGTCGTCCTCGCCCTCGACCATGCCATTTGCAATGAGCTCAGCATAGCCCGAGATCGCGGTAAGCGGGGTCTTGAGCTCATGCGTGATATTGGCCGTGAACTCGCGACGCATGCGGTCGTTATCGGCCAGCACCGCCATCTGGCGTTTAAGCTCCTGGCGTTGCGACTCAATGCGCTCGAGCATGGGAACCATCTCGGTGTAGGCATGTTCATAGCTACGGCGCGGGTGGTCCAAATCGACCTCTTGCAGGGGCGCAATGATGGCACGGGATTCGCGGCGCGCAAGGAAAAACGAGAGCACCGCGCCCGCCGCCGCGATAAGCAGCATCGGTGCCACCAACGAGAGCAAAATCGCCGCAACACCAGGCTGGGCCTGCGCCAAACGAACGACCTGACCGTTATCGAGGGCCACGGCGCGATACAGCATAATCTCGTCGAGCGTGGTGCTCGAGCGCTCCGCGGAACCCGAACCGCTCTCAAGGGCCTCAACGACCTCGGGGCGATCGCCATGGTTGGGCAACATGGAAGGAGACGCCTCGTTGTCGTAGGCGACCGATCCATCCCTGTTGATCAGCGTGATACGAAGGTCCTCGCGATCGAGGCTTCGCAAGAATGCGATGGGTTCCTGCTGCTCGTTTAAGGCGGCGGCAATAAGCTCGGTTTCTTGCGAGAGATTTGCGCTCGTCGCGTCTGCCAAAGTGTTTTGCACAAAGAACGCGCCCAACACCGTAAAGGCAACAATCACCGCCATGGCACAGATAAAAATCGTCACGAACACGCGATGGGAAAGCGTGTGTTTTCCCTGAGGGGCAAAGACCACAGACTACTCCTCCGATGCTGCTGCCGCAGCGACGGCATCTTCGACATCGCCACCGGCAGAAGGCTCGGCCAGGCGATAACCCACGCCGCGCACCGTCTCGATAGCGCCGGCACGCTCGCCGAGCTTTTGGCGAAGCGTCTGCACGTGAACGTCGACGGTACGCGAGCCGCCATCGAAGTCCCAGCCCCACACGCTCTGCAGCAGCGACTCGCGGGTAAAGACCACGCCGGGCTTGCGCATAAGATATTCGAGCAAATCGAACTCGCGCAAGGTGAGTTTGAGTGGCTCGCCGGCAGCGGTCACCTCGCGATGGCTGGGCGAAAGCACGATATCGCCCACGCTGAGCACATCGCTCGCCTGCTTGACCATACCGCCGCGGCGCAGCAGCGCACGGCAGCGGCTGGCAAGCTCCATGAGCGAAAACGGCTTGGTCAGATAGTCGTCGGCACCGCCATCGAGCGCCATCACCTTATCGAGCTCGGTATCCTTGGCAGTGAGCATCATGATGGGCACCGTCGCCGTCAGGCGGTCGGCGCGCAGGCGACGCATAATTGCCAAACCATCGGTATCGGGCAGCATGATGTCGAGCAGGACGGCATCGGGTACCCGTCGCGCCACGGCGGCCTTAAACTCGCCATCGCACGAAAAGCCCTCGGCCTCGATCCCCTGCTTGCGCAGTGCATAGACCGTCAAATCCCTGATATTGTCATCGTCCTCGACGTAATAGATCATGTTAAACCCCTTTGCGGCCGGCATGACCGCATCTTAATCCTAAAGGTACCTTTACTAGATGGTATCAGCCAAAACGTCCCGTCAAATAATCCGCCGTGCGCGGGTCGGTGGGATTTTTGAAGAGCTGAGCGGTGGGTGCGTGCTCCACCAACTCACCCAGCAAGAAAAACGCGACCGAGTCGGAGATGCGCGCCGCCTGCTGCATATTGTGCGTAACGACCACGAGCGTGCAGGTCTCTTTGAGCTCGCAGGCCAGCTGCTCAACCACCAGCGTCGACACGGGATCGAGAGCGCTCGTGGGCTCGTCCATCAGCAGAATATCGGGCTGCACGGCAAGCGCGCGGGCGATGCACAGACGCTGCTGCTGCCCGCCCGAAAGACCCAGCCCCGACTCTTTGAGTTTGTCCTTGACCTCATCCCATAGCGCAGCGCGACGAAGAGAGTCCTCGACCAGCTCATCCAGCACGGCGCGGTCGCGCACGCCCATGCCGCGCGGACCATACGCGACGTTGTCGTAGATGCTCATGGGAAACGGGTTGGGGCGCTGGAACACCATGCCTACGCGCTGGCGCAGACGGCAGATGTCGTAGTCGCCCAGGATATCTTGGCCGTCAAGCGCGATCTTACCCTCGATGCGGCAGTCCTTGATGCCGTCGTTCATGCGGTTAAAGCAACGCAGCAGCGTTGATTTGCCGCAGCCCGAAGGACCGATAAACGAGGTAATCTGCTTGTCGCGAATCTTGATGGATACGTCCTTGAGCGCGTGGTGGTCGCCATAGAACAGGTCGAGGCCCTTGACGTCGATGCGCGTCGGCGAGGCGGCAAGATCCTGCGCCGTGGGACGAGTCGCGTCCCCGACTTCGCGCTCGTGCGCAGCCTCGGCTTGCGCCTCCATGAGCTCCTCGAGCTCCGTGGGCCCTATAGCCGCAGCAGCCGTCATACCGCATACCTCCACATCGATATCAATTCAGCAGTATCGATAGTAGAAATCGCGACTCATACGCACGTGAGCGCATTGTCAGGTGTTTGTAAAGGCGCCTACGCTACGCGGCGGGCAGCTCGATGGTAAAGACGGTATGCTCGGGCGTTGATTCGCACGCGATGGTACCGCCATGCGCGCATACAATCTCCTTGGCGATGGCGAGGCCCAGCCCAGCACCGCCGCGATTGGTCGCACGCGCTGCATCCAGGCGATAGAACTTCTCAAAGATCACCTTGAGCTTTGGCTCAGGGATCGGATCGCCTTGGTTTACAAATCGTACGCGTACGCCACCGTCACCCAAACGCCTGGCCTCAATCGTGATCGTCGAGCCTTCATAGCTATAGGCAACGGCGTTTTTCATGATGTTGTTGAACACGCGAGCCATCTTGTCGCCGTCCACGAGTACCGTCAGGTCCTCGCAGATATCAACTTGGGCTTCCTTGTGCTGTTCGTTGAGAATGGGATAGAACTCGTCGGCCACCTGCGCCAGCAATAGCCCCAAATCGACGTAGGCGCGGGTAAGCACGATATCGTGGAAATCGAAACGCGTGATGTCAAAGAACTCCTCGATGAGCGCGTCGAGCCGATGGGCCTTGTCGAGCGCCACGCCCGTAAAGCGTGCACGCTGCTCAAGCGGCAAATCGGGAGCCTCCTGCAGGAGCGAAAGATAGCCCACCACGCTGGCGAGCGGCGTGCGCAGGTCGTGCGCCAGGTACGTAACCAGGTCATCTTTGCGATGCGATTCGTCGCGCAGGGCCTGTTGAACCTTACGCTCGCAATCGCGCGCCCGATTGAGCGCGCCCTCGACCTCGAGAAAGTCGCCGTCGATGGTATCCCACGTGTCGGGGCTATCGATCAGACGGTCCTGAATACGGGCGGCGATCACGCGGTCGGCATGCCGCTCGCCCTGCTCATAACCCTGGTAATACAGGGCGCGTCCGCAAAAGAACAGGACGCACACGGCAAGCGCCAGCACAAAGCCGAGCATGTTGAATACAAAGGCGGCGTCAAAGAACACGGGCTCGCCAATACCGCCAAGCGCCATGGCCCCGATCGCCAGCGCAATCGTCCACGCGGCACCGCCGATTACCACGCAGCGGCGAACGATTTCAAATCGATCGATCAGCAAGAAGCCAATAAGCAGAACTGCCAGGATGCCAACGATATTGTCAATGCCAATGAGTAGCAGACTCAGCAAAAAGAGCAGCACCGTCGCAAGCGCGCGATTGTCGACGACCGCCCTTATGTATTCAAAGAGTCGATCGGGCACCTCGAATACCCGCCTATCGTCTTTTGTCATATCCACTTCCCCACCACCAAAGGCGTTATTCGATTATGTAGCCGACGCCCCAGACGTTTTTGATAAAGCGCGGCTTTTGAGCATCGTCGCCGATCTTTTCGCGCAGATGGCGGATGTGCACCATCACCGTATTGTTGGAGCCGGGCATAAAGTCCTCGTTCCACACCGCGCGGAACAGGTCCCCCACGGCCACCACGCTGCCACGATGCTCGACCAGATACAGCAAGATGGAATACTCGATGGGCGTGAGGCGCACCGGTGCGCCGTCCACCGTCACACAACGAGCGTCGCGGTTGATCTCGAGGCCGTCGAGCTGGATGGTCGGCGACTCGACCGCCTGTGCGCGACTACCGTATCTGGTGTAGCGACGGAGCTGAGCACGAACGCGCGCAATGAGCTCCAGCGGACGGAACGGCTTGACCACGTAATCGTCTGCGCCCAGCGAGAGGCCCTCGATCTTGTCCTGTTGGGCATCGCGCGCTGTCAGCATAATAACGGGATAGGTATGGCTAGCGCGGATGGTGCGCAGCAGCTCAAAGCCGTCGATATCGGGCAGCATGACGTCCAGCAGCGCCAGATCGAACTCCTGCTCCAAAATCGCCTTGGCAGCATCTGCTCCGCTATAGGCAATCTGAACATCAAAGCCCTCTTTTGTAAGGTAGATACCGACTAGGTCGGCGATGGCCTTCTCGTCATCGACCACCAAAATGCGCTCGTTCATGCGTGCTCCTCTCGCGCTCCATTATGCCCGAGGCGGCGCGCGCCACACACAACAAGCGTGGGCGATTAAGTCGACCTTAAGCACCTATGTGTCCGTTCGGGCGCAGACATGGGCCGCGCACGCCCGCGCGCTGATTGTCCGCGCCGGTAAACGATATACTTTGAACTCTGAAGAGACCATCCCGTCGAAAGCGAAATCTGTGAAGACCCTTAGTTCTCTTGTAAAGCGCTCCGCGCAACTGACCGCCGGCATTGTCTGCGCTGTCGCCCTTGCCGCCGGTGCGCCGTCTGTCGCCAACGCCCAGGTACTTACGACCGATATCGTTTGTGGCAAGACCGCCGACGCCCGCGGCATCACGGCCGAGAATCTGCCCGATATCGATGCGTCCAACGCCATCGTCATGAGCAAGGACAGTTCCGTCTATTTCGCCCGCAGTGCCGACGAGCAGGTCAAAATTGCCTCAATTACCAAAGTCATGACCGCAATCCTGACCATCGAGAACTGCAAGATGGACGAGAAGGTCACGGTGAGCAACGCCGCGGCAACCGTGGGCAATTCGACCGCCGGCCTGCTCGAAGGCGACGAGCTCACAGTGAAACAGGCCCTGCGCGGCCTGATGATTCCCTCGGGCAATGACGCCGCCATCGTGCTTGCCGAGCATGTGGGCAAAAAGATCGATCCCAAGACCAAAGATGCCGAGGCCACGTTTGTGAAGGCCATGAACGAGCGCGCTCAAGAGCTCGGCTGCACGGGAACGCTTTTTGAGAATCCGCACGGCCTGGACTTTGATGAGTGGGCCGGCGACATGCACTCCACCGCGCACGATGTAGCCCTGATGATGCAGGAGGCAATGAAGAGCGATACGTTCCGCGAAATCGTGGCGAGCGATGATTCCTGGATTGAGGTTACGGGCGCCGACGGTTCCGACCATTCGCATTCCATGGATACACACAACGAGCTGCTGGGGCAGGACGGCAATATCGGCGGTAAGACCGGCACCACCGACGATGCCGGCTATTGCTTTACGGGAGCCTACAACCGCGATGGCGACGAGACCTACACCGTTGTTTTGAACTCCAGCACCACCGATCAGCGCTTTGCCGACACGGCCGCCCTTGCCAACTGGTACTACGGCCACAAGGTGACGGTTGCGATCGCCAACACGCAGGAAAAGACCGCCAACGGCAATCCACTCATCGCGCGCATTAGCCAGACCGACTGGACGGACAAGACGATCGATGCCACACTCGCCGACCCCTCAGCTCAGGCGACCGTCTTTTCGCTTGCTGGAGAGGTGACCGAAAAGGTTACCTACGATGACCTTTCGGGCACGGTACATGTGGGCGACAAGGTGGGCAGCGTCACGCTCAAGCAAGACGGCACCAAGATCGCCGTCATGGATTTGGTTGCCGACGAGGAAGGCTCGGGGCCGAATCCCATTGAGTGGCTCCTTGTAAAACTCGACCGCCTGGGCCGTCGCATCGACAACCGCCCGCTTACGGCAGAAAGCGAAACCATAGCCAAAGCACCCGAGGCGTAAGGTCGAAGAACAATACGCTCGCCGAAAGAAGGCATCCGAAAGGATGCCTCTTTTTTTGAGGGCTCGAATCCCCAGCCGCCATTCTTGATAATAAAAAAGGGCCCCAAATGGGACCCTTCTTCAAATTCATACTGGCGGAGAGCTGGGGATGTCCGGGCATGCTGCGCATGCCCTCCGGCTTCAAAGCCTGGCGGCTTTTCGCCCACGGGCTACAAACGCTTTCGCGTTTGCTTAACGCCCGTGCCCTCTCGGGTTCGAATCCCCAGCCTCCTTTCTCCGCACTAAAAAGGGTCCCAAATGGGACCCTTCTTCAAATTCATACTGGCGGAGAGCTGGGGATTCGAACCCCAGATGCCCTTTTGGGGCATACTCGCTTAGCAGGCGAGCACCTTCGGCCTCTCGGTCAGCTCTCCGTAACAGCCGTTCTATAGTAACCAAACAGCCGAAGTTGAGCAAGGGGGAATTTCTAATTGCCCAGCGGCCTTTCCTCCTTGCAGCTTTCGCCCCTACCCCAGCGAGCGATTGAGGGAGCCGAGCTCATCGTTGCCCATGGTGCGCCACATTTGGAAGATGCAGACGCGCGCCAGGAAAAAGAAGCCGTTATCGACCAGCTGCACGGCGGCATCCGCAAGCTGATTGGTCACGACGGGCACGGGAGGCAACTCGAGCCCGGCCCTACGGATGGTCTCGACTGCCTCCTCAAACGTCGGCGGCTCATTGACACCCATCTCGTTCATAAGGCCCTGCATTTCCTCCAGTGCGCTGCTACCCGACTCCTCGCCGCGCGGCACGAGGCGGTAGCACGCCAACGCGAGCTCGAGCTGATCGCAGTTCCAATAGGCAAACGCCAAGCGATAGAACAGATAACCGATTGCGGAACGGTCGCTGGCAATGCGCAGGCCGTGGCGCGCTACCTCGATAATCTCGTCAAAGCGTTCCAGGCGCGCCAACACGTTGATGAGCGCAAAGTGCGACTGCATGGACGAGCGCGCCAGGTCGTAGAGGCGGCGCACCTCGGGCAGCGCCCGCTCAAAGTCCTCCTGCTCGGCGTAATAGCTGCAGATTTCGTGCTGGGCAAAGTACAGCGCATCGGGAGCGCGCAGGATGCGCACCGAACGATCTTCCTCCATGACCGGCAGCACCATACGTACCAGTTGGTTGTCGCAAAACTGCGTCTGGACCGGACCCGTTGCCAACAGTTCGGCAACGGCACACTTTGCCTCCAGCTCCTCGACAAGACGGGAAAAGCCCTCAAACGCAGCCGTGCGGTCAACTTTGGCCTGCTCGCGCAACTCAACGACGCGCGCCACATACGGGTCATCGTCCTTCTCCATGACCTCGAGCTCATCAGCCGTATCGGCAAGCAGCAGGTCGCGCAACGCCGGCGGCAGCGGGCGGTGGTCGTCACGCGGGCGAGCGTGAACCTCCGCAGGCTCAATCACATCCGGCGTGTCCGACTCATATGCCTCAAGCATGCACTTGCACGGCATATCGCCCATATCCATGCTCTCAAGATCCTTGGCGACAGGCACGCAATTGGCCAGATAGGCCGCACGTCCAAAGGAATATGTTGCAATGACGCGCTCGCCCTGCTCGCCGTCGGGAGCCGCAATCTGAACATAGCAGCGCGCAATGCAGGCACCTGCGGCAAAACACGCCGCGGCAAGCGTAAGCGCCACGCGCGCGTCGTGCTCCGCAGCCCAAATCGCACGCGCGTCCTCGTCCAACTCGCGCCAGACGTCATCCTGGGCGTCGTATTCACGTTGCGGCATGGCATCCACGATAGAGTGCCCAAACCGAACGAGCATAATCCCCTCGGCAACGTTTACCCGATAGGTATAGTCGAGCCGTGTGACCACGTTGAGTGCCTCGACGATACGCGCGAAGCGGGTGCGCACGTCCCACTCACCGCCCGGCTGGCAAGCCACCGTTCCCGGTTTGCCCCACGGGTTGTCGCTCGAGGCCGTATCGAGCAGTCGGGGAACATTGTTGGTCGTCTTGGCGATATGCCACGCGTCAAAGAGCGCGCAGCCCTCAAAGCTCGGCGAGGATGCCGCAGGGACCAATCCAGCCCCGATGCGCTCAAGGATGCCGGAGAGGCGATTGAGATGGCACTCGATGGCAAGCAGCATGTCAATCTCATCCTGGTCCAGCAGGCTACGATCAAAATTGAGATAGAACAGCTTTGAGCGGTCGATGCGCGCTAGGCTCATTTCGGACTTGGCAGCAATGGTGCGCAGGCGAGGCAGATCGACCTCGCTCATCAAGGCTGCGGCATAACGCTCGATACCGCTCGGGTTCTCGGTATGGTCCACGCGGTAGAGCAGCGTCTCGATAGCATCGGGAAGCGGCGCCGTGTTAAAGCCCAAGAACACCTCGACCGGCTCGGGAAGCTTTACGAGTTTGATCTTATCGACAACATTTTGCATGTCCGCATCGAGACCGTCGACGCCCGCCGTGTTCGCAATAGCGCTTTCGGAGTTGGCAAATATCACGTAGCGCAAGAACATCGAGGCCATGAACTCGCCGTAAGGAAGGGCGCGGGTCGAATTCCATGTCTCGTGGTCGGACTGCTCGCGCATGGTGCCTTCGGGAGAGCCGGCAGTTCGCGCACGCGGGCGCATTGCGCCGTTGGCTCCCCTCACCATAATCTCGCCAATACTGGAGTCGGACTCGTCAAGGACCAGCTCCATGTCGGGATCCTTGGGCAACGACGCCTCCCGAACAGGGCGGTCAACCTTATAGACCTTGCCCGACACACTCACGTAGCCCAAGAGCGACACGTGGCTTTTGCCGACGAATTCAACGACGTAGCAGGACTCTTTAGGATCCTCGCCAAAAACTTTCCAGACAACGCCGTACGAGCGCCCTGCGGGCTGTTCCGGCATCGACGGAAAACGCTTTTTGGGGTCGAGAAACCTGAGCTTGTATGTCGGACGCTCTGCCACGAAATATCACCCTGATCGGTCGTCTAGAGAAGGAGTGGCCGCGAATGGACCGCGGCACCTACTCGAAATCTTACACGAGTCGATAAGAAATAGTCCGCTTGACGCTCGCGCCTCGACCGAGGTTCGAATCCATGGGGTGCCGGCGTAAAAGAAAAGCCCCCGTTGCCGGAGGCTTCAAGTTCAAATGGTGCGGCGTATAGGATTCCGCGCATCCGCTGCGCGGATCCGCGCCGGCTTCGCCCGCCTGCCGGCGCGCTCGCCC
>UQKQ01000020.1 GCA_900541645.1 uncultured Collinsella sp.
GGGCCCAGTAGGCCTTGCCGCCCGCCACCTTGAACTCGGCGACGTCCGTCCCCAGCTTCCGCCACGGGGCCCCGGCGCCGTAATCCCTCGCGATCACGTCCTCGAACGTCCTGCCGACGACGCCCCTGTACGAGTTGTACCTGTGGTAGGCCGTCTCGCGTCTGATGCCGCAGCGGATCCCCATCTCGCGCATCATCTTGAGCACGGTCTTGTCGGCTATAACGGCCCCCTCTTCCGCACTGAGGCACATCGCTATCTGCCGGTGCCCGTAGCCGTTGGCGGTGCGCGAGAAGATCTCGGCGGCCACCGGCGGCCTTCTGCTCGTATGTGTATCTGCCCCGTTTTCCGTCCATGCGCAGCAGGACCTCGCTCCCGAATGCGCGGTATATCTCCTGCCATCTTCTCACGGCTTCCACGGGAAGCGAAAGGGCAAACGCGGCGGATTTATACCCGTGCCCGAGCTCAAAGAGCCCTATGGCCGCCTTCCTGGCCTCGACATCATGCTTCACCCTAAAATCAACGCGCATAAAGAAAGCCTCCCATTTCTCATGTCCAAGAAATGGGAGGCAGTTCACCAAGCCATGGCGAGCCATTATTTATTTATCGTTCCGCCTCTTCTTGCGGTTGTATTCGAGCAGCAAACCTAAAGAAGTCAAAGCAGATCCGACAACTGCCAGCGGAAGAACCGGCAGCAGTCTCTCCCCTGTCGAAGCCAGAGAACCCGGCTCGGTGGTCTTGGTCTGGGAGGCGGGGTCGGCCTTGGTATCGCCGCCGTTCTCGTCGAAGGTCACGGTGACGTCGCGGGGCACCCACTTCCACTGGGCGTAGACGGTCGTGGACTTGGAGACCTCGGTCTTGTCGGTGAACTGATCGCCCGACCCGTCCCTCTCGGTGTTCCAGCCGTCGAACGCCCAGCCCTTGCGGGTCGGGGCGGTCTTGGGCAGCGCGAAGGTGAAGCTGTCCTTATCTGCAGTCTTATCTTGCAAAAACTTTTGAGGATAAGCAGGATCGCCTGCGCCATTATCATCAAAAGTCAGCGATAACTTTGCTGCGACCTGCCACATGTGAAAATCATCAGTACCGTCGGCATCCCTGACGCGCTTAAGGTAATAGCCCTCACCAACCGCATCCTCGTTGCCAAGAATAAAAGTGCTTTGCTTAGGTGCATCACCACTAGCTTTGGAGAGTACGTAGTTATCTCCGAGTGACGGCAGTTTCAAATTCTGCCAATTGTTCGGGTCCACCGTATTAACTGTAGTCTTCCCTGACGATTCCCCTTTTACAATAAGGGGAATGTCACCGCCATCATCCGTGCCATCATAGTTATTAGTGACAGCTGGCAGTCTAATTTCAGCGTCATCGCCACGGTAATTTCCTTGGAATAATGCGGGTGCCATTAAGGCAAGTGTGCCCTTATTAATAACGGCACCTTTCAAATTACTTGAACCGTGATCGATGAGAATGCCCTTACTGCCAATAGAGGTAGTTCCCTTAACGAAAATATCGTTATAGTTTTTCGCAGTATTGTATTGTTGCTCCCAAGTACCATTGATATCGGCATAACCATATACGTAGGCCTGAGAGCCAGCTGTCGTCAAAACGCTGCCCTCATCTACCCGAAGACCATTGTCTTCAATTAATTCATAGCTAGAAGCATTGTTGCAGCCAAATTTGGTCGTTACATTTGTATTCGATTGACCAGTAATAGCGATCTTATTTACAGAAGAAATCGTACCGGCCGTAATTTCGGATTTATCAGTAACATTCAAAGCAGATGCGTACTTAATATAAGGAATCTCAGCCACAGTCCCTGCAATATTGATTGTGGGAGAAGAAGACCCCTTGGGAAGCCCATAGTACACACCCGTAACGCCCGTAGCTATTTCCGGTCGTCCAGCAATATTAATGAAGGAACCGTCAGAAATCGATACATTCTTGTTCGAAGTCAACGAAACGTAGCCAACACTGCCGCTATTCAGACTGATAGATAGCTTTCCTCCAGCCTTTACGCTCGATCCCTCATCCGACGAATTGGTCAGGTCGTTCTCGCAGAAAACATACCCATGAGAATCGCCCGCTTCATCCCTCAGCTCAACACCAGAAGCGTTCACGGCGATATCACCGTTTACAGCACTCCACTCTGCTCCATAAATAGAGCCAACATGGGAGCCGTGGACATTAACGGCAATAGATCCACCAACGTTCGCTTTCTTCGAACCTTCGATATATGGGACATCATTGGGTATCGATCCACCCTTATCCCAGCCCCAGACATTCTCGTAAGCATCGATAACGACGTCGCCATCGACCTCATAAACTCCATCCGGGATCATCTGTCCTGCGCCAGTTATTGACCAATTACCATTAAGACGAAGCGTTTTGTCGGTGTTTTCATAAATACTGCTGCCCGCAATAATATGAATGCTGCCTTTAATAGGCGCAGGGTCACCAAAATGACCGCAAATTTCATTTACCCGACCCGAGCGAACATCAAGCGTCACGTTGCCGCGCATCTCGCAACCGTAAGTGCCTTCGATAGCAGGAGAAACTTCGCAGTTGGCATTGTCGTAAACAAGCGTGGCGTTACCACCTACATAAACAGCAGGAAGGCCGTTTCCATCGCCGCTCGACCCATCGCCGCGCATGCAACCAGGATTAACGTGATTACCGCCAGCCATGCGAAGATTACCGCTGATCTCAAGATAGGTGTCATGCTCGACGGAACCTTGATATGAACCACCAATGACGTCATGAAGGCCAGCGCCACTACCAGGATTGATATATCCAGACGCGGCTATCACCACATGTGTGTGGTCGACAGTCGACTTATAGCCACCGCCATAAAGTGTTTCAGAGAGCTTGAGCTCGCAGTTACGAGTGAACACGGTATCGAAACCATTGCAATAGAATTTTCCTGAACCAACCACTTCAACATTGTCAAAAGTACAAGATCCGGAAAGCATGGCACGGTTGGAGAAGTGCAAGGTTGCGCGATTATCACCGTCACTCGTCACGGTAATCTTCTTGTTAGCAACGCCGAAAGTCGAAACGTAATCTTGGGTCGGCACCACAAAAGACGAGCCGCCTTTTAGGACAAGTCTGATCTCCGATAAATTATCGGAGGCGATTTTATTCAGCGCATCCTCAAATGTTGATTGATCATTAACTTGATAAACACCAGATTCTGCTGCCTCAGAATTCGATTCATGAGATGTTTCATTCGCATTCACATCGTTTGACTGCTTATCCGAGACATCAGATTCAGGGTTTTGATCATCACTTGAAACCGTCTTGTCGTTAGACGAAGCCTCGTCCGAACCCCCCCGGCACAGAGGCACTATCAGCAGATTCATTAGACAGATTCTCCGAAGTCGTGTTTTGCTGAGGGTCATTATTCACTATTACATCAGCAAATACGCCCGTCGGAATCGTATTAAACACGAACAAAAAAGAGACGAGCCAAACGAAAGCTCGCCTGCAGCGTGGCAATCTCACAAACCGCCCTTTCTACTCATCTGACAAGAACCAGTAAAGGGCGACAAAATACCCAGAGGCAAAGGCATATATTTCACTCTTACTGAATGTGCCGTCTGGCACATTGGTTTTAGTTTAATACCAGTGTTTTGTCTGACAAGAAAACGCGTTTATTGCCATGCAATAGAAACGACCTAAAATTTGTGTCACGACCAGCCGGAATTGATCGATGTGTATTAATTTCCTAAGACCCAATGGACAGACAATCAACAAACTCCACACCATAGCCATGGGGAAACTAGGAATTCGCCGGGAAAAACGTTCGGCTTTTTAGCTAAATGGTTAAAACGCTTCAGTTTATTGAATCGTTTTAGTGTGCCTTTTACAGGAATCTTACCGTTCGCCGAATAATTTCTTGCTATCATGCAAGGCGTAGGGTAAATCTCCGATCGCAAGGAGACACAAATGGCGAAAAAGTCACCGGAAAACACTACTCCCGCAATTGTGGACAACGTAGAGGCGCTTGAGGCTAAGCTCGCTCAGATGCGAGAGGCCCAGGCGCTTTTTGCTACGTACACGCAGGAGCAGGTCGACAAGATCTTCTATGAGGCCGCCATGGCCGCCAACAAGGCTCGTATCCCGTTGGCGAAGATGGCCATCGAGGAGACCGGCCGCGGCGTTCTTGAGGACAAGGTCATCAAGAACCACTACGCCGCAGAGTACATCTACAACGCTTACAAGAACACCAAGACCTGTGGTGTCCTCGAGCGCGACGAGGCTTACGGCATCACCAAGATCGCCGAGCCCATCGGCATCGTGGGCGCCGTCATCCCGACGACCAACCCCACCTCCACCGCGATCTTCAAGACGCTGATCAGCCTGAAGACCCGCAACGCCATCATCATCTCCCCGCACCCGGCTGCCGCCAAGTGCACCATCGCCGCCGCCAAGCTCGTACTTGACGCCGCCGTCAAGGCCGGCGCCCCCGAGGGCATCATCGGCTGGGTCGATGTCCCCTCCATCGAGCTGACCAACATGGTCATGCGCGACGTCGACATCATCCTCGCCACCGGTGGCCCGGGCATGGTCAAGGCCGCCTACTCCTCGGGCAAGCCCGCCCTGGGCGTTGGCGCCGGTAACACCCCGGTCGTCATCGACGACACCGCCGACGTGCTGCTCGCCGTCAACTCCATCATCCACTCCAAGACCTTCGACAACGGCATGATCTGCGCTTCCGAGCAGTCCGTGACCGTCATCGACACCATCTATGACCAGGTTAAGGCCGAGTTCCAGAAGCGCGGCTGCTACTTCGTCAAGCAGGGTGCCGAGATGGAGGCACTGCGTGCCGCCATGTTCAAGAATGGCGCCCTCGATCACCGCATCCCCGGCATGGCTGCTGCCAAGATCGCTGAGCTCGCCGGCATCGAGGTTCCCGCCAAGACCAAGATCCTGATCGCCGAGGTCACCTCCACCGACCCCGCCAAGGAGGAGTTCTCCCACGAGAAGCTCTCCCCGGTCCTGGCCATGTATCACGCCAAGGACTTCCAGGAGGCCGTCGACAAGGCCGAGCACCTGGTGCTCGCCGGTGGCCCGGGCCACACCGCCTCTCTGTACGTGCACCCCGCCCAGGCCGAGAAGATCAGCCTGTTCGAGCACGTCATGAAGGCCTGCCGTATCGTCATCAACACCCCGTCCTCGCACGGCGGCATCGGTGATCTGTACAACTTTGGCATGAAGCCGTCTCTGACCCTGGGCTGCGGCTCCTGGGGCGGCAACTCCGTCTCCGAGAACGTTGGGGTGAAGCACTTGATCAACGTTAAGACTGTGGCCGAGCGCCGTGAGAACATGCTGTGGTTCCGCGCTCCCGAGAAGGTCTACTTCAAGAAGGGTTCCACGCCCGTCGCTCTCGACGAGCTCGGTACCGTCATGGGCAAGAAGCGCGCCTTCATCGTCACCGACCAGTTCCTCTTCAAGAATGGCAACACCCGCGCCATCGAGGCCAAGCTCGACGAGATGGGCATCGCCCACGACTGCTTCTACGACGTCGAGCCCGATCCGTCGCTGCAGTGCGCACGTCGCGGCGCCAAGCAGATGGCTCTCTTTGAGCCGGACGTCATCATCGCCGTCGGCGGTGGCTCCGCTATGGACGCCGGCAAGATCATGTGGATGATGTACGAGCACCCCGAGTGCAAGTTTGAGGACATGGCCATGGACTTCATGGACATCCGCAAGCGTATCTTCACTTTCCCCGAGATGGGCAAGAAGGCCTACTTCGTCGCCGTCCCGACCTCTTCGGGTACCGGCTCCGAGTGCACGCCGTTCGCCATCATCACCGACAAGGAGACCGGCATCAAGTGGCCGCTCGCCGACTACGCGCTGCTCCCCAACATGGCTATCGTCGACGCCGACAACTGCATGACCGCCCCGCGCGGCCTGACCGCTGCCTCCGGCATCGACGTCATGACCCACGCCATCGAGTCCTACGTCTCCATCATGGCTTCCGACTACACCAAGGGCCTCTCCGAGCGCGCTGCTAAGCTCGTCTTCGAGAACCTGCCCTCCAGCTTCACGAACGGCGCCAAGGACCCGCATGCCCGCGAGGAGATGCACAACGCCTCTTGCATGGCCGGTATGGCCTTCGCCAACGCCTTCCTGGGCCTCAACCACTCCATGGCTCACAAGCTCGGCGCTTTCCATCACCTGCCCCACGGCCTCGCAAACGCTGTCATCCTGACCCGCGTTATGCGCTACAACGCCGCCGAGGCTCCCGTCAAGATGGGTACCTTCTCCCAGTATCCTTACCCCAACGCGCTGCACAACTACGCCGAGATGGCCAAGTACTGCGGCATCGAGGGCAAGGACGACAAGGAGGTTTTCGAGAACTTCATCACGAAGCTCGAGGAACTCAAGGACTTCATCGGCGTCAAGAAGACCATCGCCGACTACGGTGTTGACGAGCAGTACTTCCTCGACACCCTCGACGAGATGACCGAGCAGGCATTCAACGACCAGTGCACCGGCGCAAACCCGCGCTACCCGCTCATGAGCGAGATCAAGGAGCTCTACCTGGACGCCTACTACGGCCGCGAGCCTCAGGACTACGCCGTCTGCTAGTTTTAGCACGGTTTTTAACGGCGGGGGTGCACGGGTGTTTCACACACCCCCGCCGTCGCTTCTATCGCATCGTTGAAAGGATGAAACCATGCTGCTACCCGATTCCAAGACCGAGCTCGTCCGCCGTGGCAACAAGGTCGTTTACGACCTGGGCGACAAGATCGTCAAGGTCTTTAACGAGACCAAGCCTGTCTCCGACGTGTTCAACGAGGCTTTGAATCTTGCCCGCATCAATGAGTGCGGCATCCGCAGCCCCAAGGCTCTCGAGGTTTCCCAGCTCGAGAACGCCAACGGCTGGGCGCTCGTGACCGAGAAGGTTCCGGGCACCACCCTTGCCGAGAAGATGACTGCTGAGCCCCAGCGCTTTGGTGAGTATCTCGAGATGTTCGTCGACCTCCAGATCGAGATCCACGGCTATACCTCCCCGCTGCTCAACCGTCAGCGCGACAAGTTCGCCCGCATGATCGACAGCCTTGATCAGCTCAATGCCACCACGCGCTACAACCTTCAGGAGCGTCTGGACGGCATGACCAAGGAGTTCAAGGTCTGCCACGGCGACTTCAACCCCTCCAACGTCATCGTCGGCGACGACGGCCAGCTCTATGTGTGCGACTGGGCACACGCCACCCAGGGCTCCCCTGCTGCCGACGTTGCCACCACCTACCTGCTCTTCGCCCTCAACAGCAAGGACCAGGCTGAGGCCTACTTGGAGCTCTACTGCGACCGCGCCGACATGCCCATGCAGGTCGTGCGTCAGTGGACGAGCATCGTCGCCGCTTCCGAGCTCGCTCGTAAGCGCAACGTGAACGATGAGTTCCTGAAGAACTGGATCGATGTCGTCGATTATCAGTAATATCTGAGCGATTTATTTCGCATCGGAGGCACAAGAAAACCCCGCAGCTCATATGGGCTGTGGGGTTTTCCTTTACCCATCGAGTTTATTCACGCAACAAAATAGGCTGCTCCGCATCTCATCCTAAGAGAGATACGGAGCAGCCCCGCAATTACATCTAATAGCAGAAACGTCGATTAACGGCGGGCCGCCTTAACAAGCTCGGCAACCTTGGCGACGACCTCGTCAATCGCCACGTCCTCGCGCTCGCCCGTGGCACGGTCCTTGAGCTCAACGGTGCCATTCTTAAGGCCACGCTTGCCAAGCACCACCTGATACGGGAATCCCATAAGGTCGTTATCGGCAAACTTAAAGCCGGGACGCTCGTCACGGTCGTCGACGACGACCTCGATACCCTCGGCGCACAAGCCCTCGACGATTTGGTCGCAGACGGTTGCGCACTCCTCCTTCTTGGGATCGAGCGGAATCACCGCGACCTCGTACGGGGCAACGGAGACCGGCCAGACGATGCCGTGTTCGTCGTTGTGCTGCTCCACGACGGCAGCAAGCGAGCGGGACACACCAACGCCGTAGCAACCCATGATGAGCGGCTTCTCCTTGCCGTCCTCGTCCATAAAGGTGGCACCCATGGCCTCGGAGTACTTGGTGCCCAGCTGGAAGACCTGCGAGACCTCGATGCCGCGGGCAGCAGAGAGCGGCTTGCCGCAGTGCGGGCAGGGATCGCCGGCAACGACGGTGACCAGATCTGCCCACTCATCGACGGTAAAGTCGCGCTCGGGGCAGGCACCGGTAAAGTGATAATCGACCTCGTTGGCACCGCAGGCCCACTGCTTGGACTCGCGCAGGCTCTCGTCACACACCAGACGGATGCCCTCGGGCAAGTTAACCGGTCCGATAAAGCCCTTGTGCAGACCGTTCGCCTGAAGCTCCTCGTCGGTCATCATGCGATAGCCCTTGCCAAAGACATGCTCGGCCTTGCAATCGTTGAGCTCGTGGTCGCCCGGGACAATGGCCACGACGGGCTTGCCCTCGGCGTCGATGAGTGCCAGAGACTTGCGCGTGCCGTTCTCGGGGAAGCCGAAGAACTTTGCAACGGCCTCGATGGTGCCCATGCCCGGAGTCTCGACCTTGGTAAGCGCACCGTCGCCAGGACCCTCGGTCACAACGACCTTGGTGCTTGCGGCCTCATCGTCGGCTGCAAAGCCGCAATCGTCGCAGTAGACGAGCGAAGCCTCGCCGGCGTCAGCCAAAGCCATGTACTCGACGGAGGTATCGCCACCGATCTCGCCGGAGTCGGCGACAACGGGCAGAGCCTTGATGTAGCAGCGCTCGCAGATGTTGGCGTAGGCCTGCTTCATCTTGTCGTACTCCTCCTGCAGACTCTCCTGCGTGGCGGAGAAGCTGTAGGCGTCCTTCATGATGAACTCGCGGCCGCGCATCAGGCCAAAGCGGGGACGGAACTCGTCGCGGAACTTGTCCTGAATGTGGTACAGGTTAACGGGCAGCTGTTTGTAGGAGCGCAGCTCGTTGCGCACCAGGGCCGTGACGGTCTCCTCGTGCGTGGGACCCAGGACGAACTCGCGACCGTGACGGTCGTCAAAGCGCACAAGCTCCTTGCCATAGGCGTCGATGCGGCCGGACTCACGCCACAACTCGGCGTCGACCATGATAGGCATCATAAGCTCCTGGGCGCCGGCAGCGTTCATCTCGTCTCGCACGATATTCTCAATCTTGCGGATCGAGCGCCAAGCAAGCGGCAGGTAGGAATACAGACCGGCGGCCTCTTTGCGGATCATGCCGGCACGGAGCAGCAGGCGGTGGCTGGCGAGCTCAGCGTCCGCCGGATCCTCTTTGAGCGTCGGCGCATAGAGCTTAGACATATACATTGCTCGGGTCATTTATTTCTCCTCAATTAGTTTGTCGACCTCGGCCATAAGCGCGTCGACAATTTGATCCTCAGCTACTTTACCAATGATCTGGCCATGCGAAAAGAGCAAGGCCTGACCACGTCCGCAAGCAACGCCCAGGTCGGCATCAGAAGCCTCACCGGGGCCATTAACGGCACATCCCATGACGGCAATCGAAAGCGGCGCGGCATAGTTCTTAAGCCGCTCGGTTACTTCCTCGGCGATGGGAATCAGGTTAACCTGGCAGCGGGCGCACGTGGGGCAAGAGACAATCTCGGGACCACGGCGACGCAGGCCCAGTGACTGCAAAATTCCCCAGGCGACCGGCGGCTCCTCAACCGGATCGGCCGTGAGCGACACACGCATGGTGTCACCGATGCCTTCGGAAAGCAAGATACCCAAGCCTACAGAGCTCTTGATGGTGCCCTGAAGCTTGGTCCCCGCCTCCGTCACGCCCAGGTGGAGCGGAACATGCGGTATCTCGCGCGACAGGGCGCGATAGGTATCAAGCGTCGTCTGTACGCTATGGGCCTTGGCGGATAGCACGATGTTGGTAAACCCACGGTCCTCAAAGTGCCGCACAAAGCGTTCGCTCGACATCACGAGCTTTTCGGGCTGCGTGAGGTCGTCGCGCTCGGCAATATCTTGCTCAAGCGAGCCCGCGTTCACGCCAATGCGAATCGCGCAGCCCGCGGCACCCGCGGCATCGATGACAGCGTCAACCTTGGCCCAATCGCCGATATTGCCGGGGTTGATGCGCAGCTTAGAGGCACCAGCCTCGACAGCGCCAATGGCAAGCTTATGGTTAAAATGGATATCGGCGACGATTGGCACCGGAGACTCGGCACAAATCGTGCGAAAGCCCTCGAGCGCAGCCTCGGTAGGCACGCTCACGCGCACGATATCGCAGCCAGCCTGCGCCAACGCGCACACTTGCGCAAGCGTTGCCTGGGCATCAGCAGTATCGGTGCAGGTCATAGACTGAACCACGACCGGAGCGCCACCACCGATCTGCACGCCGCCCACATGCACGGGGCGTGTCAACTCGCGAGGCAAAGGATGGGATAAAGACAATCCAAACACTCCCCTACAGAATAAAACGAAGGATGTCGGAACGAAGCATATAGACAAACAGCAGTGCAAAGAGCGCGATGCCGACATAGCTGACGATTGTCTGCACTTTGAGCGGCAGCTCGCGGCCCGCAATCTTCTGAATGATCTCGATGACCAGCTTGCCGCCATCGAGTGGTGGGATGGGCAGCAGGTTCATAAAGCCAAGCGAGAACGAAATGAGGGCGGCAAACGAAAGGAACGTGGCAGGGCCGGCAGCAGCGGCCTGTGAGGACATAACGCTAATACCAACGATCGAAGAAGACTGATCGAGAATCTCCATCGTATGCTGCGGCTGGAGCAGGCGCATCACGCCATCCGCTGTCTGCACGACATAGGAGAACGACAGGCGAGCCGACGTGATGGGGTCTAAACGGACCACCTGCGTAGAGGCATACACACCTAGGCGCTCGTCCTCTTTGAGCGCAACCGTGGTCGAATGCTGCTTGCCGTCACGCTCGTACTCGATGGCGATATCGTCCTTACCGGCAGCCTTGCCGATGGCATCGTAGACATCCATCCAAGTGGAACATGAGACACCGTCAACCGAAAGGATCGCGTCACCGCCCTCGATACCCGCCTTGGCGGCAATAGACCCCTCGTCAACCTGACCGATCACGTTGGTATCCATCGGCACGGTGACACCCGCAATGGAATAGATGCTCATAAGGAGCAAAAAACCCGTCAAGATATTGACGATAATGCCCGCGAGCAGCATAAAGGCGCGCTTGAGAAAGCCTTGGCCAAGATAGGTGTGCGAGCGCTCTTGCGCAAGGAACTCGGCCTCGCCGCACGGCAGCTCCCACACATCGCCCTCGGCAGTCGCATGTTCGCGATCGAAACGGCGACCATCAAAGGTGGTATAGCCTGCCTTGTCTCGCGGCAACGTCTGATATTTGGTGGGATAGTAGCTCGGCGAGGGCTTCTCCCCTTCCTCATACCAGGGCGCGATGGAGCCCCAGCCCAGCAAAAGGGCGCATGCCTCGAGCACATCCTCCTCGGAAAGCTCGAGCTCGACAGCAAGGTCGGCCACGGTCACGCGACCATGACGATAGATAGCCGCGAGCACGCGGTCGGCGCACGAAACATCGGTCGGATCCATACCGCAGATGGCAGCGTAGCCACCCAGCAGCAGCGGGGTCACGCCAAACTTGGTTCCAATGCGACGCGAAGTGTAATGGATGTCAAAGCGGCACGGCAGACCCAAAAAGAACTCGGTCACACGGACGCCGCAGGCACGCGCCGCCAAAAAGTGGCCGCCCTCGTGCAAAAACACGAGGACGGAAAGCATCAGCAGGCCCCAAAAGACCGATGAGAGAACGCTCAGAACAGTATCCATAAAACGAAAAAGCAATCCTTATGGGTTAGGAACGGGTTGCGGCGAGCACCTGCGCAGCCTTTTCACGCGCCCACGCATCGATGTCGCGAAGCTGCTCAAACGAATCGACCACCTGCATATCGTGGGCGTCCATGCAGGATTCCACAATGCGATCGATATCGGTAAAGCTGCAGCCATCGTGCAGGAAGGCATCGACGGCGACCTCGTTGGCGGCATTGAGCACGCACGGCATGGTGCCACCCGTCTTGCCGGCACGCTCGGCCAGTGCCAGACAGCGGAAGGTATCCATGTCGGCAGCATCAAACGTGAGCTGCCCCAGCTCGCGGAAATCGATACGAGGCGCCGGAGTATCCCAACGCTCGGGATACGAGAACGCGAACTGGATGGGAATACGCATGTCGGATGCACCGAGATGCGCCATCACGGAGCCGTCGGCGAACTCGACCATAGAGTGAATCTTGGACTGACGCTGCACGACCACGTTAATGAAATCGAGGTCGCAGTTAAACAGATGCATGGCCTCAATGCGCTCCAGGCCCTTGTTCATGAGGGTGGCGGAGTCAATGGTGATCTTGGCACCCATGGCCCACGTGGGATGCGCGAGGGCATCGGCACGCGTCACGCGATCGAGCTCGTCGCGCGTGCGGCCAAAGAACGGACCGCCCGAGCAGGTGAGCCAAATGCAGTGGGCCTCGCGCGGGTTCTCCCCCAGATAGCACTGGTAGATGGCGGAATGCTCAGAGTCGACCGGAATAAGCTGGCCCGGTTGCGCCAACGGCATAAGCAAGTCGCCACCGACGACGAGGGACTCCTTGTTGGCAAGGGCAAGGCGCTTATTCGAGGTCAAGGCCGCATGGCTCGCCTCGAGACCGGCGGCGCCCACAATAGCGACGAGCACGCAGTCGACATCGTCGCGACGCGCGAGCTCGCAAACCGCCTGCGCGCCAACGCCGAGCTTCGTTCCCTCGGGCAACTCCTGCAGCACGGCGTCATCGCCATGATCGACATCGGCCACGGCAACCGCCGGAACCGAGAACTCGCGGGCAGCGGCAACGAGCTCGGAGGTACTGGAGTTAACGGACAGCGCCGTCACCTGCAGGCGATCGGCATGCTGGCGGCACACATCGAGCGCCTGGGTGCCGATAGAGCCCGTACAACCCAGGATGGCAACGCGAAGGCGTCCATCGGGGCCATACGTCGTCTGGAAGGACATTACAGCACGCCTCCGATCATCAGCAACAGCTGCGCGGTGATGCAGCCGAAGATAAGCGAATCGCTACGATCGAGCATTCCGCCGTGGCCCGGGATAAGGTTGCCGGAATCTTTGACGCCCACACCGCGCTTGATGCGCGACTCGATAAGGTCGCCGATAACGCCCAGAATGGACACGACCACGCCGCACAGCAGCGCATAGGGCAGGCTGAGCTTGTAGAAGTGCGTCGCCCACAGGATGAGCCAAATCAAAACCGAGCCCAAGATGCCGCCGGCAAACCCCTCCCAGCTCTTTTTGGGAGAGATCTTGGGAACCATCTTGTGCTTGCCGATACGGCTGCCCACGATGTAGGCAAACGAATCGGAGACCCAAAGGGACGCGCAAACGCCCACTGAAAGCAGGGCGCCGGCAAAACCGGGCACGGCATCGCGCAGCAGCACGATAGCCGACAGCATAAAGCCAGTGTAGATGGGACCCATGAGCGTCACGGCCACATCAGAGATGCGGGTACGCGGCGACCAGACATACCAAATGCCCACAGCGAGCATCAAGGCAAAAAGCAGGGCATTCAGCAACATCGAATCGCCCAACGCCGACAGCGGAAAGAGTACGGCGGCAGCGATACCCATGCGCTCGTTAGCCATCTTGCCATCGAGCCTTGTCATACGGAAAAACTCATAGCAGCACAGACCGCTCATGACAGAAACAAAGATGGCCGTGGGCACGATACCCAAAACCAGGCACAGGATAAAGACAACGGCGTAGACGATACCGGCGGCGGCACGGGTAATAAAGCCCGCCAGCCACGAACCGGTGCCGCTCTTCGCTGCAGGCGCTCCCGCAGTGGCAGCTTTGCGCACAGGCGTCTTGGGAGCAGATGCCTTGGGACGATCGGACACGATTAAGCCTCCTCGGTCTTGCTCAGTCCACCAAACCTACGGTCACGGCCCTGATAGGCCAAAATGGCGTCGACAAGGCCCCAACGATCAAAGTCGGGCCAATAGGTATCGGTGACGTAGAATTCGGAATAAGCCACCTGCCACAGCAGATAGTTCGAAAGGCGCAGCTCACCAGAGGTGCGAATCACAAGTTCGGGATCGGGAAGACCGGCGGTATAGAGGTGGGAAGCCACCATGTCGTCATCAATTGCGGCAGGATCGATCTTACCGGCGGCAGCGTCGGATGCGATCTGACGGACAGCGCGGGTAATCTCGGCACGCGCGCCGTAGTTGACGGCAAGCGCCAGCGTCATACCGGTGTGATCGGCGCACTCGGCAAGACCGCGCTCAAAAACGTCGCGAGTCTTCTTGGGCAGCGCGGAAATGTCACCCAAAAAGACTACGCGCACATTTTCGCGCTTCAGAAGCGGCAGCTCGTCGATAAACGTCTTGGCAAACAGGTGCATCAGAACGTTGACTTCGTGCTGCGGTCGATTCCAGTTTTCGGTCGAAAATGCATAGGCCGAAAGCACGTCGACGCCCAGGCGCACGCAGGCGGTAATGATCTCGCGCAGCGAGACGATACCCGCCTTGTGGCCCTCGGTGCGTGCAAGACCGCGCGACGTGGCCCAACGACCGTTGCCGTCCATGATGCACGAGATATGGTGCGGAATGTTATTGAGGTCAAGGTCGGAAAAACCGACGCCCGCAGGGGCGTCGGCAAAGTACTCGACCAGTTTATGCTCGTCGTATTGCACCTTAGATCTCCATGACCTCGGCTTCTTTTTCCTTCAGAAGCTCCTCGACCTTGGCGACATACTCATCGGTGTGCTTCTGGACCTTGGCCTGCTCGCGACGGACATCGTCCTCGGTGAGCTCCTCATCGCGCTCGAGCTTGTTGTTGAAGTCGCGACGGATGTTACGGATAGACACCTTGGCCTGCTCGGCGTACTCGCGGCACTCCTTGACGAGTTCGCGACGGCGCTCCTCAGTGGGGGCCGGGAACGGCAGACGAACGACGGTGCCATCGGAGTTGGGGGTAATGCCCAGATCGGAAGCGCCGATGGCCTTGACGATAGCGTTGATGAGCGCCTTGTCCCACGGCTCGATGAGCAGCATGTGAGCCTCGGGGGTCTTGACGGCGGCAACCTGCGTGACCGGCGTGGGGACACCGTAATAATCGACGGTGATGTCGGACAGAATGTTGGCGTTGGCGCGACCGGTACGGACCTTGGAGAAGTTATGCTTGAGGGACTCGAGCGACTTGTCCATATGGGCGGTGATGTTCTCTGCCATGCTTAATCCTCCTGATAGACGAGCGTGCCGACGGGCTCACCCGCGAGCGCGCGCTTGACGGTGTCCTCGCCATCGATGTTGAGGACCAAAATCGGCATACGGTTATCCTGGCACAGTGCCGTAGCCGTGGAATCCATAACCTGCAGACCGCGGACGAGAACCTCGTGATAGGTAATCTTGTCAAAACGGACGGCATCGGCGCACTTGACGGGATCCTTGTCGTAGATGCCGTCAACCTTGGTGGCTTTAATCAGAATCTCGGCGCCGATCTCGCACGCACGAAGAGCCGCGGCGGTGTCGGTCGTAAAGTACGGATTGCCCGAACCGGCAGCGAAGATGACGACGTTGCCCTTGGACAGATGGTTGATAGCGCGGCGACGAATATAGGGCTCGCAGATCTCGTTCATCTGGATAGCGCTCATCACGCGGCAGGGAACATCGTTGTGCTCGAAGGCATCCTGCAGGGCGAGCGCGTTCATAACGGTTGCCAGCATCCCCATGTAGTCGGCCTGAGCACGCTCCATGCCACCGGCAGCGCCTGCCATGCCGCGGAAAATATTGCCGCCGCCGACAACGACGCCGACCTCATGGTCAACGGCGAGCAGCTCCTTGACCTGCTTGGCAAGATGATCGGTAACCTTGGGGTCGATGCCATATTGGCCGTCGCCCATCAGTGCTTCGCCGGAAAGCTTAAGAAGCACGCGTTTATATCGGATGTCGGACAAAGCGATCCTCCTTTAATTAGACTCTCAATATGATATCAAAGGCTCTGATAAGAGCCATGAAAAAGCAGGCTGTGAGTAAAACCCACAGCCTGCTCATTACCAGCTACAAGAGCTTATTTACTCGCCACGGACCAGACGGTCAAAGGCAACGACGGTAATGGTGTCGCCGAGCTCCTTGGAGACCTGCTCAGCGTACTTCTTGATGGTGAGGGAGCTGTCCTTGATGAACTCCTGCTCGGTGAGCACGGACTGCTTGTAGAACTTCTCCAGACGGCCAACAGCCATCTTCTCCTGGATAGCCTCGGGCTTGCCGGACTCGGCAGCCTGGGCCATGTAGATCTGCTTCTCGTGCTCGACGGTCTCGGCCGGAACCTGATCGCGGGTAGCGCAGATCGGGGCGACGGCGGCAACCTGAAGGGCAACGTCGTGAGCGAAGGTCTTGAAGGACTCAGCCTGAGCGGTCACGGCCTTCTCGAAGGCGAACTCGACGAGGACGCCGATCTTACCACCCATGTGGATGTAAGAAGCGAGCGCGCCGTTCTCGGCCTTGCGGGCAGCGAAGCGGGAGATCTTCATGTTCTCGCCCATGATGTGAATCATCTCGGTGAGCTCGGAGGAAACGGTCTCCTCGCCCATCGGCTTCTCGAGCAGAGCATCGACGTCAGCAGGCTCGGTGGTAGCGACAACCTCAGCGACCTTAGAAGCAAAGCCGGTGAACTTGGCGTTGGAGCCAACGAAGTCGGTCTCGCAGGAGAGCTCGAGCAGAGCGCCGGTCTTGCCATCCTCGGAGACGAACGCGGCGACAGCGCCCTCGTTGGTCTCACGGCCAGCCTTCTTGGCAGCCTTGGCAAGGCCGTTCTTACGCAGAACGTCGACAGCGGCGTCCATGTCGCCGTCAGCCTCGACGAGAGCCTTCTTGCACTCCATCATCGGGGAGTCGGTCATCTCGCGGAGCTGCTTGACCATAGCGGCGGTAATCTGGGCCATTGTGGTTCCTTTCAAAGAGATGAAAAAGAATTAACTAAGACTGATTTACTCGGCCTTGGGCTCAGCGGCCATCTCGGCCTCGGAGACCTGCTCCTTACCGGAGCCAGCGAGGCAGGCGTCAGCCATGAGCTCGCACATAAGGGTGACAGCGGAGATAGCGTCATCGTTGCAGGGGATGCCGTACTCGACCTCGTCGGGATCGGAGTTGGTGTCGATCAGAGCGACGACGGGGATGTTCAGGCGCTGAGCCTCCTTGATGGCGTTCTCCTCGCGCTTAGTGTCGATGACGAAGAGAGCCTGGGGCAGACCCTTCATGTCGCGGGCGCCACCGAGGTTGGTCTGGAGCTTGGTGAGCTCCTTGCCGAGCACAGCCTGCTCCTTCTTGGGGAGCACTGCCATGCGGCCGTCCTCGACCATGGCCTCGAGCTCCTCCATGCGGTTGATGCGGGAGCGGATGGTGACGAAGTTGGTCAGCATACCGCCGAGCCAACGCTGGTTGATGTAGGGCATATTAGCGCGCTCAGCAGCGTTCTTGACGGCCTCCTGAGCCTGCTTCTTGGTGCCGACGAACAGCACGTTGCCGCCCTTGGCGACGTTCTTGACGAAGGTGTAGGCCTGGTCGGCGTCAAGGATGGTCTGCTTAAGGTCGAGGATGTAGATGCCGTTGCGCTCACCGAAGATGAACGGCTTCATCTTGGGGTTCCAGCGACGGGTCTGGTGACCGAAGTGGCAGCCGGCCTCGAGCAGGGTGCGGATATTAATCTTGGTAGCCATGTTAAACCTCCTGTGGTTTGCCTCCGCGCGGGGTCATCCTCCAAAACCAACCCGGACATGTGCTACCAAAGCCCGGGCACCACGGTATGAAGTAGCCGCGCGTGCGTGATAAAAACCTGTTGCCGTGAAGCAACCCGATGAATGATAGCAGGAATGCATCTTCCTGCCAACCCGCAATCAAAACCACACACCTGAGCGCGGCGCGGGACGTCCCAGCCACTATTCGCCGCGGGGATGGGCTTGAGCCACAGCCCGCTTAAGACGATCGGGTGTGAGATGCGTGTAGATCTGCGTCGTGGACAGGCTCGCATGGCCCAGCAGCTCTTGAACCGAGCGCAGGTCCGCACCGCCCTCGAGCAAGTCGGTCGCAAAGGTATGGCGCATCGCATGCGGGGCGATGTCGGCAGGCATGCCGGCGAGCGTCGCCAGCGTATGAAACCGCCGCCTGAGCATGGCGGCACTCATGCGATTACCGCGCGCCGATATAAGCAGCGGATGCGGCCCGGTAACGGGGTCACGACGCTTTGCCTGAGCGAGCAACTCCGGCCTTCCCTCCTCAATATAGAGACGCGTCGCCTCGAGCGCACGACGATACAGAGGGACGATACGTTCTTTGCTCCCCTTGCCCCACAGGCGCAGCGTGCGTTCGGACCACGCAATGGACTCCACATTGAGTGCTGCGAGCTCAGAGATACGGGCGCCCGAGGCATAGAGCAGCTCGAGCATCGCCGCATCGCGCAGTCCCGCGGGTGTTGAGGTATCAGGCGTCTTGAGCAGCGCCTCCACCTGTTGGGTCGTCAGCACACCGGGTAGATCGCGCGGAAGCTTGGGCGAGGAAATTGCCGAGACCACATCGCCCTCCACGACCCCCTCGGCAGCCATCCATCGATAGAGCGATCGGATAGCCGACAGATGCGCCGCAAGCGTTCGGGGAGCCACCTGCTCACGCGAAAGCTCGGCAAGATAGCGACGAATGGTGCGCACGTCGGCAGCGAAAGCATCGATATCCTCGCGCTCGCACCAGGCAGCAAAGCGCTCCAGCCTCGAGCCATAGGCCGTCACCGTATTGGGAGAAAGCCCCTCGACACGTGCGATATAGGCGATAAACGAGTCGACGGTGTCGTACAGGTCAAAGGCTATGACCGGTCGCCTCCAAACAGATCGGGGCGAGTGGCCAGATAGGCATCAAGGGCCTCGAGCGCACGGTCCGCATAGGCCTGGTAGCGGTCGCGCTTGCTGCGGCGCTTACCATCCTCGAGTGGCGGCACCAGGCCAAAGTTGACATGCATAGGCTGATAGCCCACCGTGGCCGGATCGGTAGCATAGCCCACGAGCGCGCCCAAAGCACCCACGCGCGGCAGCTCGACGGGAGCGGCCCCGACAGCCTCGGCATAGGTGTTGAGTGCCGCGAGCAGACCTGTCGCCACGGCTTCCATGTACCCCTCGGTGCCGGTGATCTGACCGGCCAGGCGCACGCCGGTACCAGGCACGGCAAAGGTGCCATCGAGCACGTGCGGCGCATCGACAAAGGTATTGCGGTGCATGACACCGTAGCGGAAGAACTCAGCGTTCTCCAGGCCCGGCACCATATGGAAGACGCGCTTCTGTTCGCCAAAGGTCAGGTTGGTCTGGAAGCCCACCAGGTTATAGGCGGTCTTCTCCTTGTTCTCGGCACGCAGCTGAATCGCCGCCCAGGGACGACGACCGGTTCGCGGGTCGGTGAGGCCGACGGGCTTCATGGCGCCAAAGCGAATGGCGTCCTTGCCGGTGCGCGCAACTTCCTCGGCAGGCTGGCAGGCCTGGAACAGATCGCCGCCCTCAAAGTCCTTGAGCACCACGCGGTCGGCCGTGGTAAGCGCCTCGATAAAGGCCTCGTACTCTTCCTTGTTGAGCGGAGCGTTGAGATAGTCGCCGCTCCCCTGCTCCTCGTAGCGCGACTGCGAGAACAGCACGTCCATATCGAGCGTGGAGGCATCGACGATCGGCGCCGCGGCATCGAAGAACGCAAGGGCGTCGCCACCGACGAGCTTCATGACCTCTTCGCTCAACGCCGGCGAGCACAAGGGGCCGGCGGCAATGACCACGTGACCTTCGGGAATCTGCGTGACCTCGCCGTGAACGATCTCGATATTGGGACGGGCGGCAACCTCGGCCTCGACAAACTCGGAAAACTTGACGCGGTCGACCGCCAAGGCGCCACCGGCGGGAACAGCCGCGCGATGGGCGCAATCGAGCAGGACTGAACCCATGCGCTCAAGCTCGGCCTTCAGCAATCCAGCCGTAGAATCCGGACGGGTCGACTTAAACGAATTGGAACAGACGAGCTCTGCCAGGTGATCGGTATGGTGGGCCGGGGAGCTAACCTGGGGGCGCATCTCGCACAGCTTTACGGCGAACCCGCGATCTGCAAGCTGAATCGCGCACTCCGAACCCGCCAGACCGCCACCGATAACCGTCACCTGATCAAACAGCATCTGCAAACACCTTTCTAATTGACATGTTTTCCATTGTGACCGAAGGGTGTCTGAGCGTGAAGGGCAAACTTGGAGGGCGCATACCTTCCATCCATCATGCGCTCGATAAGACCCTCGAGCTCAAGCGAACCCAGGAGTTTGAGTACGCCGACGGCATCGAGCGAGACGAGCGCCGCGATGTCGTCGACCTTGAGCGGAGAGGCGATGAGCGCATGCATCACGGTCTGCTGTGTTTGATCCAGGTCGGCAATGCCGGGAGCATCGGGGCGCGAGTAGCGCAGGGTGCCGTAGATGCGTGAAATAGCCATCTCGATAGATTCCTCGTCGATGATGCAGCAGGCACCGTTCGCAATGAGGTAATTCGTGCCACGCGACTCGGGCGATAGGATCGACCCTGGCACGGCAAGAAGTTCTCGCCCCAAATCCATAGCAGCCTCGGCTGTAGAAAACGTCCCGGAAGGCATACCCGCCTCGGATACAAAGAGGGCTTGCGACAGGGCCGCGATTACGCGATTGCGGCGCGGAAAGGCAAACTTGCGCGGACCCATGCCCCACGGAGAGATCGACACGACCGCGCCACCCGTATCGAGCGTGCGCGTAATAAGCCCCGCGCTCGAACGCGGGTAGACCACGTCGCCGCCCGTCCCCAGCACCACGACGTGTTTGCCGCCGGCATTGACCGCAGCCCAACCCGAGGCCTGGTCACAACCGACCGCGCCGCCCGAAACTACCGTCACGCCCGCCTCGACC
>UQKQ01000021.1 GCA_900541645.1 uncultured Collinsella sp.
CCGCTCGATTGGGACAGGCAGGCCTTCGAGGCCGAGCGCAAAATGGATTCTAAAAAACACCTTGCCAAATAGGAGCGCCACACATGGTCGAGGACGTTCTGAAAACCAAGCCCGGCCCCCGCCGGACAGGTCAAACTACTCGCAGAGCAGCTTAGCGATCTGGACGGCGTTGGTTGCCGCGCCCTTACGGATTTGGTCGCCGCAGCACCAGAAGGTGATGCCGCGCGCGGCCTCGGGGTTCGAGATGTCGCGACGCACGCGGCCGACCCAAATCAGGTCCTGGTCGGACGTATCCATCGGCATGGGGAAGCGGTCGTGTGCACCCTCGGCACCCAGATCGTCAACCAGCTTGACGCCGGGAGCGGCAGCCAGCGCAGCACGGGCCTCCTCGACCGTAATATCGCGCTCAAACTCGAGCGTAATGCTCTCGGAGTGCGAACGCAGCACGGGCACGCGCACGCAGGTGCAGTTCACGCGCAGCTCGGGCAGATGCATGATCTTACGGCCCTCGTTTTGCAGCTTCATCTCCTCGGAGGTAAAGCCCTCCTCCTTGACGCCGCCAATCTGCGGAATCAGGTTGCTCGCCAGCTGGGCGGCAAATGCACGCGGCTCGGGAATCTCCTCGCCGCGACCCAGGGCGGCCAGCTGAGCCTCGAGCTCGGCCATACCGGGAGCGCCGGCACCCGAAGCCGCCTGATACGTCGAGACGATCATGCGCTTCACGCCGGCGAGCTGATGCAGCGGCCACGTGGGAACCAGGCCGATGATAGTCGCGCAGTTGGGATTGGCGATAAGGCCGTGATGCCACTTGATATCGTCGGCATTGATCTCGGGCACGACCAGCGGCACCTCGGGATCCATGCGGAAGGCGTGACTGTTGTCTACCACGATGGCGCCACGCTTGACGGCCTCGGGCAGCAGCTCCTTCGCGATATCGTCGCCGGCAGCGCCGAGTACGATGTCGCAGCCCTCAAAGGCCTCGGGGCAAGCTTCCTCGATCACAACCTGCTCGCCGCGGAACTCGACGGTCTTGCCCGCAGAGCGCGCGCTCGCTAGCAGCTTGAGCTTGCCGACCGGGAACTCCTGCTCGTTGAGACACTCGAGCATCTGGGTGCCAACAGCTCCCGTCGCGCCCAAAATAGCAACCGTGTACTGTTTCATGCTTCCCCCTTTTAAGGTTGTGGCTTTTGCCCGCACGCCGAGCAGGCTAAATGTTCTTGCCCAGTTTATACAAAAACGGGACGGGCATGAAACCCGCCCCGTCGAAACGAAACCGAAATGAAACGCCCCACGGCAGATTTTGGGGCATGTCCCAAAATCTGCCGGAATGGCCGCTACTTGTGGAGGGCGGCCAGGGCGGGTTCGACCGGCGCGGGAGCCTCCAGGTCCGCGACTTTCACAATGCCGTTCTCGTCGGAGAAGGCACGGTAAATGGTCTGAATCGCCAAGTCGAAGTCCTTCTCCTCGACGCCGATAATGATATTGATCTCATCGCAGCTCTGCGAAATCATACGCACGCTCACGCCCGCCTGGCCAAGCATGCCAAACAGGTGGCCCGAGATACCTGCACGGCCGCGCAGGTTACGACCGACGGTCGCGATAAGTGCCAAGCCCTCGACCACCTCGATCTCGAGCGGCTCGACCTCCTGCTGAATGTCGCCTACGAGCGAGTACAGCGAATCGCGCACGTCCTGCTCCTGCACCACAGCACCAAAGCGGTCGACACCGGTGGGCATGTGCTCGACGGAAACGTCATAGCGTTCGAAGACCGAAAGCGCACGGCGCATAAAGCCGACGCGCGGCTTGGTACGGTCGCGGGCAACGTTGATGGCGACAAAGCCGCGCTTACCGGTCACGCCGGTAATGATGGGCTCTGCCTCACCCTCGTCAGCCGTCTCGCTAATGATGGTGCCGGGGTCCTGCGGCGCATTGGTGTTCTTGATGACCAGTGGAATGCCTGCCTCGCGCACAGGGAACACGGCCTCCTCGTGCAGGACGCTTGCACCCATGTACGAAAGCTCGCGCAGCTCCTCGTAGGTAACGCGGGCGATGGGCTGAGCCTCGGGCACAATGCGAGGATCAGCAGAATAGAAGCCCGAAACGTCGGTCCAGTTCTCGTACAGGTCGGCGCCCAGGCACTTGGCCAGGATCGAGCCCGAGATATCGCCGCCGCCACGGTCGAGCAGCTTGATTTGACCCTCACGCGTCGCGCCGTAGAAACCGGGCATGACAAAGCCGCCCTGCTGACCGTACTCCTGCACCAGCTCGGAGGTGCGGTTCATGCTGAGCGTACCGTCGTGATGGAACGCCACGACCGTCGCGGCGTCCAGGAACGGCAGGCCCAGATACTCGGCCATCAGGCGAGCGGTGAAGTACTCGCCACGACTCACGAGCTCCTCGGTGGAGTAGCCGCCCGAGCGGGCGCGCTCGGCAAAGGCCGCGAACTCCTCGCGGATGGGATAGGTGAGCTCCAGCTCGTCAGCGATATCAAAATAGCGCTGCCCAATGTCCTCGAGCAGCTCCTCGCACGACACGTGGTACTTAACGTGCGCGTTAACCAGGTAGAGCAGGTCGGTCACCTTGGTGTCGCCCTTAAAGCGGCGACCGCAGGCAGAAACCACCACAAAACGGCGGGCCGGATCGGCATCGACAATGGCCTTGATCTTCTTAAAGTGTTCGGCGTCGGCGACAGACGAGCCGCCAAACTTGGCAATCTTAATCATGGGCTGGAGGTTACCTTTCTAAAAGCCTCTGCAAACCTGTTTTGCGCGCTCTGATACCATGGTTTCACCGATTGGGACCAAGGCATCCGAGGAGCAGTGTTATATGGGAACTTATCATAGTACACGAGGACGCACTTTATCGTGCTCAAGTAAGGTGGCAATCCGCACCGGCATCGCTCCCGACGGGGGTTTGTTTGTCTCGGACGAGCTTGGCACCCAGCAGGTCGATATCAGCTCGCTTGCAGATAAATCGTACTTTGAAATCGCTCAAGATGTGTTGGGAATGTTACTGAATGATTACACGGCCGAAGAAATTTCGGCGTGTGTCGACGAGGCATACCGCGGCACGTTCGCGAGCGAAGAGGTTACGCCGCTCGTCAAACTCGACGCTGCGCCGGGCGCTGACGTCCCTCAGACCTATGTGATGGAGCTCTTTGGCGGCCCCACAAGCGCCTTCAAGGACGTCGCCCTGCAGATGCTCCCCCGTCTGATGGCCCGCACTTCCGCCAAGGACGGCGGCGCCGAGCGCATCATGATCGTCACCGCCACGTCGGGCGACACGGGCAAGGCAGCACTCGCCGGCTTTGCCGACGCCCCGGGCACGGGCATCACCGTCTTTTATCCCGAAGGCAAAGTCAGCCGCGTGCAGAATCTGCAGATGTCCACGCAGGAGGGCGATAACGTCGCCGTCTGCGGCATCCGCGGCAACTTCGACGATGCCCAGAGTGCCGTCAAGCGCATCTTTGCCGATAAGGAGCTTGCCGAGCGCCTGGAAGCCGCCGGCACTGTGCTTTCGAGTGCCAACTCCATCAACGTCGGCCGCCTGGTGCCGCAGGTTGTCTACTACTTTGCCGCCTATGCGCAACTGCTGCGCGCCGGCGCTATCGAGGCTGGCGACGCCGTAGAGTTCTGTGTGCCCACCGGCAACTTTGGCGATATCTTGGCCGGCTACTACGCCAAGTGCATGGGTCTGCCCGTCGCCAAGCTCGTCGTGGCGAGCGACAAGAACAACGTGCTTGCCGACTTCCTGACCACCGGCGTTTACGACCGTAACCGCCCGTTCTTCACGACCATCTCGCCGTCGATGGACATCCTTATTAGCTCCAACCTGGAGCGCATGCTCTACTTCTTGTCCGACGGCGACTGCGAGCTCGTTGCCGGCCTTATGGAGCAGCTGGCACAGACTGGTCGCTACGAAGTTCCCGCCGACCTGCTGGCAAAGATTCAGGGCGTCTTTGGCTGCGGCTGGGCCAGCGAGAACGAGGTTCGCGCCGCCATCAAGAGCTGTTGGGATGCGAACGACTACGTGATCGACCCGCACACCGCCTGCGGCTATCACGTCTTTGAGCAGGTCGCTCCCGCCGAGGGCGCCAAGGCCCGCGTGCTGCTTTCGACCGCCAGCCCCTACAAGTTCCCGCGCGCCTGCTGCGATGCCCTGGGCCTCGACGTGCCCGAGGACGATTTTGAGGCTATGCGTGTGCTCGAGCAGGCCACCAACACGGTCGCCCCGACCCAGCTCGCCGAACTCGAGTCCAAGCCCGTCCGCTTCGAAGACGTCTGCGACGTCGATGAGATGGCAAGCTACGTCGAGTCTGCAGCAAAACGAATGAGCACCAACTAAACCCCTTATTAAGCGCCGGCGAAAGCCGGCGCACCTTCTTTCATCAGATAATCCCCGGGATGATGACGAACGCGCACAGCGTGCCTGGCTGTTTAGTTCGTCGCGAGTTCCGCACGCAAAGGAAAGCACTTAATGTGCTTTCCGTCTTGCGCAGGACTGCCCGAGCAGCGAACTAAACAGCCAGGCACGCCAGGAGGACTCACATGATCAAAATCACCGTCCCAGCAACGAGCGCCAACCTAGGCATCGGCTACGACACCCTCGGCATGGCCGTCAGCCTCTACTCGCACTTCACCTTCGAGCGCGCCGACAAGCTCACCATCACGGGCTGCCCCGAGGAGTTTCAAAACGAGAACAACCTAGTCTACGTGAGCTTTGTCGACGCACTGGCCGCATGGGGCGAGCCGGCCTTCCCCGTCGCCATCGACATTCAGACTGACGTTCCCGTCGCCCGCGGCCTGGGCTCCAGCTCAACCTGCGTCGTCGCCGGCATTATGGCCGCCGCCGCGCTGACAGGCCACACCGTCGACCGCGCCGAGCTCGTCCGCATTGCCACCGAGGTCGAGGGCCATCCCGATAACGTCGCCCCCGCCATCCTGGGCGGCGCCGTCTGCTCCTTTACGCCGACCGATTCGCTCCCCCAGTGCCTGCGCTACGAGGTGAGCGATCGCTTGCGTTTTATTACCGTGATTCCGCCCTACGAGGTACATACGAGCGAGGCGCGCAAGGTTGTGCCGCAGGAGATTCCACTCTCCACCGCCGTATGGCAAATGGGCCGCATCGCCGGCATGACGCGCGGCCTGGAGACCGGCGACCTTGACCTGATTGCCGCCGCCAACGACGACCGCATCCAAGAGCCGTATCGCCGTCGCCTCATCCCCGACTACAACGCCGTGCGCGACACCTGCCTTAACGGCGGCGCTAAGACCATCTGGATCAGTGGTTCGGGCTCGACCCTCATGGCCGTGACTGACGACACCATCGTGGCAAAGTTCCTACAGGTCAAACTGCGTGAACAGTTCCCCAAGTGTGACACGCACATTCTGACGTGCGACACCGAGGGCGCTCAAATCGAGTACCTGTAGCGCCCTGCCTCATTGCTCTCACCGGTCCCCTTGGGGCTTCCCCTGAAAACGTCCTCGATCATGAATTGCCCCGTCGTGCGCTTCGCGCGACGGGGCAATTCGATCTGCGGATTGTTTTCAGGGGAAGCCCCAAGGGGACCTTCGCAGCCTCGACAGGATAATCGCATTCGCTGATTTAATTATCGCCCGATTCGCGGCGCAATCTATTTATCTCCGCTGCTCAGAACCGCCTCAAGTCTTTGCACGAGAACTCCGACGGTAATTCCAAGTGCCTCTGCATAGGCGAACTGCTCATAAACCCTAAGACTGCGTTCCCCGGTTTCGACTTTCGAGATGAACGACTGAGGTACCCTCAGTTTCTTTGCGAGTTCAACCTGAGTGATACCTTGTTCCCGACGAATCTGGGAGAGGCACTTTCCGCATGTCCTATTAGCATCAACGTTCATACCGTTTACGCTATATTCCATTTTGATATATCCCAAACTAGGATATATTCATGTGAGTATCTGTTTCACTTATCGCAATTGTTCGCATCGCACATTTGAAACGAGAGAGGGGACTCGATAAGCATGGATGACGAGATGAAAGAGCCCAATAGTGAGCAAACGCCCAGTGCATCTGATGAACAGAAGCCGAATATCGAAGGGAAGCAGGTTTCTGATGGTGCTGACGACACCACCTCCCCTGACGATCGATCATCAAATGAAGACGGTGCCACATGCAATAAGGAAGAGGACGATTTACTTCTAACGAGTGCCATTAACAAACTTGGTGGTAATAAACGAGCGGCTATCGCAACTGCTGCGATAGTTGCCGTCATCTTCTGCTTACCCATGCTGTTTCCTCAAATGTTTTGCACCCACAAACTTTGGACCAATGCAAACTGTACAAGCCCTCGCACCTGTAAAAGTTGCGGCAAAACCGAGGGGAAACCGCTCGGACATGAATGGGAAGAAGCAACATGCACGGTTCCGAAGACCTGTCAACGCTGCGGCAAAACCGAAGGGAAACCCCTTGGGCATCAACCAGGTTCTTGGACTACCGAAGTCGATTACGTTGACGCCACCTCGAAGGAAATTCGAGAATGCGGGAGATGCGGAGAGGTCGTTGACACCCGCAACGAAAAGGAAATTACTTCCTTTCTTGGCGACGGATCGTTTTCAATTTCACCTGAAGGCTTTATTGAACGACTTAACGAGGAATTCTCCGATATTCCCAATTGCAGCAGTATGAAGGCGAGTTACGAGTTAGACGATAGCGGCACGGGACTCGAGCTTCAGATAAAAAATGGCTCTACGCTTGCCGGTATTGGAGGTTTTTTCTCGGACTCGAGCAGTCAACTACTATTCAGCTATCTTGGATCAGAAAACTGCTTCAAAAACATAGTCATGTACTTCGAAAATTCAGATTATGCCGCGGCGACAGCATTAGCAACCATACAAGCAATTGATCCAACACTCTCATTTTCCGACGCTAAGGAGATTGGCGCTGCCTGCGTAGGTACGCCAACTGTCAAAAATGGAATTACGTACGCAATCTTAGCTTCAAATGGAGAATACTGGCTGAGCACCCGAATTGAATAATTTACTTTAATTGCTAAATGCAGACGCCTCTTACTCGCGGCATATTAAAGTTCAACCCCTGTTAGCATCGTCAATCGAAATATGCCCCGCCGAGCACTTTAGCTTGGCGGGGCATTTCGATACGTAGGCGGATTTTGATACCTAGAAGGCCCACATGCCCCCACTAGGCAGCCGGCTTCGCTGCTCAAATTGCTCGAACTGCAACTTGAGCAATCAGCGGCCAGCATCTCTTTTAGGCTGCGCTAGTTTCTTTGTATTCAAAGACTGGCTCTAAGATGTCTTCGATGCTGCAGTGCAGGACTTTCGCCATATCCCTTACGGTTGTTACCGATGCTTCGTTGATGTTTCTCTGGCGCTGTTCGTACATTTGGATTGAGCGGAGTGATACGCCCGATTCGTATGCCAGGTCTTGTTGGGTTTTCTTGAGCCTCTTTCTTGCTTGCGCCAGTTTAGTTTGACGAGGTGTTTTCTTCGCCATATCGCAAATAAGACGCGCCACACGTTCCTCTGAGGCTTCATGCCAGGGATAGTACAGACCGCGCAGCGCATCAAATGGAACGACATGCAGCAGATCTTCGAAAGACCCCCCTAAACGCCACTGCAGGTATGCCAGCATCCAGCCCGCCCAATATTCCGGCGTCTTCTCAAATCGATAGGTGCAGTCCGGTATAGGCCTGTTTTGATAGCCCGATCTTTCAGCGATAAGCGCGAACAGCTCAACGCCCGATTTTCCCGATACGACCCATGCGTTGCCGCGTTCGAACTCGCGAGCTACGCCGCTGAGGCAAAAGAGTTCAGCAACTTCCGATCCCTCTGCTCCATAATCATTAACGGCATAGTCAAAGCAGTCGCCTAGGTTGTTCATTGCGTCCTCGAGGTAATAGACGGGATATGTCCTACTCGGCCCACAATCCGTTAACTCTTGGATCATTTAAATCGACCCTCCCTGCCATCAAATCCCTAATGTCGACACCCTCGGTGTCAAATCCGTTTATCGTATCCAGATACTTACGTCGAGCATTCTGTTCTCGCTCAAATCGTTTGGGATAAAACTCAGCTCCCGAGGCCTGCTTCCAATCGCGGAACCTGATCGCCGAGAACGCGCGCTCACTCATAAGAGCGTATTGGATGCCCAAATCGCCCAAACGCATAATGAGTTGCAGTTGCCTGAGCGAGATCATGCCGTTAACGAACTGTCTTGCAAACGAAAAGTAGGAATCGTCGGCGCGATAGCCTCGAATAACGTCATAGGGAGAAATATCAATCAGGCAGTTATCCAGCAGATAACGAAGCCCCTCGCGTGCTACTGGCGTCGAGACATTAAACTCCCGGTTGTCGGCCAAAATCGCAAGCCAATTAAGAATTGAAAACTCCCCGGACTCCAAATCCAAGACCGCGAGACCATCCATATCGAGCTCATATCGATTCGCGATACCATCGGACTCGGTCCGGCATGCCCATTCCATCGCCATTTCCTCATGTGGCGTGCAATAAAACCCACGTCCATAGTCGTTGAACTGCTTACATCTATCCAGCGACGGATGCTCGACAACAACCTCCGACCCGTGCCAAAGCTCCATATCGACCTCCTAAAAAATATCACCCCAGTGATAGTTTACCAATAACTATCACTGGGGTGATATAGATGAGAGCTTTTGAGGGGATGCTGCCCGATTAGAGGCAGGCCTCGGCGATGCGGCGCTTGAGTTCGTCGATGCCGGTGCCGGTCTGGGAGCTCGTGATGATTACATTCTCGGCCGGGACGTTGAGCTGCTTTTTGATGGCTGCTGCCTGGCGGGCCTGCTGGGTGCGGCTGAGCTTGTCGGCTTTGGTGAGGCAGACGATAAAGTTGAACTCGTTGCCCTGTAGGTAGTCAATCATGTCGTGGTCGAGCTTGCTGGGGTCGTGACGAATGTCCACCAGCGAGACGACCAAGTTAAAGCTGCGCTCGGAGTCGAAGAAGTCGCCGATGAGCTCGGCCCAACGGTCGCGCTCGGCCTTGGAGCGACGGGCGAAACCGTAACCCGGCAGGTCCACGAAATGCACGTCGTCGGCCTCAAAGAAGTTGATGTTGCTCGTCTTGCCCGGCGTGCTGGAAACCTTGACCAGGTTCTTGCGGCCAAAGAGCTTGTTCATAATCGACGACTTGCCCACGTTGGAGCGGCCGACAAAGCTCACCTCGGGGCAGGTGGACTCGGGAATCTGCGAAACCTTGCCGTAGCTGGCGACGAACTTGGCAAGCTGGTAGTTAATGGAATCGGCCATGGACACTCCTTGGTCGTAGGTTCTTACAAATAGACGCGCTATTGCGCAGCGGCAATGCGGCGGACGATATCGAGCGTAATGCCACTCGCGGTACGGGCATACTCGAACAGGTCGAACTCACGGTCGCAAATCGCATCGTACGCCTCGTCACAATTATCGCTGATAGCGCGCAACACCAGGCAATCGACACCATTTTTAGTTGCGACATGGGCAATCGCCGCGCCCTCCATGCCAATACAATCGGCATGCGTCGCCTCGATAGCGTCGTTGCGCATGGCGGCACCCGTCACAAAACGGTTGCCCGTGGCAATCGTGCCGACCAGGAACTGCTTGGTGCCCTCGTTCGAAGCGGCTGCATTTGTCGAAGCATTGACAAAGCCACGCTCAGCAAGCACATCGGCAGCAATATCGACCAGCGCAGGCGTCGAGCCAAACTCCTCGAGCCCCGGTGCAGACTCGGCGATAAGCGCGGTATCGGTATCCAGATAGCGCAGGCGTTTGCCAATGACTACGTCGTCGATATGGAGCTTGGGGTTCAAACCGCCTGCAATGCCCGAAAACACAACAGCCTGCGGAGCATACTTGCTAATGAGGTGCTGTGTTGCGGCGGCAGCGTTCACGGTACCCATGCCCGCCGTTGTGGCGACAACTGTCAGTCCGTCGAGCCCGCCGGCCACAACGTTCAAGCCCGCCTCCTGTACCATGCAAACGTTACTCAACTCTTCCTTAATCTGCATGATCTCTTTTTCGAGCGCACCGATAATCGCGATGGTAGCCATGCCATTCCCCAAACCTATACGAAATACTCAACCACGGTATGGTACCAGCATTTTGTTTGACCTCGCCAAACGAACACGCTAAGCCAGCGTAGCGCGGGTATCATAGAGCGCCTTGGCGATGGCAGTCACAACCTCACTCGAATGGTCGCTCCATGGCATCGATGTCATGATGCTCATAATGTAGGTGTCGCCGTCAACATCAATGAGGCCAGCATCGCACGTCGCATTGCAACCTGCCTCGCTGATCCAGCCGGCCTTGTTGCGCACCAAAGCTTGGTCGTCCGCAATGCCATCGCGCACTCATTTATGTCTGTCCCCAATGAGTGCCCTTGGGGAGCGAAAATGGCTCGCTAGCCGATGGCGTTTTTGAGTTCCGCACGGCGCTTTTTCATGCCGGCCATGACGGCGTTGCGCAGCTCGGGCATGCGCGCGGTATCCATCTGTGGAACGCCCTCGAGCTTATAGGGAATGCCCAATTGCTCGTACTTGACGACACCCATCGTGTGATACGGCAGCATTTCCAGGCCCACCACGTTGTGCCATGGAGCGATGAGGCGGCCGAGCGCCTCGCACTCCTCAACCGTATCGGTAATGCCGGGCACCACCACGTGGCGGATAACGACCTTAATCTTGCGACGGGCAAGCTCATCGCCAAACGCCAGAATGCGTGCGGGATCGCAACCGGTCAGCTTTTTATGCTCGACGGGATCGGCGTGTTTAATGTCGAGCAGCACCATATCGGTCTCGTTGAGTACGGCATCGAACTTCTCGGGATGGTTGGGGTCAAACGCATAGCCGCAGCTGTCGAGGCAGGTATGCACGCGGCCATCGGGGTTGTTGTGCATTGCACGGAACAGATCGGCCAAAAACTCGGGCTGCAGGAGCGGCTCGCCACCCGAAACCGTAATGCCGCCGCTGCGGTAAAACTCATGGTTACTCTGGAACTCGTCCATCAGGTGCTCGACAGTCACCATGGTGCCGCCGTTAACAGACCAAGTATCGGGATTGTGGCAATACGCGCAGCGCATGGGACAGCCTTGGACAAACACTACGAAGCGGATGCCGGGACCGTCGACCGTTCCCATCGTCTCGATCGAATGCACGCGACCCAGGGCAAACGCAGAGTCCTCGGGACGAGCGTCCACACCCTCGAGCGTCATCTCAGCCATTCCCGCTACCTTGCCTCTCTTTGGTTTTAGTTACATAAATACCAGAGCCATTCTAGCCCATACGCATGATGGCGAAACGGTTTAGCGGCCAATTGGGTTGTTCTATTTGACCCCACGCAAGAGCGGCGGGTAGGTTGTCGCAACCCGCCCGCCGCCGAGGCAATAGAAATCGATAGACGCCAGGCCTTACGCCTTGAGCGTGAGCACCGCGCCGAAGGCGGTCGGGCCGCAATGGCTCGAGATGACGCCGCCGACCTGAGTCCAGGTAATGTCCTTAAAGCCCAGGTCGTGCGCATAGACTTCCATGTCGTCGCGCAGCTCCTGGGAAAGGCCTACCGAATACGCCAGGCCAATGTGCGAGTAGTCAATCTCGCCCTTCGCAACCATGTGGTCAATAAAGGCGCGGGCGCACTTGAGCATAGAGCCGCGGAACTTCTTGGTTGCCACGAACTTGCCGCCCGTCACCTCAATGCAGGGCTTAATCTTGAGCAGGTGGGCGCCAAGGAATGCCACGTTGGACAGACGACCGCCCGCCTTAAGGAAGGCTAGGTCGGTAGGAACAAAGCCCAGCAGCACACGGTCCATGACGGAATTCGTATATGCAAAGATCTCGTCGACGGTGGCATCGGGGTGAGCCTCGATGTATTTAGCGGTCTCGACGACAACGAGCGACTGGCCCACCGAGACAAAACGCGTGTCCATGGAGAACACGTAGTCGCGCCCCTGGGCCGCAATCTTGGAGGATTGATGCGAGCAGGTCGTGGCCTCGGAGTACGCAAGATGCAGAATGGTCGCATCGGGCTGCTCGGCATGGATACGGTCATACACGTGAGCAAAATCCGCAGGCGCGCAGCCACTGGTCTTGGGCATTACGCCAAACTCGTTGCAGCGCGAGTAAATCTCGAGCGGATCGATGGAGCCGTCCTCGACGGTCTCGTCACCAATCGTGACATGCATAGGCACGCGCACGATGCCGTAGCGTTCGCAGAGCTCTGGCGTCACATCCGAACCAGATTCAACCACGATTACGTACTTGCCCATTATTATCACGACCCATCTCGACATTGGCTTTTCAATACATGGCACGCGCCGCCGCACTGTTGCACAACGGCGGCAGAGCGCCAAAGAGACGCCGCCCCTTGCACACAACAAAGGACAGCGTCTCCCTGGAAAACTCCGTGCTTATCTGAGATTCTACACGGTTTATTAATAGGTGTTACTTACTCCGCAAACGGTAGCTATACGCGATAAACGGTAGTTCGCTGCGGCAACTGCAACACATTCCGCCCAGCAAGTCCAATCGTGCTCCACGCACGGTTAATGCGCGAGGCGGTAGAACTCCATCGACGCCGCACCTTCGGCATGCAACCCCATCGCCGGAACCGCCGGCGAATAGGTACGGCTCGTAAGTGCCGCCTCGCCGCCATTTGCAAAAATCTCGACCATCGTAGTGTCCGAAAGCACGCGCAGGTCGCGAAGCTCGCTGAGCTCGATCGACCTTTGGTCGCGCCCATAGCCTTCGTCACCCATGTCGAGGGTAAGCATCCCGTCCGCATAACGTACAAAGACACCCTTGCGGATTTCGAGCTCGACCATCTTGGCGCCCTCGCAGGAAACCACAAGATCAAACAGGCGGCCCGGCTCCTCAACGGTTTCACCGCCTGTCGCGCGAACGCAGCCGCCGCGCATCCTCTCAATCTCGTACGCCGGCTGCTGGCAGAGCTTACCATCGCGTATGCTCAGCTCTCGCGGCACCGTCAACGCGCACTGCCACCCGCGCGCCACCGTCGGGTTTTCTGCCGTCGCGTCGGGGCAACCCGACCATCCGATCATCAAACGCCGGCCTGCAGCATCCTCAAAGGACTGCGGAGCATAGAAATCAAAACCGGCATCGACCATCGGAGGCATGCCCTGCCTGACGATTTTAAAGCTCGGCGCCTCCCAATCGGCCTCGATGGAGAACCACACGCACTGATGTGGATTGCGGTAACGCCAACCATCGGCAGGCACACCCTGCGGACAGCAAACGAGAATAAGCTCACCATCGAGCTCAAACAGATCGGGGCACTCCCACATAAAGCCAAGCTTCTCGCCCAGCTCAATGCGCGTCGCATAGCTCCAGACCTCTAGATCGCGCGAGGTATAGACAAGCACGCAGCCGCGATCGTCTTTCGTACGAGCGCCCAGAACCATGTAGTAGATACCGTCGTGTTCAAGGATCTTGGGGTCGCGCACATGCGTACCGATATCGTCGGGGTAATCGACTGGTCCAACAGCCATGCGCTTCTCGCCCAATTCGTCGGGGTTCTCGGCAACCATATGAATCTGGTTTTGCTCACGGCCCGTCAACACGTAGTCGTAATCATCGCGGTCAAAATGCTTGACGTTGCCGGTATAGAAGTAGTGAATCTTGCCATCACGTACAAAGGCAGAACCAGAATACGCTCCGCTCGAATCCAAATCGGAATCGGGGAACAGCACGGGGCCGTGATTCTCGTACGTCACAAAATCCTTTGTCGTCAGATGGTTCCAAAGCACTGGACCGCCATGCGCAGCATCGAACGGATCGTATTGATGATAGATGTGATACGTATCACCAATCTGAACCAAACCGTTGGGGTCGTTGAGCCAGCCAAGCTCAGGCTCCACATGGAACAGGAGCCTATCGGGGTCAGACGCGATGCGACCCGCCGTCTCATCCTGTCCGGCACGCCACTGCTCATAGTCCGCGCGTGTCACCTTATTGTTTTGATTAAACATCGCCATTGACCTTCTCGTCTATAGGGAAGGACGCCCGACTCACACGAGCCGAACGCCCTTCCTCAAATGGACTTATCCGCACATTACACTGAATGGCTCAACTAGAAGCTGACATCGAAGCCTGCGCCAGCGCCCTCTTCATCGGTGGTTGGAACGCCCTTTGCCTTGTTGTAGGCAAAGATCAAGACGATCGGCACGATAAAGGCGATGAGATTGCCAGCCACATACCACACGAGAGTCTCGGGCGTAACGATGAGCAGGCCAAGCACACCGGTCAGACCCTGACCGATAGCGCGCACCTCAAAGAACTTCACGAAGGCACCGCCGCAGCCTGCACCGATGCATGCGCAGATGAACGGAATGATCGAATAGCGCATGTTTGCAGCAAAGATAGCGGGCTCGGAGATTCCGACCAGCGTCGGGATAAAGGACGACATGCAGATGTTGCGCTCTTTGGAGTGCTTCTTGTGAATGAGGTACATACCGATGGCGCCGCCGCCCTGGGCGATGATGGAAACCGACCAGATGGCCTGGATGTAGTTGAAGCCGGTCGTGGCAACGAGGTTGGCCTCGATACCCTGGATGAACTGATGCGTACCGGTAACGACGAGCGGCTGCAGGAACGCGGCGAAGACAAAGGCACCAAAGACGCCCATCCTGTTGTACAGGATATCGATTACGCCGGCGAGGACGTCACCGATCAGGTTGCCGAGCGGGCCGAACACGGTGAACAGGGCGACGTTAGCAAGAATCAGGGTAACGGTCGGGACGAAAACGAACGAAACGACCTCGGGGATGTACTTCTGGGCAATCTTCTCGACCTTGGCCATAAACCAGGCAGTCAGGATTGCGGGGAACACACCGCCCTGGAAAGCAACCATGGGAATGGATAGCGGACCAAAGTTCCAGTACTCAGCACCCGTCGGGTCCATAACGAACGTGTTGCGGTTCATAAGGCTCGGGTGAACCATGACGATACCGACGAGGATGCCCAGGATCGGGTTACCGCCAAAACGCTTGACCGCGCTGTACATAACCAGGACAGGCAGGTAGTCGAACGTGGTGGCGATAATGGCAAAGAAGCTTGCGAGGTTCTTGAGGAACTCGCTGTGATCGGCGAGGCTGCCTTCCATGCCAAAGAGGCCGTTGGCAACGATCAGCGACTTAAGGCCGATGATGATTGCAGCGCCGACGAAGGCAGGAATGATGGGGATAAAGATATCCGAGAATACCTTGAGGACCGAGAAGAACTTGCCCTTCTTGTCCGCCTCGGCGCCCTTGACCTCGGAAGCACTGATCTCCTTAACGCCCGTCAGAGCCATAAACTCATCGTAAACCTTGTTGACGGTACCGGTACCGAAGATGATCATGAGCTGGCCGCTGTTGTACAGCACGCCCTTGACGCCATCGATGTTCTCGAGCTCGGCCTTGTTGTATTTGCTCGTATCCTTGAGCACCAGACGCAGACGGGTCACGCAATGCGTGGCGCCCTCGATGTTCTACAGTCCGCCGACGTTGTCGACGACTTGCTGGGACACTGCCTTGTAGTCCATGTTCCTCTCCATTCCTTTTCTAAATCATAAAACGGTTCGTTGCCGCTACAGAGACGCGATCGTTGCGTTTGCGCACTTGAGCGCACCGTCGGTGACGGTAAGCGCCACACCCTGGCCCTGCTTGTTGCAGAAGCGAGCGTTGAGCGCAACATCATCGACAAAGATGGTCGCGATGTCGTCGTCGACGACCAGACGCACATGGTGAGTGCCCTCGCCCTTAAAGAACAACGGACGCTCGAGGCCCATGCTGTTGACCTGGAACCACGGATACTGGGGGGCCGCCGTAAACTCGAGTTTGCCCTCACGCAGGTTGGCGCGGAACTCATAGGCAAGACCGGACTCGGCGTCCTCGGCAAGCTTCACCGAGAAGCCGGCAGCGTCACCGGCGAGCTCGATGTCGGCGTCGAGCATATAGGTAGAACCGGCATCCGCGGCGAGCACCTGCTCGACCTTGCCCGACTCGCACGAAAGCTCAAAGGCCTCGACTGCCTTAGCCTCGCCAAAGGCGCCAAGCATGCTGTCGGGAAGCTTGGTGCCGAGCGTTCCGTCGGCACGCTGAACGATCTCGAGAGGCATAAAAGTGCCACCCCACAGGTAAGAGCTGGGGTCGCCGCCCTCGTCGCGCGTAGGAACCCAACCAAAGAGAACGCGGCGCTCGCCGTCAAATGCGGTACGTGCAGCATAGTACGCGCGGCCATCGAAGGAATCGTCAGCGGGGGTGATCCAAGGACCGTTGATAGAGCGAGACATGCGGTAACGGGTCTTGTTGCCATCACTGTACTCAGAGAACACCAGATACCACCAGTCGCCCATCTTAAAGAGATCAGGCATCTCGAACATGGTGTACAGGCCCGGATTCCACCAGTCGCCCTGGAACTCCCAGGTATCCAGGTCCTTGGAGGTGAACTTGACCAGACGACCGGTCATCAGACGCTTGTCCTCGCCCACACGCGTGCCGAGGATGAGCATGTACTCTTCGTTCTCCTCATCCCAAAGAACAAAGGGATCGCGCCAGTTGCGGTCATCGTAACCCTCCTGGGGCGGAAGCAGCGTCTCGGCGATGTTCTTCTCCCACTTGACGGCGTCGTCACTCGTTGCGTGAAGAAGAACCTGCTTCATCAAGCGTGCGCGGACCTTATCGCGATTGCAACCAGTGTAGAGCGCATGGTACTTGTCGCCCACCTTAAACACCGTGCCGGCATAAACGTACTGGTCGACTTCCTCGTCGCCGCCACGCTCAAGGCTCTCACCAAAGTCCTTGTAGTTGACGAAATCCTTGGTCGTCGCGAGTGCCCAGCCAAACGGCTCTCCGAAAGGTCCGGGGTTACGCGTGTCACGCTGATGATAGAGATAGAACGTGCCGTCCTCGCCGTACGGCATGATGTCGCCTACCCAAATTCCCTCAGGCTGGTAATAAACCTTGTGCATCCGAGACTTCCTTTCCCACGAGATACTAACTCGGTACAACTGCAAGATATGTCAATCGTTTTCATATGTCAAACGTTTTCACATCAATACGTCTTTTCGCAGTTCCAGTCGTCGGCAAACGGTTGACATATGCCGATGAACGGTCATCAGAGGCGTTCGAGGGATTCTTTTGGCTCGGAATGAACTAGGCGGTTTTGCCCTCGATAAGTTCGACGGGAAGCTTGATATTCGATTCGGGCTTTTCACCGTTAACAAGAGCGATGATGGATTGCGCCGCGAGCTCTCCGATGCGATCGATATCTTGACGTACGGTTGTTAAGTCAGGCATAAACGTCATAGTGCGGCGGGCGCCATCCGCGCCCACGACCTTAATATCATCCGGAGCGCTCAAGCCGCGCTGCTTCATAACGTTGAGGCAGATGGCCGCCATCGTGTCGTCTCCCGCAAAGATGCCGTCAATATCGGGGTTCTCATCGAGGATCTTCGCAACGACCGCACTCTTTTCGTCGTCGGACTTAACGAACTCGACCTCACGGACAAGCGCGGGCAAACCGGCCTGCTCCACAACATCGTAGTAGGCATCGGTACGCTTATTGGCAGGCATACGCATGCGGCTATTGTTGCGCAGGCACAAGATACGCGAACACCCGTCATCGATCAGGCGACGCGTGGCAAGTTCGCCGATGCTATAGCTGTCGCTCGCAATCTGAACAGAGGCCTCGCCAAGGTCGCAGTCGATACCAACCAGGCTCAAGCCCATCTCGGCATTCGCCTCGGCACCGATATTGAGGGAGTTGACGATGACGCCGTCGACCATATTGCGGCGGAGCATGTCAATATAGGAACGCTCAAGATCAGGTCGATTGGCGCTGTTGCACAGCAACATCTTAAAGCCGTTTTCCGCCAACGTGCGCTCGACCGCCTGCACAACCTGAGCATGGAACGGGCTGCTCACAAAGGGAACGATCATGCCGATAAGGTTCAGGCGACCGTTGAGCATGGCACGGGCGATATCGTTGGGCGTATAGTTGATGCGCTCCATCGCGGCATGGACCTTATCGCGGGTTTCTTGGCTAATATAGCCGCGATTATTAAGCACGCGAGATACCGTAGTGGGCGAAACCCCCGCCACCGCTGCAACTTCCTTGATGCCAGGCTTAGCAGAATCCTTAGAACGAGCGCCCTCGCGAGCCATAGCACCCTCCCCCATCAACATGTCATACGTTTACATACGAACAAAGCATACCCCAACAACAGCGGGAAGACGGTAACAGTACATGTAAGTAAACGACTCATCCAAATAATTAGGAGAGTTTCGCCTAAAGGGTGACTACACAGGACCCCCGCCGGGGCTGTTTGGGCTACCTCCCAAAACATTCCGCACTGATATCTTCTGTATTGAAGACGTCGATGGTGCACCCGTATACCATTGACGTCGACACCATCAGA
>UQKQ01000022.1 GCA_900541645.1 uncultured Collinsella sp.
GAATTTAAACGGCTGAAAAAGGGGCATCGACCTGCGCCGATGCCCCCAACGTGGACACACATTTTGTCCTATAAGCCCGCAAAGACTGTCTCTTTGCGGCGCCTTGCCATACCAATTGATGCAACAGAGGGGACTGCCCCTTTGTCACATTGTTGAGGTTAGAGCGAGAGGTTTCTGATCGACGTAACGCAGGAGGCCTCATCTACGCCCGAAACGCGGAAGATGATGTCCTCGCCGCACTCGCCGTAGAGAGCCATGAGTCCCATAACATCGCGGCCATCCGTGTGGCGATCGCCGATGCCGACTGACACGTCGCTACGATGCTTGGCAATGATGTCATAGAGCAGCGCAACCGGGCGGGCATGTAATCCCAACGGATCTTTAATCGTCTTTGTAAACTCGACCATGTCCCCTCCCACGACATCGCACATTCGGCCGGCAAAACCCAGCCACGTGGTAGCTATTGTACCGTTAGATGCTTCTCGAGAGCTCCTCTGAACACCTCGTGGTCAAAAAGTGGCAAATATGAGTACTGTCACCAATTTAGTAGCAGCAAAATCGATAGCAAATTGCCTAATTTGAGCGATTCGAAGAGGTTGAAAGCCGTCAAACGCCCTTTAAAGGGGGCTAGATAAATTGATTATGAGCCCATTTTCGCTCAGAGCAGGCCGAAAAATATGACACCTCTTTTGCAACAGTACTCATATTTGGTATTTTTTGACCACAGGGTCCAAAACCATGCTCCAAAACACAAAAGGAGGGGCCTCGTAAGGCCCCTCCTTAGGAAAGGGAATCGATTTATTCCACAGCCGTAGATTAATCCTAGCCGCTACTCCATCATGTCGAGGACGGAGGGGCGAAGCTCGTTCTCAGCAGCCTCGGGATCGGTTTCGCGCAGGCGGTTGATGTAGCGGTTGTACCACATCACGGCAAGGCCCAGGAAGACAACCACGCCGCCGACGTTGTAGACCAGCGTCAGCCACAGAGGCTGATCGAGCGGAATGGTGCCGCAGATAAGCACGAAGCAGAAGACCACAAGCAGGAATGCAGCAATGACCAGGCCAAAGGTGCGCGAACCCATGCGGAAGCCACGGGGAGCAGCGTCGAAGTTCTTGCGCAACATAAAGTAGGCAAGCAGGATCAGCAGCGGCGGGAGCAGAGCGGTGGCAGCCGTCATGTTGGTGACGATCATGAGCAGGTCGTCGAGGTTACCGGAGCCCAGGGCCGGGATGATCAGGATGGGGACGACGATGGCGAACTGCAGCCAGGCAGCGCGGGCGGGAATGCCGTGCTCGTTGAGCTCGACGATCTTGCTACCAAAGACACCCTTGGGGATCTCGGTGAAGAAAACCTTGATGGGAGCGGAGGTCCACATCATGAGGGAGCCCAGCGTGGCGGCGAGAAGGATCAGGCCGATGGCGCGCGTAGACACTTCCATGGGAATGCCAAAGTGGGCAAAGACAGCGCCGAATACGTCGAAGATACCGGTGGAGATGGCAACGCCGCCCTCGGGGATGAACAGGTTAACCAGCAGCGAAGCGCCTGCATACAGAAGGCCGATGGTCAGACCGGCGATAACGACGGTGCGCACGAAGGCCTTGACGCCGCCCTTAAGGTCGTTAAGGAACACGCCGACAGACTCAGCGCCGCCAACGCCCTGGATGATCCAGGCAAGCGTACCGAAGAAGCCCCACGCAGTTGCGAAGTTGCTCATGTCGGGAGCCATGTTAGCGGGAGTAGGAGCCGTAGCGAACTCAACGCCGCCAAAGGCAGCAGCCAGGGACAGCAGGATGAACACGGCGGTCAGGCCGAGAGCCGCGGTCGAACCGAAGGAGGAAATGGAGCCGATCCACTTAGCGCCCTTGGTCGAAACCCACGTGGCGATAGCAAAGACAACGATCTCGATAATGGTGATCCACAGCTGCGAAAGCTCGGCGTTGGCACCAAAGAACACGTAGCTCGCGTAGATGATGACGTTGGGCAGGACGGACGCAAAGAAGAACAGGTTAACGAACCAGTAGCTAAATGCCGTCAGGAACGCCCAGCGACCACCCATCGAGGTCTTAACCCATGCGTACACGCCCGACTCGGAGTCCTTGTTAAGGCCGACGAACTCGGCGGTAACCAGGGTATAGGGGACAAAGTACAAAAGCGTGGCGAAGAAGAACGACGGCGCGGCTGCTAAGCCGATGGCCGCGTTGTTGTTGATGATGTTCTTGATACCGAACACGGCGGCGACCGTCATGCCCAGCAGAGCGAACGAACCAATCGTTCCTCGTTTTTCAGAGCTCATAAGCCCTCCCAATCATCTATTAAATGTCATCTAAACCCGTCCGAGCTGCAAGTGCAAACACGGACGGCGCACCTGCTAAGGGGAATGGGGAAAAGGGAGTCAACAAAGCCATCCCCCTTAACGGCGCGAAGCAAACGTCCAGGCGGACGAATACTACTTGTTGGGGAAGGAATAACCTTCGACCGTCACGTGCAGTACCACGACGCGGGGATCCGCGGCATCGGCCACGACACGGTAGGCCTCGTCAATTTCGACGACGGCAACGCCGCCGGCGGGAATCGTCACGGTCTCCCCCGCCCCCTCAAAGCGCTCGCGATCATCGATATCGCTGTAAGCGCGGGTGCAGGTGAGGCCTGCCTTGGGGGCAACCTCGACGGTCAGGTCGCCGTCGAGCGGAGCGAGCACGGCATGGTAGCGACGGTGACCGACCAGGTCGGCGGTTGCGGCCTCGCGGGCATAGACCCACCAGTACACCAGCGAGTCGCCGATGGAGTACGCCACATCGTGCTGCAGTTCAGAAACGCCGTCGAGCGCCTGGCCGGTACGCATCCACTTCTTGACGGACTTCATCTGAGCGTCGAAATCGGCGCGCGAGTTAAAGACATGCATGGCTTATGCCTCCTTAATGGGTGCCAGCGCCTGAGCCAAATCGGCAGACGTCAGCGGTCGCAGGGACACCTCAAAGCTGAAGCTCTCAAAACGGGTGCGATAGGAATCGAGCACCTCGGAACCCCAAGAGTTCGAGCCAAGGCCGAGCAGCTGGTCGTTGATGTTAACCGTGACCGTGTCGCCCGGAACAAGGTCGTAGACGTGCTTGGCATTATCAATAGCCTCGCAGCTATAGGGCCATGCCGAGAACGAGAACGGGTTGGAAGCGGCGTCGGCCGGACGAGTCACCAGCACGCCATCACCGTGGCTAGAGCGCAGGGCAACCCAGCGGGTACCCTCGCGGTTGGCACAGTCCTGAGGCATAACGTAGGGCGTGAACATGTCGTCGACCGTAGTGCGGTAATGACCGACCGGGTTGGCACGCAGCGAGTCCGGATAGTTCTCGCCCGGGCCGTGGCCATACCACTCGACGGCACGATCGCAACCGGGAACCTCAAAGGAGATGCCGATGCGCGGGATAATGTCCGAATAGTCGCCGTAGGGCTCGCCGGAAACCTTGAGGTCGACGCGACCGCTCGGAAGCACGGTGTAGACAAGCTCGACGCACATGCCGAACGCGCGGACGGGAGGAGCAATACGTTGGCTCACGGTAACGACGACCGCATTGCCGTCCTGCTTCCAAAAAACCTTGCGGGTGGACGTCTGCATTACATCAATGAAGTTGTCCTTCCACAGGGAGTCGTACTCCTGGGCGTGGTTGTCGACGAGCGGATGCCAAAAACCAACCTGGGGACCAGAGGCCATGACGTCACGGCCGGATGCCTTCCACTCGCTCACGGTGCCGTTTACCTTGCTGAAGGTCAGCTCGCCGTTGAGGGAGTGAATGCGAATCTCCTGCTCGGTCTCCTCGACCGTAAGCTCAGGACGAGTGGGAGCCGCAATGGCCGGCGCCGGATGGTTTGCGATGGCAAACTGGTTTGCGCCCAGTTGGAACATCGGCTCGCACCAGACGTGAGCGGCCATGGTGTAGGCGCGCACAGTCAGCAGGGTCTCGCCTACCGCGGCCTCGTGAATCACCAGCGGAAGCTGGACGGACTCACCGGGGGCAACCGCACCGGGCATGAGCGTCTTGCGGCAGACCACGTCGCCGTCCACCAGGGTCTCCGCCGACAGGCAAACATCCTCGAGGGTGGTAAACCAGCGCTTGTTGGTGACAGTCAGCTCGCCCGCCTCGGCGTCATAAGCCATGCGAACCGGGCAGATGACCTGGCCGTACTCGGTAAGGCCCGGGCTCGGCTGCTGCCAGGGGAACACCATGCCATCGATGCAGAAGTTGCTGTTGTTGGGGTAATCGCCGTTGTCGCCGCCATACATATCGTAGGCAATGCCGTCCTCGGTCACAGCAGCCAGACCGTGGTCGCACCATTCCCAGATAAACTGGCCTTGGATGCAATCCCAGCGATCGAAGACCTCCTGATACTCGGACAGGCCTCCGGGGCCGTTGCCCATGGAGTGACCGTACTCGCAATTGATGCGCGGCTTGGGGAACGGATGCTCACCAAAGTCGTTCATCTGCGACACACGGGAGTACATCGTGGAAATGACGTCGACGGTATCGGCGTTGCGGTCCTCCTCGTAGTGGACCGGACGACCATCGAGCTCGTGAGCCTTGGCGTACATCGCGCGGATGTTGCAGCCATAGCCGCTCTCGTTGCCCAGCGACCACATGATGAGGCACGCGTGGTTGCGCTCCTGCATCACCAGGCGCTCAATACGGTCGACGTAGGCCGGCTCCCATGCCGGGTCGTCGGTAACCAGGGCGATGTTGCCGATATTCTCGAAGCCGTGGCTCTCCATATCGGTCTCGGCGACCAGCATGATGCCATACTCATCACACAGCTCGTAGAAGCGCGGGTCATTGGCATAGTGAGAGGTGCGCACTGCGTTGATGTTGTGCTGCTTCATGAGCTCCAGGTCGCGGCGTATGCGATCGAGGCCCACGGCGCGGCCCTTGTGATCGTCGTGATCGTGGCGGTTGACGCCATGCATTTTAAAGTAAGTGCCGTTGAGGTAGATATGATTGCCCTCGACCGTCACCTCGGCAAGACCCTGGCGATGCGGGACGTACTCGCTCACCTTGTCGTCGTCGTAGACCTCAAACGTAAGATCGTAGAGGAAGGGGTCCTCGGGATTCCAGAAGTGGGCATCGGTCACGCTGCACTCGGCATGGCTGTCGACGCACTCACCCGTAGCCACCACGTTCTCGCCATCGCTGAGCGTAAACACAACGCGGGAAGCGCCCTCGGCAACCGTATCGAGCGTGATCAGAGCGGCATCGCCCTCGCGGTGCGTGCGGAACCTAAAGTCGACCAGGTGCGCGGCGGGACGCTGCATAAGGTACACATCGCGGAAGATGCCCGAGGCCCACCACATGTCCTGATCCTCGATGTAGCTGCCATCGCTGTACTGCAGGACCTTGACCGCAAACAGGTTGTCGCCCTCGACGAGCGCGTCGGTCACGTCGAACTCGGCAGACAGGCGCGAACCCTTGGTCATGCCGATATACTGACCGTTGACGTACAGCTCGCCATAGCTCTCGATGCCGTCGAAGCGAATGATCTCGCGAGCGCCGGCAGGAACGGCGGGAAGGTTGACGATGCGCTGGTAGACGCCCGTGGGGTCGTCGGAGGGAACGAACGGCTGATCAACCGGGAACGGGAAACCCTCGTCGGTGTAGGCAAGGTTGCCATAGCCGTCCACCTGCCACAGGTGCGGAACCTCCACGTGATCCCACTCGGGCTTGTACGTGGAGAGTTCCTCGTTGGAGACGGCAGCGGGGCCCTCAAAGAGGCGGAACTGCCACGAGCCGGACAGCTGGACAAACCCGCGCGACAGCTCGCGGCTGTACGTTGCAGCGAGATCGGCGGTCTCGTAACCCATAAAGTACGCATGGGGTACCAGGCGGTTCCTGTGGGTGAGCGCTTGGTTTTCCCAATCGTTAATGGCGTCCATGGTGATGCTCCTTCATCATCGTAGTGATTCTTGTGCAACCGGTTGTCCTTATCTTACGGGCGATGCAAAATACTGTGCAACCGGTTGTCCGCTGAACGGTCGATTTGGCCGGGTTAACGGTGCAACCGGTTGTACAATCGCAACACTTATGTCACCCTGAGTATCGAAACTCAGCACAAGACATCGTTCTTAAGCTCGTAGGCAACCTCCACGCCCGCTGATATCTCACCCACACGAGACGTATTCGATTTCGGCTTGGTTGCAAAACGACACCGGTCACCGGATATCATGAACGCTGTTCAGGCGCACTATAGTAAGCTGTATCCGCACTAGCCCGTATCAGTGACAACATCGACCGCATTTTCCAGGAGACGCCATGACACAACCAGTTCGCACCGCACCTACGCTTGCCGAGGTTGCCGCAGCTGCCGGCGTGTCGCGCTCCACGGCATCGCGCGCCCTCAACGATTCGCCCCGCATTAGCGAGGAAACCAAAAAGCGCGTCCGCGCGGCGGCCAAGGAAGTCAATTTTGTCCCCAACGCTCGTGGCCGAGCGCTCGCTGTCGGGCGCACGGAAATCATCGCCGTGCTCGTGACCGAGCCTCTGAGTGAACTCTTCAGCGACCCCACCTATAGCGAGTTTTTGAGCGGCATTACCGAGGAACTGTCGGAGTCGTCCTATCTGCCCGTTATCTTGCAGGCGTCTTCTACGCATGAGCGCAACCGCGCACGCGAGCACTTTGAGCGCCGCTCGTTCGACGCCGTGATCGACGTCTCTCCCTACAAAGGCAGCGAGCTGCTCGAGGTGCTGCGCGAGCTGGGCGTACCCACCGTGTTGTGCGGCCAGCTCGAGGGCCACCCCTATCGCGATGTGTTCTCGACGGTCTACTCTGACGACGAAGAGGGCGGACGCTTTGCGGCACTCGCCATGAAGGGGCGCGGCCGCAAAGATATCGTCGCCGTGTTGGGACCGCAAGACAACCCCGCTGTTGTCGACCGCCTGCGCGGCTACCGCGCCGTCTTGGGCGAAGACCTCCCAGACGCAAACGTTATCTATACCGGCTGGAACAGCGGAGACGGCTATCAGGCCATGCACCTGATTCTCGCGCGCAAGATTGCTTTCGATGGCGTGCTCTGTGGATCGGACCGTATCGCGGCTGGCGTCATCACCGCACTCAACGAGGCAGGCCTATCCGTTCCTGCGGACGTTTCTGTCGTCGGCTTCGACGATCACGAGATTGCGACGCGCTGCGTCCCCGCGCTCACGACCGTCCGCCAGCCCCTGCGCGAAGAAGGCCACATGGCCGCCAACATTGCGCTCGACATGATCAAGGGTGCCGAGCCTACCACCTCCGTGATGCACATGCAGCTGATCCAGAGAGACTCGCTATAAGAAACTGGGGCAGGCTTTCTGCCAGACAGTTGTTGCGGAAAGCCTGCCCCGTTTTGAGCGCTCATTCTGGGGCACAGTTTCCGTTAGACAGCTCAACCGGAAACTGTGCCCCATTATTTTGCCGAATTCTGGGTCGCGCTTTCCCAGAGGACCCCCCTTGGGAAAGCGCGACCCGTTCTGGACGCAAATTCCGGGTTGTAGTTTCCCGGCGCACGACGGCAAGCCTCCAAACCATGACGTCACGACATAAAAAACGAGGGAAGGCACGTGTCCTTCCCTCGTTACAGGCAATATGTAGCCGCTTCCCTACATCAGGCGCAGACTGACGTCCTTGAGCTGGGCGCCGCTAACGGCACTCGGAGCGCCCGACATAAGGTCGGAGCCGCTGGCCGTCTTAGGGAACGCCATGACGTCGCGGATGGAGTCGGAACCGGTGAGCAGCATGCACACGCGGTCCAGGCCCAGAGCGAAACCGCCCATCGGGGGTGCACCAAACTTGAGGGCCTCCATGAGGAAGCCAAACTGAGACTCGGCGCGCTCCTCGGTAAAGCCCAGGAGCTTGAGCATGGACATCTGCATCTCGGCGTTGTGGATACGCATACCGCCGCCGCCGGCCTCAAAGCCGTCCATGACAAAGTCGTAGGTGCACGAACCGGCTGCCAGCGGATCGGCCTCAATCTTGGCGATGTCGGTCTCGGTCGGCAGGGTGAAGGGCTGGTGCTCGGCAGCGTAAGCCTTGCGGTCCTCATCCCAGTGGAACAGCGGGAAGTTGACGACCCACAGGAAGTCGTGGCCCTCGCGCTTGATCTCGAGTGCGTTGGCCATGTGAGAACGCATGCCGCCCAGGATCTCGTCAGAGAGCAGACGCGGGCCGGCGGCGAACATCACAAGGTCGCCGGGCTCGACGTCCATGCGCTCGCGTAGAGCCGTCATCTCCTCGTCCGAGAAGAACTTGACGATGGGGCTGTTGATAGAGCCGTCCTCGCGGAAGGCAATCCAGGCCAGACCCTTGGCGCCAAACGTGGAGGCCACGCCGGCGAGCTTATCGATCTTGGCACGTGCCCAGGCACCGGCGCCCTTGGCGTTGATGGCCTTGACGACAGAGCCCTCCTCGTTTGCGGCAGTCGCAAAGACCTTGAACTTGGAGTTGGCAAAGATGTCGGTCAGGTCGACCAGGTGCATACCATAGCGGGTATCGGGCTTGTCGGAGCCATAGGTGTCCATGGCCTCCCAGTAGTCCATGCGACGCAGCGGCGTAGGCATCTCGACACCCATGCGGCCGAAGGCATCGGACAGAACTTCCTCGAGCGCGCTCATGACGTCGTTCTGGTCCACGAAGGACATCTCGATATCGACCTGGGTGAACTCGGGCTGACGGTCGGCACGCAGATCCTCGTCGCGGAAGCACTTGGCAACCTGGTAGTAGCGCTCGACGCCACCGACCATGAGCAGCTGCTTCAGGAGCTGCGGGGACTGCGGCAGGGCGTAGAAGTTACCCGGCTGAATACGGCTGGGAACGATGAAGTCGCGAGCGCCCTCGGGCGTGGACTTAAACAGGGAGGGCGTCTCGACCTCCATGAACTCACGGTTGTGCAGCGCCTCGCGAATGGCGAAGGTAAAGTCGGAGCGCAGCTTGAGGTTGGCCATCATCTCGGGACGGCGGAGATCCAGATAGCGATAGCGCAGACGGGTGTCCTCGCTGGTCTCGATGCCGTCCTCGATCTGGAACGGCGGGGTGACGGACGTGTTGAGCACCTCGGCGTGGTCGGTCAGGACCTCGATCTCGCCGGTCGCGAGCTTGGTGTTGGTGGTCTCCTCGCCACGGGCGCGCACGACGCCGTGGATCTTGATGGGCCACTCGGGACGCATGGTCTCGGCGATCTTAAAGGCATCGCCATCGGAGTGCTCGGGGTCGAAGGTGAGCTGCGTGATGCCCTCGCGGTCGCGAAGGTCGCAGAAGATAAGGCCGCCGTGGTCGCGGCGACGGCTCACCCAACCGGTGAGGGTGACCTCTTCGCCCACGTTCTCGAAGCGAAGCTCGCCGCAGGTACGGGTGTGCATGGAATGCTCATCGATGGGACGGGTCTGGCTCATACCAGTGATCCTCCTTTATGGATCTGTGCCGCCCCGTGTCGTTCCGGGCGGCGTCGTACAGATTTGCCCAGCCTGCGTAAACCGCGCAGCCGGACATGGCGTTCTATCTTATCGCACCCACGTCGATGTACCGCGAAAAAGTAACTCTTGCCCAAAGACTTGACGGAGACGAAACAATTGACGCACCGCGGCCGTCGCCCAGGCGCGCCGCGTGCGACAATGTGCCCCAATACAACTGCACTCGGAAAGGCCCACCATGACTGCACGCCTCATCGTTATGGATATCGACTCCACGCTCATCAACCAGGAGGTCATCGACCTGTTGGGCGAGGAGGCCGGCGTAGGCGAGCAAGTGGCGAAGATCACCGAGCGCGCCATGCGCGGCGAGCTCGACTTTAAGCAGGCGCTCGAGGAACGCGTGGGGCTGCTTGCCGGCTTGGACGAGAGTGTGTTCGAGCGCACCTTTGAGCGCGTGACGTTTACCCCCGGCGCGTTAGAGCTTGTGCGCTCGGCACACAGCAAGGGCTGGAAGGTCGGCGTGGTAAGCGGCGGCTTCCACGAGGTCGCTGACAAGATCGTAACCGCCGCGGGCATCGATTTTTGCCTGGCCAACCGCCTGGAAGTCATGGACGGCAAGCTCACCGGTAAGTTGGCTGCCAACATTGTGACCAAGGAGTCCAAGCTTATCCAGCTGCTGGACTGGGCAGTTGAGTGCGGTGTCGACATGGCCCATACCGTGGCAATCGGCGACGGCGCCAACGACATCCCCATGATCCAGGCCGCGGGCACTGGCATCGCGTTTTGCGCCAAGCCCAAGACGCGCGAGGCAGCCCCGTTTGCCATCGACGAGCGCAACCTGATGCTCGCCATGGACATCATCCTGCGCGACTAGCCGATCTGTCTAACAATTGAATCAGTCTGTCCTATAGTTTCCGAACAATTTTGTCTTAGTGTTCGGAAAAACACCCTTTGAGTGCTAGACTTTGCGCCGTCGAAGGGAACATATATGGATAAGCGAAATCTAGAGCAGCTACTGAGCGATGTTGCCGGCGGATCAGTCACCCCTGCCGACGCCCTCACACGCATCCAGACGGCTCCGACCGCCGATTTAGGCTTTGCGCAGCTCGATCTTTCGCGCGGAGTGCGCCAGGGAGCCGGCGAGGTTGTCTACGGTGCCGGTAAAACCGCCGAGCAAATTGCCGCCATTATCGAAGCGCTGCGCGATGCCGGCCAGGAGCGCATCCTGGTCACGCGCCTGGATGCCGAAAAGGCAGCCCGCACCTCGGAGCTCCTCGGCAACGGCATCGACCTGGGATATGTCCCGGACGCGCAGCTCGCCCTCGTGGGCGGCAAGCCCTCCCCTACCGGCAACGGACGCATCGTCGTCGCCTGCGCCGGCACGAGCGACCTGCCCGTCGCCGAGGAAGCCGCGTTGACGGCCGAGTTCTATGGCAACGAGGTCGACCGCCTCTACGACGTAGGCGTCGCCGGCCTGCACCGCCTACTCGCGCATGCCGAGGAACTTGCCCAGGCACAGGTGGTCATCGCCATCGCCGGCATGGAGGGCGCGTTGGCGAGCGTTATCGGCGGCCTGGTGAGCTGTCCGGTCATCGCCGTTCCCACCAGCGTGGGCTACGGCGCAAGTTTTGGTGGCGTAGCCGCACTGCTCGCCATGCTCAACTCCTGTGCCAGCGGCGTATCGGTCGTCAATATCGACAACGGCTTTGGCGCCGCTTACCAGGCAAGTCTTATCAATCATCTGAGCGCCGGCACACCCCGCGCCCGCTAAGGAGCATTCCATGTCCAATCATCAGCACACGCTTATCATCGACGGCACCTCGGGCATCAGCGGCGATATGACCGTCGCGGCCCTGCTCGACCTGGGCGCCAGCGAGGAGCACCTGCGCGAACAGCTCGCCACACTGCCGGTCGACGGCTTTACGATCGCCGTCACGCGCGTAAACAAGCATGGCATCGACGCCTGCGATTTCGACGTTCAGCTGGCAGAAGAGCTCGAGAACCACGACCACGACATGGCATGGCTCTACGGCAACGAAGCAGCTGCCGAGCACACGCACGAGCACGAGCACCACCATCATGACCATGACGAGCATGAGCACTGCCATGAGCATGATCATGAGACCCACGGCCATGGCCACGAGGGTCACCATCACGCCCACCACCATCACCACCGTTCTTTGGCGGACGTCACCGCCATCATCGACGGCTCGCAGTTAAGCGATGGCGCCAAGCGTCGTGCGCACGCCATCTTTACCGCGCTCGCCGCCTCCGAGGCCAAGGCCCACGGCAAAACGCCCGAGACCGTCATGTTCCACGAGGTAGGCGCCGTCGATTCCATCGTCGACGTCTGCTCTGTCGCCATCTGCCTCGATGACCTGGGCATCGAGGATATTGTCGTCGAGTCGCTCTCCGAGGGCCACGGCACCATCCACTGTGCCCACGGCCTCATGCCCATTCCCGTCCCCGCTGTCGTCAACCTGTGCCAGGCGGGCAATATCGCCCTCACGCCTGCACCGGTCGCCGGCGAGCTCGTGACGCCCACGGGCGCCGCCATCGTCACCGCGCTGCGTACGTCCGACCAACTGCCCTCACGCTACCGCATCGAAGCCGTCGGCTACGGCGCTGGCAAGCGCCCCTACGAGGGTTGCTCCGGTACGCTCCGCTGCCTGCTCGTTCACGCGGACGCATAGCCATGGATGCCCGCAAGGCAAAAAGCCGCGCTGCCATCGTTTCGGCGTTCTCCGAGCTGCTGCGCGAAGAGGACTACGGCAAGATCACCGTCGGCGACATCATCGCGCGCGCCCACGTAGGCCGCGCGACATTCTACGGCCTCTTTAAGAGCAAAGACGACCTACTGTCCGAGCTCGTGAGCGACATCTGCACCCACGCCCTCGACGACGATGGTACGCCGCTCGACGACCCACTCGTGCAAGTCGAGCATATCCTCAACAACCTCTGGGAACGCCGTCAGGGCGTTCGAGCCCTCGTAGCCGGCGCCGGCTCACGCGTCTTCGCCGACTGCCTCCGCAAGACCATCATGTCGCGCGCAGCCGAAACCGTCCCCGTCGACCCCGCAGGCCCCGCCGCCACCATGGACCGCAGCTTCTTACTACACCACATAGCCTCAAGCTTCGTAGGAATGGTCCAATGGTGGGCCTGGCACAACTTCCAAGCAGCCAAAGCCGACGTAGCCAAAGACTACCTATCAGCCATTAAGCCTCTCTTCAACTGAGTAAACCCCTCATCCCAAAGTTCCGACCTCATCTCAAAGCGCCGCCCCAACCCAAAGCACAATCCATCCCAAAGTGTCGACAGAAGCCCAACGCCCCTACCAGCAACAAGCCCCTCCCATCCAAATTCAGATATATATTGGGTTGCTTGTACGAACGCAACAAAGATCCCGCAGCTGTCCGCATGGGGTAACTTCCCAGCGCATTCCGCACTGATATCTTCTGTATTGAAGACGTCGATGGTGCACCCGTATACCATTGACGTCGACACCATCAGATG
>UQKQ01000023.1 GCA_900541645.1 uncultured Collinsella sp.
CTACGACGCCAAACTGCTCGGTGGAGATGGTCGGCTCGCTAGCCTCGTCCTGCTGCATGGTCGTCGCGACTGGTTCGGCGATCGTGTCGGCCACGGGCTCGGCTTCCGGTCGTTCGGCAACTGCCACCTCGGCATCCGCAAGCGGGCCGTCCTCGCGCTCCTCGTCGATCAAAAGCGCCTCGCGCGTTTGCGCGGCGGCGCTCCGAATGTACCCCAGCTGACTCAGATCGATATCGATCTTGACGGGCTGGTGTGCGGCGTCCCACGAAAGCCATGCCACAATCTCGTCATCGATAATCTTGGCCAGATATTTGGGGACCTTCTCTTCCTTAAGGGGATGGGCGGGGTCCAGGGCCAGGCGTAGACGCTGGTCGCAGGCGCGCATCATCTCACCGAGCTTGCTACTTTTTTGTCTGCTGCCGTGAATGCGCATGCATTCCCAAAACCCGTTTTGGCAGCGGTAGACGTGAATGGGGTCCAGGCGATATTCGCAGTCCTCGTGGCGCTCGGGCGCAAAGAATACGGCCGACGCAAACATGGTGTAGGGCATGGCCGTCTCCTCCCCAAATAAACTCGCCACGATGCTGGTCTTTCGGTGCGTGTCATAGTAGCGCGCCATGCGGACATACGCGGCGCACGCCACGTGGCGCAGATCGCGGTGGTGGCTGCGGTCGAGCCGCGAGTTACTTAGGTTGTACGTGGAGAGGGCATTGATGGCGGCCATGAGTCGTTCCTCGCACGCCTCGTCGGGCGGAAGGGGGAGCGTGGGCTCGGAGGCCTTGCGACGCTTGGGCGCCTGGTCCGACGGTGCCGGTGCTGGTACAAGGTCTCGTGCCGCGCGCCGCAGCTCGATAAGGGCGTTATCGAACATGACGGTTTTAGAGTCACGAAGCAGCTTGGGGTCGAGCCCGTGGAACACGGCGTAGTCCTGCAGCCACACGCGCGCAAACCGGTCGATGCCGGGCTCGAAGGCGCGATAGACATCCCAAAAAGCCTTGATCTTGTTAAAACCATCGAGCGGATCATCTACGCCAATGCCGCAGATCAGCTCGTAGAGATACAAGAAGGCAAACGAGGTCGATGTCTCCTCGATATTCCCGCGGCGCACTTGGGCACGCCAGGTAAAATAGCCGCGCAGCTGCCGATCGCTCATGGCGTTGTAGGTGGGAAAGTACGACTTAAAGGTGCCGTTGTAGGGACAGTCGTCCTCAAAGTCTGCCATCAGCAGGCCTTGGCGGTAGAAAAGCTCGGCCTCCGAAAGCCAACGGCCCGCGCCGCCCTTGGGGTCGTCTTGCCAACGCGATATCTCACGCATCTTGCGGTACTGGTCGGGGAGGAAGTTCTGCATCTGCCGGCCGGTCTTGAGAATCGGCTCGTCTGCGTAGATTTCGTTTGAGAAGCGGGCGGACTGATGGGTCCGGGCCTCGGCCATAATGCGCTCGATGAGCATCTTGATGTCCTGGTCGGCCACCGCTTCTCCTCTCCTAACGCAGCTTCGGTGACCTCATATCATAGCACAGCATCAAACAGGTGTTCGAGATACCGCTGCGTTGATAGATTTAGAACAGGAGGGCGTAGATGACGGCGATGACGACGGAGGGGAGCATATTGGCCGTGCGGAAGGTCTGAGGACGGATGAGGTTGACGCCGACGCAGAAGATGAGCATGGAGCCTACGAGCGAAAGGCTGTTGAGGGCAGCTGTGGTCATGATGGGGGAGAGTGCGCCGGCAAACAGCGTGATCGTCCCCTGGAACACGGCGACGGGCAGGGCGGAGAAGATGCAGCCGCGGCCAAGCGAGGCCGTCATGGTGCAGACGATGATGCAGTCCAGTGCGCCCTTGAGGGCAAGCGTTGACCAGTCGCCGAGCAGGCCGTCCTGGATCGATCCCACAATGGCCATGGCGCCGATGCACACGGTGAGTGAAGTCGAGACAAAAGCGTTGGTGAACTTGTTATCGCCCTCACTGCCAGTCTTGCGCTTGAGCCATTCGCCAAGGTTCTCGATGGCGGCCTCCAAGTTGATGGCCTCGCCGATGAGCGAACCGAGCGCAAATGAGACGATGAGCATGGTGGTACCGGTGGTCGCTAGCGCCTTTCCATCGATGATGAGCATCTTTTGCATGGTGCCGCCCAGGCCGATAAACAGGACGCACAGCCCCGATGCTTTCATGAGCGTGTCTTGGATGCGCGGTGTAATGAAGCGGCCGCCCGCTAATCCCAAAAGACCGCCCGCAACTAAAAGCGCAACGTTGATGATTGTTCCCAAGCCCGGCATGAGCCCTCCTGTATTGATGCCAACGTGGCAATCGTAGCAGAACGAAATGCGAGGCACATCGCGACTCATCTAATACGTTATATAAGTGGTATTAGGAATGATGCGCAGCATTTAAGCCTCAGGTGGTTGTCGGGACATAGGGGTAGTAGTCAAAGCGCAGTGTCATAAGCCGCTGCGGGGATTCAATAGCCGCGGCGATGATATTGGCATCGCGGGCACGATCAAACCCTTCGAGTTCGATCTGATACGAGACGTCTTGCATAATGTCCAGACGTCGCCAGGCTAGAAGTGTGTCGCCATCGAATTCCAAGGTCTTGCCTCCGTCTGCGGCAACGGCGTATAGACGCAGTTTAGCGGTGGTTGCAGGGTCGACAACCGTGACCTTTTTAATTTCGTTTCGAGTATTCTTGGCGCCCAACAGGGTGAGCAGTGTTGGGGCCACGACCTCGCCCGATGGCAAAAAGACGACTTCGATGGACTCGGGAAATGCGATGATGGCCGACTTGCGGACGGGCTGATTGGCGGCGGCAACTTCGATGTTCGCAGCGTCGATGACCTCCGTGTGGTCGAGCGCGGCAAGCACGCAGCAGTTACCTTCATCGATCTCCTGAGGATCAGCAAGCCCCAGACTGTCCGCGAGCTCGGGATCGTTTGGATCGGTAGCGGGCTCATTCGGCGCTTCGAAAGAAGCTGGGACGCTGTTTGTCGGCGACGGCGTGTCGCCCGCACCTGCTTCTTTGTCCGCGCTCTTTTCTTGTGTGGTTGCGTTGATGGGTTCGTCGTTTGAGGGGAGCGTCTTGGCGTCAAGCGCGGAGGGGAGAATTCCGATGGCTCCGGATCCGTTCCACTCCATTTCGAGAAGCGCCGGGTCGGCAAGAATGCGTTGCCTGCTTTGCGCGTGGGCATCGATTTCAATAGGGCCTGCCTCTATCCCTCGTGTAAGGCTGAGTGATCCGGCTGGCTTCTCGAAATGAGCGTCTGTGTCTTTGGTGCTGACGGCGTAGAACAGCAGGGACGCTTCTCCCGCCGCGACGGCATCGGTGCCGGCTTTGGTCAGCCGCAACGATGCCGTGAATGAGAGGGTGGGCTGCGTGTCGTCTGCATTCGCGGCGGCGCAGCCCAGACATATACCGCCTCCTTTCTCGAAAAACGCGCCGTCGAAGACGACCTTCGCTCCGTTCGCCGAGTCATCGACCGAAGCGATGTCGATGCGCAGCTCTAAATTGCATGGATCGCCATCTGCATCGAGCACAACCGAGCGCCACGTGCAGACGGCGCACCCCGCCTGGGAGCCGTTTGCCTTGTTCGAACGCTTGATATCCACGACTATCGAGCCGTCCGTATTACGACGAAGGCATCCCGAGGTTGAGATCGCGGCCTGCGCGATCGAAAAACGCTTGCACGCAATGGCGCTCGACGGATTTGGGGCGGAACTTAGGGCTGCTGGTAAGGAGTCCGCCATGACGGGAGTCGCCCAAGCGGCGACAGGCGTTCCGGTTGCGAGCGCGCCGCAGAGTGCGACGACGGGCAAAAGGTTCTTCGATGCCATGGGGTCTCCTTAGCTAATTTAGTGTGGCCTGTCCGTGTTTCGTTTCTGGCTGCGTTTGATGTGCAGACCGAGGCCGGCGGTTCCCGCGCCTGCTGCCGTGGCGCCTGCTGCCAAGAGCCATCGCCTGTCGCCTGTCTGAGCCAACGGTTCCTCGCGGCAGCCGCGGTCGAGCTCCGAGAGGTCGACCGTCACCTGCGTGGCGGCCTGCGCCTGTTCTTGCTGGGCAAAGGCCATGGCTGGCCCAAACGCTAGGATACTGACGGCGGCGGCCAGGGCGACGGCCTTATGCCGTGTGCGCACCGGGCTCGACCGTCCAGGTGATCGTTGCAACCTGATCGCCTTCGCCGGTTACGCGGAAGATATCGCGCGTGACGCGGGCGACGTTTCCGCTTGTCTTGAGCTTAATATTGTCCGTGCCGCCGGCAATGCCCTGGTAGCCCATGTCGAAGGCTGCATTCTTGGAAAGATCGAGGCCCGTCTCCTGCATTGCGGCGCTGGCGTTCTGGAGTGCGCCGTCGGGGCCGACCTTAAAGTCGATGGAATTCTGCGCGGTTCCGGCCTTGGCGTCGGCGGCAATGGTCCAGGTGTTCATGGCGTCGATCTTCATGTTGGTGACATGGATGCCGTAGGCCGAATGATTGTCGATGGTGGTCGCGTCTTCTGAGGGGCCCTGAAGCGTGCCGTCGGCCTTGGCGACGAAGGGAATAACCGTCGGAACTTTGAACTCTACGTTGTCGATCTCGGTCCTGACCATTACTTTCGTGGTTCCAACGCGCCCGGCTGCCAGAGCTGGCGTCGGGGCGGCGCCCATTGCGAGCGCGAGCGCGAGCCCTGCGCCCACGACGAGCGCTCTGGCTCCGTTCATGTTCCTGGTGATGTCCATGGTCGTTCCTTTCTATTCGCCGCGGGCCGTCCCCGCGATGATTGGACGAATGCTGGTGAATTGCGTGCGGTGCCGCGTCGGCCGAAAAAGCTAGTTCTCGGCTTGCTCAACCCGTACCTTGACACGTGTCGGATTGCCGTGGCTGTCGAGGGTCTTGGCATCGAGTGCCTGGATCTCGATGTATGCCTCGCCTTCTTTGATGTCGCCGGCGGGGCACGTCTCGATTGTCTTGCCGGTCTCGACCACACCGGATTCGTACATGGTCTCGTCGTTTTGGATGACGCGGAATCGCTGGGGAAATATATTGTCTTGAACGTTTTGCACGTTGACGCGCAGCTTGCCGTCCTCCTGTAGCTGAGCGACCGGCGCGACCGAAATCGTCATCATGTTGTCGCGGACGATGGCATCGAGCTCATCTTGGATTTCTTGTCGCGATTTGCCCTCTGCCGTCGTGACTGAGGCGCCCGCTTCGGGCACGGGCTGCGACTGCCAGGCGTATAGCCCTACGGCGATGAGGGCGCAGACGATAGCCAGGCAGACAACGACGAGTTTCTTGCGACGCCCCAGTCCTGCGAGGCGGGGCGGCTTCTTCGCACTCATGCGGCGTCCTTGGTGGTGTAGACACGTGCGAACGTGGACGGGTCCGCTCCAAAGAGCATGTGAAGCATCAGGCGGCGCGAGTAGATGAGCTCGTCAAAGTCGTGAGGGAGCTCGATGTCGTGGATACGCGCGATGTGGCGGGCGAGCGCCGAGAACGACTCGGGGTCGCAGATAACATCGGTGGTGACGTGGTAGACCGCCGTATCGGGGAACGCCTCTTCGTCGAAAGGCAGGAGATAGGGATCGTCGTCGACCTCGATGGCGACGCCGTACTGGGGCCAGTAATATGCCATGGGAACCTCCCTGCTTCTGGGGCCAAAACTTCTATCGGTTTTGGCTGTCGACGCCGACCGTATCAGCCGCTACTTGACCAATTTCTGACCAAATGCTTGACGGATTGACATCTCCGCAGGTAAAAGGTGGAAAAAATTACTTCAACTTTTTTCGAGCGACAATCGAGCGGTCGGCGACGGCGGGGCGATATGTGTCAAAAGCATCGTCTGCCGAGGAAATCAAGCCGCTCGCCGAATTGCACGAACGTAAAAATCGCCAATTATGGAGACGGTCTCGAACACGTCGACGAAACGATGCGGTAACATCTCCCTGCAAACACTGTAGTTAGCTAAAGGGGGAGTTCGCGTGTCTGCAACCATCAAACCCTTCACCGACGAGTTCGAAGAGTATGGTCGCGATGAGTCTCGCGCATCGGGCGAGGCCTCGAACATCTCGTTTCCGACAACGGAAGACGAGGTCCGTGCCATTTTGGAAAAGCTCCATGCCGAGCGTGTCCCGGTAACGGTTCAGGGCGCCCGAACCGGCCTTGCCGCCGGTGCCGTGCCCCACGGCGGGCATATCCTCAATACTTCCCGTATGAATCGCTACTTGGGCCTTCGCCGCGATGAACAAGGCCAATTTCTGCTGCACGTGGAGCCGGGCGTTGTGCTCTCGGAGCTGCGCAAGCAGCTGAGCAAGAAGGTGCTGCCGACTGCTGGTTGGGACCAGGCATCGCTTGAGGCCTACGAGGAGTTCCAAGAGGCCCCCGAGCAGTTCTTTCCCACCGATCCCACCGAGACGTCTGCCTGTCTGGGCGGCATGGCGGCATGTAACGCCTCTGGTGCCCGCAGCTACGCCTACGGTCCCATGCGCCCGCATATCACGGGACTCCACGTCGCACTGGCTGATGGCGATTTGCTTGAGCTTCAGCGTGGCGAGGCTTTTGCCCAGGGCCGCCACCTGTCGCTCGTGACGGCAGCGGGCCGTACGCTCGAGCTCGATCTTCCCGGCTATACCATGCCCAAGACAAAAAATGCCTCAGGCTATTTCGTTGCGGACGAAATGGACGTCATCGACCTCTTTATCGGCGCTTGCGGCACGCTCGGCGTTATCACCGAGCTCGAGATTGCCCTGCAAGCGGCACCTGCAGTCGTTTGGGGTGTGAGCTGCTTTTTCGATAGCGAAGACAAGGCCGTGTCCTTTACCGATTCCGTGCGCCCCGTCCTGTCCCATGCGGCCGCCATCGAGTACTTCGATGCTGGCGCCCTAGATATTCTGCGTCACCAGCGCGAGCAGTCGACGGCGTTTGCCTCGCTGCCGGCGCTCGACAAAGAGGCGAAGGTCTGTGTTTATGTGGAACTCGACTGCGATGACGAGGCCCAGGCGACCGAGGAGCTGTACCGCCTGGGATGGGTGCTGGAGCTTGCGGGCGGCCGCGACGATGCGACATGGGTCGCGCGCACCGAGGTCGATCGCGAGTGTCAGCGGTTCTTCCGCCACGCGGTGCCCGAGAGCGTCAACATGCTTATCGACGAGCGTCGCCGCACGGATCCCACCATCACCAAACTGGGTTCGGACATGTCGGTGCCCAATGCACGCCTTGCCGATGTCATCGCCCTTTATCGTCGTACGTTGGCCGAAAGCGGGCTTGAATCTGCCGCCTGGGGTCACATCGGCAACAACCATCTGCATGTGAACATCCTTCCGCGCGATGCGCAAGACTACCGTCGCGGTGGAGAACTCTTTGCCCAGTGGGCTTCCGAGGCCACGGCCATGGGCGGTGCCGTTTCTGCCGAGCATGGCGTCGGCAAGATCAGGGCGGGCTTCTTGGAGACGATGTACGGTCACGAGGCCATGGTCGAGTCGGCGCGGCTAAAGCTCCAGCTCGATCCTGCCGGGCAGCTGGGTCGCGGCAACCTGTTTGCGGAGAAGCTCTTGGATGAGCTCGTCCAGAAGGGGGGCGCGTGAAGATGAGCGATTTCCATATGGTGGTGTGCGTCAAGGCGGTGCCCGGAAGCACCGAGGTCAAGATGGACCCCAAGACCAATACTATCGTGCGTGATGGCAAACAGGCGGTCATTAACCCGTTCGATGCAAGCGCCCTCGAATGCGCGCTGGCGCTGAAAGACGACTTTATCGGCTTTGGCATGGACGTGCGCGTAACGGTGGTGTCGATGGGCATCCCCGCGACCGAGTCGCTGCTGCGCGACTGCATCGCCCGAGGCGCCGATGACGCACTGCTGCTAACCGATCGCGCCTTTGCAGGTGCCGATACCCTGGCAACCACCTATGCCCTTAAGTGCGGCATCGAGGCGCTCGACGAGGACTTCGACCTGCTCATCTGCGGCAAGATGGCGGTGGATGGCGATACGGCCCAGATTGGTCCCGAGCTTGCCGGTGCCTTTGAGATTCCCTGCGTGACCGACGTGAGCTGCGTGCAGAGCGCGGGCTTTACGACGTGTGGCTCGCTGGCGCTCGTTCACGGATGCGATGCCGGCGAGGAGACGGTGTGCCTGGAGATGCCGTGCGCGATGACGACTGCCAAGGAGATTGGCCAGTTGCGTATGCCGAGTATTGCCGGTATTCGCGCGGCAGAGGAGGCGGACGTGCGCGTGGTCAGTGCCGCCGACGTGAACGCCGACCCCGCGCGTTGCGGTCTTGCCGGGTCGCCGACACAGGTCGTGCGCTCGTTTGTGCCCGACCGTGACCAAACGTGCAAGGCCGTTGAGGGGACGGCGTCCGAGCAGGCGGTAGAACTTGCCAAGATTATCGAGGGGATGGCATAGATGAGCGGACTGATTATCGATAGCGAAGCCTGTATCGGCTGCGGTCGCTGCGTTCGCGCCTGTGCCTCGGGCGGCATCGTAGTGGAAGGCGAGCGACCCAATCGATGCGCCCACGTAACCGACGGCTGCATCCTATGCGGTGGGTGCGTCGACGCCTGCCCTGTCAACGCTATCTCGATCGAGCGTGACGAGGCCGCTGGTGCGGTGGACCTTGATGCATATCGAGACATTTGGGTCTTCGTGCAGACTGACGAGCGCGACGCCGTGGCTCCCGTGGCCTACGAGCTCATGGGCAAGGGGCGCGAGCTTGCCGATGCTCGCGGCTGCCGTCTGGTGGCACTGGTCGGTATGGGCCCCGAGGGTTCTCTCGGTGACCTGGAGCATCTGGTTTGCGCGGGCGCCGACGAAGTCCTGGCCTGTCGCGACGAGCGCCTGCGCCAAAACGATGCGGAGGTCTACGCCCACTTGATCTGCGATTTGGTAGCCGAACGCAAACCCGAGGCCATCCTATACGGTGCGACCGCTTTTGGCCGCGAACTGGCACCCGGCGTTGCCGTGCGCTTGCAGACGGGCCTTACGGCTGACTGCACCGTACTTTCGATGGATACGGAGACGGGACTGCTGCAACAGACGCGTCCGGCGTTTGGCGGCAACCTGATGGCCACCATCGTCTGCCCCAATCATCGTCCCCAGATGGCAACGGTTCGTCCCGGCATCTTTAAGGCACCCGACTTTTACTACGGCCGCTCCGGCACGATCACCCAGATATCGCTTGCGGATGATGCTAAGGCTCGTGTCGAGATCTCGATTCCCGCCGAGGAGTGGAGGCAGCAGGCCTCGATCGCCGATGCCGAGCGCCTGGTCGTGGTGGGCCGCGGCATTGGCTCCAAGAAGAATCTGCCCCTGATGCGAAGGCTCGCCGAGGCTCTGGGAGCCGAGCTTGGTTGCACGCGACCTGTCGTGGAGGCCGGCTGGTTGGAGTATCGCCATCAGATTGGCCAGACCGGCGTATCGGTTTCGCCCAAGCTTCTCGTGAGTATCGGTGTTTCGGGCGCCATCCAGCATCTTGCCGGCATCGGTGGGGCGGAGTGCATTATCGCCATTAACGAGGACCCGGATGCCCCCATTTTCGGTGCTGCCCAGTACAAGGTTGTTGGGGACGCCGTCGAGGTCGTCGCGGAGCTGCTGGCCCAGCTTGAGCGCTAGGCGCGCGCCAGCCAGTCGCGCATCTCGTCCTTTAGGCGGCTCCAGGTTGCCTGCGTGGCGGGGTCGGTAAAGGGCCGCGTAATGCCAAAGGGCGCGTCGAGCAGGCGGTGGATATCGCCCTGTTCGCGCGCCAGCGCGCGGCTCGCTGGATAGACGAGCTCAAACATAAAGCAGATGAGTCCCACCAGGTAGTCTGCGGGCTCATCGCGCTCATCGCGTGCGACGCAGCGGTGCTCGTCAAAGGCGGTAAGCGCCGGTGCCGAGAAGTGGCTGGCGAGAAATGCGTCCTCATCCACCTTGAGGATGGTCTCGACGGTGCTGTCGGCGATGGTGCGCATAATGTCGATCTTGTCACCATCGCGCACGATATCGCAGAAGCTCCGCGTACGCTCGTCGAGCTGCGCGGGTAGACGAAAATCGCTGTGATAGGCAATGCTCGCTCGGATGAGCTCATCTTCTGCCGGGTCATCGATAAAGTCGCGGATGCTCGTTACGGCGGGGGGGTCGGCGGGGGG
>UQKQ01000024.1 GCA_900541645.1 uncultured Collinsella sp.
GCCGTGATGCGCGACCGGGTGCCCTACCGGGAGTAGCGTCGAAGGTTGACAAAACTATAGGAACACCCAATGACTACCTTTCAAACCTGGCAGTTGGGGACGTTCCTTATGTGCTGGCACTTGGGGAAACTCCTTGCGCCAGCGGACGCGGTTTGCTTGCTGGTATTGCCAGATTGTTGGGCGTTCTCCAAGCCCTGTGGGCAAAAAATGCCAAATATGAGTACTGTTGCTGCTGTAGTGCCATATTGCTCCCACAAAATAATGGACATAAAGTAAATATGTTCATTAACGCTAGTACATATAAGCCTGATACAGAGCTGATTGAGCAATGTGGAGGTGCATACAAGCTACAAGAGCGGTGTTTTGGGTCGTTTTGGATGTTACTAAAAAAGTAACAGTACTCATATTTGCCATTTTTTGTCCACGGGGCCTTGAGGGAGGGCGTCAATCAGGTCCCAGGGGAGGTGGTTCGAGGGCCGCAGAGCAAAAAACGGGGGCGCAGGTTGTCCTGCGCCCCCGTTTTCTGGGCATTGCGGTTGTTTGCCGCCGGTTGTTACGCCGCCTCGTCGAACTGCGAGTTGTACAGGTCGGCGTAGAAGCCGCCTTGGGCGAGTAACTCGTCGTGCGTGCCCTTCTCGACGATGTCGCCGTCGCGAATTACCAAGATCACGTCGGCGTTGCGGATCGTGGACAGGCGGTGCGCGATGACAAAGCTTGTACGGCCCTGCATCAGCGCATCCATGGCGCGCTGAATGAGTTCCTCGGTGCGGGTATCGACGTTGGAAGTCGCCTCGTCCAAAATCAGCGCCGGACGGTCGGCCAAAATGGCGCGGGCGATGGTCACGAGCTGGCGCTGGCCCTGTGAGAGGTTAGTACCCTCCTCGTTGATCATAAAGTCGTAACCGCCGGCGAGCGTATGGATAAAGTGGTCGCAGCGTGCGGCGCGTGCGGCGGCTTCTACCTCGGCATCGCTCGCATCGGGACGTCCGTAGCGGATGTTCTCGCGGATCGTGCCGTTAAACAGCCAGGTATCCTGCAGCACCATGGCAAACTCGCCGCGCAGTGCCGCGCGATCCCAGTCTCGCACGTCGATACCCTCGACACGCAGCGAACCGTCGTCCACATCGTAGAAGCGCTGCAGCAGCTTGATGAGCGTGGTCTTGCCGGCGCCGGTGGGGCCGACGATGGCCACGGTCTGGCCGGGCTGTGCCTCGCAACTAAAGTCGTGGATGATGGTCTTGTCGGGCGTGTAGCCAAACTTGACATGGTCAAACTCCACGTGGCCGGGGCGCTTCTCGGGAATCTGCGCGTCGGCCTTCTGCTCCTCCTCGGGCGCGGCCAGGAACTCAAAGACGCGCTCGGTGGCAGCGGCCATCGACTGCATCGTGTTGCTTACGTTGCCCAGCTGCTGCACGGGTTGTGTAAAGTTGCGCACGTACTGGATAAAGCTCTGGATGTCGCCGGGAGTGGCGCTACCGGTCAGCGCGAGCTGCGCGCCCACCACGACGACGCCCACGTAGCCCATGTTGCCCACCAGGCTCATAAGCGGCATCATCAGGCCCGACAGGAACTGCGAGCGCCAGCCACTAATAAAGAGGCGGTCGTTTTGACGGTCGAACTCCTCGATTGAGGCCTCGGCGCGGTCGAACACCTGAATGACATTCTGGCCGGCAAAGTCTTCCTCGATGATGCCGTTGACGGTGCCCAGGACCTGCTGCTGCTCGCGGAAGTACGGCTGCGAGAAGTGAATCATCACGGCCATGATCACGGCGGCGACGGGCAGCGTGACCACGACGACGCCGGTGAGCGGCAAGCTGATGGAGAGCATCATCACGAGCACGCCCACGATCTGCGTGATCGAGGTGATGAGCTGCGTCACGGACTGGTTGAGGCTCTGGCCGAGTGTGTCGACATCGTTGGTGATGCGGCTGAGCACATCGCCCTTGCTGTGGCCGTTGAAGTAGCTCATCGGCACGACGGCGATCTTGGCGGCGATCTCCTTGCGCATGCGGTAGCAAATCTTTTGCGTGACGCCGGTCATGAGCCAGCCCTGGATGAGGCTGCAAACAGAGCTCGCCAGATACAGGCAGAGCAAAAAGCCGAGCGTCTTGGCGATCCAGTTAAAGTCGACATCGCCGGTACCGTTGACCTTGGCAACCAGGCCCTCGAACAGTTTGGTGGTAACCTGGCCGAGCACCTTGGGCCCCACAATGTTAAAGATGACCGAGCACACGGCAAAGGCGACGGCGGTAAACACGGCAATCTTGTGCTGGCCGATATAGCCGAGCAGCTGCCTCATGGTGCCCTTAAAGTCCTTGGCCTTTTCGCCGCGACGCATGCCGCCCATGCGGCCCATGGGACCACGCTGGCGGGTGGGCTTGGGAATTTGGGTCTTGGTCTCGTCTGCCATTAGCGCTCGCCTCCTTCCATGACGGCTGCAATTTCTTCTTGGGTGCGCCCCAGCTCCTCGGCGGAAAGCTGCGACTGTGCGATCTCCAGGTACGCCGGGCAGCTGCGCAGCAGCTCCTCGTGCGTGCCGGTGCCCACCACGTGGCCGTCGTCGAGCACGATGATCTGGTCGGCGTGCATGATGGTCGCGATGCGCTGGGCCACGACCACGAGTGCGGCGTCGGTAACGTTTTTGGCCAGCTCTTCGCGCAGGCGCGCGTCGGTCTTGTAGTCGAGGGCGCTAAACGAGTCATCGAACACCACAACCTCGGGCTTTTTTGCCAAGGCGCGGGCGATGGCCAGACGCTGGCGCTGACCGCCCGAGACATTGGAACCGCCCTGGCTGATGGGGGAGTTGTAGCCGCCCTCGCGCTCGGCGATAAAGTCCTCGGCCTGTGCGATGCGTGCCGCCCGGTGCATGTCCTCGTCGCTCACCATGTCGCCGGCAAACTTGAGGTTGCTCTCGACGGTGCCCGAGAACAGACGCCCCTGCTGCGGGATGTATCCAATGCGGCCGCGCAGCTCGGAAAGGGTCATATCGCGCACGTCGATGCCGTCGAGCGAAATGCTGCCGCCCGTGACGTCGTATAAGCGCGGAATCAGTTGCACGAGCGTAGATTTGCCCGAGCCCGTGGAGCCAATGATGCCGAGCATCTGACCGGCATGTGTGGTGAAGTTCACGCCGCTGATGACATCGGCGCGGGCGTCGGGATACTGGAAGCTCACGTCGCGGAAGGTGAGCTCACCGCGCGGCGCGCTGGCCGCGGGCAGTTTGGGCGAGGCGGGGTCGTTGATGCTGGTGGGGCAGGTGACGACCTCTTCCACGCGCTCAGCTGCGACCTCGGCACGGGGCAGGATGACCGAAACCATGGTGAGGATCATAAACGCCATGACGATCTGCATGGTGTAGGAGATAAACGCCATCATGTTGCCGACCTGCATTACGCCGTCGGACACGCCCTGCGCGCCAAACCAGACGATAAGCACGGTGATGCAGTTCATGACGAGCATCATGAGCGGCATCATAAAGCTCATAGCGCGGTTGGTGTAGAGCTGCGTGGTCATCAGGTCGAGCGACGCCTTGTCAAAACGCTCGAGCTCATGCTCCTCGCGGTTGAACGAGCGGATGGGCATAAGGCCGTCGAGTAGCTCGCGGGCGGTAAGGTTCACGCGGTCCACGAAGCTCTGCATCTTCTTGAATTTGGGCATGGTGAGGCCCATGAGCACGCCGACGACGGCCGAGACCGCGATGATGGCCACGGCGATGGTCCACTCCAGGCCGGTGTGGTTGGCCAGGACGCGCATGACGGCGACGATGCCCATGACGGGGGCCATAAGACACATGCGGATAAACAGGGTTGCGGCCATCTGAATCTGCTGAATGTCGTTGGTGCAGCGGGTGATGAGCGAGGCCTGACTAAACTTGCCCACCTCGGCCGGCGAGAAGTGCATAACCTTGTTGAAGGTTTCGCGGCGCAGGTCGCGGGCAATGGAGCAGGCGGTGCGCGAAGCCACGGCGCCGGTCAGGATGGTGGCGACCAGCGACACCAGACACAGGCCAAACATCGTGGTCGCCATGCGGCCCAGGTAGGCGTTCTGCACGTCGGCGGGGTCGATGCCCTGCGCCTTGTACTCATCCTGCACATAGCTCACGGCGCGCTGAGTGACGATGGAGCCCGACATGGAGCCCATTTTGTCCGCCATATCGTTGGCGCCATCGACGAGCTTGCCCTGGTCGATTAGGCCGCCTTCAACGCCTAGACGCAGGCCCTTCATGGTGATCTTACCGCCGTCGGCATCAATCTGCTTTTGCATGTTCTGCGCCGCAGCGGCCTTCCTCTGCATCTCGGCGAGCTGCTCGGGCGTCATCGCCGCCATCTGCTCGGGGGTGGGCATGGCCTGGGCGGCGCTGTTGCCAGATTCGGTGGATGCGCCGGTCATGTCGCCCATGGAGTCGGCGTCGATGCCCTGGTTGAAGGCGAGCACGACGGTCTCAGGCAGACTCATGATATCGGCGAGCTTGCTGCCGTCGGCGCGCTCTTCCTCGGTGCCCTTGTACGTTCGAATACCGTTATTGTCTGCCTTGCTAAACACGGCCTCCACAGCCTTGGCGTCCTTGGCGCTCATAAAGAGTTCGAGGTCGTCGAGCGATTCGGCGCGAATGGTGTCGGGCACGGGCGAGGCGATGCCGCCTTGCTGCACGCCCACGTCGACGATGTCGCTCATATAGGTAGGCAGCGCCAGATCGGCGTTGCAGCTGATTACGATAAGTACGATAGCTGTGAACAGTGCCAGGACGTGCTTTTTAAAGAGCTTGAGAATCCTCACTCGGCATCTCTCCTTTCTTGATTGCGGTCGATAATTTCGTTGGCACGTCTTAGAAGGCGCACCATCTCTTGGGTATCTGTTTCGCCGAGCTGCTCGAGGAAGGCCGTGGTGCGCTCCTCGAATTCCCGTCGTTTGATTTCGAGATCCTGGAATCCCTTGTCGGTCACCGTGACGTGTACGCGACGACGGTCGGTCTTTGAGTGCTCGCGCTCGACCCAGCCCTTGGCTTCGAGAGCGCGTAGGATATTGGCGATGCGGGCGCTCGAGACCCAGGCGCGATCGGCGAGTTCGCTCGGCGTGAGCGAACCGCCGGCGAGCATGAGGGCGCGCATGACGGCCATCTCGCCGCCGAGGGCTTTGTCCGCAAAGCGCGAAATGCGCTGATGCATGCTGCCAAACTCAGTAAGGAGCTGACGTCCAAGCTCATGGAAATCGGTATCTTCCACCGAAAACCCCTAACACTAGAAACTATTTTCGGTGAAAGATGATACCCTTGCACGCGCACCCTATACGGTAGATTTTGGGTCATGCCTAGAAAACAACCTTTAGGCGACCTCCGTACACCGTCGGTATCAGCAAAGTAAGGGGTAGATCGTAAGGCATGTCCCAAAGCCTACTCAGAGGCACTTTACTCTGCTAAAGCTGGCATAACAGCTAGAGCGAACGTCGTACAAAGGCAAGGAAAAATACCAAACAAATCGGTGAACGGTAGTTGTTCACGCTCGCATTTCCTGCGGGTTTGTAAAAAACGCCCTTATGATATAAAAAAAGAAACATATAACAGCCCAGATGGAGAGGGTCGCTATGTTATCCTTCTCAAACGGGTGAAATCTTGGGTTTTGGGTTGCAGTTCCAAGGTGGACAAACGTTTTTCCCTGCACCAACATGTGGTGAAGAACGGAAGAAGCCGGTAGTGCAAGCCGAAAATTCAAGAATTCAATAAGCAGCGGTGTGAGAGAGCGCCGCATTACACGTAACTAGGAGCGTGGTTACACAATGCAGGAGGCATGGGAAGGCTTCAAGGAAGGCATTTGGACGGGAGAGGTTGACGTCCGAGACTTCATCCAGAAGAACTACACCCCTTACGAGGGCGACGAGTCGTTCCTCGTAGGTCCGACCGAGCGTACCAAGGAGCTGTGGGGCGAGGTTCTCGACCTGCTGCTTAAGGAGCGCGAGCAGGGCGGTGTCCTCGATATGGACACCAAGACCGTCACGGGTATCGTGAGCCACCCCGCTGGCTACATCGATAACGCCCACCGCGAGAAGGAGACCATCGTCGGCCTCCAGACCGACAAGCCGCTCAAGCGCGCTCTGCACGTCAACGGCGGTATCCGCATCGCTTGCCAGGCCGCCAGCCAGCACGGCTACAAGGTCGACGAGAACGTTGTCGAGCGCTACACCTTCGAGCGCAAGACCCACAACGCCGGCGTCTTCGATGTTTACACCCCCGAGATGCGTGCTTGCCGCTCGGCTCACATCATCACCGGTCTGCCCGATGGCTATGGCCGCGGCCGCATCATCGGCGACTACCGTCGTGTCGCCCTGTACGGTGTCGACTACCTGATTAAGGACAAGGAGGCCCAGAAGGCTTCCACCCCGACGGTCATGACCGCCGACAACATCCGCGACCGTGAGGAGCTGCAGGAGCAGATCCGCGCCCTCGGCGAGCTCAAGATGATGGCCGAGACCTATGGTTTCGACATTTCCAACCCTGCTACCAACACGCAGGAGGCCATCCAGTGGATGTACTTCGCCTACCTTGCTGCCGTCAAGGAGCAGAACGGCGCCGCTATGTCCATCGGCCGTACCTCTACGTTCATCGACATCTATGCTGAGCGCGACCTTGCCAACGGTACCTTCACCGAGGAGCAGATCCAGGAGTTCGTGGATCACTTCATCATGAAGCTCCGCATGGTCAAGTTCGCCCGTACTCCCGAGTACCAGGCCCTGTTCACCGGCGACCCGCAGTGGGTCACCGAGTCCATCGGCGGCATGGGTGTTGACGGCCGTACGCTCGTTACCAAGATGAGCTACCGCTACCTGCACACGCTCGAGAACATGGGTACCAGCCCCGAGCCCAACATGACCGTTCTGTGGTCGACCCGTCTGCCCGAGAACTTCAAGAAGTTCTGCGCCAAGACTTCCGTCGCCAGCTCCTCGATCCAGTACGAGAACGACGACCTTATGCGCGTCTATCACGGCGACGACTACGGCATTGCCTGCTGCGTGTCCTCCATGCGCATCGGCAAGGAGATGCAGTTCTTCGGCGCCCGCGCCAACCTTGCCAAGTGCCTGCTCTACGCACTCAACGGCGGTGTTGACGAGGTCTCCAAGAAGCAGGTCGGCCCCAAGTATCGCGCCGTCGAGGGCGATACGCTCGATTACGACGACGTTGTGGCCAAGTACAACGACATGATGAAGTGGCTCGCTGGCGTGTACGTCAACTCGCTGAACATCATTCACTACATGCACGACAAGTATTGCTACGAGCGCATCCAGATGGCTCTGCACGACAAGCACGTGCACCGCTGGTTCGCTACGGGCATCGCTGGCCTTTCCGTCGTGGCTGACTCCCTGTCCGCCATCAAGTACGCCAAGGTTCACCCCGTCCGTGACGAGAACGGCATCATCGTCGACTTCGAGACCGAGGGCGAGTTCCCCAAGTACGGTAACGACGACGACCGCGTCGACCAGATTGCTCACGACGTTGTGCACCAGTTCATGGAGTACATCCGCATGAACGACACCTACCGCAACTCCGTGCCCACGACCTCGGTTCTGACCATTACCTCCAACGTCGTGTACGGTAAGAAGACCGGCTCCACGCCCGACGGCCGCAAGGCTGGCCAGCCGTTCGCCCCGGGTGCTAACCCCATGCACAAGCGCGATAGCCACGGCGCCATCGCTTCGCTGTCTTCGGTTTCCAAGCTCCCGTTCCGCGATGCTCAGGACGGCATCTCCAACACCTTCTCCATCATCCCGAGTGCGCTCGGCAAGGAGGACCAGGTGTTCTTTGGCGATATCGACCTTGATCAGCTGGGCGAGTAACTATTGTTAGTGCTATACTAACAATAACGATTACTGATTAGTGCGCCGGTTTCGGCCGGCGCCTATTAATCGAAGGAGACACATTATGAAGGTTTCTGAAGTTTCCGAGACCCAGGCCGATAACCTGGTCCACATGCTCGACGCTTACGCCGAGAAGGGTGGCCACCACCTGAACATCAACGTCTTCAACCGTGAGACGCTGCTCGACGCTCAGGCTCACCCCGAGAAGTACCCGCAGCTGACCATCCGCGTTTCCGGCTATGCCGTGAACTTCCACACGCTCACCAAGGAGCAGCAGGACGAGGTCATTGCGCGTACCTTCCACGACAAGTTCTAAAGGGGCTCAACTCCCGCAGGATCGCCGGGGCTGTTTGGGCTACCTCCCAAAACGTCCTCGGACATGCAAAGAGGCTCGCTGCGCACTTCGTGCGGCGAGCCTCTTTGCGTCCTGACGCTCCTATTTGGCAAGGTGTTTTTTAGAATCCATTTTGCGCTCGGCCTCGAAGGCCT
>UQKQ01000025.1 GCA_900541645.1 uncultured Collinsella sp.
GGCGGCCCGTTCTGGGCGCGCCTCAATCGTAGCCCGAGACGGGCCCGGGCTGACAATTTCGACTGTAATGGACGTTCTTAAACGACTAGTCATCAGGGACACTCCTCCTCAAAAGCGCCTTGAAATGTCGCGCCAGAGGAGTGAAGCCGTGGCACCCGGAATAGCCGCGCCACGAATCGCGCCCATCTACTACGTTTGCACCCGAGCCCCTGACCATACCCTTGTTTTTTTCATAAACAACGAGTCTGCTACCTGCGGTTTTAATATCGTACTTTTCGGCATGGCTCGGGATATGCGTCCAAACGTAGGAGATGAGCACGATTCGCGGCGGACGGTATCCCACCACCCCTCCGCGAGACGAAAATGATCCATTTTCCTCCGTCCCCAAGGGGCAATTTTCAAAACTACGCCGGATTACGGGGCCAGAATGCTGCAAGCCAACCATACCCTGCATTTTCAAGAAACAATAAACCGTCTAGCTGCGGTTTTATTTTCACTGCTGTCGCTATGGTCGCCAGGCAGCGATTCAGCCCCGTAAACCGGTATAGTTGCGATTTGGTAGCATTTTCCAACACGCCTAAAAGCCCCGCCAAACGAAAAAAGCCCGACCTCCGCATGGAGATCGGGCTTATAGGGTTCAGCAAAGCCGAACCTACACGGTCAAATGACCCGTAGCTTACATCTGCTCAGGCGCGGAAACGCCAACAAGGGTGAGCACCAGGGCGAGCGTCACGCGGACGGCATCGCAAGCGGCCAGACGGGCACGCGAAAGCTCGGGGTCGACGGGACGGCCCTCGCTCGGCAGCACCTGGCAGGCAGCATAGAAGCTGTGGAAGTCACCAGCGAGTTCCTCGGCAAAGTGCGTCAGACGGAACGGGGCGCGGTCGCGAGCGCAGCTGGCAATCAGGTCGGTAAGCTCGTTGAGCTTGCGCGAAAGGGCGAGCTCGGTCGGGTCGGTCAGCAGCGAGTAATCAACGTTCTCGCCGATGGCCTTGGCGGCGACGGCCTTCATACCCATCTCGTCAGCCTGCTCGGGCGTAACGTCGGCGGCACGGCGCAGGATGGAGCATACGCGGGCGTGAGCATACTGCACGTAATAGACCGGGTTGGAGTTGTCGCGCTTCTTAACGGCCTCAATGTCGAAGTCGACCATCTGGTTGGAGCTCTTGGAGATAAGCGTGTAACGGGCAGCGTCGGAGCCGACCTCGTCGACGAGCTCCTGCAGGGTCACCATGGTGCCCTTACGCTTGGACATACGGACGGGCTTGCCGTTACGCAGCAGGTTGACGAGCTGGCCCAGTAGAACCTCGAACTTGCCGGGGTAACCCAGAGCGTCGCAGACGCAGCGGACGCGCTCGATGTAACCGTGGTGGTCGGCGCCCCAGATGTCGATGACGTGATCGACGCGCTGGAACTTATCCCAATGATAGGCGACGTCGGAGGCGAAGTAGGTGTACTCGCCGTCGGACTTGATCAGGACGCGGTCCTTGTCGTCGCCCAGATCGGTGGAGCGGAACCACAGGGCGCCGTCCTTGGTGTAGAGGTAGCCCATCTTGTCGAGCTTCTCAAAAGCGCGGTCGACGGCGGAGGTGCCGGCGGTCTCGCCCTCGGTGTCCTTCACGTACAGCGAGCGCTCGGAGTACCAACGATCGAAGTCGCAGTTGACGGCGTGGCAGAGGTCGCGCATGTTATCGACCATCTTTACATAGCCGCGCTCGCGGAAGCTCTCCATGCGCTCCTGAGGATCGGCGTTGACCCACTTATCGCCGTCGGTGCGCCAGAACTCGGCGGCCTCGTCGATGATGTAGTCGCCGCCGTAGGAGTCCTTGCCCAGAGTCTCGGCAAAGTTGTCCTGATACGGATGGGTCTCGGGATGCTCGTCGTTCTCGTCGGCAACAAAGGCGTCACGGTCGGCGATCAGCAGCTTGTGAGCCTCGTCGATATCAACGCCCTGCTTGGCGATGATGTCGGCAAGCTGCATATAGCGCGTGCTGATGGAGTTGCCGAAGGTGTTCATCTGAGAGCCGTGGTCATTGATGTAGAACTCACGCTGGATGTCGTAACCGGCGTGGTCCATGACGCGGCAAAGGGAGTCGCCCAGAGCGGCCCAGCGGCCGTGACCAATGTGCATGGGGCCGACGGGGTTGGCGGAAACGAACTCGACCTGGGTCTTCAGGCCACCACCGACGTTGGACTTAGCGAAGTCCATGCCCTTCTCGCGAGCCTCGCCAAAGATGGCATTCTTGACGGCAACGGAGAGGTAGAAGTTGATGAAACCGGGGCCTGCGATCTCAACCTTCTCGATCGCGGGATCCTCGGGCATATGGGCAACAATGGCCTCGGCGATCTTGCGCGGGGCGCAGTGGGCCAGCTTGGCGGACTTCAGGGCCATGGTAGAGGTCCACTCGCCATGAGAAGTGTCAGCCGGTCGCTCGATAGCGCAATCGTCAAGTTCAAATGCGGAAAGGTCGCCGGCCTCCTGGGCCGCAGCAAGCGCAGCGCGTACCAGCTCTTCAATCTTCTCGGGCATAGATCCTCCTTGTGTTAAAGCCCCCGAGCTCTTGGTCACTCGTAGGGCAAAAGCCAGAGTTTGTAGCACTCTATCACAAGCGACGGGCACTGTCGCAGGGTAAAGCCAATCGAAATTGCATATGCACAAAATTGACTACAGCTTGTATGGACTCACTCAAAGATGCCGGTCTGCCTGCAGATTATGCACGCGTTGAAAATGCATAAAGGTGTGAATGAGCTGTGTCTTTTATCGAATACTCTTACCTATCAGAGTTGTGTGCTTTTCCTGCATAAAGCGAGGATTTGCGCACGTCAGCGTGTTATTCTAGACATACGTAAATTCGTATAAGTTGGAGGTAGCATGTTCTCAATCGGTCAACACGTCATTCATCCGGGTCAGGGAGTCTGCACCGTCGTCGGTTTTAGGGACGACACACCGCAGCCCATGCTGTTGCTCGAGACCAAGCAGGGGCATGCGCAGACGATCCTTATGTACCCCGTGGCGCAGGCCGACCGTTTGCACGCTGCCATCTCGCAGCAAGATGCCGAGCACCTGCTGAGCCACTACGACGAGCTGGAGTGCGACACCTTTACCGAGCGCAACAGCTCGCTTGAGGAGACGCACTTTAAGCAGCAGCTCAAGCTGGGCGCGCCCGAGACGGTCCGCGTGGCAAAGACCATGATGCACCGCATTCGTCAGGCCGAGGAAGCAGATAAAAAGCCCAGCTCTTACTACATGCGCGTACTTAAGGAAGCCAAGCGCCGCTCCATCGAGGAATTCGCCGTGGCCTTGGGCGTCACCGAGGAGGACGCCGAAGCTCGCCTAGCCCGAGCCGCCCTCAACTAACCCATCCGCGCCAAAAACCACCACAAAGGGGACAGACACCTTTGTGGCGGTTTTCTTGTTCTAGTAGTATTCATTCTTATCGATACCCACGAGCACAAGGAGTCTCTTATGGCAGAGCCGCTTACCGCCGGAATCACCCGCGACCGCGCGTTCGAACTGCTCAACGAACACAACAAGGACCCGTTCCACATCACCCATGGCGAGACGGTCGAGGGCACTATGCGCTACTTTGCGCGCGAGTTCGACCCCGAGAACGAGGAGTTTTGGGGCATCGTCGGTCTGCTGCACGACCTGGATTGGGAGGAGCATGAGGACGACCCCATGAACCACACCATCTATGCTGCCGAGATTCTTGAGGGCGAAGGTGCGTCTCCCGAGCTCATTCGCGCCATCCAGACGCACACGTCGGACTTCAACACCTCGCTGCCCAAACCCGAGCTGCAGATGGAAAAGATCCTGTTTGCCTGCGATGAGCTCACCGGCCTGATCGGCGCTGCAGTCATCATGCGCCCGAGCAAGAGCGTTATGGACTTTACGACCAAGTCGCTCAAGAAGAAGTTCAAGGACAAGCGCTTTGCCGCCGGCTGCTCGCGCGACGTGATTTCGCAGGGCGCCGAGATGTTGGGCTGGGAGCTCCCCGAGCTCTTTGACCGCACCATAGCGGCCATGCAGTCCTTCGCCCCCGACCGCGATACCTTCCAGGCCTAACCGCCCACGCCACCTAAAACCGCCACAAAGGGGACAGGCACCTTTGTGGCGGTTTTTGTTTTCGCGGGGGGTTGGGGGGGGCCCGGCCGGGGGCGCGGGGCTTGGATTTGTTGGGGGGGGGGGGCCCCGCGGCCAAGGG
>UQKQ01000026.1 GCA_900541645.1 uncultured Collinsella sp.
CCACCCCCCCCGAGCGGTTTGGCGTCGTACCCCCGCCCCCCGCCCCACCGCCCGCGCCCGCCGACCCCGCGTCCGCACTCGATCCCGCCGCAGACGCCTATCTTCGAGCACTACTCGAGCAAAACGCAGCACAGACGGCATCGGCGGTGGAACAGTCGGGCAAGAGTGAGGACATGCTCGTCGATAGCATCAACGAAGCGCTCTTTGACCTGGTGGGCGACACCGTTATTGAATTTGGATCAGCAGGACCGCAAATTATCGAGGACTACGAAGCAGACGTGAGAGGATACTTAGACCATGAGTGATACCGCATCCGCAGCACCCCGTGTGCCCAAGCGCGTCGCCGCCGTCATTCTCAACTCGCTCAAGGGCGGCGTTGTCCCGCGCATTGGCCTTCCCTACATCACCGTAGGACGCGAGGTCGAGATCCGCGCCCTGCTCACCGACCTGAGTCTCATCGCCGACGGCGGCGCAAGCTTCCGTTTCCTAGTCGGTCGCTACGGCGCCGGCAAGAGCTTTTTGCTCCAGACCATCCGAACGCATGCCATGGGCGAGGGCTTCGTGGTCGCCGATGCCGACCTTTCCCCCGAGCGCCGCCTACAGGGCGGCCAGGGCCAGGGCCTCGCCACCTATCGCGAGCTCATCCGCAACATATCGACCAAGACGCGCCCCGAGGGCGGCGCGCTCAACCTTATCCTGGACCGCTGGGTCGCCTCGTGTGCCGAGGCCGACGAGTCTGCCGTCAATGCCCAACTGGCCCCGCTCGAGGAGATGGTCCACGGCTTTGACTTTGCCCGCATGCTCCGCCGTTATCGCACGGCCGTCTCGGAGGGTGACGAAGAAGCTATGAGTCGCGTGACCAAATGGATTCGCGGCGAGTACCGCACCAAGAGCGAGGCACGCGCCGAGCTGGGCTCCTCGACCATCATCAGCGACGACGACTGGTACGACTACGTTAAGCTCATTGCGCGCTTTTTGGTCTGCAGCGGCTACAAGGGCATGCTGGTGCTCATCGACGAGCTCGTGAATCTGTACAAGATTCCCAACGCGATCACGCGACAGTACAACTACGAGAAAATCCTAACGATGTACAACGACACGCTCCAGGGCAAAGCGCAGTACCTGGGCGTGATCATGGGCGGCACGCCAACCTCCATCGAAGACCGTCGCCGCGGCGTGTTCTCCTACGAGGCCCTGCGCAGCCGACTCGCTCAGGGTCGTTTTGCGCGCGATGATCTCAAAGACATGCTCGCGCCCATCATCCGTCTGCAGCCGCTCACCTACGAGGAGCTGCTGGTGCTCATCGAAAAGCTCATGCAAATTCACGCCGGCTACTTTGGCTGGACGCCCACGCTTACCGAGAACGACTTGGTTGACTTCCTCAAGATCGAGTTCGGTCGTGTGGGAGCCGACACGCATCTGACGCCCCGCGAGGTCATCCGCGACTTTATCGAGCTGCTCGACATCCTGTGTCAGAACCCCGACGCCAACGTGGCCGAGTTACTGCAAAGCGTCGGCGGCGACGCGATGGCGCCGGCAACCGCAACAGGCGACACCGATACCGCAGGCGGCGACCGCAATTTCACCGAGTTCACCATCTAACCTGCCAAAAATGGACAGGTTTATTTTGGTAGGTTTTATCTGGGCAAACGCCGATGTTGCAAGATATCGAGCCGTTGCCCGTTGTGTTGATCAGCCCGTTGTTGAGAGGAGGTCCCATGAACGCCTTTGACCGATATGCCCCGTTTATCCAAGACTTCATCTACTCCCACGATTGGGAGAGTCTGCGCTCTATCCAGGTTGCGGCGGCAGACGCCATCTTTAACACGCAGGACAACGTACTCCTGACGGCATCCACGGCTTCCGGCAAAACCGAGGCGGCCTTCTTTCCCATCCTGACCGAGTTTTGGGAGAACCCGCCCGCGAGCGTGGGCGCCCTCTACATTGGTCCCCTCAAAGCACTCATCAACGACCAGTTCGTTCGCCTCAACGACCTCTGCGAAGAGGCCGATATCCCTGTCTGGCACTGGCATGGCGACGTCTCGCAATCGCACAAGGCTAAGCTCATCAAAAAACCGAGCGGCATCTTGCAGATTACGCCCGAGTCGCTCGAGGCGCTCCTGATCCATAAGCACATGGCGATCCCGCGCATGTTTTGCGACCTGCGCTATGTGGTCATCGACGAGGTCCATTCGCTCATGCGCGGCGACCGTGGCGGGCAGACGCTCTGCCTTATTGAGCGCCTTTCGCGCATGGCGGGCGTGCAGCCCCGCCGGATTGGCCTTTCCGCCACCATCCGCTACCCCGAGCCCCCGGGCGCCGTT